>CACKGK010000005.1 GCA_902599665.1 uncultured Pelagibacteraceae bacterium | reverse complement strand
TTCATTAATGCCCTCGTGGTGAAATTGGTAGACACAAAGGACTTAAAATCCTTGCCATTTATGGAGTGCCAGTTCGAGTCTGGCCGAGGGCACCATTAATGATCAAACCTCATATTCTTTTTGACAATACTAAAGCTTCAAAAAATATAAAAAAATTTCTAGATCACAAAATAAAAAATATTTCATTAAATAAATGTAATCTAATTATTGTTGTTGGTGGAGATGGTTTTATGTTGGAGTCATTAAAAAAATACAATAAATATAAAAAACCTTTTTATGGAATTAATGCTGGAAGTTATGGTTTTTTGATGAATAAATTTTCTTCAAAAAACACTGTAAAAAATTTATCAAAAGCTAGACAGGTAATAATTTCACCCTTGGAAATGACTGTAAAGAATAAATTTAATAAAATAAAAAAATCTATTGCAATAAATGAAGTGTCAATACTTAGACAGAGCAGACAAACAGCCTCATTAGAAATCTCAAATGGATCTAAGAAAATTATAAAAAAATTAGTTTCAGATGGAGTATTAATCTCTACTCCAGCGGGTAGTACAGCATATAACATGTCTGTATATGGACCAATTTTAAACCTAGATTCAAAAAAATTATCAATTAGACCGATTAGTGCTTTTAGACCTAGAAGATGGAAGGGACGGGTAGTTAGTGATAAATCTAAAATTGTTATAAAAAATCTTAATATACAAAAAAGACCAATAAGTGCAGTTGCCGATAATTATGAGGTTAGAAATGCAAAAATTATTTCAATTAAAACTAATAAAAAAATAAAGTTTAATCTTCTTTATGATTTAAATAGAAGTCTTCAAAAAAAAATTAAAATAGAGCAAATCAGAAAAGAAATAAATTAATGATAAATAAAAATTTTGGGTTTGGAACTCAAATTAGAAAATCTCCATACTTTGATGCAACTATAAAATGGGGAGCAAAAGGTTTTTCAGTCTATAATCATATGTATATTCCTCGCGATTTTGGAGATCCAGAACAAAACTTTTGGAACCTAATTGAAACAGCAATTTTATGTGATGTTGCTGTTGAAAGACAAGTTGAAATAACAGGCCCAGATGCCTTTAAATTTATTCAATTACTAACCCCAAGGGATTTATCAAACCTCTCTATTGGTCAATGTAAATACGTTTTAATTACAAATACGGAAGGCGGTATATTGAATGATCCTGTTCTTTTAAGGTTAGGAGAAAATCATTTTTGGTTGTCATTAGGTGATAGTGACATTTTATTGTGGGCGCAAGGAGTTGCTGTTAACTCAGGACTAGATATCAAAATTAAAGAACCAGATGTCTCTCCATTACAATTACAAGGGCCAAATTCTGGAAAAATAATGATTAAGTTATTTGGAGATAGTATTAAAGATTTAAAATATTATTGGTTTAAAGAATTAGATCTTGATGGGATACCACTAATAGTATCTAGAACAGGTTGGTCTAGTGAATTTGGTTACGAACTTTTTCTTAGAGATGGAACAAAAGGTAATGAATTATACGAAAAAATTATGGAAGCAGGTAAGAATTTTGGAATTAAAGCAGGACATACATCATCCATAAGAAGAATAGAAGGAGGAATGCTTTCATATCATGCAGATGCAGATATTCATACTAACCCATTCGAATTAGGTCTAGATCGTTTAGTTAATTTGAATAGCGAAATTAATTTTATTGGTAAAGAAGCATTAAAAAAAATTAAAAATGATGGAGTAAAAAGATTGCAAGTTGGTCTAGAAATTAAATGTGAAAAATTAAATGGTCCAAATACAACATTTTGGCCTTTAAAAAGTGATAATAAAAATATAGGCAAGGTTACCTCAGCAATATATTCACCTCGTTTAAAAAAAAATATTGCTTTAGCTATAGTTGATATTGATTATTCAAAAATTGGCTTAGAAATTGATGTAATTATTGATAATAAAAATTTTAAATGTGACGTCATAGAGAAACCATTTTTTGATCCAAAAAAGCAAATTACTTCTAAATTATTAGAATAGTACAGAGGTTATAAATATTTCTTAATATTTCAAATCTCGACACTATAATACTGAAGTGTTAAAATATTAATATTATTATGAAAATAGATATTAATCGATTACTTGGAGAAGGAGATATTTATTTTAAAAATGGTAAACTTCTAAAAGCAGAGGAAACTTATAAAAAAATAATAAATCATCAACCTAATCACATTCAAGCGTATAATAATCTTGGTGTTACTTTACAAAAATTAGGCAAATTAAAGGAAGCTGAATTAATCTACAAAAAAGCCATAGAACTTAAACCTGATAATTTAAGTGCATATAACAACTTAGGTATTATATTTCATGCATTAGGGAAATTTGATAAAGCTGAATTGATTTTAAGAAAAACCATATCCCTTAGACCCAATTATGCTATGGCTTATAGCAACCTAGGTATAATAGTAGAGAAACTTGGTAGATTAGATGAGGCTAAAGAAATTTATAAAAAAGCCCTTAGTCTCGATCCGAACAATAAAAAAACTGTTATTGCATATGGTGAATTATTGCTTAAACTAAACGAACACAATAACGGTTTGGATTTGATAGCTCAAGCACAAGGCGTTATATCTTTTACTCAAAAAAATTTTAGAATTAATTAGCAATGAAAAGAATAAATATCAGTTCTAAAACGTTAAAAAATGATGAACAAAACCCACATTTTATTGGTGCTTGGAATTTAGAAAATAATGATTTGTGTAAAGAAATTATAGATTTTTTTGAAGATAACAAAAATTTACAAAGAGATGGAGTATCAGGTTCTGGTAAAAATCTAGAAATTAAAAAAACAACTGACATTGTAATTAATGCAAATGATTTAAAAAATGTAAAATTCAAATGTCTCCATAAATATATGAATGAGTTATTTGAGAATTTTAAAGATTATCAAAACCAGTGGCCATTTTTAAAAAATTTAGTTAAAGAAGTTCATATAGGAAAATTTAATATTCAAAAATATTCACCAGGTGGACACTTCGCTAAAGTTCATGCAGAAAGAAGTTCTATTTCATCTTCTCACAGATTATTTGCATGGATGACTTATCTAAATGATGTTGAAGATGGTGGCACAACACATTTTTCGCATTACAATATAGAGATAAAACCAGAGGTTGGTAAAACACTAATTTGGCCTGCTGAGTGGACACATGCACATAATGGAAAAATTTTAAATAGTGGTGTTAAGTATATTGTTACAGGGTGGATGCATTTTCCACATATTAATAATAAATAACTTAATCCTTAAATTGCAAAAATAATTAATGTTGATTTTTTGAGTGATGGTGCCCCCGCACGGACTCGAACCGCGGACCTATTGATTACAAATCAATTGCTCTACCAGCTGAGCTACAAGGGCATGAGAAGTTTTTTAATATCATTTATTTTATTATCAAGAAATTATTTTTGTTGATTTATATGGTGAAAAACTATTGAGGCACTATTAGATATATTTAAACTCTCTATATTTTTGTTAATATTAATCTTTACTGAAAAATCTATATATTTTTCAGTATGCTTCTTAAGACCATATCCTTCAGACCCAAATACTAAAATATTGTTTCCATTCCATTCAATTTTTGTAAAATCTTTATCACTATTTGCAGCAAAACCATAAACCCAAAAATTTTTATCTCTAAGATATTTTAAAGTTGTATTAATATTTGATACTTTAAAAATATTTACATATTCAACACAACCACTTGCGGCCTTATACATTAATTTACTTTCGCTTGGAAAATGTCTTTCTTTTACTATTAATCCATCAATATTAAATGAAGCAGCACTTCTAATTATGGAGCCTATGTTTCTTGGGTCAGTTACTTCATCTAAACATACTAATGTTAAGTTATTTTTTTGTTTAATGAATTCTTTTAGTTCAAAATTTTCGAGATGCTCTATTTCAGCAACGTAACCTTGATGGAGAATATCCTCACTTTTACAATATTTATCCAATTCTTTTTTAGTTTTAAAAAAAACTTTCATATCTTTTAATAAATTTCTATCTGGATTTTGTTTATGAATATTTTTTTTACTATCTTCAGTTAAAAAAATTTTAATAACTCTTCTTTTTGGGTTCCTTAAAGCTTCTACTACTGCATGACGACCAGCTATAAAAAAAGATGATTTTTCAGACATATTCTACGATTTTATTGAGTTTTTATACTATTTTTCATTAAATTCACGTATTGCATTTGTATAATAAAAATATATAAAACGCATGTTGTTTAAAGCTTTATTGAACAAGGGGACGCTTCCCCTGCTATTAGGGAGGGGTACCAAAGCGGTCAAATGGGGCGGGCTGTAAACCCGTTGACTTCGGTCTTCGAAGGTTCGAATCCTTCCCCCTCCACCATTTAATAAAACTTTATATAACTTTGGAGTGCACACTTGGGTATGCGGGTGTAGTTCAGTGGTAGAACACTAGCCTTCCAAGCTGGTTGCGTGAGTTCGATTCTCATCACCCGCTCCAAAAAATAAAACTAAATTTAAAGTGAGGAAAAAAAGTAATGTCGAAGGAAAAATTTGTAAGAAATAAACCGCATTGTAACATTGGTACAATCGGACACGTTGATCATGGAAAAACAACTCTAACAGCTGCAATCACCAAGGTTTTGTCAGAGGGTGGTGGAGCAAACTTTGTTGCCTATGACCAAATTGATAAAGCTCCTGAAGAAAAAGAGAGAGGTATAACTATCTCAACTGCTCACGTAGAATATGAAACTGAAAAAAGACATTACGCTCATGTAGATTGCCCAGGTCACGCAGATTATGTTAAAAACATGATTACAGGTGCAGCACAAATGGATGGAGCAATTTTAGTTGTTAATGCAGCTGATGGACCAATGCCTCAAACAAGAGAACACATTCTTCTTGCACGTCAGGTTGGAGTACCTGCTATTGTTGTTTACTTGAATAAAGTTGATCAGGTTGATGATAAAGAGATGATAGACCTAGTTGAAGAAGAAATAAAAGATTTATTAACTTCATATAAATTTCCAGGTGATAAAACACCAATAATTAAAGGTTCAGCTTTAGCTGCTGTTGAAGGTAGAGATGATGAAATTGGAAAAAATTCTATTATGGATTTAATGAAATCGGTAGATGAATTTATTCCTCAGCCAGACAGACCTAAAGATAAAGATTTCCTAATGCCAGTTGAAGATGTTTTTTCAATTTCAGGAAGAGGAACTGTTGTAACAGGTAGAGTAGAGTCTGGAGTAATTAAAACTGGTGAAGAAATAGAGATAGTTGGTATTAGAGAAACTAAAAAATCAGTTTGTACTGGAGTAGAAATGTTTAGAAAGCTCTTAGACTCAGGTGAAGCAGGCGACAACATTGGAGCACTATTAAGAGGTGTTGAAAGAACAGATGTTGAAAGAGGACAGGTTTTATGCAAACCAGGATCTATAAAACCACATACTAAATTTGAGGCTCAAGCATATGTTTTAAAGAAAGAAGAAGGTGGAAGACATACTCCATTTTTCACTAAATATAGACCTCAATTTTATTTTAGAACAACAGATGTAACTGGAGAAGTAGAATTGCCGGCAGGAACAGAAATGGTAATGCCAGGAGATGACGCTAAATTTACGGTAAAACTTATCACACCAATTGCGATGGACGAAAAACTTAATTTTGCAATTAGAGAAGGTGGTAGAACAGTAGGAGCTGGAGTAGTAACAAAAATAATAGAGTAAACTCAATAGGAGTGTAGCTCAATTGGTAGAGCGCCGGTCTCCAAAACCGGAGGTTGGGGGTTCGATTCCCTTCGCTCCTGCCAATTTTTGCTAAAATATTTAATGAAAAACCCACTTAAATTTATTCAGGATGTAAAACAAGAAGCTTTCAAGGTTACTTGGCCAACTGCGAAAGAGACAATTCAAGGAGCTTTAATGGTTTTTGCAATGGCAGTTATAGCTTCTATATTTTTTTTGTTATTAGACCAGATTTTAAAGTTTTTTTTAGAAATCATTCTTAAGGTGAGTATATAATGAAAAATTGGTACATTGTTCAGTCTCATTCAAGTTTTGAAAATAAAGTTGCTAAGCTAATTAAAGAAGAAGCAGCAAAAGCAGAAATATCTGAGAAGATTGAAGAGATTATTGTTCCAACCCATGACGTAACCGAGGTAAAAAGGGGCAAAAGAGTCCAAAGAAAAAAGAAATATTTTCCTGGTTACATTTTAATTAAAAGTGAAATGGATAATAATATTTATCATATGATTAAAAATTTAAAAAAAGTAAGTGGGTTTTTAGGTTCAAAAGGTACCCCAATACCAGTATCAGACAAAGAAGTGGAAAAAATATTAGGTCAAATTAAAGATGGTGTTGCACAGCCTAAATCATCTATTGAGTACAACGTAGGAGAAAAGGTTCAAGTAATCGATGGACCATTTGCTTCATTTAGTGGTTTAGTTGAAGATATAGATGAAGAAAAACTGAGATTAAAAGTTTCTGTTTCAATTTTTGGCCGACCTACACCAGTTGATTTAGAATATAACCAAGTAGAAAAGGCAAGCTAATGGCAAAAAAAGAAATAAGCGGATATGTAAAATTACAAATTAAAGGTGGTCAAGCTAATCCAGCACCTCCAGTAGGACCTGCCTTAGGTCAAAGAGGAATTAATATTATGGAATTTTGTAAAGCTTTTAATGATAAAACAAAATCATTTGCAGGTAAACCTGTGCCAGTAATAATCACTGTTTATAAAGATAAAAAATTTGACTTTATAATTAAGTCTCCACCTGCCTCACATTTTATAAAAGAGGCGATGAAACTAAAAAGTGGATCAAAAGAACCAGGGAGAAATATTATTGGAACTATTTCTAAACAACAATTAAAAGATATAGCTGAAAAAAAAATGGAAGATTTAAATGCTCATGATCTAGATGAAGCTGCGAAAATTATTGCTGGATCTGCAAGATCAATGGGTATAGAGGTTAAAGAATAATGATGTCTAAGAGATATAATAAATTACCAAAGGATAGTAAAGAATTGAATGCTGAACCTGTAGATAAAATTTTAGACAAGATCAAAGCAAATTGTACAACAAAATTTGATGAGTCTGTTGATTTAAGCTTTAGAATTAATAACAAACAAAAAAAAAATGAGATTAATCTTAGAACAATTGTTAATTTACCAGGCGGCACTGGAAAAAATGTTAAGGTAGCAGTAGTGTGTGAAGATTCTAAAACAGAGGAAGCAAAAAATGCAAATGCAGATCTAGTTGGAGGAGATGATTTAGTAGAAAAAATTAAGAATGGAGAAATTAATTTTGAAAAACTTATATGCACACCATCAATGATGATCAAATTATCAAAATTAGGTAAAGTTTTGGGACCAAAAGGTTTAATGCCAAATCCAAAATTAGGTACGGTTACAAATGATATTGTTAAAGCTATCAATGAAGCTAAGGCAGGCCAGGTAGAGATAAGAAATGATAAAGATGGAAATATTGGATTAAGTATTGGAAAAAAATCTTTTGATGATGATAAATTAATTAAGAATTATAATGCAGTTATTGAAACATTGGAAAAAGAAAAATCTAATTTGACAATTAAAGGAGATTTAATCAGACAAGTTTTCATAACATCTAGTATGGGAGTTTCATACAAAATCAAATTAGAAAAGAGTTTTTAATTATGATGAATAAAGCTCAAAAAAAACAGTATATTGATGATATGACATCTCAGTTTGATAAAACTGAAGCAGTAATAGTTACACATTATCAAGGATTAACTGTAACTCAATTAGATGATCTTAGAAAACAGATGCGAGAGCATGGTATAAAATTTAAAATTACTAATAATAGAATTACCAAGATAGCATTAGAAAAAACTAAGTGCAAAAATTTAACTGATTTGTTTTCCGGCCCAACAGCTGTTGCTTTATCTGATGATGCAATAACTTCAGCTAAAATTTTAACTAAATTTTCAAAAGAAAATGAAAATTTAAAAATCTTAGGCGGAATCATGGGCAATGACATTTTAGACTTAGCCGGAGTGAAAAATGTAGCAACATTGCCATCATTAGAGGAGGCAAGAGCTAAAATTGTAGGTATTTTAAGGTCTCCGGCACAAAAAATAGCAAGTATTTTGCTTGCGCCGGCGTCAAAAATCGCTATTTTAGCGCTCGAAAAATCAAAAAAATAACTAGGGACAAAAGATTATTATGGCTGACTTAAATAAAATTATAGAAGATTTATCAAGTTTGACTGTTGTAGAAGCAGCTGAGCTTTCAAAACAATTAGAGGAAAAATGGGGAGTTACAGCAGCAGCTGCTGTTGCTGCAGCACCTGCTGCCGTAGGTGGAGACGCACCAGCCGAAACCAAAGATGATTTTACAATAATTCTTGCTGCTGCAGGTGATAAGAAAATTAATGTTATTAAAGAAGTGAGAGCAATAACTGAACTTGGATTAAAAGAAGCAAAAGACCTAGTTGAAGGAGCACCTAAAGAAGTTAAAACAGGTGTGAATAAAAAAGAAGCTGAAGAAATTAAATCTAAGTTAGAAGCAGCAGGCGCAACAGTAGAACTTAAGTAAATTTAAAAAGAAAGAATCCAGATACTGAATAATGCTATTCAGTGTTTAAATGTTTATGCAATTATCTTTTACTGAAAAAAAAAATATTAGAAAAAGTTTTGGAAAACTCAAGGAAAGTTTATCAATACCTAATTTAATAGAAGTTCAAAAAAATTCTTATAAAGAGCTAACAGAATTTAAAGATGATATTGAACAACATTTAACAAAAGGCTTTGACAGAGTATTTAAAAGTATTTTTCCAATTGAAGATTTAAATGATAAGGCCACACTTGAATATTTATCATATAAACTTGAAAAACCAAAATTTGATGTAGAAGAATGTATTACTAGAGGCTTAACATATTCAGCTGCATTAAAATGCACCTTACGACTTGTAGTTTACGAAATTGATCAAGAAAAAAATACTAAAGATATTTTATCTGCCAAAGAGCAAGAAGTTTATATGGGTGAAGTTCCAATGATGACTAATAGTGGAACCTTTATAACCAATGGAGTTCAAAGAGTAGTTGTTAACCAAATGCACAGGAGTCCAGGGGTATTCTTTGATCATGATAAAGGTAAATCACATGCAAGTGGAAAACTTTTATTTAATTGTAGGGTTATACCCAACCGTGGATCTTGGTTAGATTTTGAATATGATGTTAAGGATTTTTTATACTTTAGAATTGATAGAAAAAAAAAAATTTTTGTTACTACTCTATTACAAGCATTAGGATTTAGTAAACCAGATATTGTAAATGAATTTTATGAAAAACAGGTCTTTTCTTATGACTCAAACGCAAAAAAATGGAAAACAAAATTTGATCCTGAAAATTATAAATCAAAAAATTTTTCGGAGGAGATAATTGACGCTAAAAATAATAAAACATTAGTCAAAATTGGTGATCAAATTAACTTTTTGACTGCTAAAAAACTACAGAATGAGGGTCTAAAAGAAATTTTAGTATCAAATAGTTCATTATATGGCAAATACTTGCAAGAGGAAATTGTATTGGGTGAGGATACTTTCAAAATTGGAACGGAATTAAACGAAACTATTATTCAAAAGTTTTTGGAGGCAAATTTAAAAGTAATAAATGTTGCTAAAACTAATTCTATATCTAAGGGACCTTATTTACTTAACACAATTTTAAACGATAAAAATGAGAGTAAAAATGAAGCAATCACAGAAATTTATAAAGTATTAAGACCTGGCGAACCACCAACAATTGAAATTGCAACACAAATTTTTAATAACTTATTTTTTAGCTCTGATAGATACGACTTATCTGATGTAGGTAGAGTAAAAATGAACTCTAGATTGGATTTAAATTGTTCAGATAAAATTACAATTTTAAGAAATGATGATATTTTGGCTATTATCAGGAAAATGCTAGATCTAAGAGATGGGAAAGATGAAATAGATGATATTGATCATTTAGGAAATAGAAGAGTTAGGTCTGTTGGTGAACTTGTAGAAAATCAAGCCAGAATTGGTGTTTATAGAATGGAAAGAGCAATAAAAGAGAAAATGACTACACTCGATGTTGAGTCGGCAATGCCACAAGATTTAATTAATGCTAAGCCATTAACTATTTCATTGAAAGATTTTTTTGCAACTTCACAACTTTCTCAGTTTATGGATCAAACTAATCCATTATCTGAAATTACTCATAAGAGAAGAGTTTCGGCACTAGGTCCAGGGGGACTTACAAGAGAAAGAGCTGGTTTTGAAGTTAGAGACGTACACCCAACTCATTATGGTCGTATATGTCCAATCGAAACCCCAGAAGGTCCAAACATAGGGTTGATTAATAGTTTGTCCACATATTCCAAAATAAATAAATATGGTTTTATTGAAAGTCCTTATAAAAAAGTTGAAAATGGTGTTGTACAAGACAAGATAGAATATCTATCTGCAATGGACGAAACTAAATATACGATTGCACAAGCTAATTCAGTTTTAGACAAAAATGGAAAATTTACTGAGGAATTGGTTTCAAGCAGAGCAAATTTAGATTTTATATTATCTAAACCTGAAAATATAGATTATATAGATGTGTCTCCCAAGCAATTAGTTTCAGTAGCTGCATCATTAATTCCGTTTTTAGAAAACGATGATGCAAACAGAGCTTTAATGGGATCTAACATGATGAGACAAGCTGTGCCATTATTAAAACCAGAGGCTCCACTTGTTGGTACAGGAATTGAAAGTGATGTTGCACTAGACTCTGGAGTAACAATTGTTGCTAGAAGAGACGGAATTGTTGATAAAATTGATGGAAAAAGAATTGTAATTAAAGCTTCAAATGAAAAAGATTATTCTCAGTCTGGAGTTGATATTTATAATTTACAAAAATTTAAGAGGTCTAATCAAAACACTTGTATAAACCAAAAACCTTTAGTGAGAGTAGGAGATAAAGTTAAATCTGGTGATATTATTGCTGACGGACCATCAACAAAAATTGGAGAACTAGCTTTAGGCAAAAATGTTACTGTAGCATTCATGCCTTGGCAGGGTTATAATTTTGAAGACTCAATACTCATATCTGAGAGATGTGTTACAGATGATGTATTTACCTCAATACATATTGAGGAATATGAAGTTATGGCAAGAGATACTAAATTAGGTGAAGAAGACATAACAAGAGATATTCCAAACATAAATGAAGAGGCTTTAAAAAACCTTGATGAGTCTGGAATTGTATATATAGGCGCCGAAGTAAAGCCAGGTGATATTCTTGTTGGTAAAGTAACTCCTAAAGGAGACTCAGCTTCTGGTCCTGAAGAGAAACTTTTGAGGTCAATATTTGGGGAAAAGGCTATTGACGTAACTGATACTTCATTAAAAATGCCTAGTGGGAGCGGAGGTATAGTAGTTGATGTTAGAGTATTCAATAGACATGGTATTGAGAAAGATGAGAGATCAATTACTATTGAAAGAGCTGAGATTGAGAGTGTTCAGCAAGATAAAAACGTTGAAGAGGAAATTTTAGAAAGAAGCATTAAACAAAGAGCTTCGTCTATATTAAATAATACAAAATTAAATAAAAAAATAAAGAATTACAAAGAAGGTACAAATTTAAATGAGGAAATAATTTTTAGTTTACCTGTTTCTGACTTACTAAAAATTTCTGTAGAAGATTCAAAGAAATTGGACGCATTATATCAACTTAGATCTCAATATGAGAAAGCTAAAAACGATATTCAAGAAAGATTTGAAGATAAGGTTTTAAAAATAAGGCAAGGCGATGATCTGCTGCCAAGCGTAATGAAAATGGTAAAAGTCTTTGTAGCAATTAAAAGAAGGTTAAGACCTGGTGATAAAATGTCAGGAAGACATGGTAACAAAGGAGTTGTTAGTAAAATAGTTCCTGTTGAAGACATGCCTTATAGAGAAAATGGTAAACCTGTAGACATCGTTTTGAACCCATTAGGAGTACCAAGTAGAATGAATGTTGGTCAAATATTAGAAACTCATTTAGGTTGGTCTTGTAAAGAATTGGGAGAACAGTTAAATGATTTGATACAACAGAATCAAAAAAAAATAGAGAAAGAGGAAAAAATTTCTAAATTTTTAAAATCAGTTTATGGGGATGAAGTTTACTCAGAAAATATTGATACATTGAGTAACACTGAATTTAAAGATCTGTGTGAAAACATTCAAAGTGGAATTCCAATATCTACACCAGTTTTTGATGGTGCAAAAGAGAAAGACGTCACAAAAATGCTAGAATTAGCAAAATTACCTAATTCTGGTCAATCAACTTTGTGGGATGGAAGAACGGGAGAAAAATTTGATAGACCTGTAACTGTTGGCATAATTTATATGTTAAAATTACATCACTTAGTTGAAGATAAAATACACGCAAGATCAACAGGCCCATACAGTTTAGTTACACAACAACCACTTGGTGGAAAAGCTCAATTGGGAGGACAAAGATTTGGAGAAATGGAGGTTTGGGCGTTAGAAGCTTATGGAGCATCTTACACACTTCAAGAAATATTAACTGTAAAATCAGATGATGTTGCTGGAAGAGTTAAAGTATATGAAACTATAGTTAAAGGTGAGGAAAATTTTGAGTCTGGTATACCAGAGTCATTCAATGTTTTGGTGAAAGAAATTAAATCATTAGCATTAAATGTGGAGCTTAATTAATATATGAGTAAAGAATTAACAGATCTATTTAAATCCTCAGAAATATCTGAAGCACAAAATTTCAATAGTATTAAAATCACACTAGCAAGTCCCGAAAAAATAAAATCATGGACATTTGGTGAAATTAAAAAACCTGAGACAATTAATTATAGAACTTTCAGACCTGAAAAAGATGGTTTGTTTTGTGCTAGAATTTTTGGCCCAATAAAGGATTATGAGTGTCTATGTGGTAAATATAAAAGGATGAAATTCAGAGGAATAATCTGTGAAAAATGTGGAGTAGAGGTCACAAAATCAAATGTTAGACGTGAAAGAATGGGGCATATTAATCTTGCAACCCCAGTTGCTCATATTTGGTTCTTAAAATCTTTGCCAAGTAGAATTTCTTTAGTTGTTGATATGAAATTAAAGGAAGTAGAACGTGTTCTATATTTTGAAAACTTTATTGTCATTGAACCTGGATTAACAGGTCTAAAGAAAAATCAGCTACTAGGTGAGGAGGAACTAATTAAGTACCAAGATGACTATGGAGAAGAAGCATTTACAGCTGGTATTGGTGCAGAAGCTATTTTAGAAATCCTTAAATCAATAAATTTGGAGGAAGAAAGAGAAAAATTAATTAAAAATATTAAAGAAACAAAATCAAAAGTTAACGAAGAAAGATCAATTAAAAGACTAAAATTAATTGAGTCCTTTATTGAAACAGGTAACAAACCAGAATGGATGATATTAACAACCGTACCTGTCATACCACCAGAATTAAGGCCACTAGTGCCATTAGATGGCGGCCGTTTTGCTACATCTGATTTAAATGATTTATATAGAAGAGTAATAAATAGAAATAATAGATTAAAGAGGTTAATAGATTTAAAAGCACCCGACATTATTGTTAGAAATGAGAAAAGAATGCTGCAAGAGTCAGTAGATGCACTTTTTGATAATGGAAGAAGAGGAAGAGTAATAACTGGTACTGGTAAAAGACCTCTTAAATCTTTAGCTGAAATGTTAAAAGGAAAGCAGGGCAGATTTAGACAAAATCTTTTAGGTAAAAGAGTAGACTACTCAGGAAGATCAGTAATTGTAGTTGGACCTGATCTTAAATTACATGAATGTGGTTTACCTAAAAAAATGGCTTTAGAATTATTTAAGCCATTTTTGTACGCAAGATTAAACAAATTAGGTTTAGCATCAACAATTAAACAGGCAAAAAAATTAGTTGAAAAAGAAAGAACCGAGGTTTGGGATGCTCTTGAATTAATTGTAAGAGAACACCCAGTAATATTAAACAGAGCACCAACACTTCATAGATTAGGTGTGCAAGCTTTCGAGCCTAAATTGATTGAAGGTAACGCAATAGAACTTCATCCATTAACTTGTGCTGCATTTAATGCAGATTTTGATGGTGATCAAATGGCAGTACATGTACCTCTAAGTTTAGAGGCACAATTAGAGGCAAGAGTATTGATGATGTCGACAAACAACATCTTAAGTCCTTCTAATGGTAAACCAATAATTGTACCTAGTCAGGATATGATATTAGGAATTTATTATTTATCACAACCTCCAGTTCAAACGGAGAGAATTGAAGGATATTTTGTAAACACATCCGAAATAGAGCATGCATTAGAAACAGGGCAAATAAAGGTGCATTCAAGAATTGTGTCTAGATTTGAAACTACTGATGAAAAAGGAAACGTCAAATTTGAAAAACATATAAGTACGGCTGGAAGATTTTTATTATCAAGTATAATTCCAAAAAATGTAAATAACAGATTTGCATTAATTGATAGATTACTTCCAAAAAAAATAGTTTCAGAAGTTATAGATCATGTATTTAGATTTTCAGGTCAAAAAAGTACTGTAATTTTTTGTGACAAATTAAAAGATATTGGGTTTAAGCATGCATTTAAAGCTGGAATTTCATTTGGAAAAGATGATCTATTAATCCCAGATAATAAAGAACAACTAATAGATGAAACAAAAAAATTAATTGCTGATTATGAAGGTCAATACGCAGAAGGACTTATTACAAGAGGAGAAAAGTACAATAAAGTTATTGATGCTTGGTCTAAATGTACTGATAGAGTTGCATCTGAGATGATGAAGAGAATCTCAGCAACAGAAGTTACAGAAGATGGGTTAAAAATCAATTCAGTATTTATGATGGCTGATAGCGGTGCTAGAGGATCAGCTGCACAAATGAAACAATTGGCAGGTATGAGAGGTTTAATAGCAAAACCATCGGGTGAAATTATTGAAACTCCAATTACATCGAACTTTAAAGAAGGTCTTACAGCTCTAGAATATTTTAACTCAACACATGGTGCTAGAAAAGGTTTAGCTGATACAGCTCTTAAAACTGCAAGCTCAGGATATTTGACTAGAAGATTATGTGATGTTGCCCAGGATTTAACAATTACTAAACCTAAATGTGATATGAAGTGTGGTTCAATAAAACTTACAGAAGTTCTAGAGGGTGGTAATATTATGGTAAGTCTATCTGAAAGAGCTTTAGGAAGAGTTGCTGCAAAAGAAATAAAAAATCCATTAACAGGTGAAGTTTTAATAAAAAAAGATGAAATGATAGATGAAGCTGGATGTGAGAAAATTGATGCAGCTGGGGTTAAAAGTATAAATGTATATTCAGTAATGACATGTGGCGCAAAAGAAGGTGTTTGTGCAACTTCATATGGAAGAGATTTATCTAGAGGAAAAATGGTGCATGTAGGAGAAGCTATTGGAATGATATCTGCACAATCAATTGGAGAACCTGGAACCCAGTTAACTATGAGAACATTTCACGTTGGTGGAACGGCTTCGGTAAAACAAGAGTCTCAAATAGTATCAAACTCAGAGGGAACTCTTAAAATTGTTAATACCAATTTAATTAAAGATTCAAAAAATAATCAAATTGTTATGGGGAGAAACACGGAGATATCAATTGAGGATGATAATGGTTTACAAGTTGCATCTTACAAAGTTCCTTATGGCTCAAAACTATTTTTTGAAAATGATCAAAAAGTTAAAAAAGGTGCAAAAATTTGTGAATGGGATCCATACACAACACCAGTTATTGCTGAAAAAGATGGTATTGTTAACTATGTTGATCTAATAGATGGCGTTTCAATTGCTGAAACTGTTGATGATGCAACAGGTATTTCTACAAAAGCAGTTGTTGATTGGAAAACACAATCTAAAAATACTGATCTTAAACCAAGAATTACACTAAGAGACGCAAAAGGAAATGTAATTAAAAAAGCTGATGATAACGAAGCAAGATATTATCTAGTTCCAGACTCAATTTTATCTGTAAAGGATGGAGCAAAAATATCAGCTGGTGATGTAATAGCAAGACTACCAAAAGAAACAACAAAAACAAAAGATATTACTGGAGGATTACCAAGAGTTGCTGAATTATTTGAAGCAAGAAAAGCCAAAGATAGCGCAATCATTGCTGAAAACGATGGCAGTGTTATTTTCGGTAAAGAGGTTAGAGGAAAACAAAAAGTAACAATAGAGTCAGAAAATGGTGATACCTCAAGCTATTTAATTCCAAAAGGTAAACATATTAATTTTAACCAGGGTGAAAAAATTAAAAAAGGTGAATATCTATTAGACGGTCAACCATTGCCACATGATATATTGAGAATATTAGGAATAGAGGAACTTACTGAGTATTTTGTTAACCAGGTTCAAGATGTTTATAGGCTTCAGGGAGTAATTATAAATGATAAACATATTGAAACTATTTTAAGACAAATGCTTAAAAAAATTGAGGTTAAAGAAACAGGAGATAGTAAATTATTACCTGGTGAAGTAGTAGATAGAATCAAATTTGATAATATGAATGATGAACTTATTGCAGAAGGAAAGAAACCTGCGGTTGGTGAGAGAGTGCTAATGGGTATAACAAAAGCTTCTTTACAAACAGAATCTTTTATATCAGCAGCTTCCTTCCAAGAAACAACAAGAGTATTAACAGATGCAGCGATAAAAGGTAAGGTTGATAAACTCTCAGGATTGAAAGAGAATGTAATTGTTGGAAGACTGGTGCCAGCGGGAACAGGTGCAATAAAGAGCTCTTGGAATAAAAAAGCCCTAGAAGACGATCAAAAGTTTTTATCTGATCAAGAAACCCTTGATACCTCTGAAGCTCAAATAAACCAGTAATTTAGGGAACTTTTTAGTTTTTATTTAGTTTGACAAATATAATTTCTTATGTATTTTTGCCATGTTTTTGGTTGGAATGTAGTGACTAGAGCACTAAACGCTGCCATAAATAACATGCCAGTTATTTTCATCAAAAATACAATTTAATTTTAAAAATTTTATGCCAACTATAAATCAGTTAGTTAGAAAAAGAAGAGATAAACAGATTACCAGAAACAAGGTTCCAGCTTTACAAAAGCAACCATTAAAAAGAGGCGTTTGCGTGAAAGTTTATACCACGACGCCAAAAAAACCAAATTCTGCACTTAGGAAAGTTGCTCGTGTAAGACTATCTAATGGTTTTGAGGTTACAGCGTACATTCCAGGAGAGGGTCATAACCTACAAGAACACTCTGTTGTTTTAATAAGAGGTGGAAGAGTAAAAGACTTGCCTGGTGTAAGATATCATATTTTAAGAGGAAATCTTGACACTCAAGGTGTTGCAAATAGAAAGCAAAGACGTTCTTTATATGGAGCAAAAAAAGGTAAATAATGTCTAGAAAAAGAAAAGCTCCAAAAAAACTAGCTGTAATTGATCCTAAATATAAATCTACAATTATACCAAAGTTAATAAACTCTATTATGTTTGATGGAAAAAAAACTATAGCTGAAAAAATAATTTACGATGCAATTGAAAAAATTAAAAGTAAATCAAAAGATGAACCTTTAAATGTTTTTAATGATGCTATTAATAATATTAGACCTACAGTTGAAGTTAGATCTAGAAGAGTTGGTGGAGCAACTTATCAAGTTCCAGTTGAAGTTAAATCAAAAAGATCACAAGCTTTAGCCTTAAGATGGTTAGTTGATGCATCTAGAAAGCGAAAAGACAAAAAAATGTCTGATAAAATATTTAACGAAATATATGATGCCTATCAAAATAAAGGTTCGGCTATTAAAAAAAAGGAAGATACGCACAAAATGGCAGAGTCAAATAAAGCATTTGCCCATTTTAGATGGTAATAAAATATGTCAAGAACACACACATTAGATAAATACAGAAACATAGGTATCATGGCACATATTGATGCTGGTAAAACTACAACTACCGAAAGAATTCTATACTATACAGGTAAGAGCCATAAAATAGGTGAGGTGCATGATGGTGCAGCTACTATGGATTGGATGGAACAGGAACAAGAAAGAGGTATCACTATTACTTCTGCTGCAACTACTTGTTTTTGGAATGACCATAGAATTAATATTATCGATACCCCGGGACATGTCGATTTTACTATTGAGGTAGAAAGATCTTTAAAAGTATTAGATGGCGCTGTTGCTGTATTTGATGGTGTGGCAGGTGTAGAACCACAATCTGAAACAGTTTGGAGACAAGCAGATAAATATAAGGTTCCAAGGATTTGTTTCGTAAATAAATTAGACAGAACTGGGGCAGATTTTTTTAGATGCGTAGGAATGATAAAAGATCGACTTGGCGCAAAGCCTTTAGTGATGCAAGTTCCAATTGGTGTGGAAGCTTCATTAAAAGGTGTAGTTGATTTAGTCAAAATGAAAGCGATTGTCTGGAAAAATGAAGATTTAGGTGCAGCTTGGGAATTAAAGGAAATTCCTGATGATTTAAAAGAAATCTCTCAGAAATACAGACAAGAATTGGTTGAAACTGCTGTTGAGCAAGACGAAAAGCTTATGGAAGATTATCTTGGTGGAAAGGATATTTCTGAAGAAGATTTGATAAAATGTATAAGAAAAGGGTGTTTAGGATTTGATTTTGTACCAGTGTTAACAGGTTCTGCATTTAAAAATAAAGGTGTCCAACCATTGTTAGACGCAGTAGTAAGTTATCTACCTAGTCCCGAAGACATTGGTTCAATCAAAGGCACAAAACCTGGATCCGATGATGAAATTGAAATGAAATTTGAAGATAGCGCTCCATTTTCAGCTTTAGCTTTTAAAGTAGCAAATGATCCATTTGTAGGAAGTTTAACATTTATAAGAATTTATTCTGGAACTGTTAAATCTGGTACTGGAATTTATAACACATCAAAAGATAAGGAAGAAAGAGTTGGAAGAATGCTTTTAATGCATGCTAATTCTAGGGAAGATATTAAAGAAGCTAATGCAGGAGATATAGTAGCACTTGCCGGTTTAAAAAATACAATTACTGGTCACACATTAGCGAATAAAGAAACCCCAGTTTTACTAGAACCTATGGAATTTCCTGATCCTGTTATAGAAATTGCAGTTGAACCTAAAACAAAAGCAGATCAAGAAAAAATGGGTGAAGCTTTAGGAAGGTTAGCAAAAGAAGACCCTTCTTTTAGAGTAACATCAGATGAAGAGTCAGGACAAACAATTATTAAAGGGATGGGTGAGCTACACCTTGACATTATTGTTGATAGAATGAAAAGAGAATTTAAAGTTGAAGCTAATGTGGGTGCACCTCAAGTAGCATACCGAGAAACAATATTATCCTCTGCTGAAAATGATTATACTCATAAAAAGCAAAGTGGTGGAGCTGGCCAGTTTGCCAGAGTTAAACTTACTGTAGAACCTCTTGAACCTGGCAAGGGTAGAGAAATTGAGAGCAAAATTAAAGGAGGAGCGATACCTAAAGAATTTATACCAGGTGTTGAAAAAGGTGTAGAAACAATTGCTGATGGAGGAATTTTGGCTGGCTTTCCATTGATTGATTATAAGGTTACAATTGTTGATGGTTTACACCATGATGTAGATTCAAGTGTCTTGGCATTTGAACTTGCATCAAGACAATGTTTTAAAGAGGCGTGTACTAAAGCAACACTAAAATTATTAGAGCCCATCATGAGAGTCGAGGTTGTTACACCAGAGGATTATATGGGTGATGTAATAGGTGATCTAAATAGTAGACGTGGACAAATTAGTACACAGGAACAAAGAGGTAATGCTACAGTAATAACTGCAATGGTACCTTTAGCAAATATGTTTGGCTATATAAACAATTTAAGATCTATGTCACAAGGAAGAGCTCAATATTCAATGTTCTTCGATCATTATGATAAAGTGCCACAAAATGTCCAAGACGAAGTAACAAAAAAAACAGGTTAAATATGGAACAACAAAATATTAGAATTAAACTTAGAGCCTACGATAATAAGGTATTAGATCAGTCTACTGAAGAAATTGTAAATACAGTTAAAAGAACAGGCGCTAACATTAAAGGACCAATTCCGCTCCCAACAAAAAAAGAGAGATATACTGTATTAAGATCACCTCATATTGATAAAAAAAGTAGAGAACAATTTGAAACAAGAACTCACAAAAGATTAATTGATATTATAGAACCAACGCCTGCCACTGTAGAAGCTCTAATGAAATTGGATTTAGCATCTGGTGTTGATGTGGAGATTAAAATTTAATGAGTGAAATAAGCCTGATAGGAAAAAAAATTGGTATGACCAGAGAGTTTTTCAAAAGTGGACAATCTGTGCCAGTTACTGTTCTTAAGATAGAAAAAGGGCGAGTCATTCAATTAATAGATAAGGAAAACAGAGGCTATAATGCTGTTCAAGTAGGTTATGGTAAAATTAAAAATTCAAAATTATCCAAATCAATGAAAGGATACTTTGCAAAAAAAAATACAGAAGCAAAAAAAATATTAAAAGAATTTAGAGTAAAAGAATTATCAGACTACAAAGAGGGCAATGAATTTGGTATTGAAATATTTAAGGATGTTAAGTTTCTTGATGTGAGAGCAAAAACCATAGGAAAGGGATTTGCAGGAGCTATGAAAAGACACAATTTTGGAGGCTTAAGAGCATCACACGGTGTTTCTATATCTCACAGAGCTCATGGATCTACAGGACAAAACCAAGACCCAGGAAAAGTATTTAAAGGAAAAAAAATGGCTGGTCATATGGGAGATAAATTAAGAACAATGCAAAATCTTGAAATAATTAAAACTGATTTAGATAATGAACTGATATATTTAAAAGGTTCGATACCCGGATCTAAAAACTCTGAAGTATTATTAAAAAAATCGGTAAAAAATATTAACAAACTAACCATACCTGAAAAAATAGAAATATTTGAAAAGTCTAAAAAAATAAAAGATAAGAAAAAATAAATTATGAAAATAGATAAATTAAATTTAGATGGAAAAAGAGACTCAATTGACATATCTGATAAAATAATTGCAGCTAAAATAAATAATAAACTTGTTAGTAATGTTTTGTACAAAACAAATGCAAATTACAAAGGTAGAAAAGCTAAAACTAAACAAAAAAATGAGATTAAAGGGTCAACATCAAAAATTTATGCTCAAAAAGGCACAGGTAATGCAAGACATGCAAGTAAAAAGGCTCCCATCTTTGTTGGTGGTGGTGTAGCGCATGGTCCAAAAGGAGAATTAAACCACAAAAAGAGAAAGCTAAATAAAAGTGAAAAAAAATTAAGTATAGCATCGTTAATTACAAAAAAAAATAACTTAAAAGACTTAATAATTTTGAACGACTTTGAAAAACAAATTTTAAAAACAAAAGAAATGAACAAAATCCTAATAAAGTTTGAAGCAAAAAATTCAATAATAATTGCTGATAAAAAGTCTAAAGATAATATATTTAAATCAGTAAAAAATATCCCAAATGTAAAAATTACTGATGTTAATCATTTCAGTGCTTACGATTTAGCTAAGTTTAAAAAAATAATATTTACAGAAACATCAATCAAAGAATTAGAAAAAAGATACTAAATATGGAAAAGATACATTTATACGATAAAATAATTTCACCCTTAGTTACTGAAAAATCTACAAATCTTTCTGAACAAAACAAAATTATATTTAAAGTAAATACTAAAGCTAACAAAAAAAACTTAAAAACAAATATAGAAAAAATTTTTAAAGTAAACGTAGTTAAGGTGAATATAATTAATAAAAAAACTAGAATTAAATTAACTAGAGGAAAAAAAGTTAGAGTGAAAGGTTACAAAAAAGCAATAATAACTCTTAAAAAAGGTCAAAATATTGATCTAACAACAGGAATTTAAAATAATGGCATTAAAAACATTTAAACCATACACTAAATCAACCAGAGGAACTATTCTTGTTAGTAAAGAGGGACTCTGGAAGGGCAAACCATTTAAAGCACTTACTTCTGCAAATAATGCATCGAAAGGAAGAAATAATCATGGACGAATAACCTCAAGAAATCATGGTGGTGGTCATAAGCACAAATATAGAAAAATTGATTTCTACAGAAAAAAAATGAGTTCAATGGCGGAGGTAGAGAGAATTGAGTATGATCCAAATAGATCTTGTCACATAATGCTTGTTAAATTTGATGATGGCGAAAGATTTTATTATTTAGCACCAAAAGATATAAAAATTGGAGATAGGATTCAGAATGGATCAAATTCTGAGATTAAAGTAGGAAACTGCTTACCATTGAAAGACATTCCAGTTGGAATTGATATACACAATGTAGAAATTAATCCTGGTGGCGGTGGCAAAATAGCTAGATCTGCTGGAACTTCAGTATCTATATCAGGAATTGAAGGAAATTATTCTATTATAAAAATGATATCAGGAGAAGTTAGAAAAATAAACTCTAACTCTGTGGCTACTATTGGTATTTTATCAAATCCAGACCAAAAAAATATTAAAATTGGTAAAGCAGGAAGATCACGATGGTTAGGAATAAGACCTCACACTAGAGGAGTTGTTAAAAACCCTGTTGATCATCCACACGGAGGTGGAGAAGGAAAATCAGCAGGTGGAAGACATCCAGTTTCGCCAACAGGTCAATCTGCAAAAGGACTAAAAACAAGAGATAACAAAAGAACAGATAAATTTATAATTAGAAGAAGAAAGAAGAAAAGAGGATAATTAATGGCTAGATCAGTATGGAAAGGACCATTTGTTGAAGAAAGCTTAATAAGAAAAGTTGAAAAACAAAAAACTGAAACAATTAAAAAACCTATCAAAACTTGGTCAAGGAAATCTACAATTATTCCTGAATTTATAGGAATAAGTTTTTTAATTTATAATGGAAAAAAATTTATCCCTATTACAATATCTGAAGATATGGTTGGTCACAAGCTTGGTGAATTTGCTCCGACAAGACAATTTTTTGGTCATACACCAGCTGACAAAAAAGCTAAGGTAGAAGGTGGAGCGAAAAAATAATGACTAAGTTAAAAAAACAAATAGATACTAAAATAGTGAAGTCGGTTAACAAAAATGTGAGATCTAGCACTAAAAAATTAAATCCAATTTTAAAATCAATAGTAGGAAAAAAAGTCGATATAGCAATTAGAAATTTATCTTTTTCAGATAAGAGAATATCTAATGATATTAAGAAAACAATTTCTTCGGCGATTGCAAATGCAGAAAATAATTATCAATATGATATTGATAAATTGATCATAAAAGAAGCTTATTGTGGAAAACAAGTTGTCATGAAAAGATTTAGAGCTAGGGCAAAAGGTAGAGCTGCAGAAATAATGAAACCTTATTCTAATCTAACGATAATTTTAACTGAACAATCAAAACAATTGGAGAGTCATGGGACAAAAGGTTAATCCAGTAGGTTTAAGACTAGGTATAAATAGAGGATGGGACTCTGTATGGTATGCTAAGAAAAAAGATTTTGGTAACAATCTGATAGAGGATTTTAGAATTAGAGAATATATTAAAAAAAATGTAGTAAATTCTGGTGTTTCAAAAGTTATGATTGAAAGAACAACCCAGAAATGTTTTGTAACAATTTATACATCAAGACCAGGTTTTGTTATCGGAAAAAAAGGTTCAGATATCGAAAAAATTAAGGGAAAACTTTCAAAATTAACCTCTAATGAAGTTGTATTAAATATTAAAGAGGTAAAAAAACCTGAAACAAATAGTTACTTAGTTGCTGAAAATATTGCACAACAATTAGTAAAAAGAGTTTCTTACAGAAGAGCTATGAAAAGAGCCATGCAATCTGCTTTAAGATTAGGAGCAAAAGGAATTAAGGTTTCAATAAGCGGAAGGTTAGGTGGAAATGAAATTGCAAGAACAGAGTGGTTAAGAGAGGGAAGTATACCTTCTCATACACTAAGAGCTGATATCGATTATGCAGAGGCAGAGGCATTAACAACTTACGGAATAATAGGTATTAAAATTTGGATATATAAAGGAGAAATTTTCACAAGAGAATTTAGCCAGGAAAGGAATAAGGCATAATTATATGTTACAACCAACTAGATCAAAATTTAGAAAAGCTCATAAGGGTAGAATACATGGAACAGCATCGAGGTGTAACATAATGAATTATGGTTCATTTGGCTTAAAGGCAATTCAGCCAGATAGAGTAAAATCAAGACAAATAGAGGCTGCTAGAGTTGCATTAACAAGACACATGAAAAGACAAGGGAGAGTCTGGACAAGAATGTTTCCAAATATTCCTGTATCAAAAAAACCTACGGAAGTAAGGATGGGTAAAGGTAAAGGTTCTCCAGAATTTTGGGCATGCAGAGTAAAGCCAGGTAGAATTTTATTTGAAGTTGATGGTGTTTCAGAACAAATTGCAAAAGAGGCACTTTATAAAGCATCAGCAAAGTTGCCGATTAAATGTAGATTTATAAAGAGAATATAAAATGAAAAAAAAAGAGATAAAAAAGTTAACTAAACAACAAATGTTAGAAAACATTGAGAAACTTAAAAAAGATCTATTTAATTTCAGATTTCAAAAAGTAAATGGACAAGTGAAAAGTCCTTCTAAAATTTCAGAAACAAAAAAAAATATTGCTCGTTTAAAAACTTTAGTTGAGGTTAAAAATGCCTAAAAAAATATTAAGTGGAATTGTAGTCAGTGATAAACCAAACAAAACTATAACCGTTTTGGTAGAAAGAAAGTATCAACATCCAGTATTAAAAAAGGTAATGAAAGCTAGAAAAAAATATAATGCTCATGACGAAGAAAATAAATTTAAAAATGGTGATAAAGTTAGTATTAGAGAAAGCAGGCCATATTCTAAAAATAAAAAATTCGAAGTTATAGGGAGTAATAAATGATACAGGTACAAACTGAATTAATGGTTGCTGATAATACTGGAGCAAAGAAAATTGAGTGTATCAAAGTTTTGGGTGGATCAAAAAGAAGATACGCGAGCATAGGAGATACAATTGTTGTTGCTATAAAAGAGGCAATACCAAAAGGAAAAGTTAAAAAAGGTGCAGTTCATAAAGCTGTAGTTGTAAGAGTAAAAAAAGGTATTCATAGAAATGATGGGTCTAAAGTTAGATTCGATAATAACGCTGCAGTTTTAACAGACGACAAAGGTGAGCCAATTGGGACAAGAATTTTTGGACCAGTTACAAGAGAGCTTAGGAACAGAGGACAAATGAAAATAATTTCATTAGCACCAGAGGTTTTATAATGATTAAAAAAGGAATGAAAGTTAAAATTTTAACAGGAAAAGACAAAAATAAAGATGGAGAAGTTATAGAAATTGATAGAAAGAATATTAGAGCCAAAGTGAAGGGAATAAATATGGTTAAAAAGCACGTTAAAACTACTAAAGAAAAGAAAGGTGGCATAATTTCTAAAGAAAATTTTATACATTTGTCAAATTTATTGAGTATGGAAAAAAACAAAAATAAAGAAGTTAAAAAATGATGCAGCCAAGACTTAAAACATTGATAACAAATGAAATTAATCAAAGCTTGAAAGAAAAGTTTGGTTATAAAAATTTATATATGGGCCCTAGAATTGAAAAAATAATTTTAAATATGGGGCTAGGTTTGGATGGAAATGATTCAAAAATATTGAGCTCTTGTATGGAAGATATGGCAAGTATAACTGGTCAAAAACCAGTAATTACAAAATTTAGAAAATCAATTGCTAACTTTAAAACAAGAAAAAATACAAACTCTGGTTTAAAGGTAACATTAAGAAAGAATAAAATGTTCGAATTTATAGATAGGTTGGTAAATATAGCTTTGCCAAGAATAAAAGATTTTAGAGGCCTAGATTCAAATGGTTTTGATAAATTTGGCAATTATACTTTTGGTATAAAAGAGCAAATAATATTTCCAGAGGTAAATTTTGATAAAGTAGACAAAGTGAGAGGTCTAGATATAACCATTGTTATTAAATCTATAGACAAAAAGCACAGTTTCGAACTATTAAAAAAATTAAATTTTCCATTTAAAGAAATAAGAGGTAACTAATGGCTAAAATAAGCGCAATTAACAAAAATAATAAAAGAATAAAATTATCTAATAGATTTTATAAAAAAAGATTAAATTTAAAAAAAATAATTATGAATAAGCGGTTAAGTTTTGAGGAAAGATTTAAAGCACAACAAAAACTTTCTAAATTACCAAGAAATTCAGCAAAAATTAGAGTTAGAAATAGATGTCAAATAACGGGAAGACCACATGGTGTATATCGTAAATTAAAAATATCAAGAATTGCCCTCAGGCAGCTGGGTTTAGAGGGAAAAATTCCTGGCATGATAAAATCAAGTTGGTAGAAAGGATATTATGAGTTTAAGTGACCCAATAGGAGATATGTTAACAAGAATAAAAAATTCACAAATGAGAAATCATAAGAAAATTGAGTTACCATCTTCAAAATTCAAAATTAAAATAGCAGATATTTTAAAGTCAGAAGGGTATATAATAGATTATGAAATTAAATCAGATCAAAACAAAGCAAATCTGCATATAAGCCTTAAATATAACTATGGAAACCCTGTAATAAGTTCAATAGAGAGAGTTTCTAAACCTGGTAGAAGAATATTCTCTAGCGCTGAAAGTTTACCAAAAGTTAATAATGGCCTTGGTATAGCAATAATATCAACACCAAAAGGTGTTATGACAGATATTGATGCTAGAAAACAAAAGGTTGGTGGTGAAATAATCTGTAAGGTATTTTAATGTCAAAAATTGGTAAAATAAATATCTCTATCCCAGAAAAGGTTAAAGTCATATTAAGTGGAAATATGATTAATATTGAAGGTCCATTAGGAAAAAAAACCTTAAACATTGATTTAGAAATTTTTGATTTAAATATCAATGAAGGAAAAGAAGTATCGATAAAACCGAAAAAAAATAATCAAGACACTAAAAGACTTTGGGGAATGAATAGAAGTTTAATTAATAATGCAATTATTGGGGCTAGTAAAGGATATGAAAAAATTCTAGAACTTTCTGGTGTGGGATATAGGGCATCAATAAAAGGTAATATTCTAAATATGCAATTAGGGTTTAGTCATGAAATAAATTTTAAAATACCAGAAGGTGTAAAGATTCAAGTAGAAAAACAAAATATTCTTAAAATTACAGGAACAGATAAACAACAAGTTGGAATGGTATCTGCACAAATAAAAAGTATTAGACCACCAGAGCCATATAAAGGTAAAGGTATCAAAGAACAAGGACAATATATTTTAAAAAAAGAAGGTAAAAAGAAATAATGAAGATAAAAAAAATAGATAGAAAAAAATATAGAATTAGAAATAAAGTAAAAAAAGTTTCAAATTTAGGTAGATTCAGATTAAGTGTAAATAGATCAACTAGAAATATAAGTGTACAAATAATAGATGATAAAAATAATATAACATTAGCGTCTGCATCGTCATTTAGTAAGGACTTAAAATCACAAAAAAAAAGTAAAAAAGAATTGTCAACAATTGTAGCAGAGGAATTAGCTAAAAAAGCAAAAGAAAAGAAAATTACAAAAGTTTATTTTGATAGAGGTGTATATAAATATCATGGAAGAGTAAAACTATTAGCTGAGGAATTAAGAAAAAATGGAATGGAATTTTAAATATGGAAAAAAATACAGAATTTCTTGAAAAATTAGTACACATAAACAGAATTACTAAAGTAGTGAAGGGTGGAAGAAGATTTGGTTTTTCCGCATTAGTTGTAGTTGGAAACCAAAGTGGTAAAATAGGCATAGCACATGCAAAAGCTAAGCAAGTTCCCGATGCAATTAAAAAAGCAAATGAATTAGCAAGAAGGAACCTTGTTCAAATACCACTCAGAGAGGGAAGAACAATACATCATGATATTTATGGTAAAGATGGAGCAGGAAAAATAAAGTTAAGGGCAGCTCCAAAAGGAACAGGTATAATCGCAGGTGGTGCAGTACGGGCAGTTTGTGAAGTACTTGGAATAAAAGATATAGTTGCCAAATCACTTGGTACAGCAAATCCCCACAATGTTATTAGAGCATGCATGAAGGCTCTTACAAAACAAAACTCTCCAAAAAATATTTCATTAATAAGAAATAAAAAAATATCAGAAATTATTGAGAAAAGAGGATAATGAGTATTTTAAACAGCACATTAAAGGTAAAAATTTCAAAGAAAAGATTAGGTAGAGGCATAGGCTCTGGTAAAGGAAAAACTTCTGGAAGAGGAGTGAAAGGTCAGAAATCAAGGTCAGGGGTTGCTATAAAAAGTTTTGAAGGTGGACAAATGCCATTATATAGAAGATTGCCAAAAAGAGGTTTTAATCCAATAAATAAAAAAAAGATAGCAAAAATCAATTTAGATCAATTACAAAGTTTTTTGGATAGAAAAAAAATTGATACTGAAAACCTAATAAATTTAGAAACATTAAAACAAAAAAAAATAATTAATAAATCTTTTTCAAAATATAAGATTCTTGCAAATGGAAATCTAACCTCAAAAATAAATATAGAGGCTGATTTTTCATCAAATACAGCAAAAGAAAAAGTAGAAAAACTAGGTGGTGTTTTAAAAATCAAAAATTCTAAGTAGCTATGAGCGAGTCATCTCAAACAAATGATTTAAGAAATAGAATTTTATTTACAGTTTTAATACTTGCTGTTTATAGATTAGGTACATTTGTACCATTGCCCGGTATAGATCCAGAACAACTTCAAATTATGATGGAAGGTAATCAAAAAGGGCTGTTAGGAATGTTTAATGTATTTGCTGGCGGTGCTGTAAGTAGAATGGCAATATTTGCGCTTGGGATAATGCCATATATCTCATCATCAATTATAATTCAGTTACTAACTGGTGTGACTGAATATTTTAAAAACCTTAAAGCACAAGGTGAAATAGGTAGACAAAAAATTACTCAAATAACTAGATATGGAACAGTTTTATTGGCTACTGTACAAGGTTATGGTTTGGCTGTTGGACTAGAATCCTCAGCTGACTTAGTTATAAACCCTGGAGCTTTTTTTAAAATTTCTACAGTATCCACAATTGTTGCGGGGACAATATTTTTAATGTGGTTGGGAGAACAAATTACTCAAAGAGGCATAGGTAATGGTATTTCTTTAATAATTTTTTCAGGAATTGTCGCAGAGATTCCAAGAGCATTGGTAACAACATTTGAGTTAGGTAGAACGGGTGCTATTTCAACATTAATGATTATTATTATTTTTGTTCTATTAGTTTTAACAATATTATTTATTGTTTTTATGGAAAGAGCATTGAGAAAAATCTTAATTAATTATCCAAAAAGGCAAATGGGAAATAAAATGTATGGTGGAGAATCATCCCATTTACCATTGAAAATAAACTCTGCAGGAGTAATACCTGCAATTTTTGCATCAGCTTTGTTATTACTACCAGTAACATTTTCAAATTTTAATGTTTCTCAAAATGAAACATTTTTAAATATTTCTTCATATTTTTCACAAGGACAACCTCTTTATATGTTGTTATATGCATCAGGAATAATTTTTTTTACTTTTTTTTATACTTCTATTACTTTTAATCCTAATGAAACTGCAGAAAATTTAAGAAAATATGGAGGTTTTATCCCAGGAATAAGACCAGGTGAAAGTACTTCTTTGTACATCGATACAATTTTAACAAGGCTTACAACGATCGGAGCATTATATCTTACACTTGTTTGTTTGATGCCTGAGTTTTTAATTGCTAATTATCCTATTCCTTTTTATTTGGGTGGAGCTTCAGTTTTAATTGTTGTAGTAGTTGCAATAGACACTGTTACTCAAGTTCAAACAAGATTGATGAGTTCACAATATGAACAATTAATCAAGAAAACTAAATTTGGAAGATAGTGCAAAGTGAATGTTGTAATATTTGGACCACCAGGAGCAGGAAAAGGCACTCAGGCTTTAAATATTGTTAATAAATTTGCACTTTACCAAGTTTCAACTGGTGATCTTTTAAGAAATGAGGTCAAAAACAAAACTAGTATTGGTAAAGATATTGAAAATATAATTTCAAAGGGAGATTTTGCAACCGATGAAATTGTTAATGATCTAATTGAAAAAGTCATTTTTGATCCACAAAAAAGAAATAAATTAATATTTGATGGATATCCTAGATCTTTAAATCAAGCAAAAAATCTTGATTTATTATTAAGTAAATCCTCTCAAAAAATTGATTTTATTTTTTTTCTAAATGTTAAAAAAGAAACTATTATTAAAAGAATTGAAAAGAGAAAAATTTTGGAAAATAGAGCAGATGATAATACTTTAACTCTTCTTAAAAGATATGATACTTATATGGAAACAACAAAGCCTGTTTTAGAATTCTATTCTAAAAAACCCAATTTTTATGAAATCGATGGAGATGTAGAAATACATGAAATATATAGAAAAATTGAGCAAATACTCTCTGTTTAAGACATTGACATTAAAAGAACTTCTTATATAAAAGGCTAAATTTTATCTCATAATTATGGCTCGTATAGCAGGTGTAAATATTCCACAAAATAAATTAGTTCGTATTGGACTTACTTATATTTTTGGAATCGGTGAAAAAAATTCTAATGACATTTGTAAATCATTAGATATTCCAAAAACCAAAAGAGTAAATGAATTAACAGATGATGAGATTTTAAAAATAAGAGAATTTATTGACCAGAGATTTACTGTTGAGGGAGATTTAAGAAGAGATACATCACTAAATATTAAAAGATTGATTGATCTTGCATCCTATAGGGGATCTAGGCATAGAAAAAAACTGCCTGTGAGAGGTCAGAGAACCAGATGCAATGCACGTACACGTAAAGGAAAAGCAATTGCTATCGCAGGTAAAAAATTAACTCCACTTAAAAAATAAAATGTCAAAAGAAAAAATTGAGAGTAAAGATCAAAATAAAGATATTAAGACAAAATCAAAAAAAAGTTCTTATTCAAAAAAGAAAAAAAATAAAAAAAATATCTTAAATGGTATTGCTTATGTACAATCAACATTCAACAATACAATTGTGTCGATAGCAGATACAAATGGAAATGTAATTTCATGGGCCTCTTCAGGACAAAAAGGATTTAAAGGTTCAAGAAAATCAACACCATATGCAGCTCAAGTAGCAGCAGACTCAGCTGCAGCAAAAGCCTTAGAGGTTGGAATGAAAATTCTTTCAGTTGAAGTTAAAGGACCTGGATCAGGTAGAGAAACAGCTCTTAGAGCATTACAAGCCAGAGGATTCAAAATAATTTCTATAAAAGATACAACGCCAATGCCACACAATGGTTCACGGCCGCCAAAAAAAAGGAGGGTGTAGATGGAAACAACAGAGGTTAATGTAAAAAATTGGAAATCATTAATTAAACCACCTAAATTAGATGTAAAACTTAGTGATGACAAGTCTTATGCTAAAATAATAGCCGAACCCCTTGAAAAAGGATATGGACTTACATTAGGGAATTCATTAAGAAGGATTTTATTATCCTCAATTAGAGGTACAGCTGTAACAGCTATTCAAATAGATGGAGTTTTACACGAATTCACATCAATAAAGGGTGTTAGGGAAGATGTAACTGATATTGTTTTAAATGTTAAATCACTAGCTCTAAAAAGCAATTCTGAAACAACAAATAAACTTATTCTTGACGCAAAAGGACCAGGTGAAATTAAAGCATCAAATATAACAACATCTGGAGATATTGAAATTTTAAATCCAGACTTGGTGATTTGCAATTTAGATGAAAATACTAATTTTCATATGGAAATGACTGTAAATAATGGAAAAGGTTATGTTTCAGCTGACATGAATAAGCCTGAAGAACCACCATTGGGTCTTATAGCTATAGACTCGCTATTTAGCCCTGTTAAAAATGTTTCATATTCAATTAGCACCGCTAGAGAAGGAAAAGCTTTGGATTATGATAAATTAACTATGGAGGTACAAACAAACGGATCAATATCTGCAGAGGACGCCGTTGCTTATTCAGCAAGAATATTCCAAGACCAGCTTGGAATGTTTGTAAACTTTGACGAACCGCAAGAAATAATTGTGAGAGAACAACCCACAGAGCCTGAGTTTAATAAAAATTTATTAAGAAAAGTTGATGAACTAGAGCTTTCTGTAAGATCAATGAATTGTCTAAAAAACGATAATATAATTTATATTGGAGATTTAGTTCAAAAATCTGAGGGAGAAATGTTAAGAACACCTAATTTTGGAAGAAAATCACTTAACGAGATAAAAGAGGTTTTGACAGGCATGTCACTTTATTTAGGTATGGAGATACCAAATTGGCCTCCAGACAATATAGCTGAATTATCAAAAAAACTTGAGGAAGCAATTTAATGAGACATAAATTTGGTTACAAAAAACTAAATCGAACATCAGAACATAGAAAAGCTTTAATAAAAAATATGCTTAATTCTCTAGTAAAGTATGAGCAAATCACTACAACATTGCCTAAAGCTAAAGTTTTAAAACCACAGGCTGATAAATTAATTACTTTAGGCAAGAAAGATACGTTACAAAACACAAGGACTTTAATATCTAAACTTCAAGATGAAGCATCAGCAAGTAAAATTAGAAAAACTTTATCAAAAAGGTATCAAAATAGAAAAGGTGGATACACAAGAATTATTAAAGCAGGATTTAGGTATGGAGATAACGCACCTATGGCAGTAATAGAATTTGTTGATCGTGATATAGAAGCAAAAAAAGTTGATAAAAAGAAAACTGAAAAACCTAAAGCAACAGATAAAAAAGTTGAAGCACCCAAAGAAGCTACAGCCTAAATAACATTCATAATGAAAAAATCTATCAACGTAGATGCTACGTACGCTGGTATGCGTATTGATAGATTCTTACGTAAACATTATGAATCAATACCTCAAAGTTTAATAGAGAAAAGTCTTAGAGGTGGAAAAATTAAACTTAATAAAAAAAAAGTCAAAAGTTCAATCAAGCTCCAAATTAACGATATGATTGAACTCCATAACTTTGAGATTAAAAAAAAAATTATTACTAATAAGATCAAATTTAAACCTTCAAATACAATAATTAAGGAAAATGAGGACTTTATTATTGAAAATAACGAAAACTTTATTGTTCTCAATAAGCAAGCAGGTATATCTGTTCAAGGTGGTACAAAGTCAAAAAAAAATCTTATAGATATTTTTTCTAACAGTGAAATTTTTAAAGATGAAAAGCCATATTCAGTGCATAGGTTAGATAAAGAAACCTCTGGAGTATTTCTAATAGCAAAAAATAGACCAACTGCACAACAGCTAACAACTTTGTTTAGATTAAGAAAAGTTTATAAGACCTATATTGCAATATGTCATGGAGAAATAACTATTAAAGACAAAGGTTCAATAAAAAATAATCTTATAAGATATGATGAAAAAAAAAAGATAGTAGAGAATGCTGAGACACAATATGAAATCTTAGATAAAAATAATAATTCTACTTTCATTCAGTTGAAACCAATTACAGGAAGAAAACATCAGTTACGAAAGCAATTATTTGATTTAGGTCACTCAATTATAGGTGATAAAAAATACAATTCTTTTAAAATACAAAAAAATAATAAAAATCTTATGCTACATTCATATGAAATTAAATTTCAAATGAATAAAAAAAAATATACATTTCGAGCTATACCACCTGAATATTTTAGAAATATGCTAAAAGCAAAAAGACTTAATTTTTAATTTCTTTTATAAACTTTTTAATTAATATATCTGATAAATTATTATATTTCTGTTTTTTTATACTAATTAGATTTGTGACTTCTTTATCCTTTATACCACATGGGATTATTTTTTTATATGCATCTAAATTATTTGATATATTTATTGAAAAACCATGATAAGCAATCCATTTTTTTACTTTTATTCCTATAGCTGCTATTTTTTCAAATTTAATTTTATTTTCAATTTTACTTTTATGCCAAATACCAATATTTTTCCTATCTGCAAACACATTAATTTTAAATTCTTTTAAAGTATCAATTATTGTATTTTCTACAGATGTAATAAGTTTTCTTATATTTCTATCTCTTTTATTTAAATCAATAACAAAATAAAAAACTAATTGCCCAGGACCATGATATGTTATTTTGCCACCTCTATTTGTTTTAACTAACTTTATAGATTTATCTAATAATTCATTTTTATTATAACTAACACCTGCCGTATAAACTTCTTTATGTTCTAAAATCCATATTAGTTCATTACTCTTTTTTTGGATCATTTCATTTAATCTTTTTTCCAATAAATAAATTGCATTTTCATATTTTATTGGTTTTATTGACTTTTTGATCTCAATCATCATTATAAAATTGTAATATTAATATTTTGCATTAATAGTGCCAACTAAATTATAGATAAATTTATGACTTTAGTAAAAAAAATTAAAGATAAAAAAGTAAACTTTGAATTTAATAAGGAATTCATCAAAGTTGTAACTAGCAAGATCTCAGATAATGATGCAGAATTTATTACAAATTCATTTAATGATATGCACCCTGCAGATGCAGCTGATATTATTGAACATTTAAGTGAAAATGATAGAGAGAATTTAATTAAATTAAATAATTTTAAAGTTGATCCAGAGGTTTTTATAGAATTAAACGAGTCAATACAATCTGAATTAATTAATTATTTATCTTCAGATACAATTGTTAACATCTTAAAAAATTTGGAGTCTGATGATGCAATCAAAATTTTAGAAAATGTTGATGAAAAAGATAAAAATACAATTTTAGGATCACTTCCACCAAAAGATAGGTTTGCTTTACTTGAAAGTTTAAGTTATCCAGAAGACTCAGCTGCAAGAATTATGCAGAGAGAATTTACCGCAATACCAAGCAATTGGTCTGTTGGTCAAACAATTGATTATCTTAGAGAAAACAAAGATCTTCCTGAAGAATTTCTTGAAATATTTATAGTAGACCAGGATTTCAAACCAATTGGTACTGTACCATCATCAAAAGTTTTAAGAACACCTAGAGACACAAAAATGATGTCTATTATGTCAGAGTCTCAGCTGTTAATTCCTGTTGATATGGATAAAGAAGAGGTAGGTAACATATTCGAAAATTATAATTTGAGTTCAGCAGCTGTGACAGATAAAAATGGTAAATTAGTAGGTATGATTGCCTACGATGATGTGTTGACAGTTCTTAAAGAAGAAGCTGAAGAGGATGCTTTAAGACTAGCTGGTGTTGGAGATGAAGAAATAACAGATGGAGTAATTACAAAGACAAAACGTAGATTCAATTGGTTATTATTAAACTTATTTACAGCTTTTCTGGCAACTTATTGTATTAGTTTATTTGGAGCAACAATTGAACAAATGGTAGTATTAGCTTTTTTAATGCCAATTGTTGCTTCAATGGGTGGAAATGCTGGTATGCAAACTTTGGCTGTTACAGTTAGATCATTGGCAACACAAGATTTAACAAAGAATAATTTTACTAATAATATAATTAAAGAATTTAATATAGGTGTTTTAAACGGGATTATCTTTGCAATTATAAGTTCGGTAATTGTTTACTTCTGGTTTAATGATATTCAGCTTGCATTAATAATATCAATTTCAATGGTTTTGACAATGATAGTTGCTGGACTTTTTGGAATTTTAATACCAGTAACTCTAAAAAAATTGAATATTGATCCTGCAATATCATCAAGTGTTTTTGTTACTACAATAACTGACGTCATTGGTTTCGTCTCATTTTTAGGTGTTGGGGCTTATTTTTTATAATTAAAAATTATCAATTAATCTAACATTGTCGATATTATAAGCCACAAATAGTCTATAATTACTTTTAAAATTGTTAAGCTTTAAATTTTTTTCGTCTCTAAATTCTAAATAATCTATTTTAATATTGTATTTATTTTCTAATTTTTTTTTATAATCACTTAAATTAGAAGCCAATTTAGGACCATGTAATTTGGATTTATATTTTATTTTTTTTAAAAATAATGCAATTTCTGCAGCTTTTTTAAGGGAATTTGTTTTTAACAATTTATTTCGTGTAGATAATGCGATATTTTTATTTACTCTTACAGTAGGACATGAATTAATCCTTGCTTTAAACTTTTTTGACAAGAATTTTTTTATTAAATATAACTGCTGGTAGTCTTTTTCACCCATATACAGATCTTTTGATTTTACAATAGTCATCAGTCTATTCATCACATTTAAAACACCTTCGAAATGACCAGTTCTAAATTTAGCACACAATATCTTATCTTTTTTTTTTAAATTAAATTTCTTAGCCTTAAATTTGTATATTTCTCTGGCACTTGGCTTGAACAAATATTCTACATTCATTTTTTTTAATATAGCGATATCTTTCCTAATATTTCTTGGATATTTTTTGAAATCATCTCTTTTGTTAAATTGAGTAGGATTTACGAAAATACTTACAATAGTTTTACTTTTTTTATTTTGTGAAGCTTTTATTAAAGATTTATGACCAGCATGTATTCCACCCATTGTAGGCACAAATCCTACATTTTTATAGTCTTTAATCTCTTTATTTAATTCAAAAATACTTGTAATTATTTTCATATTTTAAATATATGCTTATAAATAAATTATCTTTATGATTAAACAAGCCATTATTCCTCTGGCTGGATTAGGGACAAGACTTTTACCTTTAACCAGTGTCTTTGCGAAAGAACTATTGCCTATAAATGGAAAGCCCGGTATCGAGTATATTCTTGATGAATGTATAGATGCAGGTATCACAGAAATAATCTTTATTATTTCTAAAAAAAAAGAGATGATAAAGAAATATTTTTATAATGACAAATTTTATAAATCACTCATTAAAAAGAAAAAAGATCCACGTATAATAAAAGAATACAAAAAAATTTTAAAGTATAAAAAAAAAATTAAATTTGTTTATCAAAATAAACCCTTAGGTACCGGCGATGCTGTATTAAAGACAAAAAAATTTATTAAAAATAAATTTTTTTTAATGCTTTTGCCAGATGATTTAATCATGAAAAGAAATTGTTCTAAGGATATGATCAAATTACACAAAAAATATAAAGCCTCAATAATGGCTAGTATGACAGTTAAAAAAAATAATGTAGATCGCTGGGGTATATATTCAATATCAAAAAAACTGAATAAACAAAACTTTGTAATATCTAATGTTATTGAAAAACCAAATACACAAGTAGCGCCATCAAATAATGCTGTAATTGGAAGATATATACTGAGCAAGAATATATTTAAAATTTTAAAAAGCCAAAAAAAAGGAAAAGGTGGGGAGATACATATTACCGACTCAATTAAAACAATGATTGATAATAAATCTCTATTTATTGGACATAAATTTTCTGGAAAATATTTAGATTGCGGGTCTATGAATGGCTACATTAATTCAACATTAGAAATAGCAAAATTATGAAAATATGTGTGATTGGAGCAGGCTATGTAGGATTAGTTAGTGGAACATGTTTTGCTGAACTTGGCAATAATGTTATTTGTGTTGATAATAATTCAAATAAGATTTCTAAACTTAAAAATGGAGAAATTCCTATTTATGAACCTGGTTTAGAAGAACTTATTAAACGAAATTTGAAGCAAAAAAGGTTACAATTCTCAACAAATATATCAGCGTCAATTAAAAAATCAGATCTTATATTTATATGTGTTGGCACTCCTACCAATCCTAAATCTAATAAAGCTGATTTGAAATATGTTTATCAAGTTTTAATGGATATAAAAAAGAATTTAAATAAATATAAAATAATAGTTACTAAATCCACAGTTCCAGTAACTACTGGTGATAAAATTCAAAATTTATTAACAACAAAAAATAATAAAAAATTATTTGATGTTGTTTCAAATCCAGAATTTCTAAGAGAAGGTGAAGCTATCAGAGATTTCATGTTTCCTGACCGAGTTGTAGTTGGAACTAACAGTAAAAAGGCCAATAATGTGTTAAAAAATTTATATTCTCCAATTATTAAAAAGAAGGGAAGATATTTCAATACATCAAGACGTGCAGCAGAGATTATAAAATATGCATCTAATGCATTTCTAGCAACAAAAATTACTTTTATAAATGAAATTTCAAATTTATGTGAAAAACTTAACGTTGATGTTACTGATATTTCAGTTGGTATGGGAGCTGACGAAAGAATTGGAGGAAGATTTTTAAGAGCTGGACCAGGTTATGGTGGCTCTTGTTTTCCAAAAGATACACGTGCATTAGTTTCTACTTCAAAAAAATTTAAAACCAATTTATCAATAGTTAAATCAACAATTTACTCAAATGATAATAGGCACAAATATTTATTAAATAATATTAAACAAATATTAAATAATAACATGAAAAATAAAAAAATTACATTTTTGGGTGTTACTTTTAAGGCTGGTACTGATGATATGAGAGACTCGGCATCTCTAAAATTAATCCCATATTTGACTAAAAAAGGTGCAAAAGTTTCATACTATGAACCTACAGGAATTAAAAATGATTTTGATAAGAAGAAAGTATCTTATTTTAATAATATCAAAGATGCATGCATAAATAGCGACCTTATAATAATTCATACAGAGTGGAATGAGTTTAAACAGATTAACTTTAATAAGTTAAATAATAAGAAAAAATTTAAGATTTACGATTTAAGAAATTTATATTCACCTTCAAAAATGAAAAATAAAAATATCAAATATTATAGTATAGGCAGATAACTATTTAATCTCGAATATTGCGTCAACTTCAACTGCAACACCTAAAGGCAAACTATTAGTACTCACAGCAGCACGTGTATGTGTACCATTATCTCCAAAGACATCTTTGATTAAATCTGATGCTCCATTAACTACTTTAGGTTGTTCTATAAAGTCATCTGTAGAATTCACAAAACCTGTTAATTTAACGCATGATTTAATTCTTGATAAATCATCTGAGCATGCCTTTTTAGCTTGAGCAATTATATTTAATGCACATCTTTGTGCTGCTTTGTAAGCTTGCTCCGTATTAAAATCTTTTCCAACTTTTCCTTTAATTAATTCTCCATCAGCATCAATTGATATTTGTCCTGAAATATAAAGTAAATTGTTAGAAATTTTTGTGGCAACATATGAGCCAACAGGATCAGTAGCTTTTGGCAGAACTAAACCCATTGCTTTTATTTTTGCATCAATAGACATTATTTACCTTTCTTTTTCTTTTTATTCTTATCGTACTCTTTTCTTTTCTCAATTAAAATAAGCGCTTCTTCCATTGTTAATTCAATTGGGTCTTTCTCCTCAGGAATTGTAGCATTTAATGATTTATATTTAATATACGGCCCATATTGACCTTTCATTATTCTTACTGGTTTTTTATCTTCTGGGTGTTCTCCAAGATCTTTAATTAGTGAAGATGAAATTCTACCAGGTTTTGCCTCAGCAATTAATGTTACAGCTCTATTTAATCCAATGCTAAATATTTCTTCTACGTTCTCTAAACGAGCAGATTTATTCTCACATTTTAAATATGGACCAAATCTTCCAACATTGACTGTTATATCTTTATCATTTTCAGGATTTTTACCTAAGCTCAATGGCAATGAGCACAAATATTTTGCTCTCTCTAAATCTATACTTTTTATATCAATCCCTTTTGGTATTGAGACATTTTTCATGTTATTTTCCTCTTTTTTCAATTTTCTTTTTTTCTTTTTTGCTTCCTCTTCCTCTTTTTCTTTTTCGTATTGCAAATAAGGGCCAAATCTTCCATTTTTTAAATATATATCTTTACCATGATCATTTTGACCAACTAGCTTTGGTTCTGCCAATGTTAATTGCTGAGCAGCCTTAGATTTAGATAGAGGTCTGGTGAATTTACATTCTGGATAATTTGAGCATCCAATAAATGCACCACCTCTGAAACTATTTTTTAAGCTTAATTGGCCACTATCACAAAGTCTACATTTTCTATTTATATTTCCATCTTTATCTACCTCAAAAATTAATGATCCCAGACTTTCATTAAGTAAGTCTAGAACTTCTCTTGTTCTTTTTTCCTTTACATCTGTTACATTTAAATTAAAGTCTCTCCAAAATTCCTCTAAAACCTTAATCCAATTCTCTTTACCCGATGTTATGTCATCTAATTGATCTTCTAATTTTGCTGTAAAATCATAATCAACATATTTTGAAAATAATTTTTCTAAAAACGCAGATAGCAATTTTCCTCTATCTGTTGGAAAAAATCTTTTATTTTCTATATCAGCATATCCTCTGTTTGAAATAACAGATATGATACTAGCATAAGTAGATGGTCTACCAATTCCTAATTCTTCAAGTTTTTTAACAAGACTAGCTTCAGAATATCTTGGTGGTGGTTGAGTAAAGTGTTGTTCATCATTAAAATCTTTATAAGATATTTCTCCTTTACTTACATCTGGTAAAATATTTTCCTCATCTTTATTTCCATCTAAATTTGAAACTTTTAAAAAACCATCAAACTTTAAAGTGGAGCCACTTGCTTTAAATATATTTTTTTCATCATCAGATGAGATAGTAATAGTTTTTCTATCAAATTTTGCAGATTCCATTTGTGAGGACAGGGATCTTGACCAAATTAAATTATACAATTTATATTGATCTGTACTTAGATATTTTTTCATATCATCTGGAACTCTACTTATCTCTGTTGGCCTAATTGCTTCATGGGCCTCTTGAGCATTTTTTGCTTTTTTTCCTGAATAATTTAATGGTGATGGTGGCAAATAATCATTTCCGTAGTTCTGAGTAATGAAATCTCTAAATGAGGTAACAGCATCCTTTGAGATATTTGTACCATCCGTTCTCATATATGTAATTAAACCAACTGTTTCACCATCTATATCTATACCTTGATACAATCTTTGTGCAATTTGCATTGTTCTTGATGCCCCAAACCCTAATTTACTAGATGAAGTTTGTTGTAAAGTTGAAGTAGTAAATGGACCAGATGGGTTTCGAGTATATGTTTTAGAAGTTATATCACTAATTTTATATTTTTTGTCTTTTATTAATTCTACTCCTGAATTAACTTCCACTTTATTTTTAAATGAAAACTTTTCAATTTTTTTTCCATCAAGTTGATTAATATTTGTATTTATTATTAAATTATCTTTTGTTAAAAAATTTACATTTAGTGTCCAAAACTCTTTAGGTTGAAATACCTCTATTTCATGCTCTCTCTCAGTAAGCAATCTAAGTGCTACAGACTGAACTCTTCCTGCGGATTTTGATCCAGGTAGCTTTGTCCATAAAATAGGTGATATATTAAAACCTACTAGATAATCTAAAGCACGTCTTGCCATGTAAGCATCAACAAGTTCATTCTCAATATTTCTAGGATTATCTATCCCATTTGTTACAGCTTTTTTAGTGATTTCGTTGAAGACTACTCTTTCAACTTTTTTGTCTTTCAGAAGTTTTTTTTCATCTAAAAATTCTTTTACATGCCACGCTATTGCTTCACCCTCACGATCAGGATCTGTAGCAAGTATAATTTTGTCTGAATTCTTGGCTGTATCAGTTATTTCTTTTAAATATTTTTTAGAAAAACTGTCAACTTCCCAAATCATCTTAAAGGAATTTTCTGGATCGACCGAACCATTCTTTGATGGTAAATCTCTGATGTGACCATAGCTAGCTAAAACTGTGTAATCTGCGCCAAGATATTTATTTATAGTTTTAGCTTTTGCAGGACTTTCAACAATTACAAGATTCATTATTGTTGAAACTACCTATAACTACTTAACTGTCAAATTAATAAATTTTACTCTTTGTTTCTTCTTTGTTTATTAATCTTTTTATATTTTCTCTATGTGTATAAAAAATTAAAACAAACATAATGGTAAAAAAAATAAAATTACCATTACCTAAAATTAATATGTAAATTGGTATTGAGATTGATGCAATTAAGGAAGATAGAGAAGAATATTTTGATATAATAAAAGTTAAAACCCAAATAATCCCAAATATTAATGCATAATAAATATTTATTGAAATTAGTATTCCCACAAATGTTGCAACACCCTTACCTCCATCAAATTTTAACCAAACTGGAAATAAATGACCTAAAAAAGCACAAAGTGCTGAAATGAAAATTAAATCAGGATAATAAAGCTTTACATAAATAACAGGTATAACAGCTTTTAAAATATCTAGTATTAGGGTTAAATATCCTAATCTTTTATTTCCTGTTCTTAAAACATTTGTAGCTCCTATATTTCCAGACCCCACATCTCTTATATCTTTTTTAAGAAATATTTTTGTAAATATGTATCCAAAAGGAATTGAGCCAAATAAATAAGATACTAAAGCTGTAATTATGTAGTCCATTATTCAGCTTTAAATAACTCTTCTCCATTAACAAAAGTATTCATTACTTTACCTTGTAATTTTTTATCTTCTATTGGAGTATTTTTTGATTTTGATATTAATTTATCTTTTCTCACTACCCATGGTTTATTTATGTCTACAATACAAAAGTCAGCATTATTTCCTATTGATAAATTACCTTTATTTATTTTAAGTATTTTTGCAGGACTAGATGTTAAAGCCTTTATAATAGTATCTAAAGTCACTGATCCATTGTGATATAACTCCAAACTTAATGGCAATAAGGTTTCGATACCTGATGCACCAGTTTCTGCTTGTGCAAAAGTTAATCTTTTATTTTCTTCGTCCTCAGGTTTATGGTCTGATACTATTACATCAATAGTTTCATCAACCAACCCTTGAACTAGGGAATTTCTATCCATTTCAGTCCTCAAAGGCGGAGACAACTTTAAAAATGTTTTAAAATCCCCTATATCATTTTCGTTTAATGATAGATTATTGATTGAAACGCCGCAGCTAAATTTAACTTTTTTTTTTCTTTCTTTAATTATTTCAACTGAGCTTGCTGATGAAATTTGTGATATATGATATCTGCAATTATTATACTCTAATAAAGTTAAATCTCTTTCTAAAATCAACAATTCTGCGCTTACAGGAATTCCTTGTAAACCAAGTTTTGTAGCAATTATTCCATCATTAATCATTCCATTTTTTGATAACTCCGCATCTTCAGCATGTTGTATAATTAAAGAATTTAAATCTGAGGCTGAATTCATAATTCTATTCATTATTCTCGGGTTTTGAATTGTCTTAACACCATCTGTAAATCCAATAATCCCTTTTCCTTGCAACAATCCAAACTCAGTCATGTTCACTCCGTCTGTATTTACTGTTAACGCGGCGGTTGGAAAAATATTTATTTTAGATTTATCTCTTCCTCTTCTTCTAAGAAAATCTACAATCGAAACATTATCAATTACTGGATTTGTATTAGGCATTGTTACAACTGATGTAACACCTCCAGATAAAGCTGCTTGACTTAATGTTCTAAAATTTTCTTTATATTCAAACCCTGGCTCACCAACAAATACACGCATATCTACTAGGCCTGGGAATATATGCATACCTTTTAAATCAATTACTTTTTCTCTAGATGGAATATTATTAGTATTTACTTTTTTACCAACAGCTTCAATTTTACCATTTTCACCAATTATTAATCCACCTATCTCATTTAAAGAATTATATGGATCAATTATATTTGCATTTATAAAATATTTCTTTTTCATTTATTCACAAAAAATCTTTAAACAGGCCATTCTTACTGCTACCCCTAATTCTACTTGTTCTTTAATTACACTTTTATTAATATCGTCTGCTAAGTTTGTATCAATTTCAATTCCTCTGTTCATTGGACCTGGATGCATTATAAGTGCATCTTCTTTAGCAAATTTTATTTTGTCTGGTGTTAAACCATAATATTCATAGTATTCCCTGTTAGAAGATAGAAAAGAACTTGTCATTCTCTCATTCTGAAGTCTTAACATCATCACTATGTCACAATCTTTAACTCCTTTTTTCATATCTGAAAAAATATTGACACCAAATCTTTCTATTTCATTTGGCATAAGATTTGTTGGTGCTACTATATTTACTTCAGCACCTAACATGTTTAATAAATAAATATTTGATCTTGCTACTCTTGAATGAAGAATATCTCCACATATAGCTATTTTAAGACCTTCTATTTTTTTTCTTCTATTTATTATAGTTAATGCATCTAGTAGAGCTTGAGTAGGATGTTCTCTTCGTCCATCTCCTGCATTAAGAACTGCGCAATTAACTTTTTGAGATAACAAATTACAAGCACCAGAATCTTGATGCCTTATAACGATGATATCTGGATGCATTGCATTTAATGTCATCGCAGTATCTATTAGAGTTTCACCTTTTTTTATTGAAGAGTTTGTAATATTCATGGACATTACATCTGCGCCCAATCTTTTCCCTGCTAATTCAAAAGAACTTTGTGTCCTCGTTGATGGTTCAAAAAATAAGTTGATTTGCGTTTTACCTTTTAAAATATCAATTTTTTTGTTTTTGCTTTTATTTAATTCAATAAAATTAGATGCTTCTTTTAAGATTGTATTAACATCATTAACTGATAAATCTTGAATACCTAACAAATGTTTTTGAGAAATTTTAATAGCTTTTGTAGATTTAACTGCCATTAAAACTAACTCTATAGCTATATATAGTTAACTATGCAAGCATTAATTCTGTAAATAATCTAGGGCTCCTTGTAAAATAAATGCTGCAGCAAATTTATCTATATCTTTCTCTCTTTTGCTAACATTTATATCTAATTCACTGGACAAATTAAAAGCTCCAACTGTAGATAATCTTTCATCCCATAGACAAACAGGAATGTTAATTTTATCTGCAAGATTGATTGCTATGTCTTTAGCTGATTGTGATGATTTTCCATATGAACCATCCATATTTATTGGATTCCCAACTATTATGCCTTTGACATCGTTCTCTTTGATTATACTCTTAATATCTTCAATTAATTTAGAAGACTTTATTTTTTCTAAAGTTTTATAAGGTGTAGCAATTTTTTGATTGCCATCGCTTATTGCAATTCCAATCCTTTTTGAACCCAAATCTATACCTATAATTCTTGATCCATCTGATACTTTTGATTTGAATTCATTAATTGTGATCATATTGTATATTTTTAACTTAAGTGGTAGTTTGCGACAATATTTTTTACCATATGACTATAGATCTTAAAACTGTAAAACACATATCAAAATTAGCTAGAATCTCACTAGATGAGAAAAAAGCAGAAAAACTAGCAACTGATATGAATTCAATATTTGAATTTATTGAAAAATTAAATGAATTAAATACAGATAATGTTGAACCATTAACTTCTATAGCTGAAACAACGTTAAGATTTAGAAATGATAAAATAACTAGTGAAAATATAAGAGAAAAAATATTAAAAAATTCACCAGAAAAAAATGATGATTTTTTTGTTGTACCGAAAGTTGTTGAGTAATGTCTGAAATAACATCTTTAACACTTTATGAATTAATTAAAAATATTAAAGAGAAAAAAATATCTTCAAATGAAGCTGCAAAATCTTTTGTTGATAGAGCTGAAAAGTCAAAAAAAATAAATGTATATGTAACTGAAAATTTTGAAAATTGTCTTAAACTTTCAAAAGAGTTTGATGATAAACCAAATTTTGATTTAAAACTTCCAGGCATTCCAATTGCTGTAAAAGATCTCTTTTGCACAAATGAAGTAAGAACAACAGCTGGAAGCAATATCTTAAATAATTTTGTACCTACCTATGAATCTACTGTAACACAAAATATATGGAACGAAGGAGGCATATTGCTTGGCAAACTTAATTGTGATGAATTTGCAATGGGATCATCTAATGAAACAAGTTTTTTTGGCAATGTTCAAAACCCAATCGCAGAAGATTTAGTTCCTGGTGGATCATCTGGTGGTTCTTCGTCGGCTTTAGCAGCTAATTTAACACCTGTAACAATAGGTACTGACACTGGTGGATCTATTAGGCAACCTGCCTCCTTCACTGGTACAGTAGGACTAAAACCTACTTATGGCAGTTGTTCAAGATATGGAATTGTTGCTTTTGCATCATCTCTAGATCAAGCAGGTCCAATGAGCAAAGATGTCAAAGATAGCTCCATTCTTTTAGAGGTGATCTCATCATTTGATAAAAAAGACTCAACCTCAATTGATTTTAAAAGAAATAATTATTCATCAGAGCTAACTAGAAATATTAAAGGCTTAAAAATCGGTATTCCGAAAGAATATAGAGTTGATGGGATGCCAGATGAAATTGAGAAACTTTGGAAAAAAGGTATTGAGTATGCAAAAGATTGTGGAACAGAAATAATTGACATTTCATTACCTCATACTAGATATGCTTTACCAACTTATTATATTGTAGCACCAGCTGAAGCATCATCTAATTTAGCAAGATATGATGGTGTTAAATATGGTCTAAGATCTTCCGGGAAAAATTTAATTGATATGTATGAAAAAACTAGGTCAGAGGGATTTGGTGAAGAAGTAAAGAGAAGGGTAATGATTGGCACCTATGTTTTATCTTCTGGATACTATGATGCTTACTATCTTAAAGCTCAAAAAGTTAGACAATTAATTAAACAAGATTTTGACCAAGCTTATAATAAAGTAGATGCTATTTTGACACCCTCAACACCTAGCTCTGCATTTAAAATAGGAGAAAAATCTAATGATCCAGTTTCAATGTATTTAAATGATATATTTACTGTTCCAGTAAACCTTGCAGGTTTACCTGGGATTTCAATACCTGCAGGTGTAGATAAAAATAATTATCCATTGGGCTTACAAATAATAGGTAAACCGTTTGATGAACAAACAGTTTTAAATATTGCTTATTCAATGGAGGAAAAAATCAATTATAAAAATAATATAACTGATTGGTGGATGAAATAATGTCTAAAAATAATTCGGAATATTTAATTGAAAGAAATGATAATGTTTATGAAGTTGTTATAGGACTTGAAGTTCATGCTCAAGTAACATCAAATTCAAAACTTTTTTCATCTTCTTCTACTAAATTTGGTGCTGAACCTAATACTCAAGTAAGCTTAGTTGATGCAGCTTTTCCAGGCATGCTTCCAGTAATTAATGAATTTTGTGTTAAACAAGCTATAAAAACTGGTATTGGTTTGAAAGCTAAGATCAATAATAAGTCTGTTTTTGATAGAAAGAATTATTTTTATGCAGATTTACCTCAGGGTTATCAAATTTCACAATATAAATACCCAATCGTGGGTGAGGGTAATGTTATTTTGGATATGCCTGAAGGTCAAAAACAGGTTGGAATAGAAAGATTACATTTAGAGCAGGATGCAGGTAAAAGTATTCATGATATTGATCCTAGTAATACACTAGTTGATCTTAATAGATCAGGTGTAGCTTTAATGGAGATTGTTAGTAAGCCTGATCTAAGATCACCAGATGAAGTGAATGCCTATATAAAAAAACTTAGATCTATTATGAGATATTTAGGAACTTGCGATGGGAACATGCAAGAGGGATCATTAAGAGCTGATGTTAATGTGTCTGTAAGAATAAAAGGCTCAACAGATTTAGGAACAAGATGTGAAATAAAAAATGTTAATTCTATCAAATACATGCAAATGGCAATTATTTATGAAGCAAATAGACAAGTCGATTTAATAGAAGAAGGTCAAGAAATAGATCAAGAAACAAGGCTTTTTGATACAAAAAAAAATGAAACAAGATCAATGAGGTCGAAAGAAGATGCTCATGATTATAGATACTTTCCAGATCCAGATTTACTTCCATTAGAAGTTACGGATGAATTTATTGATAAACTAAAATCTGAAATCCCTGAATTACCAGATGATAAAAAGAAAAGATTTATTGATGAATTTAAAGTGTCACCTTATGATGCAACAATATTGGTCTCTGATATCGATACAGCTAAATATTTTGAAGAAGTTGTTGCCAAAATGGGTAAAAACCGTGACATGAAACTAGCCGTAAATTGGATTACAGGAGAATTATTTGCAGTTTTAAATGAAAAAAATATTGAAATTGCTCAAAGTCCAATAAGTGCAAAAAATTTGGCAAAATTGATTAATTTAATTAAAAATGGAACAATCTCAGGAAAAATTGCTAAGACAATATTTGAGTTAATGTTAAATGGTGACATAGACCCTCAAATAATTGTTGAGGAAAAAGGGTTGAAGCAAGTAAGTGATCCAAAAGCATTAGAGGCATTAATAGATAAAATAATCAATGATAACAGAGAAAAAGCCATTGAGTATAAACAAGGAAAAGAAAAGCTATTTGGCTTCTTTGTTGGACAGGCAATGAAAGCTTCCGGTGGAAAAGCTAACCCTCAATTAATTAATGAAATATTAAAGAAGAAACTTTAATTTAACTAAACCTATAGTCATTATATAATTAAGATAGATGGGAAAGAATATTGAAATTTCTGAAAAAATTGAAAAATATATTAATAATTTTAGTTTTAAACTAAACTCAGTTCAAAAAGAAATCATAGATTATAATAATACCCTTGGAAATGAAAAGAGAATGCAAGTAGCAATATCTCAATGTCATTTTCTCCATTTAATAATAAAAATATCTAATATAAAAAATGTGCTTGAGATTGGAACTTTTACTGGTTTAAGTGCACTTTCTATTGCCCTTGCACTTCCTGATGATGGAAAACTTACAGCACTTGATAAAGACAAAGAGACAAACAAGATCGCAGTAAGTTTTTTTAAGAAAGCCAATCAAGATAAAAAAATTCAAACGATTGTAAAACCTGCGCTAGATAGTTTAGATGAATTAAAAAAACAAAAATATGATATGGTTTTTATTGATGCTGATAAGCTTAACTATAAAGAATATTATGAAAAATCATTAAAAATAATAAAAAAAGGTGGTTTGATCATTATTGATAATGTTTTATGGCATGGTGAAGTTGCAGATGAAGATAATATGGATAAATTTACATTAAATATTAGAGAATTAAATGAGCATGTATCAACTGATGAAAGGGTCGAACAAATAATTATCCCATTAGGAGATGGAATGACTGTTTGTAGGGTTTTATAATGTTCAATATTTTTGGTTTTTATAAATTTAAAAAACTTAATAATCTTAAAAAATTGAAAAATAGATTAGAAAATAATCTTAAAGATTATGAAATTAGAGGAACAATAATAATTTCACCCGAAGGTGTTAATGGAACAATTTCAGATAAAAAAAATAACCTTTTAAAATTCAATAAACTTCTAAAAAAAATATTATCTATAAAAAAATTTAATTCAGAAAATAATTCTAATAGTAAATTTAATCCATTTCATAAACTTAAAATAAAAATCAAAAAGGAAGTTGTTCCAATGGGTTTTAAAGTTAGAAACTATAATTTTCCTAAGAACAACCTAAATCCAAGGGAATGGAATAAAATAATTAAAAAAAAGAATACAGTTTTGATAGATGCACGGAAATCTTTTGAGTATGATGTCGGTACTTTTAAAAAATCTTTAAATCCAAATATAGAAAATTTTCGTGAATTTCCTAAATATTTAAATCAATTTAAAAATAACGAAAAAATAGCAATGTTTTGTACAGGTGGTATCAGGTGCGAAAAAGCAAATATTTATTTGAAAAAGAAAGGATTTAAAAATGTATATGTTTTAAAAGGAGGAATTATTAACTATCTGAATAATATTAATAAAAAAAATAGTCAATGGAACGGCGAATGTTTTGTTTTTGATAATAGAGTTTCAATAAAACATGGCTTAATGCAGGGCAGTTATTCAATTTGTAGTGGTTGCAGAAAACCTGTTTCTATCAAAGAAAAAAAATCTTCTAAATATTTAGAAGGCATTCATTGTCCAAAATGTCACGATTCTTTAACAGATGATCAAAAATCAAGATTTGCTATGAGGCAAAAACAGATATTACTTGCAAAAAAATTAGGTAAGAGACATATCTTCAAAAAAGAATATTAAAATAATAATTAATTTATATGGACTTGCTTAAAGAAAATATTCCTGTACTTATAAGAAAACTTGCAATACCAGCAAGCGTTGGAACCCTCTTTCAAACCTTATACAATATTGTAGATACATTTTATTCTGGACTAATTTCACCAGAGGCTCTATCAGCTTTAAGTAAATCTTTTCCAATATACTTTATAATTGTTGCAACATCTATTGGTGTTACTGTTGGTGGAACTTCATTAATAGGTAATAGTATTGGTGAAAAAAATGAAAAAAATACTTCGTATTATTTTACTCATATTATAATTTACGGTTTACTAATTTCAGTTTTTATCACATTTATAGGACTCTATTTTTCAGAAAAGGTATTTGATCTGATGGGATCAACTCAAGAAATTACAAATTTGGGTCTCCAATATACAAATATTATGTTTTATGGATCATTCCTATTTTTCCTTGTTGTTTCATTAAACTCACTTTTACATGCGGAAGGAGACACAAAAACATACAGAAATGTTTTAATCCTCAGTTTTCTCTTAAACATAATTTTAAATCCCATCTTAATATTTGGGTTTTTATTTATTCCTGCAATGGGAATGATGGGAATAGGTTTATCAACAATTATTGCACAATTAATAGCATTTCTTATTATTCTTTTTAAACTTTTACAAAACCCACGTGTTAAAAAAATTACAATTGAATTTTTTAATGTAAAATTTATTTATTTAAAAAATATTTTCTTTCAATCAATGCCTATATCAATTGCAATATGTGGATATGCTGTAGCAGCTACATTTATTTTCACTTATGTTGGTCAAACGAGTGAGCTAGCAGTTGCTGGTTATGGTGCAGCTACGAGAATAGAGCAGGTTGTTTTACTGCCAATACTGGGAATAAATACTGCAATAATCTCAATTATAGCACAAAACTTTGGTGCAAATAGCTTTGATAGAGTTAAAGAGACTTACTTCGTTTCAATTAAATATGGGCTTATCTTGATGGTTTTTTCAGGGATATTAGTTTATTTAACAGCTGATATAGTTCCAAGGTTTTTTTCTAGCAACGAAGTCGTATTAGAATATGGAAGAAGGTATTTAAAAATTGCAGCTTTTATATTACCAGCTTACCCAATTTTCTTTTTATCTAATGGATTTTTTATGGGCTTGAAGAAGTCAAATTATGCAATGGTCAATAATATGATGAGAAATGTACTAGTGCCAATATGTGTTTTCTATTTAGCTAAATACTTATCAGCAGACTTTGATACTTTTTTTTGGCTATGGTTTGTTTTCCAGTGGACTCTATCTATACTTTTATTTACGTATGTTAGCTATTATATAAAAAAAAAATTAGATAAATCTAGCACTGTCCTTAATCCACAACCATAAATCTTCTGAAAAGGATCTTCTTACAAAAAGATTAATTTCATTTATTTCTTTATGGTGGATAATCACATCTGTATGATTTAACAGTGTTTGTGTAACTGAGTTTTTAGTTTTTTTGAAACTTACAAAATTAAATGGCGATCCGGAGGAAAGAAGATCAAAAGTCTTATTACCTTTTATATTAATACAAATCCATTGATTTGAGACATCAACGACTGAACCAAAATTGAGTTTTGAAATTTCATTAAATAGGTTATTGAATAATTGACGATCTTCACCGTTAAAATATACTAACCATTCGTCTGGACTCAGCCATAATGTATTGTATTGTTGATTTGATGAACTTGTATTCGGCTCAATAGGTAAAATTATAGATAAGATTTTTCCTATTTTGGTAAAAAATTCTTTCTTTTTTCCTCTTAAATTTATTTTTATAATTGGTTCAGATAATGAAATTTCGAGACCTTCAAATGAACCTTTTTCAAATTTAGGATATTCTTTATTAAGCATTAATCCTCTTATTTTCTTTATCTAGAAAAACAGATTCAGAAACAGTTACATTTATGTTTTTATTTTCCATTGGTACAATAAGTTTTTGTCCATTCAATTTTTTTCCACTTTTTACGACAGCAAGCGCAATTGATTTGTTTAAATTTGGGCTAAAGTAACTCGATGTTACATGCCCAATCATTTCTACGGGTTTTTTGCTCATATCAGAAACAATCTGAGCTCCTTCTTCTAAAATTTCATTTGGATCATCCGTGAGTAATCCTACAAGTTGTTTTCTATCTTCTCTAATAGTATCACTTCTATAAAGTGATCTTTTTCCAATAAAATCGTATTTTTTTTTGCTAACAATCCAATCCATTTGAAGGTCAATTGGCGTCATAGTTCCATCTGTATCTTGACCAACAATAATAAAACCTTTTTCAGCTCTTAATAAATGCATGGTTTCTGTTCCGTAAGGTGTAATCTTAAATTCTTTTCCTGCCTCAATGCATTTTTCCCATAACGATTTTCCAAATTTTGATTCTATATTAATTTCATAGCTAAGTTCGCCAGTAAAACTTATTCTCATTATTCTACAATTAATCTCATCAATTTTGCCATTTTGATAAGACATATGAGGAAAAGCATCATCACTAAAATCTTTATCTGGAAATATTTTTGTTAATATTTTTTTAGAGTTTGGACCGCATATACTTGCTGTCGAGTAGTGGTCGGTGACTGAAGTTAAGTAAACATCTAACTCGGGCCACTCTGTTTGTAAATAATCTTCAAGTTTTGAAAGAACATTTGCTGCTCCTCCAGTCGTTGTAGTCATTAAATAATGATTTTCACCTAATCTTGTCGTAACACCATCATCATAAACCATACCATCTTCATTTAACATTAATCCATATCTACATTTTCCAATTCCTAATTTTGACCATGCATTTGTGTATACTCTATTTAAAAATTCAGATGCATCTGTTCCTTGAATATCTATTTTCCCGAGTGTAGAGGCATCTAAAATTCCTGCACTATCTCTAGCCGCTTTACTTTCTCTTTGAACAGCATCATGTAGACCTTCTTCATTAATAGGGTAGTACCAAGGTCTTTTCCATTGTCCAACATTTTCGAATTTAGCATCATTTTGAATGTGCCATTCATGAATTGACGTTTTTCTTGTTATATCAAAAAAATTACCAACACTTCTTCCAACTATTGATCCAAAAGTTAATGGCGTGAATGGAGGTCTAAATGTTGTTGTTCCTAATGTACCCATTTTAACTCCAGCTGTATCTGCAATAATACCCAATGCATGCATGTTGGATAATTTACCTTGATCAGTTGCCATACCAGTTGTTGTGTATCTTTTTACATGTTCAATAGACTTAAAACCCTCTCTAAGTGCAAGTTTTATATCTTTTGCTGTAGAGTCATTTTGAAAATCAATAAAAGATTTGCATTTACCCTCTGATATATAATTTGGTAGTAGCCATATATTTCTTTTATCTAATTCTTTTGAGTTTAGTACAGAAGTGTTGTCAAATTCAGTTTCGCTGACCTTCAAAAAATTCTTTACCTTTTTATTTGTATTATTAATTATTTCTTCAAGTTCAAAGTCACCATTACATGAACCGACATTAATATGATTTTTGTCGATTTCGTTTGGTATAAAAGTTTGATCAATTTCTCTAAAATCTAACTTTCCACCAGATTGTGTGTGCATATGGACCATTGGTGTCCAACCACCACTTATCGCCAAACAATCACAATTAATTCTATTTTTATCTCCAACTACATTTGATCCATCTTCTGATAAGTTCATTATCTCAATAGAATTTATTTTTCTAAGACCAAAAGTGTTAACTACTGTTGAGTTCCAATAGATTTTAACTCCAAGTTGTTCAGCATTTTTTACAATTTTTGAATTAGATTTTTTTCTTATATCTATTATTTCGACAGATATTCCTTTTTCTTTTAAGGAAACAGCCGTTTCATAAGCGCTATCATTATTAGTAAATATCACGTTATTGAGTCCACAAGACACACCATAAAAGTCTAAATATTTTTTAACGGAGTTAGAAAGCATTATTCCTGGTCTATCATTATTATTAAATACAAGGGGTCTTTCTATAGCACCAGTTGCTACTATTACTTTATCAGCTCTGATTTTCCATAATCTCTGTCTGATGCCACCATTTCTTTTGTCCAATGGTAGATGGTCTGAAATATTTTCTTTTGCTAAGAGGTAATTATAACTGTGATAAGCTGCTAAGCTTGTTCTAGTTTTGATTGTTATATTATCTAATTTTTTAAGTTCTGCTATCTCCTCATATATCCATTCACCTGAATATTTGTCATTAATTTTATAATTTTCATTCTTTTGAAATATTGTAGACCCTCCAAGAATATTTTTATCTTCAATCAATATTGTTTTAAAATTATTTTTAGCAGCAATTTTTGATGCTATAATTCCAGAAATACCACCACCTATAATTAATACATCACAATGAACATGTTTATGGTCATACAATTCAGGATCGGGTTTTGTTGGTGATTTCCCTAATCCTGCAGACCATCTTATCAGCGGTTCATAAATTTTTTTCCAGAAACTTTTAGGCCACATAAAAGTCTTATAATAAAAACCTGCAGGTATAAATGAAGATATAAAATTGTTAATTCCTCCTATATCAAAATTAACACTGGGCCAACAATTTTGACTTGAGGCTTTTAAACCTTCATACAATTCTATCTCTGTAGCTCTTACATTAGGTTCTGTTAAATCTGTATCTTCATTTATTTGGCATATCGCATTAGGTTCTTCGGATCCACAAGACATTATTCCTCTTGGTCGGTGATATTTAAAACTTCTACCAACTAAATGAACTCCATTTGAAAGTAGGGCAGATGCCAAAGTATCACCTTCAAAACCGTGATAAGATTTTCCATCAAAATCGAATGAAACTGTTTTAGTTTGATCTACGTGTTTCGTCTTATTAACTCTATATTTTGTCATTTATTCTACTGGTGGTTTTTCGCCCATTTTATAAACTGCGTGTATCTTGTCATTTGATGTGTCTCTAACCATATTAAACCATTTCCTACATCCATGAGCATGGTTCCATCTTTCGAACTGAACTCCTTTAATATTCTTTCTCATAAATAGATATTCTGCCCATTGATCATCACTTAGTTCAGTTGGTTGTTTTGGTCTAACTATGTGAGCTTCACCTCCACATGAAAATTCACTTTGGTCTCTTTCACCACAATATGGACAATTTATTAAAAACATTAGTGTGCTACAGCGGCTGCACCATGTTCATCAACTAGATCTCCACTCACAAATCGATTAAGATTAAATGCAGCATTTAATTTATGTGGTTCATCATTAGCAATAGTGTGTGCAAATAAATCGCCAGATCCAGGTGTTGCTTTAAAGCCTCCAGTGCCCCAACCACAGTTAAAATAGAGTCCTTTTATATTTGTTTTACTAATTATTGGACTTGCATCAGGACATATATCAACAATTCCACCCCATTGTCTCAACATTTTCATTCGACTAAAAATAGGGTATAGCTCCAATATTGCTTTTAATGTTCCTTCGACAACATCGTGACTACCTCTTTGAGTATAAGAAACATAAGCATCCGTACCAGCGCCAATTACTAGTTCACCTTTGTCAGACTGACTAACATATGCATGTACAGCGTTCGACATTACTACAGTATCAATTATTGGTTTAACTGGTTCTGAAACTAATGCTTGTAAAGGTTTACTTTCCAGCGGTAATTTTAATCCTGCCATGTTAGCAATTACACTTGAGTGTCCTGCTGCAACAACACCAATTTTTTTTGTTTTAATAAATCCTTTTGATGTTTCAACACCTTCAACTTTATCTCCATTTCTTTTAATACCTTTAACTTCACAATTTTGAATTATATCAACACCCATTTCATCAGCACCTCTTGCATAACCCCATGCAACAGCATCATGTCTAGCAGTTCCTGCTCTTCTTTGTAATGTTCCACCAAGAACAGGGTATCTTATATCTGGAGAAGTATTTATTATTGGACAAAATTCTTTTACTTGATCTGTATTTAACCACACTGCATCAATACCATTAAGTCTGTTTGCGTGAGTTCTTCTTTTTAAATCTCTTACATCTTGAAGGTTATGAGCTAAATTCATAACTCCTCTTTGGCTAAACATTATATTGTAATTTAATTCTTGAGATAAATTTTCCCAAATCTTTAATGCATGATCGTATAATCCAGCACTTGCATCCCACAAATAATTTGATCTTATAATTGTAGTATTTCTTCCTGTATTTCCACCACCAATCCAGCCTTTTTCTAACACAGCAATATTTCTCATGTTATGCTTTTTAGCTAGGTAGTATGCTGTTGCTAAACCGTGACCACCGCCACCAATTATAATAGCTTCATATTCTCTTTTTGGCTCAGGATCTCCCCAAGCTTGCTTCCAGTTTTCATGCTGTGAAAAAGCATTTTTAATTAGTGAGAATATCGAATATTTGTTTTTCATAATTGCCAGAAATTACTTGATTAATATTGAATATTCAATGATTTCAAGTTACACATCTACGTACGGAAGGATGGGTGAGCTGGTTGAAACCAGCGGTTTGCTAAACCGCCGTACGCTTGAAAAGGTGTACCGAGGGTTCGAATCCCTCTCCTTCCGCCATTAATATAAAGGCTTATTTTTAAAAAAATCGCTCAGATAAATCGGTTTTTGAGACAATATGTACCTATAAACATTATAATTTTCCAAAACTCTTTGAACGTAATTTCTGGTTTCTTTAAATTTTATTAGTTCAATCCAATCTACATAATCTATTTGTTTTTTTTGCGGATCTTTGTTTAATTTCTTCCAGTACTTAACTCTTTTGGGTCCTGCATTATAAGCAGCTGTAGCAAAAGGGTAGGAGCCTTTATAATTACCAATCAATCCGGCTATATAATGAGATCCTAAATTTATATTATATTCAGGGTCGGTTGTTAATTTTGATTTAGAGTAACCAAGTTTAGCTTGCTTTGAAACTGTTTTAGCAGTGTATGGCATAAGCTGCATTAATCCTTGAGCACCAACTCTGCTTCTAGCCGAGGTATCAAATTCACTTTCCTGTCTTATAATAGATAATATTAAAGCTGGATCAGGAATTTTCCTACCACCAACAAATTTTGGTACACTCATGATTGGGTAATTAAATTGGTTATGAAATCTTTTTTGATATGATGCTATTTTAGAAACTTGTATTGCAAAATCAAATCGTGAAATATCAGATGCCAGTTTCGCAGCCAAAACTTCGCTTCCTTTTTCTATATTATCATTAGCTAAATGTCTTAATATATGTTTGGTGTATTTATCTTTATTTAAATAATCAAGTAGATCCACAATTGCGACAAGTTTTTTTAAATAAAATTCTTGCTCATATTTATCATCAACAAACATTAATTTATCTAATTCAAATTTTTCTTGCGGTTTAACTTTCATATGTGAAAGTTGTCCATAATAAGTTGTTAAATATTTTGATCCTTCAAAATACCACTTATTAGAATTTTCTTTGTCCCCAACTTTTTCATAAGTTCTTCCCAACCAGTAAGCACCTCTAGAAAGACTTATTGGGTAGTTAACACTGTAATAAAAATTTTTAAAATGGTTTTCTGCCAGCTCAGGTTTTTTTAAAAAACTTAATGCTATCCAACCACTCATCCATTCTGCCTCTGCAAATTCAGGCCCCTCTGACATTGCATGTTTTGAAACTATTTTATAAGCAGAATTATATTTTTTTTTATATAATAAAGATCTTCCAATTATTGATCTTTCTTTCCACCATTTATCAGGTCTAACTAAATATTTCTTCGTATTTTGAATATCATTTAATATTTCTAATGAACTATCAACACGACCTTTTTTCCGTCTCCATTTTAATCTGTCATATTTCAAGCCAGGGTCATTTTTTAATTTTTGTGGCACTTTTTTTATCGCATCATCAACACCATAGCCTCTACTTATTAATATTTGTCTAGCTGTATAAAGTAATTGATAATCTTTTGGTAAATATCTAATAATTCTTTTAAGGTCCCAGTGTTTACCTTCCCAGGCATAATAGTCTGCTCGTTTAATATAATCTGAAGTATCTAAAGTATTTTTAAATTTCTTTCTAAAATATTTTAAGCTATTTGTATTTAAGTCAGCATTTACAAAACCTTCTTTGACAAGTTTAATACCTTCTCCCGATCTACCAACCCTTATCAAACTTTCACCTAACATCATTTTTCCATATCCACTTAACGGTTCATTTTTTGTAAGCCAATTAATTATTTCTGAAGGTGATTGACTCTGTAAATTGATCTTGTGTTCAGCTAGATATTTAACTCTATCAAATCTTGGATAATCTTTAACCCTTTCAATAAATCTCTTATATTCAGAAAATGATGCTTTATTTCCAGATGTTAACAAATGTCTCCATTCAATAAAATCGTAAATTGATTGGGCTCTAGCCTTTTTTGCAACAATTTTAGCATCTTTCCAATTAGACTTTTCCATAAATCTAATTGCTTGTTTTGCGTATTCAAAATCTCTTTCACTATAGTATTTTGTTTTTTTTGCAGTTCTTAATAACTGTTTTTTAACTACCAGTGGTTTTTTTGGAGGTAATAAAATTCCAAATATCTTTTTAGGTAGATCTTTATCATTTTTTAAGCTTTGTTTTTCAACAACAGTGCCTGGTTTATAGGGAGGAGTTATTAACTCGCTTTTAAAAGAAGGTTTTTTTTTTGGTAATATTAATTCATTTGAATATGATGATTGAAAAAAGCTCAAAAAAAATATAATTGTAAATAGGAATTTAGATTTTCTAAAAATCATTTCTAACAACTTATGATATAAATATTTATGTTTAAAGGTTCAAATGTGGCTTTAGTAACACCTTTTAAAGGTGATAGTCTTGATGAGGAAACTTATATTAAAATTATTAATTTTCATTTAGAAAATGGTACAAATGGGCTTGTGCCAGCTGGTACAACAGGCGAATCACCAACTTTATCACATGATGAACATGAAAAAGTAATTGAGCTTTGTATAAAAGAAGCAAAAGGAAAAATACCTGTTATAGCCGGCACAGGGTCAAACTCAACTGTTGAGGCAATTTCACTAACAAAGCATGCTGAAAAAGCAGGAGCCGATGGTGCATTGATAGTTACCCCGTATTACAATAAACCTACTCAGGAGGGCTTATATGCTCATTATAAAGCTATTAATGACAGCTGTGGGATACCTATAATAATTTATAATATTCCCGGAAGATCTGTGATCGATATGTCGGTAGATACTATGGCTAGATTATTTGAACTTAAGAACATTGTTGGGGTTAAAGATGCTACTGGAGATCTGAATAGAGTTGATGAGACTTTTAAAAAAATTGGAAATGAATTTATTCAATTAACAGGTGAGGATGGACTCGCTTTTGAATATAATAAAAGAGGTGGAGTAGGATGTATTTCAGTCACTGCTAATATTGCTCCAAAGATGTGTTCAGACATGCAAAAATTTTCTAAATCTAATAGTAAAGATGAATTAAAAATAGCAGAAGAAATCGATAAAAAACTTCAACCTGTTCATAAATCATTGTTCATCGAAAGCAACCCATCCCCAGTAAAATATGCAGCCAAACTTATTGGTCTTTGTGATGATAATGTTAGATTGCCATTAGTAACAGTTTTAGAGACAACTAAAAATGAAGTTAAAAAAGCTCTTTTATCAGCTGAATTAATTAATGAGCAATAAAACCAATTCTGGTTTTAAAATTATTACAATAAACAGAAAAGCATCTTTTAATTATTTTTTTAAGGAAGTTTTTGAGGCTGGAATCGTATTAAAAGGATCTGAAATAAAGTCGGTACGGGCTGGAAAAATAAATATTGCAGACTCCTACGCTGTTGATAAAGAAGGAGAAATATTTCTTATAAACTCACATATACCTATCTATAAACAAGCAAGTTATACAAACCACAATCCTTACTCTGAAAGAAAACTTTTACTTAATAAACGAGAAATAAATAAGATAATTGGTAGAATTCATGAAGATGGATTAACTATCGTACCAACTAAAATGTATTTTAAAAAAGGTAAAGCTAAACTTGAAATAGCGGTTGCTAAAGGAAAAAAACTATTTGACAAAAGACTTACAAAAAAAACTAGAGATTGGAACCGTGAAAAATCAAGATACATTAGAAAATCAAGTTAATTTTGCTTACCTCGCCTTTGGTTCTAATTTAGGAGATAGAAAAAAAAACTTAAATAAAGCTCTAAAATTATTAAATAAAGAAAATATATTAATAAAAAAGAAATCAAAATTATATGGATCAAAATCATGGCCAAATGAAAAATTTCCAGAATTCATAAATTTTGTTATATTCATTGAAACAAGTCTTAATTTAAAAAAATTATTCTTAAAAATCAAAAATATTGAAATTACGGTTGGAAGAGTTAAATCAAAAAGGAATTTTCCAAGAGTTATTGATATTGACATTATTGATTTCAATGGCGAGATAATCCAAAAAAAAATTGGAAATAACAAAATCAATGTACCTCATGAAAGAATGCATAACAGAAATTTTGTATTACTTCCTTTATTTGAAATAAATAAAGATTGGCTTCACCCTAAACTTCGTAAAAATATAGTATTTTTGTTGTCAAATTTACCTTCTGAGCAGTTATTGGGTATTAAAATTGTACGATAAAATGATATAAATAATTATGCTTAAATCTGAAGAATTAATAAATAAAGTTAAAAATTATAATAAATTTTTAAATCCTGAAACTTTATCAAAGGCTTACGACTTTGCTTTAAAAGCCCATGAAAAACAAAAAAGAGATGAGGGATCACCTTATATTATTCACCCAATTGCAGTTGCCAATATACTAACAGAGTTAAAACTAGATAGCGCAACAATAGCAACAGGATTACTTCATGACACAATAGAAGACACTTACGCAACCTACAACACTATTGAGTCCGAATTTGGAAAAGAGGTTGCGGATTTAGTTGATGGTGTTACAAAAATTTCTGAGTTTGAAAATCAGGCTATATCAAACTCTAAAGCAGAAAATTTTAGAAAATTAATATTAGCAACGTCAAAAGACATCCGAGTTTTACTGGTGAAACTTGCCGATAGACTACACAATATGCGTACTATCAGAGTTGTTGATAAAGAAAAGCAAATTAGAAAAGCAAAAGAAACTATGGAAATTTATGCTCCACTTGCTGATAGAATGGGTATGCATCGTATAAGAGATGAATTAGAAGATCTTTCTTTTGAAGTATTAAATGAGGATGCAAGAAAATTGATAAAAGATAGATTAGATAAAATTAAAGAAAATAATCTTATTAACTTTAATAATATTTCTGATGAGTTTTTTGAAATACTTAAAATTAAAAATATAGAACCAAAAATAGTTGGAAGGGAGAAAACTCCTTTTTCAATTTGGAGAAAAATTCAAAAAAAAAGAACTTCACTTGAACAAATAACTGATATAATTGGTTTTAGAATTATTTTAGATAACATTGATGATTGCTATAAGGCATTAGGAGTATTACATAGTAAATGGAATTGTATACCGGGCAAATTTAAAGATTATATTTCATCACCTAAAATCAATAAATATCAATCATTACATACAGCTATTATTGGACCAAATAAAAGACCAATTGAAATCCAATTGAGAACAAAGCAAATGCATGAGTTCGCAGAAAGAGGAATTGCTTCTCACTGGAAATATAAATCATCTGAAAAATTTAATTCTTTAACTTGGAAGGAATATGATTGGTTAGCAGATTTAGTTGAAATTATTAATAAAAACGAGAATCCTGATGACTCTTATGAATATACAAAACTTCAAATGTTTCAAGAAAACGCCTTTTGTTTCACACCAAAAGGATCAATTATAAAATTACCTAAAAATGCCACACCAATAGATTTTGCATATGCTGTACACACTCAAATTGGAGATGCTGCTGTTGGTTGTGAAATAAATGGAAATGAAAGCGCTTTGCAATCTATATTGAGAAACGGAGATGTAGTTAAGATTATCACCTCAAAAAAGGCTTCTCCCTCATTACATTGGTTAACCAGCACTAAAACAGGAAAAGCACGTGCTGCAATTAGACGTTATTGGCAGTACCGAGAAAATAGTAAACCGATTAAGGAAAAAAAATATAATACTACACTTTGGATTTCCCTTCCAGACGAACCAGGAAAAATGGGTGATGTAACAACTATGATAGGTGAAAACTTTGTTAATATATCAAGTGTTGAAATGGTAGAAAAACTCAATGGACGGATTAATTTTAAATTTAATTTAATCATACATGACCTTAAGAACTTTACAAAATTGATAAGTGAACTAAAACAAAAAGAATATAAATTTAAAATTATTAGACACAAAAATAAAAAATATGCTTTCTTTAAAAAACTCTTTAGCAGTTTTAAGAAAAACTAACGCTTTGTTAGACGGACACTTCGTATTGTCATCTGGACTTCATTCACCTTCTTATGTACAATGCGCAAGATTACTAAGCTTTCCAAATAGTTCAGAAAAATTTACAAAATCTTTAGCAAGTAAAATAAAAAAAACTTTTAAAAATATTGATTTAATTCTTTCACCTGCAATAGGTGGAATTGTTATTGGTTATGAGATCGGTAGAGTTTTAAAAAAAGAGACAATTTTTTGTGAGCGAGTTGATGGGAATTTTAAATTAAGAAGAGGTTTTTACATAAAAAAAAATTCAAAAGTTTTAATTATTGAAGATGTCATAACTACGGGTAAATCAAGTTTAGAATGTGCTAAATTAATAAAAAAATCTGGTGCAATTTTATTAGGATTTGCTTGTTTAATTGATAGATCTAATAAGCAAACTTTAAAAATAAAAAGAAAAAAAATTATCTCACAAGTAAAATTAAAAATTCCAACTTTTAAAGAAAAAAATATTCCAGAAAGTCTAAAAAAAATTCCAATTACCAAACCTGGAAGTAGATTTTTAAAATGAAAAAGAGACTGGGGGTTAATATAGACCATATTGCAACGTTGAGAAATGCTAGAGGTGAAAAACATCCTGACCCTTATACTGTCGCTTTAGATGTTTTAAAGGCTGGTGCCGACTCCATAACTGTTCATTTAAGAGAGGATAGGAGACATATTAAAGATATAGATTTAAAAATCCTATCATCTAATAAATTAATCCCTGTTAACTTGGAAATAGCTTCAGATCCAAAAATGGTAAAAATAGCACTTAAAAATAAACCTTCTTTCATTTGTCTTGTACCTGAAAAAAGAAATGAAATTACGACTGAAGGTGGATTAAATTTAAAAAAAAATAAAAATAAAATCAAAAAAATATTAGAAATTTTTAATAGAAATAATATTAGGACTAGCTTATTTATAAATCCATCTCTTCAAGATATAAAATTATCTAAAACTTTAGGAAGTAAATGTATAGAGATACACACAGGTAAAATTTCTAACCAAATAAAACAGAAAAAAAATTATTTAAGAGAACTAAATAAAATTAAAAAATGTGCTACTTATGCAAAAAATATAGGTTTAGAGGTTCATGCTGGACATGGTATGGACTATAAGACAACAAAAATACTCAATAAGATTAAACAAATTGAAGAATTTAATATAGGCCATTTTATAATTGGAGAGTCTGTCACGCATAGCATTTCAAAAGTAGTTAAACAATTCATTAAAATATTAAGATAATGCATATAATAGGAAATGGTGTTGATATTATTAAAAACAGTAGAATAAAAAATTCATTAAAAATTAAAGGTTTTTTAAATAGAATTTTTACAGAAAAAGAAATTTTACAGGGGAAAAAATTAAAAAATAAAATTAATTTTTATGCAAAAAGATTCGCTGCAAAAGAGGCATTTGTTAAAGCTATAGGGACCGGTTTTAGATCAAATATAAAATTTATAGATATTGAAATTAAGAATTACAAGAATGGAAAACCATATATTTCACTATCAAAAAAGTTAAACAATTTTTTGCAAAAAAAATTTAAGATACAAAAATATAAAGTTTTTTTATCACTTTCTGATGAGAAAGATTATTCAATAGCATTTGTTATTATAGATAAAAAAATATGAAAAAAATAATAATTGAAAATCTTAAAACAATAATTTACGCACTTATCATTGCAGTCTTAATTAGATCTATTTTGTTGCAACCTTTTTATATCCCTTCATCGTCAATGGAACCAAATTTATTAGTCGGAGATAGACTTTTTGTAACAAAATTCACATATGGTTATAGTAAGCATTCCTTCCCATTTAGCCCACCTATTTTTAAAAATCGTATTTTTACTAGCAATCCTAAAAGAGGTGATGTTGCTGTATTTAAAACACCTGCCGATGATAGAACTGACTATATAAAGCGTGTTATTGGTTTACCAGGTGATACGATTCAGTTTATTAATGGTGATCTTTATCTTAATGGAAATCAAATTTTAAAAACAATTAAATCAAAAAATATCACTAATTATTGTGGCAAATCAAAAATAAAAGTTAACACATTTGAAGAGAAACTTCCAAACGGTAAAGTTTATTTGGCATCATACAGAACAGATATTACTTTTGCTAACACAGATAAATACATTGTTCCAAAAGATCATTTATTTTTCTTAGGAGATAATAGAGATTGCTCAAAAGATAGTAGATTTTTATCTGAAGTTGGATATGTCCATAAAAATAATCTTGTTGGAAAAGCTCAAATATTGTTTTTTTCATCAGATCCATTTGTAGGAAGTATTGTTAAATTTTGGAATTGGAATGAAATATTAAGGTTAAGTAGATTTTTCAAATTTATTGATTAAATATGACCACTCTTAAAAAACTTCAAAAAAAGATTAAAATAAATTTCAAAAATGAGCAAATTCTTTTGCAAGCTATTACTCATAAAAGTTACGATCCAAATAATAATTATGAAAATCTTGAATTTTTAGGTGATAGAGTACTAGGACTTGTTGTTTCAAAAAAATTGTATGAACTTTATCCAAATGAAAAAGTAGGCTCCTTAGATAAAAAATTAGCTTCTTTAGTCAATAAAAATAAATGTCTAGAAATTGGAAATTCATTAAACCTTAAAGAATTTGTAATCACTGGTAATTCTAAGACTAGCAAAAATATAGTTGAAAATAAAATTATCTCGGATTGTTGTGAGGCATTAATTGGAGCTATTTATCTAGATAAAGGTTTTGAAGTTTCTAAAAGTTTTATTCTTAAATTATGGAAAAGTTTTATTAACGACGCTGAAACGACTTTTATTGATGCTAAAACTCTACTTCAAGAGTATTCTTTAAAAACTTTTAAAGTATTACCTATCTATAAATTAGTCTCTAATACAGGACCCAGGCATAAACCAAATTTTAAAGTTGGGGTTAAACTTAAAAATAGCGCATATGTTTACTCAATAGGATCATCAAAGAAAAATGCAGAACAATCTGCAGCCTCAGAACTTCTTAAAAAAATTTATCAAAAATGAATTGGCAAGATAAAGGATACTTACTATCTTTAAATAAATACAATGAAAATTCATCCATAGCTGAATTTTATACAGAAAATAATGGAAAAATAGTTGGTGTGATTTTTGGATCTACATCAAAAAAGATTAAGAGCTATTTATTAATAGGTAATAAATTTCACATAAATTCAAATCTAAGAGCGGATGGTAGGCTTGGATATCTTAAGGTTGAAATAGATGAAATTAAAACGCCTGTTTATTTGGAAAATAAAAAAAAATTATTTTGTATTATTTATTGTATGAATTTAATTAAAATTCTTACAGCTGAAAATGAGAATAATGTTGAAATATATAATCTTTTAGAAAAATTATTTAAAATTATTGATCTTGATAATTGGCTTGTTGAATTTTTGTATTTAGAGCTAAATATATTAAAGTCTATTGGTTATGATATTAACTTTAAAGATTACGTGGTTAATAAAAGTATTAATGGTCAAACTAAATATATTGTAGACTCAAGTCAAAAAATCATACCCAATTTTCTAATAGATAAAAATATCAGTCCTGAAAATTTAAAAGATATATATAGTGGCTTTTCCATAGTTGGAGATTTTTTGGATAAAACAATTCTTAAACCTAACAACAAAAATTATCCTTCCTCAAGAAATGATTTTATTAATTTGTTAAAATAATTAAAGATCAATTTGATCAGCAAAATAAGTTACAATACTGCTTGCTCCAGCCCTTTTAAACGAAATAAGAGACTCTTTTATTGAAGCTTTGTCTATTAATTTTTTATTAATTCCATTCATTATTAAACTGTATTCACCAGAAACTTGATATGCAAATACTGGTATTTTGAATTTGTCTTTTACTTTTTTTATTATATCAAGATAGGGCATACCAGGTTTAACCATGACCATATCAGCACCTTCTTTTATATCTAATGAAACTTCTCTCAAAGACTCATCTGAATTTCTAAAATCCATTTGGTATGTTTTTTTATCACCTTTTAGTAATTTTTTTGATCCAACAGCGTCTCTAAATGGTCCATAAAAGCTAGATGAAAATTTAACTGCATATGATAATATTTGCACGTCATTTAAATTATTTTTATCTAATGCTGATCGAATTTTGCCAATTCTGCCATCCATCATATCTGAGGGTGCAATAACATCACATCCCATTTTGGCTTGCAGCACTGCTTGTTTGGCAAGTATTTCTAAAGTTTTATCATTTAGAATATTATTTTTCTTTAATAATCCATCATGGCCATGAGAAGTGTAAGGATCTAGGGCCACATCACACATAATGCCAATTTTATTCTTAAATTTCTTTTTAATGAACTTTATTCCTTTACAAACTAAATTATCTGGATTTAAAGCTTCAGAACCTTTTTCATCTTTTTTTGTTGGGCTAGTATGTGGAAATAATGCAATCATAGGTATCCCTTTTTTTATTGCTTTACCCACAACGGTATTTAATTTGTCAACACTATATCTAAATACATTTGGCATAGATTTTATTGATTCTTTTTTATTTTTTCCTTCAATTAAGAAAATTGGCAGGATCAAATCACTATAAGATAAAGAACTTTCTTGGACTAGTTTTCTAGACCAAGCATATTTTCTTGATCTTCTAAGCCTTAAATTTGGATATTTACCTGTAATCATATTGTATTTTATTATGCGACAAAATCTATTATACAAATATATATATAAATGAGTAGAAAACAATCTTCATGATGGACAATAAAAATAAAATCGTAAACTTAAACTTACATAATCAAACTGATAGAGTTTTAGACTTTAGTGATTTTCAAAAACAGACTATACAATTTAATATTGATAAGCTTCAAGATGCTTATAACCAAATCATACAAATTAAAAAATTTGATGATGGTGGTGGCGTAACTAATTTTGGTGCAATTTCTTTAACACAAATACCTGGGGACCCAGATTCAATAAAAGGTAGCAAAGCTCGAGGTGTTTATTGGACTAAACCAGATAAGTCTGGAAAAGAAGTTTCAAGAGATGTCGATATAGATGAATCTAAGTATAGTGAATTCATAAAAGATTACGAAAATACTTATTTTAAAGAAGTTTATGATGTTCTTTCATCAAAATATAAATTAGGTAGAGTAAGAATTTTATTAAAAGAACCAAGATCAACATTAAGCTGGCATAGAGATCCAGAACCTAGATTGCATATACCAATTATAACAAATCCTGGATGCTTGATGGTTATTGACAATGTTGCCAAACATATGCCTGCTGATGGATCAGTTTGGGTTACTAACAATACAAAATATCATAATGCATTTAATGGTGGAGAAGAAAATAGAATACACCTAGTTGCATGTGTTTTAGATTATAAATTTAATTAATTTGAAAAAAATTTATATCGCATCTGATCACGCTGGATTTAATTTAAAAGAAAGTATTAAAAAGAAACTTTCTTCAAAATTTGAAGTCTTAGATTTAGGTCCAGAGCATTCAAAAAAATCAGTAAACTATCCAGATTATGCCCATAAATTATCAAAAAATATAAAAAAAGAGAATATTGGTATTTTAGTATGTGGTTCGGGTATGGGTATGGCAATGACAGCTAATAAACATAAAAATATAAGAGCAGCACTATGTTATTCGGTAAAAAACGCTAAATTATCTAGATTGCATAATGATGCAAATGTTATTACATTAGGAGAAAGGTTGATTAGTAAAAATTTAGCCTTTAAATGTATAAATGCATTCTTAAATACTAAGTTTGAGGGTGGAAGACACTTAAAAAGAGTTAAAAAAATATAAAAATTATGTCAAGTGAAACAAAATATTTAAATAGTGAGTACAAAGACTTTTTTGAAAAAAGTTTATTAGATAGTGATCCTGAAATTTATAAAGCTATTAACGATGAATTGGTTAGACAACAAAATCATATCGAACTAATTGCATCTGAAAATATTGTATCTCAAGCAGTTCTAGAAGCTCAAGGTTCAGTCTTAACAAATAAGTATGCTGAGGGTTATCCTGGTAAAAGATATTATAATGGTTGTGAACATGTGGATGTTGCAGAACAATTAGCTATAGATAGACTTAAAGAATTATTTAATTGTAAATTTGCCAACGCTCAACCTCATTCAGGAGCGCAGGCAAACGGAGCTGTGTTTTTAGCTTTGTTAAAACCTGGTGATACTTTTATGGGAATGAGTCTGAATTCAGGAGGGCATATTACTCATGGTTTAAAAATTTCTATGTCAGGAAAATGGTTTAATGCAATTGGATATGAAGTTGATAAAAAATCTGAACTTATTGATTATGATAATGTTGAAAAACTTGCGCTAGAGCACAAACCTAAACTTATAATTGCTGGTGGTAGCGCTTATTCAAGGGTGATTGATTTTAAAAGATTCAGAGAAATAGCTGATAAGGTTGGTGCATATTTAATGGTTGATATGGCTCATTTTTCTGGTTTAGTTGCTGGTAAAGGATATCCAAATCCATGTGACTATGCACATGTAGTTACATCTACTACTCATAAAGTTTTTAGAAGTGCAAGAGGTGGAATTATATTAACCAATCATGAAGATTTATCTAAAAAATTTAATACTGCAGTTTTCCCTGGATACCAAGGAGGACCATTAATGCACATCATAGCTGCCAAAGCAGTTGGATTTAAAGAAGCATTAAAACCAGAATTTAAAGAATATATAAAAACAGTTTTAGCAAACGCAAAAATTTTAGCTGAAACTTTAAAAAATAATGGTTTTAAAATTTATTCAGGTGGAACAGATACACATCTGATGTTAGTTGATTTAAGACCTTTTAAAGTAAAAGGTAATGTCGCTGCAGAAAGCCTTTCTAGAGCCAACATTACATGTAATAAAAACGGTATTCCATTTGACACAGAAAGCCCAATGATAACATCTGGTATAAGACTTGGATCGCAGGCTGCTACAACAAGAGGTTTTGGATTAAAAGAATTTCAAATTGTAGGTGATTTAATAACAAAAACTATAAAAGGGTTAGCCGAAAACCCTGAGGATAACTCTAAAACTGAAAATGAAGTAAGAAAAGAAGTTGTAAGCCTTTGTTCTAATTTCCCTATCTATAAACACTTAGGCTAAATTAATTTATGATTTGTCCATGTAGTAAAAAAGGTGACACTTCGGTCGTTGATTCAAGACCCACAGAAGATGGAACGGCAATTAGACGAAGAAGACTATGTAGCTGCGGTGAGAGGTTTACAACATTTGAAAGAGTTCAATTTAGAGAACTTACTGTAGTCAAAAAGAATGGAAGAAAATCATCTTTTGATAGGGAAAAACTTTCAAAATCAATTTATGTCGCTTTAAAGAAAAGACCTATTGACACAGAAACAGCAGAAAAATTTATCTCAAAAATTAGTAGATCATTAGAAGAATTAGGTCAAAGTGAAATTTCATCTAATACTATTGGAACAATGGTTATGGAGGGCTTAAAAGAACTTGACCCTGTAGCATATGTCCGATTTGCATCAGTCTATAGAAACTTCAGAGAAGAAAAAGACTTTGTTCAATTTGTGGATAGAATTGATGTCTTTAAAAAAAGATAATTTTAAATCTTCAGATAAAAAAATTATGAACTTTGCTATAAACTTAGCAGAGAATAATAAATATTTAACTGGGATAAATCCATCAGTTGGATGTGTAATTGTAAAAAACAATAAAATCTTATCTTTTGCAACGACTAATAATGGCGGAAGACCACATGCTGAAAGCATTGCGTTAAATAAAAATAAATATAACAAAGGGACATCACTTTACTCGACACTTGAACCCTGTTCTCATTACGGGTTAACACCTCCATGTACAAATGTAATAATAAAAAATAAGGTCAAAAAAGTTTATTACTCAATTGAGGATAAAGATTTACGAACTTTTAATAAAACCAAAAAAATTTTAAATTCTAAAAAAATAGTTGCAATATCAGGACTTCAAAAACGAAACGTTAAGAAACTTTATAATGAATATAATTATATAAGATCTAACAAAGCCCCTTATATAATTGGTAAAATTGCAAGTTCATCAAATTTAAATATTTTAAGAAATAATTCACCGATAACAAATGAACATTCAAGAAATGTTTCCCATATTTTAAGATTTCAAAATCATGCAATACTAACCTCTTACAAAACAATTAATACAGATAATCCTAAACTTAATTGTAGACTAAATGGATTAGAGAAATTTTCTCCTAATGTTGTTGTAATCGATAAGAATTTAAAAATAAAAATTAATTCTTATGTAATTAAAAATTCAATAAAAAATAGATTAATTATATTTCACAGTTCTAAAAATATCTCAAAAATTAGATTATTAAAAAATAGAGGTGTTAAGCTTATTTATCAAAATGTGAATAACAATCAGAATTTCAATCTAAGAAAAATTAGTCAAAAACTTTATTCATTAGGACTTCATAGGATATTAGTAGAGACAGGCAAAAATTTAATGACTAATTTTCTTAATGAAAATTTATTAAATGAATTTTACTTCTTTAAAAGCGACAAAATAATCTCTAATAGAGATAAAATTAATATATCTTCATTAGTAAAAATGATTAATAAAAACTATAAGAATAAAAAAAAAATAAATACGTATTTGGATAAAGATATACTTACTCACTATTACTAAAATGTTTAATGGAATTATATTTAACAAAGGCAAAATTATCAGAATCGAAAAAAGAGCAAAAGGAGTAAATTTATTTATAAAATCTTCATTGAAGGTTTCGAATAAAAATCTCGGGGTTTCAATTTCTTGTGATGGAGTTTGTCTTACTTTAATTTCTTATAAAAATAAGACTTTAGAATTTTATCTTTCAAATGAAACGTTGGCTAAATCTAAATTTAGAAATATCAGAATTGGAGATGAAATTAATTTAGAAAAACCCCTAAAATTTGGTGATAATATTTCAGGTCATATCTGTCAGGGTCATGTAGATACAGTCTGTTCTTTGAAAAGTATACAAAAAGTAGATAAGTCAAACATATTAGAGTTTAAAATTGGTAATTTATTAAAAAAACAATTGGTAGAAAAAGCTTCTATTCTTATAAATGGGGTATCTCTAACTATTTCTAAAATTAAAAAAAATTCATTTGAAATATGGGTTATACCTCACACATTAAAATTGACAAATTTAATTAATTTAAAGAAAGATGATTTAGTAAACGTTGAAATAGATATTATGTCTAAATATGTAAAAAAGTTTCTAAATGAAAAAAAGTAATTTTAGTTCAATAGAGAGTATCATTAAGACTGTTAAAAAAAACGGGATGTATATTCTTGTAGATGATGAAAGCAAACACGAAGAAATGGAAAATGAAGGTGATTTAGTTATTTCAACATCTGCAGTCAGCCCTAGACACATAAATTTTATGGCAAAACACGCAAGAGGATTAATTTGTTTAGCAATGGACAGTGTGCAATCAAAAAAAATTGGGCTAACTTTAGCCTCACCAATTAATCAATCTAGAAGCAAAACCGCTTTCACATATTCTATCGAGGCCAAAAAAGGTGTTACTACAGGTATATCAGCTTATGATCGCGCAAAAACAATTAAAGCTGCATCTAGCAAAAATGCAAAAAAAAATGATATTGTATCACCTGGACATATATTTCCTGTTATAGCAAGAGACGGGGGTGTTCTTGTACGAGCAGGACACACTGAAGCTTCAGTTGATATATCAAAACTTGCCAAAAAGAATAATTCTGCGGTCATTTGTGAAATTATGGCAGATGATGGAAAAATGGCTACGGGAAAAACATTATTTAATTTTGCAAAAAGACATAAACTTAAAATAGGAAAGATTGAGGATCTTATTGCCTATAGATTGAAGAGAGAGAAATTAATCAAATTAAAAAAAACTTCTACAATCATTGTTCAAAAACAAAAATTTAAAATTAAAGTATTTGAAAATATTCTTGATGGGTCTGAAAACTTTGCATTAATTAAAGGCACTTTAAAAAAAGGAGTAGTGCCTCGATTAAGAGTAATATCATCTAATGTAGTTCATAATTATCTTATTAACCAAAAACTGCCAAATTCATTTGATAAAACAATTACTTATTTTAAAAAATACAATAATTGTGTTCTTATATTTATTAGAGATCCTAATTTAAAATCAGTTACCCAAACACTCAAACAGTATAATAGTAAAACTTTCTACAAAAAAGGTCATGATAAATTAATTAGAAATTATGGCATTGGAGCCCAAATTATTAAATCTTTAAATATAAAAAATATGATACTTGTTACTAGATCAAAAAAAAAAGTGATTGGACTAGACGGGTATGGAATTAAAATTAAAAAACAAGAAATTATAAAATGAAAAAAAAAATTCTAATTGTTGTTGCAAGTTATTATGAAAGCATTGCTAATTCTTTATTAAAAAGTGCAAAAAATAAAATTAATAATAAGTGTAATATTGATGTAATTAGGGTGCCAGGCGCATTTGAAATTCCTGTTACGATCGCCAAGAATTTAAAAAAATTTAATGGATTTATAGCTTTAGGATGTGTGATTAAAGGACAAACACCACATTTTGATTTTATATCCAAATCTACAACAGACGCATTAATGACATTATCGATTACATCTAAGAAGCCTGTCGGGAACGGAGTGATCACATGCTTAAGCAAAAAACAAGCTGTAGAACGTAGCAAGAAAGGATCTGAAGCAGCAGAAGCAGTATTATCAGTTCTTTTTCAATAAATTATGACTGTTCAATTTTCTCCACAAAGAAATCCTAGAGTGATAATTATTCAAAAACTTTATGGAAAACTTTATAACAATGAAGAAAATATTAGTTTTCCAAAACACAGGTTCAAAAAATTTATTAAAGATATTGTCAACGGCACAATAGAAAGAGAAGAATTAATAAATGCAGAGATCGATAACCATTTAAATCAGGATTTGAAAATAAAAAATATGGATAAAGTTTTTCAAATTATTATCAAAAGTGCAATTTTCGAATTTTTATATAAACCAAATACCTCCATCAAAATCATCATTAATGAGTATTTAAAGGTATCCAACTTTTTTATCGATGACTCACAAACTAAATACTTAAATGCATTATTGGATAAAATTTCCAAGAAAATTAGAATTAGCAATGAATGAATTTGCTCTAATTCAAAAGTATTTTAAAAAATTAACTTATAATAATCCATCAGCATTAAATCTAAATGATGATGTTTTTTTTGACAAAAAAAATAACGTTGTTGTTTCTTCTGATACTTATGTTGAAGGTGTTCATTTTCTTGATTTTAGAAAGCCTGATTTAGTAATTAAAAAAATATTAAGATCTTCAATATCAGATTTGTATTGCAAGGGTGTAAAACCAAAATTTATTTTTATTGGCGCTAGTGGAAATAAAAAATCTTTTTCAAAAAAAAATTTAAATCTTGTATACAAAAGTTTAAATCAAGAGCAAAAAAAATATAAAATTAAATTATCAGGTGGTGATACAACTAAATCAAATAAAACAACATTCACAATTACTAGTTTGGGTTATTCAAAAAAAATAGTCCAAAGAAATAAATGTAAAAACAATGATGATATTTATGTTACTGGAAACCTTGGAGATAGTTATTTGGGTTTATTAATTTTGAAAAAAAAGCTATTTTTAAAAAAAACTCTTCAAAGAGAATATTTTATTCAAAAATATTATATGCCAGATTTACCCACAAAAATTAGCACGAAACTAATAAAATTTGCCAATTCCTCAATTGATATATCTGACGGTTTATTTGGTGATTTAACTAAATTAATTAATAGAAGTAATTTATATTTTAGATTGGATGTTGAAAAGATACCTATTTCATCAAAACTTAAAACTTATCTTGTCAAGACTAACAAAAAAAAAATAAGTTTTGTTTCTAAAGGTGATGATTACCAAATTCTATTTACCTCATCAAAATCAAATAGAAGATATATCAAATCTTTATTTAAACGAATGAATCAAAAAGTGACTTTAATAGGAGATTTAACTAATGAAATCAAAAGTAACCAAATTATATATAATAAAAACCTTATAAAACACAGCTATAATGAGGGATATTCCCATAATTTCTAATGAAGTTAAACATTGCGTTTTATAATTATTTTTGTATTACATTGACCCCATAAATATATTTAACAAAGGAACTAATGAACTCATCAACAGAAACAATACTTTTATACATTATAGCAGCTGGAATTATATCAATCATTTACGGTTTTTTTACAGGTCGAAATATTTTAAACTCAAGTTCTGGTAATGCTAAAATGATTGAAATAGCTTCAGCTATTCAAGTCGGTGCTCGAGCATATTTAAACAGACAATATAAAACTATAGCAATAGTTGGGGTAGTTGTTTTGATTATTATTTCTGTTGCATTTAGTCCTTTAGTAGGTCTAGGTTATTTAATTGGAGCTGCATTATCTGGAATAGCTGGTTATGTTGGTATGCTTGTCTCAGTCCAAGCTAATGTAAGAACTGCTGAAGCTTCAAGAAAAAGCCTAGCAAATGGTTTGTCAATTGCATTTAAATCAGGAGCTGTAACTGGTATGTTAGTTGCTGGATTAGCTTTATTGTCAATTGCTGTTTATTATTACTTTCTTGTTAAGATTGGTATAGATGAAAGAGAAATAGTTAATGCTTTAGTTGCGCTTGGTTTCGGTGCGTCTCTAATATCAATTTTTGCAAGATTAGGTGGTGGAATTTTTACAAAAGGTGCAGATGTTGGTGCCGATTTAGTTGGAAAAGTAGAAGCAGGTATTCCTGAAGATGATCCTAGAAACCCGGCTGTAATAGCTGACAATGTTGGAGACAATGTTGGAGATTGTGCTGGTATGGCAGCCGATTTATTTGAAACTTATGCTGTAACAATTGTTGCTACAATGGTTCTGTCTTCAATATTTTTTGTCGGCAACTTCAGTATGATGATTTATCCGCTAGCAATTGGTGGTGCATGCATACTTACATCCATTTTAGGAACTTTTTTTGTAACTCTTGGGAGTGATAAGAATATAATGAAGGCAATGTATAAAGGATTTGTGATAACTGCTATAAGTTCTCTCATAATCTTGTATCCAATTACAAAGTATGTAATTGGTTTCACTACCGAGTATATTGTAAACGAAAAATCATTTACTGGATTAAGCTTGTATTTTTGTGGAATAATAGGACTTGTTATAACAGGATTAATTATATGGATTACAGAATACTATACAGGCACAGACTATAGACCAGTTAAAAGTGTAGCTCAATCCTCAACTACAGGTCATGGAACTAATGTCATTCAAGGACTGGCAGTTTCGATGGAAGCAACTGCTATTCCTGCATTAATTATTGTTGGTGGAATATTATTAACTAATCATATTGCTGGTTTATATGGTATTGCAATTGCAGTTACAACAATGCTTGCACTTGCTGGTATGGTTGTGGCTTTAGATGCATATGGTCCGGTTACTGACAATGCTGGAGGAATTGCAGAAATGTCAAATCTTCCAAAAAACGTTAGAAAAACTACCGATGCATTAGATGCAGTTGGTAATACAACAAAGGCAGTAACAAAAGGATATGCAATCGGGTCAGCTGGACTTGGAGCCTTAGTTTTATTTGCAGCTTACACAGAGGATATTAAACATTTTTCTAAAGTTGCTGGTTCTAATTTAGAGGGAATTGTAGTTACATTTGATTTATCAAATCCATTCGTTGTTGTTGGATTATTGATTGGTGGAATGCTTCCATATTTATTTGGATCAATGGGCATGCAAGCTGTAGGTAGAGCAGGAGGTGCTGTAGTTATTGAGGTAAGAAGACAGTTCAAAAAAATACCAGGCATTATGAAACGTAAGTCCAAGCCAGACTATGGTAGACTAGTGGATTTGTTAACAAAAGCAGCAATAAAAGAAATGATAATCCCATCATTGTTGCCAGTTTTATCACCTATAGTTCTTTACATAATAATCTATTTTATAGGTGGTCAAGTTGCTGCTTTATCTGCTGTAGGTGCAATGTTATTAGGAGTAATCATTACAGGTTTGTTTGTTGCTGTTTCTATGACAGCAGGAGGTGGGGCTTGGGATAATGCAAAAAAATATATAGAGGATGGAAAATTTGGAGGAAAGGGTTCAGAAGCTCACAAAGCTGCTGTAACCGGTGATACTGTCGGTGATCCCTACAAAGATACCGCAGGTCCAGCAGTAAATCCAATGATTAAAATAACAAATATAGTAGCGTTACTTTTATTAGCTGTTATTGCAGGTTAGTAATCTAAATTTTTTTAAAATTTTCATTCCATAATGTAATCCAATCTTCATTTATGGATGGAACTGCTCTTGACAAGTGATATGAAAGTGTATTTACCGGTGCAAGACATATTTTCTTTTTATATAAATCATGTAGAGGTTTTTCGAAAGGCTCATTAACCACCTCACCAACTTTTCTTAAATATTCATTATTTTGTTCAAATGTTTCTTTTGATAACATAAATGTTAATAATGTTTCTCCAACAACTCTCCATCTGTTTTTCTTGCCGATAAACAAACTTGTTTTATAAAGGGAATCATAAAAAAAGCTATAATCGGTAGGACAAGTAATTACGTCCTCTTTCAATAAGGTTGATAATCTACTAAATGTAAGAACCATTTCATCAACACAATTTTTTTCAAATAAGTAATCATCTTCAATAAAAAAAATTAAATCTTTAGCTTTTACCGCTTGGTCACAACACTCTAAATAAGAACCTCTATTACCACTTATTTTAGAATTATGAGTTACTATTTCAAATTCTTCAGTATCGATCAGTTTATGTAGCCTTTTATCAAAAGCTAGACTAGAGTTATCAGAAATAAGATGTAACGTAATTTTAATTTTATTTTCTTCTAAAAAATATAATATTGAATCTTTTAAACTTGACATACATGTTAATATGAGTTGTTCTTTATTAATACCTGGAACAATTCTTTTCCAACTACCTTTTGAATTATAAAGACTTGAATTTGGAGCATACCTAAAAAAAATATCTAATTCTTCTACTTTCCTTGTTAAATTTAAATAACCCTGTGAAAAGTTAAAAGATCTATCGTTTAATTTAATAATATTACCAAAGCTGTTTTTATAATCAGGATTCACAATATTTAACGTTTCCTTCTCATAGGCATAAACGTTTAATAATTTTAGTAAAATTCTTTTGAATTTATTTTGTTTGTTATATTTTCTTGGAAACATTTTTTTATTATTATTAAATTGCTAAATAGTTTATAATTAAATATCTATAGATTTGAAGAAATTTCATGAGTTTTTACATTTATCTAATAATAACCAGGCGTTTAAATAGATATATTACATATGTAGGGTATACTAATAATATTGTTAAAAGAGTAAATTTACATAATTCCTCTAAAGGTGCAAAATTTACAAAAGGATCAAAATGGATACTAATATTTAAAAAAAAATTCAATACAAAAAATATAGCAATGAAAGAGGAATACAAATTAAAAAAAAATTATAAACTAAGAAATTATCTTAAAAATAAATATTTAAAAAAAAATGAAAATATCTATTTTACTACCTTATAAAGAAGATTATTCACCAAACTTTTCAGGGGCCGTATCTATACATGTTTCTAATCTTTACAAATATTCTAAATTTAAAAAATTTATCACAATATGGGGTAATACTAAAAGTAAAAAATATTTGTCCAGTAATTATAAAAATATTTCTATTAGTAAAAAATTTTTATCAAGTAATAATAAAAAATATTTATCAAAATTTATAAATTTACAAAAAGAAATTAAACCAGATATAATAGAGATACACAACAGACCAAATTATGTACATGAAATTACAGAAAATATTAAATCGAAAATTATACTTTATTTTCACAATAACCCACTAGACATATCTGGTTCAAAATCTGTAAAAGAAAGAGTACAACTACTTAACAATTGTGAGTTTATTTTTTTTAATAGTAATTGGACCAAGAGACAATTTTTCAAAAGTATAGATGAAGAAAAATATATTACTAAATTTGGAATTTGTTTTCAATCCACAAAGAGAAGTGATGTAAATCTCAATACAAAAAAAAATATTATTACATTTATTGGGAAACTTAATTCTGCTAAAGGCTATGATATTTTTGGTGAGGCAATTTTAAAAATTCTTAATGAATTTGTTAATTGGAAGTGCGTTGTAGTTGGTGATGAACCTAGGGAAAGACATATATTTAATCATAAAAATTTGAAACTTTATAGTTTTAAAGGTAATTCATTTGTCCTAAACTTACTTAGAAAAGCCAGTATTTCTGTTGCATGTTCAAGGTGGGACGAACCCTTTGGCAGAACAAGTCTTGAAGCTTGCAGTATGGGTTGTGCTACAATAATTACTAACAAGGGTGGGTTAGTTGAAACAACAAAAAATCCTATTATTTTAAAAAAATTAGATTCCTTTGAATTATATAAAATAATTAAGAAACTAATTTTGAATCATAAGTATAGAAAAAAGATTCAAAAACTAAATTACAAATCTTTTTTTCTTACTCATGAATATGTAACAAATATTATTGATAAAATAAGAAGTAAATTATTAAATAACTCATTTTTTAACATAAATAAAAACTCAAAATTAAAAATTTTGCACGTTACAAATTTTAATTATAGGTACTTTGGAAGACTTCAATATAATACAGGTATCAGAATTAATAATGGACTTATTCGAGAGGGCCATAATGTATTAAGTTTATCAGACAGAGATTTGGTGAGCTATACTAAATCAATTAGAGACCCTTCTGGTACAAAATATCTTAATAAATTAATTAGAAATACTATTATTAATTTTCAGCCTGATATAATAATTTTAGGTCACGCTGATAGAGTTCAATCTGAAACATTATTGGATGCAAAAAACAGAGACCGAAATTTAAAAATAAGTCAATGGTTTTTAGACCCACTATCTAAAAAAGGACCAGATTATGAAAAAAATAAATTAAGGATTTTAGACAAAAGTCAAATCTGTGACACATCATTTATTACTACATCACCAGATGCACTCGACTTTAAAATAAAAAATTCTTTCTATATGCCAAATCCATGTGACGTCTCTTTAGATTATCTTAAAAATTTCAACAAATCTAACGACTTTGATTTATTTTATGCTATTAGCCACGGAGTTCATCGAGGGAATTTAAGACCGGGAAAAAAAGATGAAAGAGAGTTGTTTATTTCTAAATTAAAAAGAAAAAATCTTGGGATTAAATTTGATACTTACGGGATGTTTGGAGTTCAGCCTGTATGGGGAAATGATTTTTTAAATAGATTATCAAATTCTAACATGGCGTTGAATTTAAGTAGAGGAAGACCTGTAAAATATTATAGTAGTGATAGAATTGCTCAATTATTAGGCAATGGATTGTTAACTTTTATTCATGATGATACCAAATTCAATGATTTTTTTAATAATAACGAAATGGTTTTCTATAAAAATATCAACGATCTCTTAGAAAAAATTCTAAAATATAAAAAAAACGATAAGATGCGTAGAAGAATTGCGATGAATGGACATAAGAAATATCACAAGTTTTTTAACTCTTCAATAGTTGCAAGATATATAATTGATAAATCATTTGGAATAAATTCAAAATATTTCTGGGAATAACATTTTAGATGTCAAATATACTAATACTTAAAAATGATAGGGCTGGAGATTTATTTACATCATTAAAGTTAATATCATCATTGATCAGAGATAGTGATAATTTAAAAATTTATTTATCTGAATTAAATTTTTCTTTTAGTTTTTTTTTTAATAATCAAATAGTAAATAAAGTTACGATTTAAGCTTTTTTGATAGAGTAAAAGTTTTATACGATATTTTTATAAATAAATACGATAAAATATTTATATTATCACCTAAAAGTTTCTATTTTTTATTACCTTTTTTTTTTAGAAATACAAAATTTTATGCGATTGTGTACAATGGACAAAAGAGAGACAGACCTAATAATTTTTTTAGAAGATATCTTTATAAATACAAGATAGTTAGCAGAAGAGATATTAACAAATATAGCTATAGACAATTACAAGAGCAATTACTTGATAAAGATAAAAATTTAGATGAAAAATATAACAACCTTAGTCTACCCAAAATTAATCCTAATATTAATTCACTAATACCAAAGAATTATATTTTTTTTCAATATAGATATAAATTTTTTGATGAATTAAATTGGTCGAATGATGATATTCATATGTTTTTAAATTTTTTAAAAAGTAAATACAAGAATGTTGTATTTTGTTCAGATATAGAAAAAAACAAGAGAAGTAATGAATTACGTGATTTTTTTTTAAAAAGATATTCGTATATAGACATTAATAATAATATCAAAAACAAAATTTTAGAAAACAATAACATCTATTATTTAAAAGAATTAAGTGGTGTTGATATGTTTCATATAATCAAAAAATCCTCAATGTGTATAGCTAAAGAAGGTATTGTGAGTCATATTTGTTTTTTTCACAAAATAAAATGTCATAATCTATTTAATTTTAAAATTGATAAACCTGGAGATATAAGACATCAAAAAATAAGTTACTCTGAATGGTGCAAAGGAATGAATTACAGTTTTTCGTTTCTTAATAAAAATATGAATAAAACAATTAATAAAATTAAAAAACAAATTGGATGAAAATTTATTTTATTGAAAAATCAATTCCATTTAATTCTTTAGATATAGATAAACCATTCATAAGTGGTTCAGAAAAAACGTTAATCAATATATCAAATGAATTGGGAAATTATAAAAATTTAATAGTAAAAGTATTTAATTTAACTGAAAGTAAAAAGATTATAGGTAAAATTGAATGGAATAATATAGAAAATATAAATCCAATCGATAAACCAGATATACTTATTGGGATGTCCGATGCTAATTTGTTATCTTTTTTTAAATGTAAAAGAAACTTTCTATGGTCGCATAGCATTCAATCAATTGAGAAATTTTTAAGAAAAAAACAATTGTTTGCTTTTTTAAAAAATAAGCCTGTTATGATATTAGAAGGAGACTACCATTTCAAAAATAGAAGTTTTTTTACTTCTATGTTTGGAAAAAAAAAATTACCTATTGCAGTTGATAATGATTTTATCAATTATAAAATTGATAGACACTATGTTCCTAGTAGAAGGGCTATATTCACAACAAGATCAGATAGAAATTTAGATTTTTTAATTAAATGTTGGTCATCTATTATAATAGAATCAGATAATTCATGCCTATACATAAATCCTCCTTTTAATTTAACAGATGAAAATACTAAACTAGGTATTAGATTGAGAAAAAAAGGAAACAAGTTTGATTTAATAAATGAATTAGCTTCATCAAGAGTAATGCTTAATCCAGGGCATAAAGGTGAAGTTTACTGTTTGGCCGCAGAGGAAGCTAGAGAATTATGCGTACCTATAGTCACTTTAGGTATTGGTTCATTAAGTGAAAGGGTAGAGCATGGTATTACTGGATTTATAGCTAAAAATACAAAAGAGTTTATAGATTATACAATTAAAATTCTTAATGATGATGAATTATATCTAAGTTTAAGAAATAATTTGATGAAGAAGAGAAATATTAGATCATATAAAAATGTAGCTGAAGAATTATTAGATATTATTAATGAGAATTGAGGATGTTGTAATACTTGTTGGTGGTTTAGGTACAAGACTTGGACACTTAACAAAAAAAACACCAAAACCATTAATTAAGATAAATAAAATTCCTTTTTTGGATCAGTTAATATGTAAGTTAATCAAATATAATTATAAAAATATATATTTACTATGCTCATACAAAAAAAATA
>CACKGK010000004.1 GCA_902599665.1 uncultured Pelagibacteraceae bacterium | reverse complement strand
TTTTTTTGAATTATTTTTATTTGAGGATTCTTGATTATTGTTAGAATTTTTTATATCACCTAAAAAACCCAATTCAGTCAGTCTTGCAAAAATTTCTTTTTCAGACAACTTGCTATTAATTTTTGATTTTTTCCCTTTTCCGGTATTAATTCCATTATCCCATTTGATTGTTCTGTTTCTTGCAAATAATTTGCATTCAACTCCATTTCCAGATCTTTCACAATTTTGAAGAATGTTACTATCTCCACCTTTGCAATTATTCATTCCAGCAGAGCAGTATAAATAGCTATACGCATTACCATCCATAGAAACAGCAAACAAATAAGGTGCTTTAGATGTTGTTGATCCTTTGACATACTCAACAAACTTTGCGGCAACACCAGGATGCAGATTTATCTCACCTCTTCCCCATTTGGACTCTGCAAATGCATTGGGTTTAATTAAAATTAACAAGAGTATTATTTTAATAAAATATTTCATTTTTTTAATAAGTTGTTTTAAAGATGATTTATTTAACTCCGTTTTTTATTAAATCTCTATAATCTGTTTTATCAATCTTTTCACAAACTTGATCCATAACAATGTCGAGAGTGCTTTTATTATTTTCAAACATCGAAAATGTTACACTATTGTGATAGTTATTATCTATTTTTTGGACCGCAAACCCCATTGTAACTGTGGTGCCTTCAACTTTAGCTTTATCAACAAATGTATAAATTTGGTCTTCATTTGAGTAACTATCCCATTTTGTAGATTGTAATGTATATTTTTCAGGTTTTTTTCCTTTCCAATCCCAGCCATGGTTAAGAAAACTTTGCTCATGTATCATAACTTTTGATTTTTTTTTAATTTCTTTGTATTTGTAAAAAAAATACCCGATATTTGTTCCACTCTTTAACTTATCGTTATTTTTAAAGGGGCCATCTTCTGTTTTATTTTCCATAACAATAGCTTTACATGATAAGTAAGTAAACGGAGTTGCTGCATATGACATGCTAGGCAAAATTAAAATGAAAAAAACAATTTTTAAAATAAATTTCATAATCAAAAATACTATTACAATATCATATTGACTTCTAGTCTACTTCTAGTTTGAAAGAATTTATTATTCATATTTTCCAATAAAAATAATTAAAGGTTTTTTTAAAGTATAGGATTTAATGGGATTTAAGACTGTATGAGACTGTATGAGACTATCTAATTGCTCTACACTATGTCTTTTAAGTCCTTTGTGTCTACCAATTTCACCACGAGGGCATGAGTTATTTTCATGAGTATTTATGCTAATACTTACTTTAATGAAACAAAAAAAACAAATTATAATTTTTACTGATCTGGATGGATCTCTATTAGACAAAGATACATTTAAGTTTGACGAAATTGAGGATTATTTTAAAGATCTGATTTCTGAGGGTATTAAAATAATCCCAAACTCTAGCAAAACAGAAGCTGAATTATTAGATTTTAATAAACAACATAATTTAAATTTACCTTTTATTTCAGAGAATGGATCTTCTATTCATGGACTTAATTTAATACACAAGGAATTACCAAATAAAATATCAATAAGTAGACCTGCTCATCAAATCATTTCAATATATAATGAAATTATTCCAGATAATTTAAATCAAAAAATTAATTTTATTCTAAAATTAAAACATGAAGAACAAGAAAAAATTTTTGGACTTCCATCGAATAAAATGATGTTGGCTACAAAAAGAAACTATTCATTACCAATTCAATTTATGGGAAATGAAATTGAAAAAAATGAATTTTTTAAAATTATCAATGATGTTGGATTAACAGTTCAAACCGGAGGGCGAATAATGAATATTTGTGACAATGTAAATAAATCACAAGCCATGACCAAAGCCCTTCGGTTAATTAGCAAAGAATTAGATGATGAGATCATAACAATTGGTGTCGGGGACAATGAAAATGATATAGAAATGATAAAACAGTCTAATTACCCATGTTTAGTAAAAAATGATAATTTTAACAGTTCATTGATAAATATAGATGATTTAATCAAATCTTCAGAGCCATCACCTAGAGGATGGTCTGATGTGATCAAAACGGCTATACAAAAAATTAAAACTTAGGATAGGTTTCCGCCATGAGTGATTTCTATCAAGATGGCACTATTTCAACGCTTCATGACTTTGGCACTAAGTCAACTAAAGATCTAGAAAGAGATCTATTAAATTTTTCAAAAGAGAGAAAAATGGAACTTATTTTGCCATGTCTTTATTCAGAATTAAAAGGTGACGCTTTACCAAAAATTGTCAGTGAAATAAGTAAAACTAATTATCTAAATCATATAATTATAGGTCTAGATAAAGCAACTGAAGCTCAAGCAAGAAAGGCTTGGACATTTTTTGAGAAATTAGAAACACCATTTACTATTCTTTGGAATGATGGACCTGGCCTAAAAAAATTAGATAAAGAGTTAAAAAAATTAGGCCTTGCTCCTAATGAATATGGAAAAGGTCGAAATGTTTGGTATTGCATTGGTATGTCTATAGCAAGAGACAGTGCAAGGTCTGTAGCATTACATGATTGTGATATCAAAACTTATGATCGAAGAATGTTAGCAAAACTATTTTATCCTGTTGTAAACCCACTATTTAATTTTGAATTTTGTAAGGGTTTTTATCCAAGAGTCGCAGATAACAAAATGAATGGAAGAGTTGCAAGATTACTTGTATTTCCATTATTAAATGCATTAGAGAAAACTATCGGTAACAGTGATTATCTTAACTTTATGAAATCTTTTAAATATCCTCTAGCGGGAGAATTTTCATTTAGAAGAAATATTCTCCCAGAATTAAGAATTTCTTCAGATTGGGGAATAGAAATTGGAATTTTGTCTGAAATGCAAAGAAACTTTTCTCCACAAAATATATGTCAGGTAGATTTAGCAGATACTTATGATCACAAACATCAAAACTTATCTATAAATGATGAAAAGCAAGGTTTATCAAGAATGTCTATTGATATAATTAAAACATTTATAAAGAAACTAGCAACCCAGGGTCACTCATTTAGTAAAGAACAATTTAGATCTTTAAAAGCAACATATTATAGAGCAGCTTTAGATTTAATAGATGCGTATAGAAATGATGCACAAATGAATGGTTTAAAATTTGACTCTCATACAGAGGAAAAGGCAGTAGAATTATTTGCTGCAAATATTATGAAAGCAGGCGATGCTTTTTACCAAAATCCAATGGACACACCTTTTATTCCCACATGGAGTAGGGTTAAAAGTGCAATACCAGATTTTTTAATAAGATTAGAAAAAGCAGTTAACGAAGATAACATGCGTTACATTTAAATAAATGTTAAGGTTACATCACCAAAAGTGAATATAGATATAATTCTTTTGAAGATAAGTTACTCATTAAATAAGTAAAACAACTAAAAATACCATCTGAATAAAATTAATCACAACAGATATAAAGTGTGAATATTTAAATTTTTTATCCTGCCTTTCATCTCTATATTTATTAATCAAAGGCATTAGTAAATAGTTTGAAGTAGCAAACAAAAGTGTGATCGCTAAAATTAAATAGAAATCGATTCCTAAGTTGCTCAAAAATATATATGTTAATAGAACAATAAAGCTTATTCCTAAATTAACGTTATAATAAAAAGGAAATATTCTTCTTATGAACTTTCGAGCATTCTCTTCATCTAAAGTGGTAAATACAACAGGTGCAATAACAAAGGAGAAAAATAACATAATTCCTAAAATCATTGCTGTTAAGTAAATACTAATTTGTTCAATCATAATTTAATTTTCTATTGCATTTTCTTCTTTCATTAAAATCGGTCTTCCATCATGTGCAGTGTTAAGAGGTATAATTTTACCTTTATATTTTGCACATAAAGTTGGTGCACTTCTAACTTCTTCACCTAATCTTACTTCTAAATCAACGATAACTAATTTTACATCTTCTAATTCTTTTAATATTTTCATTTTAGTCCTTTGGTTAATTAATTTAATTTAATGACAGGCTTGGTTATGCTTTTTAAGTCTCCAATAATTGTAAGGCCATGGAGTAACAAATCCAACTGCTAACATTATAGGCACAACCCACCAAGTAAGCATTGCACCTCCTGTTAATACATAATCTGTAATATTCATTGCAACTTCCATACTAATCATAGAGATAAAGCTCATTCCCAATGCAGTCTTTAGTGCTTTTTGAAAAGTAAACTTTTGTTTTATTAGAATAAATGTCTCTAATATTACACTAGTTATTAAACCGTTAATTATTGCTAAAATCATAATGCTTAAAATCGGGAAAGGGATTTTGGTTATTTGAAAAAATAATATAGTTCCAAAATCACCAATAGCACACCCCAACAAGCACCAAGCTGTATTTTTAGCACTTCTTTTCCAGGTGTGTTTACAATTCCAATTAAGTTTAAAAGTTTCAGTACTCATATTTCGTTCCTATCAAATTTTTATTAGTAATTGTTGTATAATATTGACGTATAAAATGATTAAAAATAAAGATAATACTTTAAATAAGTAGTAAAAATATTCTCAAATGGACAAAATATTTCAAAAAATATGTGATTTTTATCCTCATTATAGAATAAATACCAGGATCAAAAAAAAAATCTTTTATATTATTTTTACACTCTTTAAATCATTTATAAATGGGCCAATTAAACTAAATTTTGGAAATTTTTTTTTCTATTCTTACCCACAAAGAAAAAATTATAGTAGATCATTACTTAGTAAAGTTAATTTACACGATGAAAGAGAAATCAATTTTTTTATAAAGAATATCGATGACAATTCTGTATTTATTGATTGTGGTGCAAACCAAGGTTTTTACACTATACCAATAGCAGCCTCGAATAAAAATTGTAAGGTAATAGCTTTTGAGCCTTCTGTGCAAGAAATGGAGTACTTAAATCAAAATATTTCATTAAACAATATTGAAAATATTGAAACCTCATATTTAGGTATTGGAGATAAAGAAGGTTCTTTCAAATTTAAAAATGATAATTTAGAAAAAAACTCAACAAAGGGTGGATTGATCATTGAAGATGATAATGAAACAAAAGAAATCAAAATGATTGATGTTACAACATTAGACAAATTTATAAATGATCGTAAATTAGACATCACTAGCGATACAAAATTATTTATTAAGATTGATCTAGAAGGTTATGATATAAATGCTGTTTATGGATCAAAAAATATATTAAAAAATTACTTTTCAGTATTTCTAGTAGAGTTCTCTAAAATGGCTGTTGCTAGCGAAATATACTCAAAAAATGATTTTGATAACTTTTTAAAAGAAAATGAACTAAGTATCTTAGATATATCAGGAAAACATCTTACTTTAGATAACATTCATTCAATGTTGGATAACCTTAAGGGAAATCATCAGGTTTGTGGAAATTTTATAGTTGTTAAGGAAAATTTAGTTAAAAATTTAAACTTTTAAAATTTTTAAAGAATGTATTTATCACCTAAATACATTGCAAAAGCTAAAGCTGCACCTAATAAAATATATTTCATATATTAATCTTATACCTAAAATAATCTATGTTTAAAATGTGATATATTTTCATAATCATAACGAAATTAGAACCTAATTAAAACAAATCATTATTGTAGAAATAGAATCGTGAAATTATCATTATTTTTTTTTCTTCATTTAGTTGCTTTTGTAATCCTCTTAATTGTCCATCCACATGCTCGTGCTGATGATGGATGGATAATTGAAAAGCATGAAAAAAACTTAACCTATATTACTTTTAAAAATTAATTATGTTTGTTGGAATGGAAGCCTTAATTATTCTAAGTCTTTTTGGAATAATATTTTAATTACTTTTTTGAAGTTGATAAATAGAAACGTAATGTTTCTTTTTAGGTAATGGGATAATTACAGGTACATCAGTACATCTTGGTACTATTGATTTTTTTCCATAAATGATATTTGCGTCATAATTTTCAAAGTTTGTTTCTGGATGAGGATTGCCATCATTAATAATAGGCCATGCATCACAGGCTCTATAACCAAATAATATTAAAGGTCTTGATCCATTAGTGTGATTTAATCCAGAGCCATGAATTGTTCGACAATGAAAGAATACAACAGAGCCTGCTTTTCCAGTTAAGGAAACTGATTTTTTTAAGTTAATCTTGTTTTTTTTAGTATTAATTTTGCCCACAAAATAGTTGTCATTATTATGATGACTAAATAGTTCTTTTTTATGAGAACCTTTTATAACTTTTAAAGGACCATTTTTTTCATGACAATCTTCTAGATAAATACCCACTGTAATTAAATCGTCGTTTGTGTGTGGGTAAAAAGCAAAATCCTGATGCCATTCAACTAAGCTTCCTCTTCTCTTATTAGGTAATTTAAAGTTTAATTTTCCAAGATGAAATCTTACTGTCCCACCAATTAACTTTTTTACTATATCAATTATCTTTTTGTTTCTTGATAAATTATAAAATAATCTATTGTTATTTTGAGGGTTGTTTAATCTTAATATTTCTTTATTTTTTGATGAGTTGCTGTTGAATACGAAATGATAATTATTGTAACTTTGGGTTCCTCCCTGGTCTTTTACTTTTTTTTTACTATTCTTTTCTTTTGATATAATTTTATTAATAAGTGAATTTAACTTCTTGATTTCTTTATTTGAAATAAGTTCATCTTTTAATAAGTAGCCATTCTTTTTATAGAAGTTACACTCAGATCTAGTGATGCTCATCAATGAATTTTATAATAAAAATATAATAATCCAATACGAAAATAATCCAGATAATATTGTAGCTATTACATTTCTTGAAAAATATCCAACTAATATAGCAACTATTGCGCCAAAAATTTTAGGATCATTCATTTCTATAAATGTTCCATAATCATTTATGAATATTCCTGGAAATATTATTGCTGGAAACACGGCTGATGGTACATATGCTAAAACTGCTTTTACACTCTCTCCCAATAAATCTCTATCCACTAAAGCAACCATGGTCATTCTGGTAAAGTAAGTAATTATTCCTGCAATTATGATTGTTAACCAAGTCATTTTTTTAACCTCAAAACTAAAGCTGCAACAAATAATGCAATTATAGGTGAAATGATTATGTATGATTTAAAGGGTGCATCAAAAAATAATAATGAACTTAACCCACATGTAATCATTACTATTACGTGATCTAATTTTTTAAAATCTTGAACAACAATTGCTATAAAGGTTAAAGGAATTGCAAATTTTAAACCTAATTCTTCTGGTACAAATGATCCTAAAACTATACCTGCTAAAGTTGATAACTGCCAAAAAATCCACAGTGTGACACCACTCCCAATTAAATGATAATGTAAATATTGCTCGGTTTTATTTTTCATAAAAAATTTATTACTTTCAGCAAAACCTTGATCAACCACAATGTAAGAAATTAATAATTTTTTAATAAATGATAATTTTTCAAGGTATTCAGATAAAACTGCGCCATACAATAAATGCCTTGAATTTATGACACCAACTGAAGTAATAGCGATCAAGGCTGAAGCACCACCTGATAACAACTGAAGAAATACTATTTGTGATGCACCACCAAAGATAATAATGGACATTGCATAAACTAAAACAGGGTCAAAACCTAATTCTATACCTATCGCTCCACATATTATGCCAAATGGAATAACTGAAAACATGTGTGGTGCAACAGCTAGAAAACCCTTTGAAAATAGTTGTGTTTTTGTAAGCATTTTTGATAGAGGAAATTATATTATTTTTTTTTTAAATTATATCTTTAATTATTAAAAAATGAAAAATATTCTCATTTATAATTCTGGTGGTGGGCTTGGAGATAGCATCCAATTGTTTGATCTTGTTACAAATTTAAAAATTAATTTTAAAGATGCTTCTGTATTCTATTTAGGTGCACACGAGAACCACTTTCAAGGAAAATTAAAAGAATATGGTATTGACATACCAACATTGGAAATAAACCTTAAATATTTTGGTTTTAGATGGAAACATTTATTTTTAGCAAAAAAATTATTTAATAAAAATTCAATAGATAAATTTGACCTAATAATAGACCTTCAATCAAAAATTAGAAATACATTAATACTTAAAAGAATTCCTAACAAGTATTTTTACTCATCAACACTTAATTACTTTTTTTCTACAAATAAAAATAATTATGTAAGTACAAAAAATAATTTAAATTTGATTTTAAATAATGTTGGAAAATTAATTGATAAAGAAATAACTATTCAGAAATACAATATAAAAAATATAAACTCAAAGTATTTTGAAGAAGCTAAAAGATTATTACCTGAAAACAAATATATAGGAATATCCTTGACCCAAGGTAATGCTTATAGAAAAAAAACTTGGTCTTTAAATAAATTTATTAATTTGTCAAAATCAATAACTAATAAAGGTTACAAACCAGTATTCTTTTTAAACGATAATGATAAAAAGTTGATAGATAAAATTAAATTAGAGATAAATTCAGCTTTATTCCCTGAACTCGAAACAAATTTGTCTTGTCCAGCATTAATAACTACTATGGCCACTAGACTAGAAAAAGCTATCTCGATAGACAATGGAATAATGCACATGATTGGTCTTGCAAATATTCCTATGATTGTATTATTTGGTCCTACGAATTCTAAAAAATTTGCACCTAAAATTGACAATATTGAAATTCTAGACTCTAAAATTCTTAATAATTCAGATGATATTGAAACAATAAATGAAGAGGACGTATTAAAATTTGTTTAAAGCTTGAGTTAAATAATCAAAATTTAACTTACAATCTTTATAGCCTTGCTTTACAACATTAAGATATCTCTCTGTTGGATATCTAAATTCTGTTTTATTTACCATAATATAAGTCATTACTTTTTTATTATAATAAGTAAAATATAATTTTTTATAAAGAATTGGATAATCCTCGTATACATCTAGTTTTTTTTCATCACTTTTTGATATTTCAAACAAAGCACCTGGAACAAGTGAATTTTTACACTTTTCAATGTCCGCTGCTCTATATTTGCTTCTAAAGTTTAACTTATAACCTTTAAGCAAATATTTCTTCAAAAAAACAGAGTCTTTACATCTTCTTTTCATTTGAAAAAGATTAAGATTACTCCCGTAAGCAAAATACAACATTATTCTAATTCAACTACTTCAATATTTTTTGCTTTTACAAATTCAAGTATTAACGAATTACATAAATCTATTTTATCCTGATGTTTAGATCTTAAAACAATTGATACACCTAATTTACCTTGTCTAAAAAAAGGATAACTTCCAATTTCAACATCTTTATTATTATCTTGAACATTTGTTAATGAACTAGCAATTTCACTTTCATACGTTCTTAAATTAATTGTTTTACTCAAAATTGGATCTCCGCTCACTAAAACATTGTTTAATCCACCTATCATCGCTTTTAAAATTGATGGAACACCTGGAAGAGAGAAAACATTTTCAACATAAAATCCTGGAGCACCGCTTGAGGGATTTAAAATTAAGTTAGCAGTAACTGGCATCTTTGCCATTTTTTGACGTCCATCATTAAAGTTACCAGGTTCATAATACTTCTCTAAAATAGCAAATGCTTCTTTATGGAACCCATATTCAATATTAAATGCCTTTGAAATTGATTCTGCAGTAATATCATCATGAGTTGGTCCAATACCACCAGTAGTAAACACATAGTTGTATTTAACTCTTAATTCATGAACAGTATCTATTATTGTTTGTTCAATATCGGGTATAACTCTAACCTCTCCTACCATAATTCCTAATGAATTTAACCAGGTTGCAAGTGTACTTGTATTTAGATCTTTAGTTCTGCCTGATAAGACCTCGTTACCTATGATGATAATTGATGCAGATATTTCTTTTTTATTAGTCATTTCTAAATATAAATAAAATAGTATGAAATTTACCAATACTTTATTAAAAGGCAAATTTATCCGGAGATATAAGAGATTTTTCACTGATATAGAAGTAAATAATAAAATTGTTGTGGCGCACTGTCCAAATACTGGTTCTATGATGGGTTTATTAGATAAGGAAAATGAAGCTTGGATTAGTGAGCATAATGATCCTAAACGTAAATTAAAATTTACCCTAGAATTGATAAAAGTAAAAAAAAGAATAATTGGAGTAAATACTCATAGAGCCAATAGGATTGTTGAGCATGCATTAGAGAATAAATTAATAAAAGAATTTAGTGCGATTAAAAATATAAGAGCAGAATTTAAGTATTCTGATGATACTAGATTTGATTTTTTGTGTGATAAGAAAATATTAGAGGTAAAAAATACAACACTTATAAGAGAGGATGATTTAGCTGAATTTCCTGATGCTATTACCTCTAGGGGCACAAAACACCTTCGAAAATTAAGGGAATCTATTAAAAAAGGATACAAACCTTATGTCTTATTTTTAACTCAAATTCAGGGTATAAATAATTTTAGAATAGCAAAAGATATAGACTCTAATTATTATAAAGAATATTTAGATGCTAAAAAATCTGGTGTAAGCTTTCTTGCTTACAGATGCAGTTTAAATTCTAAAGAAATAAAAATTGAAAAAAAAATAAAAATTTTAGATGAGTAATTATTCAGAAAAATTTGAGAAAATGAGAATTGCTGGGAAACTTGCATCTCAAACTTTAGATATGCTTACAAATGAAGTTAAGGAAGGTGTTTCCACAAATAAAATTGATCAGCTTGGATATGAGTTCATTAGAGATAATGGTGGTCATTCTGCTCCGCTATACTACAGAGGTTTTAAAAAATCTTTATGTACATCTTTAAATCATGTGGTTTGTCATGGCATTCCTTCTGAAAGAGTATTAAATGATGGTGATGCAGTTAACATAGATGTAACTGCAATAGTAAATGAATATTATGGTGATACTAGTCGAATGTTCACAATTGGAGATATACCAGTTAAAGCAAAAAATTTAATTGAAACAACTTACGAATCGATGATGAGAGGGATAAAAATTTTAAAACCAGGAATAAAACTAGGTGATGTTGGATACGAAATTCAATCCTTTGTTGAAGAAAGAGGTTTTTCAGTAGTAAGGGATTTTTGTGGACATGGTATTAGTAATACTTTTCATGAACCTCCTAATATTCTTCATTATGGTAAGAAAAATACTGGTCATGAATTAAAACCAGGTATGACATTTACAATAGAACCAATGATAAATGTTGGAAAATTAGATGTAAAGGTTCTAAATGATGGGTGGACAGCAGTTACAAAGGACAAGTCTTTATCTGCACAATTTGAGCATACAATAGGAATTACGGAAGACTCTTATGAAATTTTTACAGAATCTGTTAAAGGTTATAAGAGGCCTCCATATAATTAATGATAATACGATACTCTAGAAAAGAACTTACGAATATCTGGTCCGAATATAATAAATATCAAATCTGGCTTGATGTAGAAATTGCTGCAGCTGAAGGCATGGAAAAATTAGGAACTATTCCAAAAGGTGTTGCAAGTGCTGTTAAGAAAAAGGCCAAAATCAATGTTAAAAGAATCCACAATATTGAAGCTAAAGTTAAACATGATGTCATTGCTTTTTTAACATCAGTTACTGAAAAAGTTGGGATTAAAGCAAGATATTTACACCAAGGGATGACCTCATCAGATGTAGTAGATACAAGTTTTAATATTCAATTAGTCCAGTCTGGTAAAATATTAGTTAAAGATATTGATCAAATATTAAAAGTTTTAAAATCAAAAGCCAAAAAATATAAGTTTACCCCATGTATGGGCAGAAGTCATGGTATTCATGCAGAACCTATTACATTTGGACTTAAATTAGCCTCTTATTATGAAGAATTTAAAAGAAATAGAAAAAGATTAATTAGTGCAATAGATGAAATATCTACGTGTGCAATTTCTGGTGCTGTTGGTACTTTTGCAAATATTAATCCCAATGTAGAAAAACATGTTGCTAAAAAATTAGGATTAAAAGTTGAGCCAGTATCTACACAAGTTATTCCAAGAGATAGACATGCCTATTATTTTTCGGTTTTAGGTATTATAGCTGGATCCATTGAAAGAGTTTCAACTGAAATTAGACACCTACAAAGAACTGAAGTTTATGAATTGCAGGAATTTTTTTCAAAAAAACAAAAAGGTTCAAGTGCAATGCCGCATAAAAAAAATCCAATATTAAGTGAAAACTTAACTGGACTAGCTAGAATGGTTAGAAGCTATACTATTCCAGCTTTAGAAAATATTGCACTTTGGCATGAAAGAGATATCTCTCATTCAAGTGTAGAAAGAAATATCGGGCCAGATGCAAATATAACATTAGATTTTGCTTTAGTGAGGCTAGCTAAAGTTTTAGATAGAATGATAGTTTATCCAAAGAAAATGCTTAATAACATTAATATCACAAAGGGTACTATTTTCTCACAAGAATTGATGCTTGAATTAACTAAATCAGGTTTAACTAGAGAAAATTCCTACAAATTAGTCCAAGCGCACGCTAAAAAATGCATAGCAGATAATCTTAACCTTTTTGATGTTGTGATGAGTGATAAAAACATTACATCTAGGGTATCAAGTAAAAAAATGAAAAAAATATTTGATTACTCCTCACACTTTAAAAATGTTAATTTAATTTTTAACAGAGTATTTAAATAATGAAAAAAGGTAAAAAATTATATGAAGGTAAAGCAAAAATAATTTATGCAACTAATGACAAGAATTTAGTAATACAACACTTTAAAGATGATGCAACAGCTTTCAACAATCAAAAAAAAGATATAATTGAAGGGAAAGGAATTTTAAACAATAGAATTTCAGAACATATTCTTACTCAATTAAGTAATGTTGGAATAAAAAATCACTTAGTAAAAAGACTTAATATGAGAGAACAGCTTGTAAAGTTGGTAGAAGTAATTCCAATTGAATTTATTGTAAGAAATGTTGCTACAGGTTCTTTAACGAAAAGATTGGGAATAGAAGATGGAACGGTATTGGATTATCCATTAGTTGAATATTGCTTAAAGAATGATGATTTAGGAGATCCATTAGTAAGCAGAGAACATATTTTAGCATTTAAATGGATGGATGTTTTCGAATTAGATTTTATTTATGAAGAAGTAAGAAGAATAAATGATTTTCTTCAAGGCATGTTTAGAGGCGTTGGAATTAAGTTAGTAGATTTTAAAGTTGAATTTGGAAGAAGTGAAAGTGATAACAAAAGAGAAATCTTGCTTGCTGACGAAATTAGCCCCGACACTTGCCGACTTTGGGACATACGTACGGATAAAAAACTAGATAAAGACAGATTTAGAAATAACTTAGGCAACTTAGTAGAAGCTTATCAAGAAGTAGCTGTTAGATTAAACATATTACACGAACAATCAAACATAAGACCATTAACTTATCCTAAACCAAAAGCTGTAAAAATTAAAAAAAAATGAAAGTAAAAGTAATAGTCACTTTAAAAAACGGTGTACTTGATCCACAAGGTAAAGCTATACAGCAAACATTAAATGGGATGACTTTTGATAATGTTTCGGAAGTTAGACAAGGAAAGTATTTTGAAATTGAGGTAAACGAAAATAATGAGAGTAAAGCAAAATCTCAAGTAGAAGAAATGTGTAAAAAACTTTTAGCAAATCTAGTTATTGAGGATTTTAAAATCTTGTAACTACTTAATGAAATCATCTGTAATTATATTTCCTGGTTCAAATTGTGATAGAGATATGGATGTGGCTCTAAGAAAATTTGGTTTTAAAAATCAAATGGTTTGGCACAATGATGCTGAAATACCTAAAAGTGATCTTATTGTTTTGCCAGGTGGTTTTTCTTATGGCGATTACCTTAGATGTGGAAGCATTGCTGGAAAATCAAAAATAATCAAATCTGTAATTGATTTTGCAAACTCAGGTGGACTAGTTCTTGGAATTTGTAATGGATTTCAAATATTAACTGAAACAGGTTTATTACCAGGTATACTTCAGCAAAATAAATATTTAAATTTTATCTGTAAAAATGTTTTTGTTAAAATTAAAAATAAAGAAAATAAATATTTTAAAAAAATTAAAAAAGAAGTTTTAGAGCTTCATATTGCACATAATGAAGGAAATTATTTTTGTTCAAGCAATGAGTTAAAATCCATCGAAGATAATGGTCAAATTGCTGTTACCTATTGTGATCACAAAGGAATTGAAGATGAAAAAAATAATCCAAACGGAGCTTTAAAGAATATAGCTGGTATATTTAATAAAGACAAAAATATTTTAGGTATGATGCCTCATCCAGAAAGAATGATAGATCCATTTCTATCTGGTGAGGATGGATCAATATTTTTTAAAACTTTAATTGAAAGTTTATAATGAGTGAAGTTAATGAGAAAATAGCAGTTGAACACGGATTAAAAAGTGATGAATATAAGAAAATTTGTGAACTTTTAAAGAGAACGCCAAATATTACTGAATTAGGTGTTTTTTCAGCAATGTGGAATGAACATTGTTCTTATAAATCATCCAGAAAACATTTAAAAAAATTACATACCAGAGGTGATCAAGTTATTCAAGGTCCTGGTGAAAATGCTGGAGTTGTTGATATTGAAGATGATGATGCAATTGTATTTAAAATAGAAAGTCATAACCATCCTTCATTTATTGAGCCCTATCAAGGAGCAGCAACAGGTGTTGGTGGAATAATGAGAGATGTATTCACTATGGGCGCCAGACCTATTGCTAATCTAAATTCTATTCATTTTGGCTCTCCAGACCATGAAAAAACAAGAAATCTATTAAGAGGAGTCGTTAAAGGCATTGGTGGGTATGGTAACTGTATTGGGGTTCCAACAATTGCTGGTCAAACTTGTTTTGATGAATCTTATAATGGAAATATTTTAGTAAATGCAATGACATTAGGTTTGGTAAATAAAAATAAAATTTTTTATTCAAAAGCTGCAGGAATTAACAAACCAGTAATTTATGTTGGCTCAAAGACAGGAAGAGATGGGATACATGGTGCAAGTATGGCGTCAGCTATTTTTGATGACAAAATAGAAGAAAAAAAACCTACCGTTCAAGTTGGTGATCCATTTACAGAAAAGCTTCTTTTAGAAGCCTGCCTTGAACTTATGGCTGGTAAATCAATAATATCAATTCAAGACATGGGTGCTGCTGGTTTAACATCTTCTAGTATTGAGATGGCATCTAAAGGTGATTTAGGTATTGAAATAGATTTAACAAAAGTTCCTTGTAGAGAAGAAAATATGTCACCTTATGAGATAATGCTTTCAGAAAGCCAAGAGAGAATGCTAATTGTTTTAGAGGAAGGAAAAGAAAATGAGGCAAAAAAAATATTTGATAAATGGAATTTAGACTTTGCAATTATTGGAAAGACAACAAACAGTAAAAATATAGAGTTATTTTTCAACAATGAAAAAGTTGCTGAAATTCCAATTGATTTTTTAGCAGACAATGCACCTATTTATGATCGAAAATGGGTAAAAGCAAAACTTCCAAAAAAAAATAATTTTTCAAAGGATCAATTTAAACCTTTAAAACTTGGTGATTGTTTAAAAAAAATTTTAATTGATCCAAATATTGCAGATAAAGAATGGATCTGGGATCAATATGATCATACAGTTATGGCTGATACCATACAAAAACCCGGAGGGAATGCTGGTGTTGTAAGAGTTCATGGCACAAATAAAGCTATTGCAGCATCTGTAGACTCTTCTGCTAATTATTGTCATGCACATCCACTAACAGGTGGTAAACAAGTGGTTTGTGAAAGCTGGAGAAATATGATTTCTGTAGGTGCAAAACCAATAGCAATTACAAACTGCCTTAATTTTGGCAATCCAGAAAAAGAGAAAAATATGGGTGAATTTGTTGAGTGTGTTCAGGGGATTACAGAAGCTTCTAAATATTTAAATTACCCAGTAGTTTCAGGAAACGTCTCTTTTTATAATGAAACAAAAGATAAAGGAATTAAACCCACACCTTCAATTGGAGGCATAGGACTATTATCTGATTATAAAAAAATGATGACAATGGAATTAAAGAATGACGGCAATTATCTTTTAGTGATTGGAAAAACTGAAGGACATTTAGATCAATCAATATTTGCAAGAAATATATTATCTGAATTTAATGGTCCTCCACCAGAAGTTAACTTGTTTAACGAAAAACAAAATGGAAATAGTATTTTGAATTTGAAAAATAAAAATTTAATAGAAACCTGTCATGACGTATCTTTAGGAGGAATTTTAACAGCTATATCTAAAATGGGTATAAAGAGTGGTAAGGGCGTTAAATTATTTCCATTAGAGGGCTTGGTAAATAAATTTGAGTATTTTTTTGGTGAAGATCAAGGAAGATATATAATTGAAATTAAACCAGAAAATTTAGAAAATGTGGAAAATATACTTAAAAAGGACTCCATTCATTTCGATAAATTAGGTTTAGTGGAAGGTGATAAAATTACATTAGAAAATGATATAAAATTATCAATTGACGAAATCAAAGAAGGCTATAAAAAATGGCTAAAGGAATATATGGTCAACTAATGGCAATGGATTTAAAAGAAATTGAAAGCTTAATAAAAGAAGCATTACCAGATGCTAAAATAGAAATTCAAGATCTCGCAGGAGATGGTAATCATTACTCTGCCACAGTAATTTCGTCGCAATTTGCAGGAAAAAGTAAAATTCAACAACACAAAATGGTATATAATTCACTTAAAGGAAAAATGGGCAACGAATTACATGCTCTAGCAGTTAAAACTAAGGAGAACTAGATGGATGATCAAACTAATGAACTAATTAATAATGAAATTAAAAGTAACGAAGTATGCTTATTCATGAAAGGGACACCAGACGCTCCTCAGTGTGGATTTTCTATGGCTGTTACAAACATTCTAAAAATGCTTGAAGTAAATTTTAAGGGTGTAAATGTTTTAGCAGATCAAAGTCTTAGAGAAGGTATTAAAGTTTATAGTGACTGGCCTACAATCCCACAGCTATATGTAAAAAATGAATTCATTGGTGGTTGTGATATAGTTAAAGAAATGTACGAAAGTGGAGAGTTAACAAAACTGCTTGAAGAAAATGGAATAGAATTTAAAAAGAAAAGCCAAGAGTAATAATAAGCTTAAAAATAATTATCTAGAGTAATATTCAATTACAAGATTAGGTTCCATTACAACAGGGTAAGGAACCTCCTCAAATTTCGGAATTCTTACAAATTTAACTTTTTTATTTTTTTCATCTAGTTGTAAATACTCAGGAACTTCTCTTTCTTTGTTAGCAAGAGCAATATCTATCAAAGCTAATTGTTTTGATTTGTCTCTTATTTCAATTGTATCTTCTTCTCTTACTTGATAGCTAGAAATATTAACTTTTTTTCCATTAACTCTAACGTGTCCATGGTTAATTAATTGTCTAGATGAAAAAATAGTATTTGATAATTTTGATCTATAAATTACTGCATCTAACCTTCTCTCAAGCAAACCAATTAAATTTTCTGCCGTATCACCTTTTTTCATAATGGCCTTCTTATACATATTTCGAAATTGTCTTTCATTCATATTGCCATAATAACATTTAAGTTTTTGTTTAGCTTGAAGCTGAATACCGTAATCTGATGGTTTAGAAGATTTTGTTTGTCCATGTTGTCCTGGGGGATATGCCCTCGTATTAAAAGGACTTTTGGGTCTACCCCATAAATTCACTTTAAGTCTTCTATCTACTTTATGTTTTGAGTTTAAACGTTTTGTCATATTGTGGTTAGGGGCTTTATAGACATCAAATTATATTTGTCAATCAAGGTTTTTTACTTAGACCAGCAAATACGCTTGATAAAATGCGTATTTCTTTTTTTGAAAGTTCCATTTTATAAAAAATGCTTCTTAAATTTTCAACCATAATAGGTTTTTTGGCCTTTTGTTTAAAAAAATTTTGGTTTTCTAACGTAGATAGACAGAAGTTCATCATGCTTGATATTTCCTTCTTGGTGGCAGTTTGTATTTTTTTTGACTTTTGAAAATTGACTTTATTAATTCTGATTAAGTATGAAACTGTTTGGGCTACAATAACTAGACTATGTGATAAATTTAATGATCTAAATTTACTATTACTTGGAATTTGTAAAGTATAATCAGAATAACTGACTTCATTATTTGTTAGTCCAGAAGCCTCTGAACCAAATAAAAAACTTACTTTTTTTGTAAAGTTTATTTTTTTTAACTCATCTAAAGTAATATGCTTGACATTTTTATTTCTAAACCTTGCTGAGGTTGCAATTAAAATATCAGTCTTAGTTAATGATTTTTCTAAGTTTGTAAAAACTTTAGTTTGTTTTATTATATCTTTAGCACCAACAGAAGTTGCTATAATTTTATCATTTGGAAATATTGGCTTTGGATCTATTACTGATAAATTCTTAAAACCAAAATTTTTCATAGCTCTTGCGCATAATCCAATATTTTCGGATAGCTGAGGTTTGTGAAGAATAAATGAAATATTATTAAAACTCATTAAGCACTTGCTGGTGCATTATCTTTAAATAACTTATAATCAAGACTATCTATTAATGCTTTAAATGAAGCATCAATAATATTTGGTGATACACCTATTGTAAACCAATTCTTCCCTTGGGAGTCTGTACTTTCAATTGAAACTCTAGTTACAGCTTCTGTTCCAGTATTTAATATTCTTACTTTATAATCAACTAATCTTAAATCTTTAAGATAATCAGAATATTTAGAAATTTTGTTTATGTTATTTCTGATAGCGTTATCTAGTGCATTAACTGGGCCATTACCTTCACCTTCACAAATAATTGTTTCACCATCAACTTCTAACTCTGCTTTTGCTGACGAAACAATTTCTCCAGATGAGTTTTTCTTAACAGAAACATCGTAAGCTTTAATTATTAAATATCTTGGAATTTCACCTACTATTCTTCTAGCCAATAATTCAAAAGAAGCATCTGCACCATCATAACTATAACCAATAAATTCTCTTCCTTTAACTTCTTCTAAGAGTTGTTTAATTTTTGGATCATTTTTTTTTATATCAATTCCTATAGTTTCTAATCTAGATAAAATATTAGATTGTCCCGCTTGATCTGAAACTACAATATTCCTTGTATTCCCAACATCTCTGGGATCAATGTGCTCGTAGGTTTTTGGGTCTTTTTGTACTGCTGAAACATGCATTCCACCCTTGTGCGAAAATGCTGCAGCACCAACATAAGGCAAATGTTTATTTGGTTTTCTATTTAAAATTTCATCTAATAATCTAGAGCATTGTGTAATATGTTTAATATTCTCTTTATTTATATTTATTTCATAATTATTAGAAAATTCGTGTTTTAAATATAAAGATGGAATTAATGACATTAAATTTGCATTACCACATCTTTCTCCTAAACCATTAATAGTTCCCTGCACTTGTCTAACACCAGCTTGGATTGCAACCAATGAATTAGCAACTGCATTTTCTGTATCGTTGTGTGCGTGAATTCCTAAGTTTTTGCCAGGGATATGTTTTGTAACATCTGTAACTATTTTAGATATTTCATGTGGTAATGTTCCACCATTGGTATCACATAAAATAATCCATCTTGCTCCTTGGTCATATGCAGATTTAATACAATTTAAAGCATATTCTTTATTTGATTTATAACCATCAAAGAAATGTTCTGCATCAAACATAAATTCTTTTCCAGAATTAATAATGTGTTTTGCGCTTTCACTTATATTTTTTAAATTTTGCTCTTTTGAAATACCTAAAGCAACGTCAACGTGAAAATCCCAAGATTTTCCAAACAAGCAAATTGAATTTGCCTTAGAATTTATTAGTGATGATATCATTGGATCATTTTCAGCACTATGATCAGACTTTTTAGTCATACCAAATGCTGTTAATATGGAATTCTTAAAACTGTGCTTTTTATTAAAAAATTCTGTATCTGTTGGATTTGCTCCAGGCCAACCACCTTCGATATAGTCAACTCCTAGATTATCTAATGCTAGTGAAATTTTTTCTTTATCATCTAAGGAAAAATCAACACCTTGTGTCTGAGCACCATCACGTAAAGTGGTATCAAATATGTATATTTTGTCTGGCATTACTTAAATTTCCACGAGGTTTTACCATCTTTATCTTCTATTTGAACTCCTTTTTCCAAAAGCTCATTACGGATTTTGTCAGCTAATTCGTAATTTTTGTTGTCTCTAGCCTTATTTCGCTCTTTAATTTTTATTTCAATTAACTCATTGCTTAAGGGCGATTTATTTTTTTTAAAATTATTCCATTCCTCTCTTGTTTCAGTAAGTAGTCCTACGAAGTTACATGCAGATACAAATACTTTTTTATCTTCTAAATTTCCTGATTGTGATTTTTCATAAAGTTTATGAAGATTAGCTATATACTTAGGCGTATTTAAATCATCATACAAAGGATGTAGATCATCATCAGAAATTAATTTTGGTTTATCTAATTCAATGTAGCCATTGTACCATTTATCAATTGTTCTTTTACTTTCTTCTAAAAGTTTATCACTCCAATCTAGTGGCTGTCTGTAATGTGTACTGATTAAAGCCAATCTTAAAGCTTGACCATTAACATTCTCTTTAAAACTACTTATTTTTAAAATATTGCCTTGCGATTTAGACATTTTTTCATTTGATTGCGTAATAAATCCATTGTGAACCCAGTAATTAGAGAAAACATCCGTTCCATTGGCACAACATGATTGTGCAATTTCATTCTCGTGGTGTGGAAATAATAAATCTCTACCACCACCATGAATATCAAATTTATCACCAAGATATTTTTTTGACATTGATGAACATTCTAAATGCCAACCAGGTCTGCCCTTACCCCAGGGTGATGCCCAGCTAGGCTCGTCATCATTTGAGGGTTTCCATAATACAAAATCTTCAGCGTTTTTTTTATTACTTGATACCTCTACTCTAGATCCAGATATTAAATCATCTATCTTTTTATTCGATAATTTTCCATAATCTTTAAATTTATTTACCTCGAAGTAGATATGGTTCTTGCTTTCATATGCAAAACCTTTTTCAACTAAAATACTAATCATCTCTATCATCTCTTTAATATTTTCAGTTGCTTTAGGTTGAAAGCTTGGTTTTTCACAAATAAGATAATTACAATCTTCTTGAAAATTATTATTTATTTTAGTGGTCAAATCTTTGATTGAAATTTTATTATCTTTTGCAGACTGAATTATTTTATCGTCAATATCTGTAATATTTCTTACATATGTAACTTTATCATTTCCATATTTACACTTAAGGACTTTAAAAAGTAAATCAAATATAACTAATGGCCTTGCATTCCCTATATGTGGATCATCGTAAACAGTTGGGCCACAAACATACATTTTGATATTATTTTCATCAATTGGTAGGAATTTTTCTTTTTTTCCACCGTAGCTATTTGTTAAAAAAATATCTTTATTCATTATTGTAGGAATATACTTAAATTATAGATTTGTGAATCTATTTGATTAGTTAGGAATCTTGCAAACAGGAATTGGATCCATTTTATGCAAATTTGCGTTTCTTATTTGGATATATTTTTCTCTATTTTTTGAATTTTCATTTTCCATTGCTTCTTCAAGTTCTTTATAACTTAAACCCAATTGACCTTCATCAGTTCTACCGTCGTCCCACAAACCATCTGTTGGGGGCGCATCTATGATCTCTTGTAAAATTTTTAATTCTTTTCCTAATTGCCAAACTTCTGTTTTATTGCAATCAGCTATTGGTGATATATCAACGCCACCATCACCATACTTTGTGTAAAAACCTACGCCAAAGTCTTCAACTTTATTTCCTGTGCCAACTACTATTCCATTATTTGCTGCAGCAACTTGATAAAGAGTAGTCATTCTTAATCTCGCTCTAGAGTTTGCCATGCCATGCAAACTATTAAAATTTTTTAAAGTATTTTCAAATGTAGAAAAAAGGTCATCTAGCTCTACTGTAATGCCCTCAACATTTTTAAAATTTTGTTTTAGCCACTCTTGGTGCTTTAAACTTAAATCATGTTGTGCGCTTTTTTGTTTTATAGGCATTGATAAAACTATTGTTTTAAGACCCGTCATTGCACTCAACGTACTCGAAACAGATGAATCTATTCCACCAGAAATTCCTATTACTAAAGATTCAGCTTTTTTAGGCATTGAATTTACGTAATTCAATATCCAATCTTTAATAAATATGACTTTTTTGCTCGGTTCCATAATTAAAGTATAATAATTAATTTATAAAATTAAATGATTAAGATGCCGCTCTAATACCGTTTTTAGCATACAAGGTATTCTTTTTAATCTCATCTGATATTAAAAAAGCTAACTCAAGAGCTTGATTAGCATTTAGTCTTGGATCACATTGTGTGTGATATCTACTTGATAAATCCGTGTCTGATATTTTTTGAGCTCCACCAGTACATTCTGTCACATTCTGTCCAGTCATTTCGATGTGAAGACCACCAGCGTATGAACCTTCACTTTGATGAACACCAAATACATTTTTAACTTCATTTAAAACATTATTAAAAGGTCTTGTTTTAAATCCAGTAGTTGATTTAATTGTATTTCCATGCATTGGATCACATGACCAGATCACGTTTAGCCCCTCTTTTTTAATTCCTCTAATTAGTTTTGGTAAATATTTTTCTACCTGATCATGACCAAATCTAGAAATTAAAGTAATTTTTCCTTTTTCATTTTTAGGGTTAATTAATTCACAAATTTTAGCAATTTCCTCGGGCTTAGAGGTTGGTCCACATTTAATTCCAATTGGGTTTTCAATTCCTTTACAGAATTCAACATGTCCACCATCAATTTGTCTTGTTCTATCACCTATCCAAACAAAATGTGCTGAAGTATCATGGTATTCGCCTGTGGTTGAGTCTATCCTAGTCATAGCTTCTTCAAATGGTAAATGTAGAGCTTCATGAGAAGTCCAGAAATTAACAGTGTATAGCCTTCTATTAAAGTCAGATGTGATTCCACAAGCTTCCATGAAAGCTAGGGCATCAGCTATTTTATCCTCTAATTCCTTAAATTTTTTAGCTTGAGCTGCAGATTTAATATAACCTAAATTCCACATATGAACATTTTTTAAATCAGCAAAACCACCATTTGAAAATGCTCTTAATAAATTTAAAGTTGAAGCAGATTGTGAATAAGCTCTAAATAATCTCTTTGGATCATAAGCTCTACCTTTTTCAGTAAATTCTATGGAATTAATATTATCTCCAAGATAACTAGGAAGTTCTACATCTCCAATTTTTTCTGTTGGTGCACTTCTTGGCTTAGAAAATTGACCAGCAATTCTTCCAAGTTTAACAACAGGTAAGGATGCTGAATATGTAAGTACCAGAGACATCTGTAACATTAATTTAAAATAGTCTCTTATATTATCTGGATGAAACTCTGCAAAACTCTCAGCGCAGTCTCCACCTTGCAACAAAAATGCTTTTCCATCTACAACATTAGCTAGTTGATCTTTAAGATGTCTTGTTTCACCTGCAAATACTAATGGAGGAAAATTTTTTAATTTATTTAAAACTAAATTTAGTTCACCCACATCCTTATATTCAGGGATGTGTTTGACTGGATAATTTCGCCAACTATTAACTTTCCATTTTTTCATATTCAACCTACGAGTGTTCTAGCAGAGTTTAGATATTATTCAACAGTAACAGATTTTGCTAAATTTCTTGGTTTATCTATATCATAACCCTTTTCAAGTGCTGAATAAAAAGCAAGTTTTTGTAGAGGTATAGTTACTAGAAACGGAATTAATTCATCATGTAATTTATCAACTTCTATTTGCTCCCAAATATTTTCAGAAACAACTTCATCTTTATTTTTATTTGTTATTAGTAAAACCTTTGCCCCTCTTGCAATAACTTCCTGCATATTAGACATCGTTTTTTTATAATGATCATCTCTAGGGGCTATAACAACTACTGGCATACCCTCTTCTATTAAGGCTAAAGGTCCATGTTTCATTTCGCCAGCAGGATAACCCTCAGCATGTACATAGGCTAATTCTTTTAACTTTAAAGCACCCTCTAAGGCAATAGGAAAAGAATAGCCTCTTCCTAAAAACATACATCCTTTAGCATGTGCAAAAACTTTACCAATATTTAAAAGTTTATCATCTAATTTAAGTGTTTTTTTTGCTGAATTAGACAGTAATAGTAAATTTTTAATTTTAGATTGATATTCTTGTTTTGTAATAGATTTTTGATCGAATGAAATTTTTATAGACAAAATATATAGCACTAACATTTGTCCAAGAAACGCTTTTGTGGAGGCAACACCAATTTCTTGACCACAATAAATAGGTAAAACTAAATCAGCATCTCTCGCTATTGAACTTTCAACAACATTTACAACTGCGCAAGTTTTCATTTTATTTTTTTTACATAATTCTAAAGCTGCATAAGTATCTGCAGTTTCACCTGATTGAGAAACAAACACATACAAACAATCTTTTTTAAACCTAACCTTTCGATATCTAAATTCTGAAGCTATATCTATACTCACATCTAGATTTGTATTTTGTTCCAGCCAATACTTTGCCACTAAACAAGAGTGATAGGCTGTACCACAGCCAATAAGCACAACTGATTGAAAAGAATTTATTTTCCAAGGAAAATTATAAATATTTATCTGTTTATTGTATTTATCAACATACTCATTTATGCAATCATTAATAGTAGACGGCTGTTCATCTATTTCTTTTTCCATAAAATATTTATAGTCACCTTTGTCATATTGAATTTCTTCTTTAGATAAATTCATTACTTTTTTGTTTATTTTTTTTCCGTTACTTTCAAAAAACTCTATTTGATCTTTTTTAATGATACAAAATTCTCCATCATCTAAATAAGAGATTTTATTTGTCATAGATTTCAGTGCGTATGAATCTGATCCTAGGTAGTTTTCATTTGGTCCATATCCAACAGCCAAAGGTGATCCTCTTCTAGCGCCAATCATTAAATCATTTCTATCTTTAAAAATTATACCTAAAGCAAAACTACCATGAAGTTTTTTCAGTACTTTTATAATAGTATCTTTCAAAGAATTTTTTTTTAAATAGTCTGTAACAAGATGAGCTATTACCTCTGTGTCAGTTTGTGATTTAAATATATATCCCTTTTTCTCTAAAATTTTTTTTAAAATTGTTGAATTTTCTATAATGCCATTATGTACAACTGAAACCTGATCTGATGAATGTGGGTGAGCATTAATTTTACTCGGTTTACCGTGAGTTGCCCATCTAACATGTCCGATACCGATATCTCCTTTAAGATTTAAATTTGATATATCTTTTTCTAATACATCAACTCTACCTTCACACTTTACCTCATTAATATTTCCATCAACTAGAGTTGCAATTCCTGCAGAGTCATAACCTCTATACTCTAGTTTTTTTAATGAATTAATTATTCTATTAGAAACTTCTTTTGTGCTTATTATTCCAATTATTCCACACATTTATTTTTTTCTCTTATAGTTTTTTACTTCAATTTGCTCAGCTCTTGTTAAGGCTAATGTATTTTTAGAAACTTTTTTTGTAATAACTGATCCTGCACCAATTGTACTTTTTTTTTCAAGTTTAATTGGGGCAACCAGGGATGAATTTGAACCAACAAAAACTTCATCACCAATTGTTGTTTTGCTTTTTTTAATACCGTCATAATTACATGTAATTGCTCCTGCACCAATATTTACTTTTTTACCTAAATTTGAATCACCTATATAAGAAAGGTGATTTAATTTAGAGTCTTTGCCTATAATACTTTTTTTCACCTCAACAAAATTTCCAACTTTAGATCCTGATTTAAGAATTGTTCCTGGTCTTAATCTTGCATATGGTCCAATATTTACATTATTTTCAATCTTAACTCCTTCTAAATGAGAGAAAGATAAAATTCTAACATTGTCTCCTACTGAAACTTTATCAGAAATTACTACATAAGGTTCAATAGTTACATTTTTTCCTATTTTTGTACTTTTAGAAAAAAAGACTGTCTCTGGAGCAATCATTTTGACACCATTTCTTAAAAATTTGTTTCTTAATTTTAATTGAATATTAGTTAATTTTTTTTGTTTCATTTGATATTTTTATATATTTGAGTATTAGTTTAATTAATTCACAATATATTTCTTAATAATACTTTTAAATGACACAAAAATTTACCATTCTTTTTGATCTAGATGGCACTTTGATTGATACAGCTCCAGATTTAATTCGTGCTCATAATCATGTTATGAAAAAATTTGGATATCCAACAAAAACTTTAGGTGAATTGAAAAATGCCGTTGGTAGAGGTGCAAAAGCAATGATGGCAAAAGCTAATGGTCAATGGAAATGGTTTGATGAAAAAATTCAAAACGAGATGACAAGTGAATTTTTATCTTATTATGGAGAAAATATATTTCATGAAAGTAAGTTAATAAATGGAGTAAAGGAATTTTTAAATTGGTGTAAAAAAAAAAATATTTCTATGGCAGTATGCACTAATAAGACTGAGCATTTAGCAGTTGATCTTTTAAAAAAAATTGGAATTTATGATTACTTTGAATATGTTGCTGGGTACAATACTTTTGAATATTGTAAACCAGATCCTAGGCATTTAACTACTACTATTGAAATTTTGGATGGTGACATAAATAAATCACTTATGATTGGTGATAGTGAAACAGATGCAAACGCAGCTAAAGCTGCAGAAATTCCAATAATTTTGCTAAAATATGGATATACTGAAAAGAAATCTAGTGAAATATATCATAATCACTTAGTTAAAGATTTCGTGGGTATTGAGAAAATTATAACTGAATATCTTTAATATTGATTAATTTATTTTAACTATTAAAACAAAATCATAAGCTAGGAGACATTTTGTTGTTAAACACTATTAAAGTATACCCATCAAAAATAAATCTTTCAAAGAAGAGACAGCTTGCGTGGAAAATTGCAGAAATTGCAAGTGATAATTCAAAGTTAAATAAAGACTCAATAGATATGGTTATCAATAGAATAATTGATAATGCGTCAGTTGCTATTGCTTCATTAAACAGAAAACCAGTTATATCTGCAAGAGAAATGGCTAAAGGTCATTTAAGAAAGTCAGGATCAACAATTTTTGGAATTAATTCTAAAGTAAAATTTGATCCTGAATGGGCAGCCTGGGCAAATGGAACGGCAGTTAGAGAATTAGATTTTCATGATACTTTTCTAGCAGCTGACTATAGTCATCCAGGTGACAACATTCCTCCAATCTTAGCTGTTGGGGAAAAACTTAAAAAAAGTGGATTGGATCTTTTAAGAGGAATTATTACTGCTTATGAAGTTCAAGTAAACTTAGTAAAAGGAATTTGTCTTCATAAACATAAAATTGATCACATTGCACATTTAGGACCAAGCGTTGCTGCAGGAATAGGTTCAATGCTAAAACTAAATACTGAAACTATTTATCAAGCAGTTCAACAAGCTCTTCATGTTTCAATTTCAACACGTCAATCAAGAAAGGGTGAAATTTCAAGTTGGAAAGCATACGCGCCTGCTCATGCTGGTAAATTAGCGATAGAAGCAGTTGATAGAGCAATGAGAGGCGAAGGTGCACCTAGTCCTATATATGAAGGCGAAGACAGTGTTATTGCAAGAATTTTAGACGGAAAGAACGCAAAATATTATGTTCCTTTGCCAAAAAAAAATGAGCCTAAAAAAGCTATTTTAGAAACATATACAAAAGAATACTCAGCAGAATATCAAGCGCAAGCACTCATTGATATTGGTAAAAAATTAAATAAAAAAATTTCAAATTTAAATAATATTAAAAAAATTGATATTTTTACTAGCCATCATACACATTTTGTAATTGGTACTGGAGCGAATGATCCACAAAAGATGGATCCAAATGCTTCTCGAGAAACATTAGATCACTCAATAATGTATATTTTTGCTGTAGCTTTAGAGGATGCTGATTGGCATCATGTAAAGTCATATACAAAATCAAGAGCCAATAGAAAGAGTACAATTAAAATATGGAGATCTATAAAAACTCATGAAGATAAAAAGTGGACTAAAAAATATCATCACCCTGATCCTAAAAAGAAATCATTTGGTGCAAAAGTTGTTATTACTTTAAATAATGGTAAAAAAGTATCTGAAGAACTAGAAAGAGCTGATGCACATCCGTATGGAGCTAGACCTTTTGAAAGAAAAAATTACATTAAAAAATTTTTAACTTTAACTAATAATATTATTTCAAAAAAAGAAAGTAATAGATTTTTAAAAACTGTACAAAAATTAAAAAAATTGAAAAAAGGTAATCTTAATAAATTAAATATTGAAGTGAGTAGAAAATATTTAAAAAATAATAATAGAAGAGGTATTTTTTAAATGCATTTTGTAGAAAAAGATTTGGCTCAAAAAAGAATTGACTTAGATACTAAACTTAAATCTAACAAAATTCTAAGGGTGCCTGGTGCTTACAATCCATTAACTGCAAAATTAATTGAAGAAATTGGTTATGATGCGGTCTATGTGTCAGGTGGAGTTATGGCAAATGATTTGGGATTTCCAGATATTGGTTTAACAACTCTGCAAGATGTAAGCACAAGATCCTATTTAATTTCTAGAGTAACAAATCTTCCAACAATTGTTGATATTGATACTGGATTTAAATCATGCAAAGAGACAATTGAGACATTTGAAGAATTTGGAGTTGCTGCTGTTCATTTGGAAGATCAAATTGAACAGAAAAGATGTGGTCATTTGGATAACAAAGAGCTTATCTCAAAAGAGAAAATGGTTGATAAGATAAAAGAATGTGTGAGCGCTAAAAAAGATAAAAATTTTAAGATTATAGCAAGATCCGATGCAAATAGTGTGGAGGGAATAGATAGCATGTTAGACAGATGCAAAGCATATGTTGATGCTGGGGCTGAAGTAATATTCCCAGAAGCTTTAAAAGATGAAAAAGAATTTGAATTAGTGAGAAAGTCTCTAGATTGTTATCTTTTAGCCAATATGACTGAATTTGGCAAATCCAAATTACTTGATTATAAACAGCTTCAAGACTTAGGATATAATATAGTCATTTATCCAGTCTCCACTCAAAGATTGGCAATGAAAAATGTTGAAGATGGTTTGCGTGCCATTTTTGCTGATGGACATCAAAATAATATTATTGATAAAATGCAAACGCGGAAAAGGTTATATGATTTAGTTGAATACGAAAAATATAATTCTTTAGACGAAAAGATTTATAATTTTAACACGGATGGGCATGATTAATGAGTGAAGAAATAAAAAAAGGATTACTTGGAATAGTTGTTGATGAAACAGAAGTTTCTAAAGTTATGCCTGAAATCAACTCTTTGACTTACAGAGGGTATGCTGCTCAAGATCTATGTGCAAAATGTAAATTTGAGGAAGTAGCCTATCTAATTTTAAATGGTGAACTTCCAAGTAAAAAACAATTAAAAAAATTTGAAAAAGAAGAGAGAAAAGAAAGAAAATTATCTAAAACATTATTAGATGATATAAAAAAATTTCCAAAGAAAGCACATCCAATGGATGTAGCAAGAACAGCAGTAAGTATTATGGGACTAGAGGATAAAGAAACAAAAGATAACTCCCCTAAAGCAAATATGAGAAAAGTAATGAGAATTTTCGCAAAAATGCCTGTTGCACTTGCTGCATTTTATAGGGCAAGAAAAGGAAAGAGAATCATACCTCCAAAAAACAAACTTTCATTTTCTGAAAACTTTTTTCATATGTGCTTTGGAAAAGTTCCAAACAAAGAGATAGTAAAAGCATTTGATGTATCTCTTATTTTATATGCAGAACATAGTTTTAATGTTTCAACTTTCACAGCTAGAACAATAACAAGTAGTCTATCGGACATTCATGGCGCAATCACTGGTGCAATAGCAAGTTTAAAAGGACCTCTTCATGGAGGCGCTAATGAAGAAGTCATGCTTATGATGAATAAAATCAAAAAACCAGAGAATGCACTTAAATGGATAAATAAAGCTCTAGATAATAAAGATGTTGTAATGGGATTTGGCCATAGAGTTTATAAAAATGGAGATTCAAGAGTTCCTACAATGAGAGAATATTTTGGAAAAGTTGCTAAAATCAAAAAAGATAAAAAATTTGAAAAAATATATGATATTGTTGAAAAAGTGATGATAGACAGGAAAAATATTCATCCAAATGTAGACTATCCTACTGGGCCTACTTATCACTTAATGGGATTTGATACTGATTTCTTCACACCAATTTTTGTAATTTCAAGAATTACAGGTTGGTCAGCTCATATAATCGAACAACATGCTGCAAATAAATTAATCAGACCTTTAGCTAGTTACAAAGGCAATAAACACAGAAAAGTTCTTCAACTAAATCAGAGATAAAAAACTTTAATCTTTTAACTCTAAATATTTTTCGTTTATAAAATCACTTACCTTATCTTCAAATTCCTCTGTATATGGGGAAACAGAAATTAAAACTTCAGAACTATTAAACGCTCCATCAACAATTGTTATTATTGCTACACGATTATTTTCACCAACGTAATTCATTACGCTGGTTTCTCCTCTTATAGTTGTTTGTTCTTTCCATCCAAATTCATCTAGATTTTTTATATAAAAATTGAAAACATCTGGTTTAGGCTCAGGTATTTTTATAAACAATTGGCCACTCCAGGACTTTCCCTCTCCAAGAATCAAGCTTTTTTCAATATCAATTTTAGAATTCTTCACAAAGGGTAGATCTTGGATTCTAGTTAGAGTATTCTCTTCAATATTTTCCATATTGTTATTCATATTTAAATTTCCACTTGAACATCCTGTAAAAGCAAAAATTAAAATAGATCCAATTATTAAAATAAAAAGAAATTTTAAGATTTTTTTTGATAAAATAAAAAAAACAAGAAATATAATTAACAGTAAAAAGCTTATTATCGGATTATTTAATATTATATCCATGAATCTTAACAATACTCTTATAACATTTTATATTTAATGTTACTATTTATTGTTAAAACTTAAATTCTTTTTCAAGTAAAAATTATCTATTATGCTTATTAAGCTACTTTCTTCAGCACGTATCTTTTCTTAACTAAACGCTTCTGTCCAAGATCCTCTTGTAGATGCTTTTGAATATTCTGTTGCTCTACCTTCAAAAAAGTTCATATGTTCAACAGCATTTAGCATTGTATCAAGCCAAGTTAATGGATTTTTTTGAACATCATAAATAGGTTCTAGTCCTAGCTGGTCTAATCTTCTGTTAGCTATAAACCTTATATAATCTTTAACTTCTTTTGCTGTTAAACCTTCCATAGGACCCATTTCAAAGGCTAAATCAATAAAAGAATCTTCGTGCTCGACAATAGTTCTACATGCTTCATAAAGTTCTTTTTTAAGTTTAGGTGTCCAAATCTCTGGATTTTCTTTAATAAATTCCTTAAAGATTCTGATCATTGAGTTGCAGTGAAGCGTTTCATCTCTTACTGACCAAGTAACAATTTGACCCATTCCTTTCATTTTATTGTGTCTAGGAAAGTTAAGTAAAATTGCAAAACTTGCAAATAATTGTAGACCTTCTGTGAATGCACTAAATACTGCAACTGTTTTTGCAATATCTTCTTTTGAATTTACATTAAAGTTTTGCATGTAATCATATTTATCTTTCATTTCTTTATACTTCATAAAGGCTGAATATTCAGACTCGGGCATTCCAATAGTGTCTAATAGATGAGAATAAGCTGCAACGTGAACAGTTTCCATAGATGCGAATGCAGTCATCATCATTAATACTTCGGTTGGTTTAAATACAGTCGTGTAGTGCCTTAGGTAGCAATTATTAACCTCAACATCGGCTTGAGTAAAAAATCTAAAAATTTGAGTTAATAAATTTTTTTCTGGTTGTGATAAATTTTTTTGCCAATCTCTTACATCATCACCTAACGGAACTTCTTCAGGTAGCCAATGAATTCTTTGTTGAGTTAACCACGCATCATAACACCATGGATATCTAAAAGGTTTATAGACTGGGTTCTCAACTAATAAACCCATTTTTTTTGGTTGAATTATTTCTTTATTAATTTTTTTTGCTACTGACACGATAAACACTCCTCATAATCTTGTTGGTTATTACTTTCTTCTTTTGATTTATAAACGTTTGCTGCAATGTCTGTTGAATTAGCATCATTAACATTCTCAGCACGTTGTATTGATTTAGACCTGCAGTAATAAAGACTCTTCAATCCTTTCTTCCAAGCTTGGAAGTGAATTTGATGTAAATCTCTTTTGTGCACATCTGCAGGTAAAAATAAATTAATAGATTGAGCTTGAGAAACATTAGGTGTTCTATCAGCACTTAAATCTACAAGCCATCTTTGATCTAACTCAAAAGCCGTTTTGAAAACATCTTTTTCGTCTTGAGTTAAAAAATCTAAATGTGAAACAGATCCTTGATTAGTCGTAATACTTGACCAAACTTCATCTGTATCTTTTCCATGTTTTTCTAACAATTTTCTTAAATATTTGTTACGCACATTAAAAGATCCTGAAAGCGTTTTATGTGTGAAACTATTTGCAGCAATTGGTTCTACACCAGGTGAAGTTCCGCCACATATAATAGATATAGATGCTGTGGGAGCTATTGCAGTCTTATTAGAAAACCTCTCCATAATACCATAATCTGCTGCATCTGGACATGGCCCTCTCTCCTCTGCTAAATCTTTAGAAGCTATATCTACCTTTTTATGAATGTGTTCAAAGATCTTTTTGTTCCAAGCTTTGCTCATAACAGATTCGATTGGTATCATCTTTTTTTGATAATAAGAATGTAGTCCCATTACACCCAATCCCACACTTCGTTCTCTCATAGCTGAATATGTTGCATCGCTAAATTGCTCTGGTGCATTTTCAATGAAATCAGTCATAACGTTATCTAGAAATCTCATTACATCTTGAATAAAGTTTTCATCATCTTTCCACTCATCGTACTTTTCTACATTTAATGAAGATAAACAGCATACTGCAGTCCTATCTCTTCCATCTTTATCAATTCCTGTTGGAAGTGTAATCTCACTACATAGGTTCGAGGTTTTAACAGTAAGACCAGCAAGTTTGTGATGTTGGGGTATTTGTCTATTAACAGTATCTATGAAAACAATATATGGTTCACCTGTTTCAATTCTTGCTGTTAATAATCTTATCCATAAATTTCTTGCAGATACAGTTGCTTGAACTACTCCATCTTTTGGACTTTTTAGTCCCCACTGCTCGTCCAATTCAACAGCTCTCATGAAAGCATCAGAAACTAAAACACCGTGGTGTAAATTTAATGATTTTCTGTTTGGATCTCCCCCAGTTGGTCTTCTCATCTCAATAAACTCTTCAATTTCTGGATGATCTATTGGTATATAACAAGCAGCTGAACCTCTTCTTAATGAGCCTTGGCTGATTGCCATTGTTAAAGAGTCCATTACCTTTATAAATGGAATTATTCCTGAAGTCTTACCAACCCTTCCAATTTTCTCTCCTATTGATCTAAGATTTCCCCAGTAGCTTCCAATACCTCCACCTCGTGCTGCGAGCCAAACGTTCTCGCTCCATAGGTCAAGAATACCGTTAAGACTATCGCTAGCTTCGTTTAGAAAACAAGAAATTGGCAATCCTCTTGTAGTTCCTCCATTTGATAAAACTGGTGTTGCTGGCATAAACCAAAGATTACTAATGTAATTGTATAATCTTTGAGCGTGTAAGTTGTCATCAGCATAATGACTTGCAACCCTAGCAAATAAATCCTGGAAAGATTCGTTGGCTCCTAAATATCTATCTTTAAGAGTAGCTTTTCCAAAGTCAGTTAAATTGTCATCTCTGCTTCTGTCAATTTTAATTGTTATGCCTTTTGAATTTTGAAATAATTCTGTTTCACTATTAAGAGAAAATAAATCTAGTCTTTTATCTTTAGGATCTTGATTCATTTGTGGTGTATAATCGGAGACAGCTTTCCTGATAGCTTGTGATAAAATCTTGTTCATTTAGCTCCTTTTTTGTACTATACTTAATTTAGTAAAACAACTAGATGTTGTATGATGGTTTGGTAAATATACTATATGACCAACAAATCAATAGAACATTTATAGAACTTGAAAAAAATTAATCAATAAAAAAATAAAAAAATTATAAAAATATTAACATGAATAATTCAATAAAAATTGATCCTTTTGGCTTTAGAGAGTACGACGCGCGATGGTTGTACCCTGATAATATCAATTTAGCAGGTGTGACAAATTTGGGGAAAGGTTTAGGAACTCAGGTTATTAATCACACAAAAAAAGAAAATCCAAGAATCATAGTTGGTCATGATTACAGATCTTATAGTGAAGAAATAAAATCAGCTTTGAAAAAAGGACTTGTGTCAACAGGTTGTTATATTGAAGATGTAGGATTAGCATTATCGCCAATGGTTTATTTTGCACAATTCAATCTAGAAAGTGATGCTGTTGCAATGGTGACAGCAAGTCATAATGAAAATGGTTGGACAGGTGTAAAGATGGGGATCAAAAAAGGATTGACTCATGCGCCAGAAGAAATGAAAGAATTAAAAAATATAACCTTAAATAACAAATTTATTAAAGGTCATGGAAATGAAAAAGAAATTATTGATTTTCAAAGCATTTATAAAAATGATCTTATAGATAAGAACAAAATTAAGAAAAAAATTAAAGCTGTAGTTGCTTGTGGTAATGGGACAGCAGGAATATTTGCGCCAGACATATTAAGAGGAATAGGATGTGAAGTGATAGAACTAGATTGTAATTTGGACTATACTTTTCCAAAGTACAATCCTAATCCTGAAGATCTTGAAATGTTACATGCAATAAGTAAATCTGTAAAAGATAATAATGCTGATATAGGATTTGGATTTGATGGAGATGGTGATCGTGTAGGTGTAATAGATAACGATGGTAATGAAATTTTTTCAGATAAAATTGGATTATTGATTGCAAGGAACTTATCTTCAAACCACAAGGGGTCTAAATTTGTTGTTGATGTTAAATCAACTGGGCTGTATTCAACAGATGAAGTCTTGAAAAATAACTCGTGTGAAACATTGTATTGGAAAACTGGACATTCCCATATCAAAAGAAAAGTAAATAATGAAAAAGCACTTGCAGGTTTTGAAAAAAGTGGTCATTTCTTTTTTAACAAACCTTTAGGTTATGGATATGATGATGGTATAAATTCAGCTATTCAAGTTTGCCATTTACTAAATAATAATAACAAAAAAATGAGTGAGATCATAAGTGAATTACCTAATACCTATCAATCACCTACCATGGCTCCTTTTTGTGAAGATAATGAAAAATATCAAGTTGTTGAGGAAATAATTAAACAAATTGAGGATTTAAAAACAAATAATGTTCAAATTGATAATCAAGAAATTGATGACATACTTACAGTAAATGGTATCAGATTTTCTTTTAAAGACGGCTCTTGGGGTTTAATAAGGGCCTCATCTAATAAACCTTCGTTAGTAGTCGTTACCGAAAGTCCAACATCTGATGAAAGAAAGAAAAAAATTTTCAAATTTATTGACGATTTACTGCAAAAAACTGGTAAAATAGGCGAATACGATCAAAAGATTTAATTAAAGATCTAAGAACCTAATTAAAAAGAGAGTACCTATTACATATAAAAATACCCCAAACATTCTTTGAGTTTTATTTTTATCGGTGGTGTGTACCATATTTGCTCCAATTCTAGCCATTAAAGATGTAATTGGAATGAAAATCAAAAATGCAGGAATATTTACAAAACCTATGCTTAAAGGAAGATTTGCATTTAGTAAAAAACCAGATGTCAAGAAACCAATTGAGCCAATAGATGCTATTATAAACCCAATTGCAGCAGAACTTCCAATTGCTCTACTTATAGGATATCCAAAATATCTAAGGATTGGAACATTCATCATAGCTCCTGTAATACCCATAGGTGCAGATATAAATCCAGAAATGAAACCAAACGTTACTCTAGGCAGAAACTTAAACTTTTTATTTTTTTTTAATTCCTGTTTTACTAGTAATAAATATCCACCAAAAAAATATACAACCACAGCAAAAAATAAAACTAAAGATTTTGTATTTAATAATGCTGCCATGTATGTACCAAGCAAAACTCCAAATATTACAAATAAACCATAAGTTTTTAAAATATTCGTATCTACAGCTTTATGTTTTCTATGAGTCATAACTGAAACAAAAGCAGTAAAAATTGTAATAGAAAAAGCTGTTCCTACTGAAAGATGCATCAAATAAGATTTATCGACATCTGCTGTTTCAAAAATAAAAAAAAGTACAGGTACAGAAATTAGGCCTCCACCTATCCCAAAATAACCTGCAAAAAATCCAACTGGAAATGCAGTTATTATCATTAATAAAATTAAAAGATAATACTGATTAGAAAGAATAGTATTAATCAATTTGACCTGCCGAATGTAATTTAGGAGAAAGTCTAACTTTATCCATAATATGATCGATTTTTTTTACATCCGCATCTCTTACACACATATTTTCACTTAAATATCTTTTCCAATGGCTTGAACCTGTTTGTCCATGGAATAAACCTAGTGTATGTCTCATAACTTGATTTACTCTTGTGCCCATTTGTACTTGAGCCTTAACATAATCAATTAACTCCTCAACAATTTCTTTCCGTTCTTTAATATCATGATTATTGAATATCTCTTTTTCTATATCAGCTAAAAGATAAGGAGAATGATAAACAGATCTTCCAATCATTACTCCATCCACTTTATCTAAATGATCTTTTACTTCTTTCACTGAAGTGACACCACCATTAATAATTATTTCAAGGTCTTTAAAATCTTGCTTTAGTTTATACACATAATCATATTTTAAAGGAGGTATATTAAGGTTTTGCTTAGGTGTAAATTTACCCAACATAGCTTTTCTTGCATGTATTATAAAAGTTTTAACCCCCGTCTCCTTTAAAGTTTTTATAAAATTATAAAAATGTTCGTAATCCTCAACATCGTCATAACCAATTCTAGTCTTAACTGTGACTGGCAAAGTTGTTGAATTAATCATTTCTAATAAACAGTCTCCCACTAAATTTGGCTCTTTGATTAAACATGCGCCAAATCTATTTTTTTGAACTTTTTTACTTGGACAGCCTAAGTTTAAATTAATTTCATCATAACCATAATCCTCACCAATTTTGGCAGCATTTGCTAATAATTTTGGCGTGGACCCACCTAATTGTAAAGCAACTGGTTTTTCTCTTAAATCAAATGATAGCAGTTTATCTTTATCCCCCTTATCAATTGCCTCGGAAACCACCATTTCTGTGTAAAGAAGCACATGTTTACTTATCAATCTTAAAAAGTATCTTTCGTGCCTATCAGTGCAATCCATCATAGGGGCAACTGACACCAATCTATTAATTTTAGACATATTTTTTAACTTTATTGGATATATTAACTTTTTTCTCGTTTACATATTCTTGGTGATTTTTTTCAATTTTTCCCAATTCGTATCTATAATTAACCATTACACCAAAAGACCTTTTAAAACCTACCTCTGAAACGTTTGCATTTATGGCAATGTCATCGATATCAGCTCCATTTTTTAGGTGAAATCTACATACATCATTAATTGGAAATCCAAAATCATTTTTTTGTTTTACTAAATAATTCACAGCTAATTTGCTAATCAAAGCTTTATTATCTGCAATTCTTTTATCACCAATTTTTAAATCAGATGATTTCAAAAAATCTAAACTATTTTTATTTGCCTCACTAAGTATTTCAGCTGCTTCGGAACTTTCCATATTTTTAAACCAATCTGCAAAGCCAACCATTGGTGATAATGTTCCAAAATATTTTACATCAGGAAGCTCTTCTTGAAGTTCATATACAACTCTTTTTATAAGAAAGTTTCCAAGTGTTACTCTAGATAGTCCATCTTGACAGTTGCTGATTGAGTAAAATGTTGCTGTGTCATAATTTTTAATTTTTTCTTCAGAGGGTCTAGTTAATTCTTGTATAGATTGACTTAGTCCTTTTGTTAATGCGATTTCAACAAAAATGACTGGTTCGTCTTCTAATGCAGGGTGAAAATAAGCAAAAAATCTCCTATCTTTACCAAGTCTTCTTTTTAACTCATTCATATCTTTCATAGAATGAACTTTTTCATATTTCAATAATTTTTCTAAGATTGCAGCTTTTGTATCCCAAGTTATTTTTCTTAGTTTTAAAAAACCTGGATTGAACCAATTTTTAAAAATATCTATCAAATCATAATCTAAACTTTTTAATTCTGGATTTTCTTTCATCAATCTAAGTAGGTCTTCTCTTAGTGATACAATCTCTGAGGTTCCGTTTGGAGCCATATTTAGTCTTACAAACAACTCTTTTCTAATTCCAGAAGCAACTCTTGATAAATTTAAGATTGAATAGTCATCTTGATTATCACTATATTTTTTTATTGCCTCATCAATTTTTAATGGGTCAGGTTTATATTTTTGATTAACCTGAATTAAGAATTTATTTTTTTCCTCTATAGATAGATTTTGATATCTAAATAATATATCTCTTGCCAACGTAATTCCAAATGCTGCACCTTTTGTAGATAACAAGTCATCACAAAGATCGATCAAATCTCTCTTTTTTGTAATACTTTTAAGGGATTTTTTTTCTAAAATCTTTTGGCCAGCATCAGCAATAGTTTCAAAAATTCTTTTTATATTTAGCATGGTGTTTTTTATATATTAAAAACCTAAACTTTTACCCATTATTTTATCTGGCAACCAAGTAACTATTTCGGGAAAAATACACAAAATTAATATAGCTAGAGCCATAATTATCATAAATGGTATAGATCCCTTTAATATTTCTGACAGACTTACGTCTGGTGTAATGCCTTTGATTATGTAAAGGTTTAATCCAACAGGTGGCGTAATAAGACCAATTTCCATATTTATTGTAAATACAATTGCAAACCAATAAGGGTCGAAGCCCAAAGTAGTTATAACCGGGAGCAATATTGCTGAAGTCATCACAATAACAGCAACAGGAGGCAAAAAGAAACCCGCTATTAATAGAAAAATATTAATTAAAATAAATACAACCCATTTATTAGAACTTAGTTCTACCATGCTTTGTGCTAATGATTGAGTTACATAAAGCTGAGATAATGTGAATGCGAATAGATAAGATGCAGCGATGATAAACATTATCATCACACTTTCTTTCATGGATACTTTAACAATGTTCCAGATTTTCTTTGGTTGATAAATTTTGTAAACTACAGCTATTAATACAAAAACCAAAAAAGCTCCAACACCAGATGCCTCAGAAGGTGTGGCTACTCCACCATACAAAACATAAAGAACACCAGCTATGATTGCTAAGAAAGGTAATATTCTTGGCAAGACTTCAATTTTCTCTTTAAAAGTTGGAGGTGTTCTGTTCTTTAAGGCTTTTGCTGAATCTTTATCAATGAAATAACTATGTATGAGAGCCCATATAGCAAACATACCTGCTAACATAAATCCAGGTATCAAGCCACTTAAGAATAATCTTCCAATTGATGTTCCTGTAGCAATTCCATAAACAATTAAAACAATGCTAGGAGGAATTAAAACTCCTAGCGTACCACCAGCTGCTATTGTTCCTGTTGCAATTTGATCTGAATACCCTCTTTTTCTCATCTCAGGTATTCCCATAGTTCCAATTGCTGCACATGTTGCAGGACTTGATCCACTTAAAGCTGCAAATATTGAACAAGCACCTATATTAGAAATTACTAATCCGCCTGGTACTCTCCAAAGCCATCTATCTAATCCTGTATATAGATCTTTTCCTGCTGGTGAGTTGGCAACTGCCATTCCCATTAAAATAAACATAGGAATTGAAAGCAAAACAAAAGAGTTTAGTCCTGCGTAAAATGTTTCGGCAAAAACATCTAGCATTTGAAAACCTTCAAATGCAACTAACAATGTTATAGAGACAAAGCTCAAACCAAATGCAATTGGTATTCCAGAAAATAAAACTACTAAAGTGAAAACAGCAACGATGATTGCTATTAATAATGGATCCATTAGTGACCACCCTCTTCGTCGATAAGTTTGATTATTTCGGCAATATATTGAAGGATCATCAAGGCTGCCCCAATCATCATTGAAGAATAAGGTATCCATAAAGGAGGATCCCAAACAGTTCCTGTTGAATAGTTTTTTGTAAACGCTTCCTCAACCATTAAATATCCAAAATAAAATAAGATTAAAAAAAATAATAAACTTATTAGTGATGTGAAAATTTTAAGTCTAAGAATGTTTTTCTTTGATAAAAAGTCATAAATCCATTCCATGCTAACATGTGCCTTTTCACTTAAAACATACGCGCTTCCTATAAAAGTTGAAGCAACTAAAAGCATTGTTACTAGCTCTGTTTGCCAAGTGATTGCTCTTTGAAAGAAATATCTTTCAAAAACTAATTCGACAATAACCAAGATTGATAGGAGTAGAGCTAAAACAGCAAAAGCACCACATGCTTGTGAGCTAAAGTTACAGAATTTTAAATATTTTTGTTTCATAAAAAAAACCCCTATTTAATATTTTAAATAGGGGTTCTTTATATATCTTTTTATTTAACTGCTAAAGCCATTTCCATTAGCTTATCGCCACCTGGAACTTTTTCAGCAAATGCTTTATGTGAAGATTGTTTAGCAATCTCAACCCAAGCCGCATGGTCGTTTGCATCCATATATACTAATTTTACTCCTGCTGCTTTATAAGCGTCTTCAAATTTTTTATCTAAATTTTCAACTTGCGCAGTCATATATTTTTCAGCAACTTTACCAGCTTTCATTAAAGCATCTTGTTGTTTTGAATTTAATTTATCAAAGCTCATTTTTGACATCAAAATTGGCTCATACATAAACCACAATCCAAACTTACCTGGAGGAGTTGCGCACGTTACTTGCTCATAAATTTTATAACTAACAAAACTTCCTGAGCTAGTATTTGCACCTGTTAATACTCCAGTTTGCAATCCAGTATAAATTTCTGATGAAGGCATACTTTGAATACCAGCGCCAGCTGCCTCTAACATTTGGTTAAAAGCTTTACCAGCTGCTCTCATTACTTGTCCTTTAGCATCTGATGGATTTTTAATACATTTTGACTTAGATGCAAAACCTCCACCAAGCCAAGCATCAGATAGAACAACAACACCAGCATCATTTATAATTCTCTTAATTTCAGTCATCATTGGACCCTTATTAAATCTTAGTGCATGGTCATGATTTTTAACTGTTCCTGGCATTAAAGTTGCATCAAATTCTGGATGGAATTTTGATGCGTACGCTAATGGAAATGCTGAAATATCCAACTGACCAGTTGTCATTGGTTTCCACTGCTCTTTAGGTTTATATAATGATTTTGCTGGATAAATTCTAATATCTAAATCTACTCCTGCTTTTTTAACTTCATCTGCAATTATTTGAACCATTTCATGTCTTGGATCATAAGAGCCATCAGCTCTAGGCGTTCCAGGCCATTGATGACTTGCTTTTAGTGTCACAGCGTATGCTGATCCAATTAATGAGAAAGCTAAAAATAATGTTGTGAAATAAAAACTTATTTTTTTTAACATGTTTTCCCCTCTTTAAATTAATTTAATAATGATATTAAATTGAACTTATTAGTAAGAGTCAATATAAGGAAATGTCGTATATTTTATTATGGATGGGCCACTAAAAAATTTATTAGTTGTTGATTTAACAAGGGTTTTAGTAGGACCTTATTGCACTATGATACTCTCAGACTTAGGTGCGAGAGTTATAAAAATTGAAGCACCTGAAACAGGTGATGACTCGCGAAAATTTGGGCCTTTTGTTAAAGATTATTCTGCGTACTTTATGTCGTTAAATAGAGGAAAAGAAAGTATCGCTCTAAATTTAAAGAATAATGAAGATAAAAAAATTTTTGACAAAATTTTATCTAAGGCAGATATTTTAGTAGAAAACTTTAAACCTGGTACATTAGAAAAATGGGGTTTTGGCTGGAAAGATGTAAGTAAAAAATATCCCAAATTAATTTATGCATCGGCATCAGGTTTTGGCCAAACTGGACCTTTAAAAGAGCTACCAGCATATGACATGGTCGTTCAAGGTATGGGAGGCTTGATGAGTGTAACTGGCCATCCAAACTCAGTACCAACAAGAGTTGGAACCTCTATTGGTGATATCACAGCAGGTCTGTTTACAGCAATTGGAATTAATGCAGCTTTATACGATAGACAAAAAACAGGTAAAGGAGCTTTTATAGATGTCTCAATGTTAGATTGCCAAATAGCAATTTTAGAAAATGCAATTGCAAGATATCTTTCCAAAAATGAAATTCCAGGACCAATGGGTTCAAGACATCCATCTATTGCTCCCTTTGAAGCTTTTAAAACGAAAGATAGTTATATAATTATTGCTGCAGGAAATGATAAACTTTTTACAAAACTTTGTGACGTATTAAAAATTCCTGAAACTGCAAATGATGAAAGATTTAATTCTAATTCACTAAGATGTGAAAACATGGATCACTTAAAAGAAATTTTTGAAAAACAATTAAGCTCCAAATCTACAGATGAATGGGTTAAAGAAATGGAAGAATTGAAAATTCCATGCGGGCCAATTTTTAATATAAAACAAGCTGTAGAAAATCCTCAAATTCAAGAAAGAAATATGATTGTAAAATCATACCATAAAATTATTGGAGAATTTAAATCTGCAGGAAACCCTATCAAAATGTCTACCTACAAAGATGAAAATACTAGGGGTAATATTCCTGATTTAGATGAGCACAGGGAAAAAATAATAAAGGAATTTGGTTAATTTATTCTTGGTTTTCTGTTTCGTCTGATACAGTCTCTTCTTGATCTTTCATTTCGTCCAACGAAACATCAGTCTCTTCTTCTTGCATGTCCTCAACAGGTTCAGATAAGGGTTGTTCAGCTGTATTTTGTAACTCAGCTAAATCATCTTTAGAAACTTGAATTTTTTCTGGAATTTTTCTAGCTCTCTTAGATGGAAGAATTGGTACACCACTTTTAGAAATTTCACCTTTGTAAAGATTTTCGAAATCATCGCCGATATCATCTTCGTCCTCTGAAGTATCATCAATTTGCTCGACATGTTTTCTTAACTTATAAACTGCAGCATCTGTTAAATCAGGAACTTTGATTGTTTCCTCAGCTATTTCCCTTAATGCTATGACAGTGTTTTTATCATTATCTCTATCTAATGTAGGTTCCAAACCTGAATTAAGTTGCGTTGCTCTCTCCTTTGCAACTAATACTAATTCATAAGGGCTATCAACTTTATCTATACAATCTTCAACAGTAACTCTTGCCATGGTCGGTTAGATACACCTCGATCATAAAAAAATCAAGCAGTATTAGAGATAAACTGGATTTAATTTTTTTCGTATAGTGAAAAGTAAGGCTATAGAGAATGCTATAGCAATTGCTGCAATAAATGAGATTTTTTCAATTGAAAATCCAGCATCTATAAAAAAGCCAAATAATGCAGTACCAAAAGCAGTTGCAAATACCATTAAAGCAGTAGTCAAAGCTTTAATAGATCCAATATATTTTACCCCGTAAATTTCTGCCCACGTTGATGATCCTAATAAGTTTGCTAGACCGTTTGATATTCCTATCAATCCAAGAAATAAAAAAGCAGTTTGTGGAGCATCAAAATACATGATGACTAAAGTTCCTAAGAATAATGGAATATTCATATAAATTAGTAATTTTCTACTTGTAAACTTATCAATTAAATAACCAGCAACAATTAAAGTAATTACAGAAAAAATTGAGTAAGACATAAAAGATTGCGCAATTGTATATTCACCCCACCCTTTTGAATTAGTGACGAATGATTGATACACAAATACTCCTGTAGCTATCCAGGGCATTGCCAACATATTTAATGAGACAATGTAAAATCTATAATCTCCAAGAACCTCTATTCTTTTCCAGTTTTTAATATTTTCTTCTTTCAAAATTTTGTTTTGGCCACTCTCTCTAGTATCTAATTTGACATCTTTAACTAAAATATAAGATGCCAAAGGTAGGCAAATTAAAACTATTAAAGAAAAGATTACCCATAGTTCTTGCCAAATAAAGAGAGTTAAAAGATAAACAATTAATACAGGCATTATGAACTCTGCAGAGGATAAACCAAACCAAATAATGCTTAATGCTTTACCTCTCGATTTTGTAAAGTATCTTGAAATAGTGGTTGAAGCTGTGTGAGACATTAAACCTTGTCCAGAAAACCTCATTAAAAAAATTGCAATAAATAGAAAAGCTACTGATGATGTTTTGGAAAAGAAAAAAGAAGAAAATGATAAAAGTATAGTAACAAAAATTGCAAATTTAAGTACATTTACATCATCAATTTTTTTTCCAACCCATATTAGAAGTAAACTACTAAATAAAGTGGCTGATGCATAAATCGTGCCAAATTGTCCATGTGTAATAGAAAGTGTTTCTCTGATACTTGAATTAAATAAACCTATAAAAAAACTCTGTCCAAAACATGAAAAAAATGTAAAAATGAATCCAAAAATAATTACTTTAAAACTTAAATTTTTAAACATATAAATAATTTATGACTTGTAATGTTGCTTTCATAGGTCTCGGGGTAATGGGTTATCCGATGGCTGGTTATATATCAAAAGCTGGGCACAATGTAACTGTTTTTAATAGAACAACTGCTAAAGCTGAGAAATGGATAACTGAATACAAAGGTAAAATGGCTTCAACACCAAAAGAGGCTGTGGAAGGTGCTGATTTTATTTTTACTTGTGTGGGTAACGATGAAGATTTGAAACAAGTTACTTTAGGTGAAAACGGATTATTTCATAGCGCTAAAGAGGGTTCAATCTACGTAGATAATTCAACTGTATCAGCAGAAGTATCAAGAGAACTTTATGGTAAAGCGAAAGAAAAAGGATTTGCATTTTTAGATGCACCAATTTCTGGAGGACAATCTGGAGCTGAAGGGGGAATTCTTACAGTTATGGTCGGTGGTGATGAAGAAGTTTTCAAAAAAGCAGAGCCAGTGATTGATTGCTATAGTAAAAAAGTTAAATTAATTGGTCCATCAGGAAGTGGTCAACTTACAAAAATGATGAACCAAATGTGCATTGCAGGTGTTGTTCAAGGCCTATCAGAGGCTATCAATTTTGGAATAAATGCTGGTTTAGATATTGATAAAGTAATGGAAACAATATCAAAAGGCGCAGCTCAATCTTGGCAAATGGAAAATAGATATAAAACTATGGTTGAAGACAAATTTGATTACGGTTTTGCAGTAGATTGGATGAGAAAAGATTTAAAGATTGTAATTGAAGAAGCTAAAAGAAATGGTTCACCTGTTCCTATCACTGAAATTGTTGATAACTATTATGCTGATGTTCAAAAAATGGGTGGTAACCGTTGGGATAGTTCTAGTCTGATTGCTAGGCTTAAAAAAAAGAAATAATCTAATGTCAAATACCGTCCCATACTATGAGGACTTTTCTGAAATAAAGAAAAAAATATGGTCGATGCTTGATGATGCTGTGACGAATAGATCATCACCTTTTCGAATTCCAGTATTTGTTTGTGGAGATCAATCAGAATTTGATGGAAGAATTGTAGTTCTTAGAAAATCTGACCAATCGAATAATCTTCTTCAGTTTCATAGTGATATTAGATCAGATAAAATTCCAAAATTAAAAAAAAACAGCATTGCAGCGCTCATATTCTATGACAAAGAAGAAAAGATTCAGCTTAGAGTAAAAGTTAAATGTATTGTCAATCATGACAATGAAATCACAGAACAATCATGGTCAAAAACAGCTCATGTAAGTCGTAAATGTTATTTAGTAAATAATGGTCCTGGAACAGAAATTGATGAACCGGGTTCTGGTTTAGATGATGAAATAGAAAAATCAGGCTTCAACATGGAACAAAGTGAGGAAGGTTATAAAAACTTTACCGTAATTCAATGCAACATTGAAAGTATTGAGTGGCTTTATCTTGCAGCAAAAGGTCATAGAAGAGCAAGATTTGATATTACAAGTAATAAACAAAGCTGGCTAATTCCGTAAAAATGTTAAGTGGATTTATTATTGCTGTAGCACTTGTTTTGGGTGGCTTAGCTGTAATGAGATTTGGCATTTTTCAAATCAGAAAATTTAAAAAGGGAGAGACTAAAGTCAAAAAAAAAGTTAGTGAGCAACTAGCTTTTATAATATTTTTTATAATTATTTTAGGATTAATTATTTACTCGATTAATGATTTCCTTTTCTAAAAGTTATTGAAATCTTTGTATCTATTATAAGTGCACCAAGTTCTTTTCTTTTTAATTTTTTGAAGCTTTTTATGAGAATATCTGCTTCTCCAATCATAATTATTATCAGGAGCAATCCCTCTACCTACCTCAGCAGCCATTGCACATTTTAAATATACTGGATTAAAAGGTTTGTCAGAAGTTGGCTCTAAAAAAACTAAATCTTTCATGTCTGGACAAGTAGGATCACCATGATCATACAAACTTTTTCCAAGGCTAAACTTATCACCTGTGCTCGGGCCCCCGATAATTGTATTGCCAACATGACTTTTTGAGTTTCCTTTGGTACATTCCCAAGCAAAACCTGCTACATGTGTTAATTCATGAAGTGTCATTAAAATTCTTTTGTGACTGCCACGTATATGTTTACTTTTTAAAAATATATATCCATGGTGCACAGATCCTTGCCCGCCATCTCTATGACCCACATCGACCCATGCGAAATATAATTTATTTGGATCATTAAAACCCAATTTAGTTAAATAGGCATCAGGATAATTCATACCATAATTACCTTTGTATTTTTTATCAAATCTAACAAAAGAAATATCCATTTTGCCATCTTCCCTCATATCATACCTAAATTTTTGTTTACCTTTTGTCATTTCAAACATTTTTTCATTTGCCTCTAATAAGTCTTTCTCCATTTTTCCATTGATATCCCATTCTCTATCCTCGCTATCTTTGTTTAATAGATAAATAAAATGAACTTGAGGTTCATCAGTAACATCTGGTTGATCTTCAAAAAATCTTCCAGGTTTTTCGTCTGAGGCAAAAGAGAAGGAGGAATATAAAAATATTATAAAAAATATAATTATTTTTTTCATTTTTTTAAAATATAGATTTTGAATATTTTTTCCAGTTTTGTTGATATCTAATAGCATTTTGTTTTACTGCTTCAATTTCATCATCAGTTAACTGACGAATAATTTTTCCAGGTGAACCCATTACTAACGAGTTATCAGGAATTTCCTTATTCTCTGTAATTAATGATTTTGCACCAATAATACAATTTTTTCCTATTTTGGCTTTATTAAGTACAACAGCTCCAATGCCAATTAAAGAATTATCATCAATTCTACAGCCATGGAGCATTACTAAATGGCCTATAGTTACATTCTTTCCAATTTTTAATGGATAACCTGGATCTGTATGTAAAACACTTCCATCTTGAACATTTGACCCTTCTCCTAAATGAATATTTTCTATATCACCTCTTAATGTTGCATTAAACCAGACACTAGAGTTTTTCTCTAATGTTACATCTCCAATTATAACTGCATTTGGTGCTACCCAATTTTCGCCAAGGTTTTTTGGTTTTTTATCTTTTAAATCGTAAAACATAAATTATATAGTCTTTTATCATGGCATTAACAAAAACACCAATTTGTGACTTTGGTAAAAAAGCCGATTACTTTGAACTTAAATCAATAGATAATAAAATAATTTCATTGAATGATGTAAAAGGTGAAAATGGAACATTAATAATGTTTATTTGTAATCACTGCCCTTATGTTTTAGCAGTTATAAAAAATATCGTTGAGGACTGTATAGAATTAGAAAATGATGGAATTAGATCTATTGCAATAATGTCAAATGATCCAAAAAGATATGAGGAAGATTCATTCGATAATATGGTTAAATTCTCAAAAAATTATAATTTTAATTTTCCATATGTAATAGATGAAACTCAAGAGGTAGCAAAAACTTATGGTGCAGTCTGCACTCCTGATTTTTTTGGATACAATAAAGATCTTGAGCTTCAATACAGAGGAAGAATAAGAGAGTTACAAGATTTAAAACCTACTGAAAATGGAGACAGTGAGCTTAAAAAAGCTATGAAAATAATTGCAAAATCCAATAAAGGTCCAAATGAACAGTTTCCAAGTATGGGCTGCAGTATTAAGTGGTTTTAATAAATAATGTATTTATTAATTACTAGAACTTTTCCACCAGAGTTAGGTGGTATGCAAAATCTCATGTGGGGATTGGCAAGATCTCTTGCAAAACTTAATTTAATAAAAGTATTTGCAGATTACCATGAAAATCACGAAGAATTTGATAAATCTGTTTCATTTTCAATTGAAAGAGTTAGTGGAATGAAGCTAATTAGAAAATATCGAAAATCTTATTTGATAAATGATTATCTTGAAAATAATAAAAATGTAGAGTGTTTAATTGCTGATCATTGGAAAAGCTTAGAACTTATAAAAACAAATAAAAAAAAAATCTGTTTAATTCACTCAAAGGAAATAAACCATACTAAAGGCTCAGGATTAAATAAAAAAGTTTTAACAGTTTTAAACAATGTTGATCATGTTGTTGCTAATTCAAATTATACAAAAAACTTAGCTATAGACTTGGGAGTGGATGAAAAAAAAATAGTTGTTATTAATCCTGGCGTAGATCCAGTGATTGAAATTCCAAAAAAATATTTAGATGAAGCTGAAGAAATATTAAAAAGAAAGAGAAATAGACTAATTACAGTTGCAAGGTTTGATAAAAGAAAAAATCATGAAAAAGTAATTATGGCTGTTAGAAACCTAAAAGAAATTTATCCAGACATAATTTATACATGCATCGGGTATGGAGATGAGGAAGAAAAATTGAAAAAATTAGTTATAGAACTTAATCTTAATAATCAGGTAACTTTTTTAAAAGATATACCAATCGATTTAAAAAATGCTCTTATTGCAAAATCAAACATTTTTGTAATGCCATCTATAATTCACAAAAAATCTGTAGAGGGTTTTGGTATAGCTTATGTTGAGGCAGCCCAATATGGTATTCCATCTATTGGAGGTAAAGATGGAGGAGCTTCGGATGCAATTATTCATGAAAAAACTGGCTTGATATGCGATGGTAACAATCTTGAAGATATTTACGCAAGTATAGATAAACTTTTTAAAGAAAATAAATATGTAGAGTATGGCAAAGAAGCAAAAATTAATTCTACAAACTTTCTATGGGATAAAATAATTGAAAAATATAAGAGAATCTTATAAAATAGAAATATGATTGCAAAGTTTAATAACATTTTTTACTTAATTATCTTTCTTGCACATTTTATAGGGATAGCTGCATATTGTTTTCAAACAATTGTTGGAACCAAAAAGTTTATGGATAAGTTTGGTATAGATCATAGTGCAGCTGTAATGGTTAGATTTGTTGGAGCACTAATGCTTGGTTGGGTAATAATGGCTATTTATATAATGTTTGTAAGACCAAATGGAGTTGAAGGTACTTGGGCATTTTTTAATTTAATATTTATCATACATGCATGTGTTTTGGGGACAAATTTTTACTCACTTAAGATTGATAAGACAGGTCTTAATGAAAAAGTTACAAATGAAGGGATTATAGCGCCTACAGTCTTTTTAATTATGATGGCTATACTTTGTTACGGTTTATCAGATAAAATTTATATTACTTAAACAAAACTTAATACTTCTTTTGCTACCCTTGCTCCACTTCTATCAGCTCCGTGGACCGTTCCATAATTTTTTGCTGTAGCTTCTCCTGCAAAAAAAAGTTTATCTGCAACTGAAGTTTTAATATTCTTTCTTAAATCAGCTTTTCCTGGCGTTGCTGAGGCCCAAGCACCAAGTACAAATGGATTTTTACCCCAAGTAGTCATATGTCCTTTTATATAAAATTTATCAAAGTCGGATCCAAAAGTGTTTCGTAAGGTTTGTAAAACGAAATCTATACCTGCCTTGCTTCCTGCTTTTTCTAAATCTTTTGCAAATTGTCCTCCCACATCAAAATATGATATTTTAGAGTCATGCAAATTCATTGTTGAACAGTACCCCTCTGGAGATTTAAGGCCTTTAGTTGTGATTTTTGGAGTAAAATACATGTCTGGTTTAACTTTATACTCTTTATAAAAATCATCTTTTAACTGTAATGTTACATGATTATAATTTGAACAGGAAAAAGCATCATAAGCTTCGTACTTTTCAATAGGTAGTGCCGGTGTAAATTTAATTTTTCCTGAATTAAATGCTGAGGTAGAAACTGTTATAACGCAGGCTTTTGCACTTATAGTTCCTTTGTTTGTGACTACCTTAACTCCATTGCCATCCCATTTAACCTCATTAACAGTTGTTTGTAGTTGAACTGGCACATTTTGTCTATAATGAGCAAGTAAAGCGCCATATCCTTGTTTTACAAATCCATCACCACCCTGACTACCTTCGCCATAACTTTCCCAATTAAGTTTACCATCAGCAGCTGTATATTGATCTATATCTTTTCCAGACTCACAAGGAAATCTTATTTGATGTGCTGTTGCAAACCATTCATTTTCTAACCATTTTTCTTTTATTTTATTACTTAAAGGAATGTCATCTTTTGTTTTATTTTTTAACTTTCCTAACTTCTTGTACAATCCATAAAGTTTCATTCCCTTAATTTTTTTTTGACCATCATAAATCATGACTGTGTCTGGATCTTTATAAATATCAAATATATCTTTTTGTTTCTTTCCATACTGTGCAATTTGATTAAAATTAAAATTATGTAACCAATGCGCTCCAAGATCATAAGGAACACCAAATATTGAAGTATTTGTAAAACATCTTCCACCTTTCCTACTCATAGCGTCAACACATAATACTGATTTTCCTTTTTTCATTAATTCAGCTGTTACTGATAATCCCGAGGAACCACCACCAATTACCACAACATCTGGATTTGATTGTGAAAATGAAATTTTTGGTATGGCTGCAAATGCTAATGCTGATAGTGATGTTTTTAAAAATCGCCTTCTAGATATCATTTTTTTATTATAGTTTTATAAAAATGCCAGACAACTATTAAAATTGTTGTTAATAAAATACACAAAGTAAGTGTTCTATCCCAAAGAAACTCCCATGATCCATTACTTAATAGCAAAGATCGTCTTAAATTTTCTTCCATTAACCCTCCCAGCACAAAGGCAAGTATTAGCGGTGGCATTGGAAAATCATAAAGCCGCATAAAAGTTGCAACAACTGCAATTCCAATCATTAAATAAATGTCAAAGTTATTAAATGACATTACATAAATTCCAGTAATTGAAAAAAATAATATTAAAGGAATTAAATAATTTTTTGGGACAGCAAGGATTCTTGCAATATATGGAATCAAAGGAAGATTTAAAATTAATAAAATTACCATTCCAATATACATAGACATTATAATTGACCAAAATATTTCTGGATTAGTCATATAAAGTCTTGGACCAGGCTGAACACCAAATCCTAATAAAGCCCCCAACATAACTGCAGTTGTTCCACTGCCTGGTATACCTAAAGTAAGCATAGGTACAAATGATCCTGAGCAAGCTGCATTATTTGCAGTTTCTGGAGCAGACAAACCATTAACACTTCCTTTGCCAAACTTTTCTTTTTCCTCGTCGTTAACTACATTTCTTTCCATCCCATATGCTAAAAAAGAAGCGATTGTTGCCCCTGCCCCTGGCAAAACTCCAATTAAAAAACCAATTACTGATGATCTTGGAATTGTCTTGTACATTTTGGTTCTTTCTTCTTTGTTAATTTTAATTGAGCCAAGCTCTGTTAAAGAAACCTGTTTAGCAGCACTCGTTGGATCATTTCTTTTTAAAATAATTGTTAAAGCTTCACTCATTGCAAATGTTGCCATCACAACAAGAACGAAACTAATACCATCAGTTAAGTTCATATTATTAAATGTAAATCTTGTAATATCTGATAAGCTATCTTGACCAACAGAAGCTAACATTAATCCTAGCACTACCATCATCATTGCTTTTAAAAATTGACCTTTTGAGGAAAAAGCTGCGATTGCAGTTAAACCTAAAATCATTAAAGCAAAGTAGTCTGGTGATCTAAATGATAAACTTACTTTTGATAAACTTGGAGCCATAAATAATAGATAAATGGCAGATAATGTTCCACCAGCAAAAGAACTCCAAGCAGCAATTGCTAAAGCTTTTCCCGCTTTACCTTGTTGAGCCATTGGGTAACCATCAAATGATGTTGCGACAGTTCCTGGAACACCAGGTGCGTTTAACAAAATTGATGACGTAGAACCTCCAAATACTGCACCATAGTAAACTCCTGCCATTAAAATTAAACCAGTTGCAGGATCAAAACCATAAGTAATTGGTATCATTAAAGCTATCGCGGTCATTGGACCAAGTCCTGGTAACATTCCAATAATTGTTCCAAAAAAACAACCAACCATTACCATTAAAATATTTTGAAAAGTAAGAGCTGTTGTTAAACCAATTAGTATTCCCTCTATCATCCCATTACTCCAATTGATTGTAAGAATGGATCTCTTAAATAAATATCAAGAACACCATGAAGCAAATACATAAAGGCTGCCACAAAAGGAAAAGACAATAAAAACATTAAGACCCATCTTCTCTCTCCTAAAAAATAATATGATGAGAACAAAAATAATGATGTAGTTAAAAAATAACCAACTTTTAAGATTGTAGAACCATAAATTATTGCAATAACAATAAGTATTGCTGTTTTTTTATATTCTAGAGTTTTATGTTGTACTTTTATTGTATTAGGATCTGGTAAAATTATTTTTAATCCTGAAAAAAAAAGCCCTGTGTATCCTAAATAAATTGGGAATGTTCTTGCATTAAAGGGAGCATTTTCATCGAATGCAAAGACTTGAATTTGATAAGCTGTATATAAATAAAATGCGGAAAATATAAAAAAGAGCAGTGATATAACTTTTGTAGTATTTATATTCACTGCTCTAATATTTAATAATCGTTAAGATTATATAACTCCTAATTTCTTCATAAGAGCCGTCATTTCTTCAGTTTGTTTTTCTAAGAAAGATACAAACTTACCTTCTGGATTGTAAATATTAACCCATGCATTTCTTGCTCTGACAGTTTCCCACTCAGAAGTCTTTTGTACATCGCCTAACATTTTTGCAATTTTAGATTTATCTGCATTGCTCATTCCTGGAGGTCCAAAGAAACCTCTCCAGTTAACAAATTGTACATCATAACCCTGTTCTTTAAGAGTTGGTGCATCTGGAGCATCAGAAACTCTTGAAGGTGCTGTAATGCCAATAATTCTTACTTGGTCTCTTGCACCCATAAGCTCACCTAAACCAGTAGAGATAATTTGTGTTTCCCCAGATAAAAGTCCAGCTAAAGCTTTTCCGCCAGCATCATATGGAATATAAGCAACATCATTAGGATTAGCACCAGCAGCTTGGAAAGCTAAAGCACCAATTAAATGGTCCATACTTCCTCTTACTGATCCACCTGCCATTTTAATAGAGCTTGCATCTTTTTTATATGCATCAACTACGTCTTTAAAATTTTTATAAGGTGAATTTTTAGCAACTGCTATAGCACCATAATCTCCAATAACACCAGCTATTGGCACAACATCTTTGTATGATAGAGTTCCACTTCCACTTACATAACCTTTATGTCTTGTAATTGATCTTAATACTAATGGTGTTGATTGAACTAAGACTGTATTTGCTGGCTTATTATTAATCATGTAAGCTAATGCTTTTCCACCACCACCACCTGACATATTTTCAAATGATGCACTTTTTAACATACCTGCTTTTGTTAAAGCTTCTCCAGTACCTCTAGCAGTTCCATCCCAACCACCACCAGCACCACCACCAATTACAAAATGCAATTTATCAATTGCTATTGAACTAGTTGTTGTTGCTGAAAGTATAAGAATTGCTGAAAATAAAACTGAAATTATTGATTTAATTAGTTTCATTATTTTCTCTCCTATTATAATTATAATCAGTTATTAAACATAAATTAAAATTCAGTGTCAATGAGGATTTATCACTTATATGTTAAACGTAATAACATTTAAACGATTATTAAATGAACTTAACATTAGTTATAAAGCTTTAATTATTGGAGTAATTGGGGGTTATATTGGAACTCTAATTGGTCTTCCTTTACCTTGGTTGCTAGGTGCTTTAGGTTTAAATCTTTGCATTGCTTTTACTAATTTTAAAATTGAATTTTCAACAAAATTACTCAATCCAGTTTTTCTGATGGTTGGTATTATTTTGGGTGGAACATTAAATGTATCTTTATTATATAAAATTCATTTATGGATTTTCTCGTCTATGGCAATGGTTGTTTGCACTATAGTGAGTACTATTTTGGCAGGATATTATTTTGTTAAAATTTGTAAATTTGATAAGTTTATTGCAACACTTGCTGCTCTACCAGGTGCATTTGTCCCAATAGCTGCTGCACTTTTAGAGTATGGGAAAAAAGAAAATCATAAACAAGTTTTAATTCCTCAGGCTACAAGAGTTATATTTATTGTAAGTTTTGTACCTATATTATTTATTAGCAAGTTAGGATTTTCTGAAATTGCAGGATATAATTATGAAAATATTTACGATTTAAGATATTTTTTAGAAATTATTTTTTTAATAGTTATTTGTTATTTGTTTTCTAAATTGTTAAAAAAATTTAATATCCCTTCACCTATACTTGTTGGCGCTATGGCTTTATCAGGTTTATTTTATACTTTTGAGATTGTTAATTCTAGATTTCCAGACACAGTAATAAATATAGCATTTATTTTTTTAGGTACAGCTCTTGGAAGTAGATTAAATGGATTAAAACTTAAAGAATTATTTTTTTATATTTTTCATGGAATAATTGTGTGCTCAATATTAGTTGTTGTTGCGATGATTACAGCTTACTTTCTCCAGTATTTAGGTTTTGATTTTATTCCAACATTTTTAAGTTTTGCACCAGGAGGAATTCATGAAATGGTTGTTATTAGCGTTGCCTATAATATTGATCCAATTTTTGTAAGCTATCATCATTTCTTAAGGATATTAATAATCGTAGCTTTTCTTCCATTTTTGCTAAAAAAATTTGGTAATAATTCGATTAAAAAAGATTGGAATTAAATAAAATCGAGTATTAACTTTGTGCTACTCACAAGAATTAATCCATAAATAATATTATAAAACAAATTTTCCTCTATAATTTTAAGCAATTGATAACCAATAAATATTCCAATTAAAGCCAATGGAAAAAGCGAGACAGATTGAAATAAAGTATCAAAGTTCATCATCGATAGATAAATATACAAAGGTAGCTTTATTAAATTAACACAACAAAAAAAGATAATTCTGGTTCCTACATAAATTTCTTTTTTCAATCTTAATGGAAGTAAATAAAGACTTGTAGGTGTTCCACCAGCATGAACACAAAAACTAGAAAATCCAGCAATAGATGAACAAATTGCACCCTTCAAAAAATTTTGCTTGGCTGGAACTGTTTTTTCTTTTTTAAACAGAAAGTAGTGCCCAGCAAATATAAATCCCATTATTCCAACTATTAATTTAAGTAAATCTTCGGAAAAATGATTGAAAGTTAAGGAACCAATTACAATCCCTATTGCAGCAAATGGTACAATTACTTTCAATATACTAAAATTAAACTCTCTTCTAAATCTGTAAACAGCAATCATGTCTGAAAAAATTAAAATAGGTAGAATAATTGCTAATGCCTGCTGTAATGACATTACAACTGTCATCAATGGGACTGATATTAATGATATAGAGCCACCTAAACCAGACTTTGCAATGCCGTACAAAATAATTGCAGGAACAACACTTATAAAAAAAAGGAAATTTATTTCCATTATTTTAATGATTTTGTTAAATATTCAAAAACTTTTTCAGGGGATAATTTATTTAAGTCTGTTACTTGAATTGCTTTAAAATTTTCTCTCTCTATGCTCACTTTATATGCTGTAGTGTGAGAACCGAATAAAGCTATTCCTTTTACATTTAAATGTGCAGCCATGTGAGCAGGTCCAGTATCATTTGCTACAACGAAAGCACTATCTTTTATTAATTTAGCAAGTTCAGAGATGTCTAAAGATTTGTTTTTTTTTAAAATTGGAATAGCATTAATTTCTTTTGTCTTATTAATTTCATTTGGACCTGGGGCTAGTATAATTTTATATTCATCTTTAAATTTATCCCTAATTAAATCTATGAGTTTATTGTAACTAGGCCATTTTTTAATCTTCAAATGTGGAGAGCAAAAAGGAAATAAAATTATGTATTTATTTAAATCAAATTCTTTTTTTATATTTTCAATATTGGAACAAGCCCAATTAAAATCAGGAAACATTGTGTATTTAGAACTAACTCCAGATGTTTCTAATTGATGTTTAAATCTGTCTAAAACAGGATTTTTATCAAATTTCTCTTTTGACCCATCCTTTGGTAAAGTTGTTTCTGATGATGACCAAATTGCGTTATCTGCACTTGGAAATAGTATTCTTTTATAAAAGCTTGATCTTGAGGAATTTTGTAAATCAAAAACTTTTATAAATTTGTATTTTTTTAATTTGCGCATGAGATTAAATAAATAAATCAGATTAAATCTTGATAATCTCTTATCCAAAATTATGTCCTCTAAATATGGATTTTTTTTGAAAAGATCAATGAAAGGCTCTGATGTTAATAAATAGATTTTATCATTTTTGTGAAAATCAGAAATATCTTGAATTGCTCCACTTGCCTGAGCTATATCTCCCAATGACCCATGCTTAATTATAAGAATGTTTGACATTTTTATAACAACTTAACATACTATAGAATTTTATGAATAAAATTTTAGTAGAAGTATCCGCTGGAGAACTTTTGGATAAAATCTCTATTCTTGAAATTAAAAAAGATAGAATTAAAGATTCTAATAAACTTAAATTTATAAATGAGGAATATGAAGTTCTTAAAAAAGAATTAGATAAGAATATAAAAATAGATCAAAAAATAGCAAAATTTTTTACAGCTTTAAAAAATGTAAATTCAAAACTATGGATAATTGAAGATGATAAAAGAAAATGTGAAAAAGATTCAGATTTTGGAGAAAATTTTATAAGATTGTCTAGAGATGTACATTTTCTTAATGATACAAGAGCTAAAATTAAATTAGATATTAATAATCATACTGGTTCAAAAATTAAAGAAATTAAGGAATATACAAATTATTAAAGCATACTAGGGATAACTTTTCTCAAATCCATAGCTATTTTTGGCTTTATATTTGAATAGATAATTCCTTTTCCAAATTTCTTGAGCGCCATTATTTTACCATCGGGTGAAATAATAACCGTATGTCCAAAAGTTTCTCTTTTAATCGTATTTTTTCCAGTTTGATTAGGAGCGAAAATATAACAAAAATTTTCTATAGCTCTTGCTTTTAATAAAGTCAACCAATGTCTTTGACCAGTTGTTTTAGTAAATGCAGATGGAACAGTTATAAAACTTAGATTTCTTTTTGATAAGTTTCTATAAAGTTCTGGAAATCTTAAATCATAACATATTGAAAGACCTATTTTTCCCCAGGGTAATTTAGCTGATACCAATTTTTTACCTGCCTTAAATACTTTGCTTTCTTTATGTTGTTCTTTTTTTGAAACTTTAACATCAAACATATTTATTTTATCGTAATAGGTATTTATTTTACCAGTAGGTCCAATAAGAATAGATCTATTTCTTAATTTGCTTTTTTCTTTAATACACATTGAACCAAGAAGTATCCATTTCTTATTTGTTTTGGCCAAAAATTTTACTTTTTTTATTATTGGATCATGTTTCATTTCATATGAATATTTAAATAAATTATTTTTGTCAGCAGACATCAATGATGAAGTTTCTGGTGTAATTATTAAGTCTGCTTTATTTGTAATTGCTTGATTAATATATTTTACAATATCTTTTAAATTTTTATTATAATCTTCCCCACTAGATAACTGAATACAGGCTACTTTCATGTTTGAAATCCATATTTTTTTTCAAAATATTTTATAATATTGTGAATTATAAATGTAATAAATAAGTAAATAATTCCTGCAGTTATAAATGCTTCAAAAGGCTTAAAAGTTAAAACATTTACTTTTCTAGCTTCACCCATTAAATCCATGATGGTTATAACGCTTGCAAGTGAAGTGCCTTTCAGCATTAATATTATTTCATTTCCATAGGCTGGAAGTGACTGTTTTATGGCTATAGGTAATTGAATTCTGTAAAACGTTATTTTTTTTGTTACACCTAAACTTTTAGCTGCCTCAATATAACCTTTTTTAATTGTCTGAAATGCTGATCTCAATATTTCAGATGTATAAGCTCCTGTATTTAAAGAAAATGCAATTATTGCACACCAATATGGTTCCTTTATTATTACCCAAAAAAATGAATTTCTTAATAACTCTATGTTAGCTAATCCATAATATATTAAATATAATTGAACAAGTAGAGGTGTTCCTCTAAAAAAATAAGAATAGCCATAAGCAAACTTATTAATTATTGAATTTTTATTAATTCTTAAAATTGCAAAAAAAAAACCTATTATTAATCCAAAAAACATTGAAGTTACTAAAAGTTGAAGAGTGATAGCTGCACCACTTATCAAGTTGGGGAAGATGCTAATCATTAAATTTATATCCATCAGTATCCTTTACTATATTTTACTTCTAATTTATTAATTAATTTCATACTTAAGAAGGTAAGCATTAAATATATGACTGCTGCCACTGAATAAAAAAATAAAGGGTCTCTAGTTGAACCAGCGGCAATATAAGATTGCCTCATTATCTCCACTAATCCTGTTACAGAAATTAAAGAAGTATCTTTTAAAGTTATTTGCCAAACATTGCTAAGGTTTGGAATTGATAGCCTCAACATTTGCGGTAAAATAATTTTGTAAAATTGAATACTTTTTTTTATTCCTAAAACTTTTGAGGCTTCAAATTGACCTTTATCAATTGATAATATTGCACCCCTAAAAACTTCTGTAGAATATGCTCCTGATATAATTCCTATTGCAAGAGCACCTGTTATAAATGAGTTTATCTCGATATAACCATCGTATCCAAAAATGGATGCTACATACATAGCAGCTCCTGTACCACCAAAAAATAATAGATAAATTACTAATAGTTCTGGAACGCCTCTAATAATTGTAGTGTAACAATTACCAATAAAATTTAATGTTTTATTTTTAGATAATTTTAATGGAGTAAAAATTAAAGCGAATAAAAACCCAATTGCCATTGCTGTAATTGAAACAGCAATTGTCATTAGGGTTGCAAAGAAAAGCTCATCTCCCCAACCATTATCTCCAAATGATAGAAGTTCCATATAGACTGGCGACTATATATTATAGTCGCCATATCTAAAATAATTTACATAGAAGAATCGAAACCGAACCATTTAATGGCTAGTTTGCTTATAATTCCTTCATCTCTTGCTTTATCAATTGCTGCATTAAAATCATTAAGAAGTTTAGAATCTCCTTTTCTGATTCCTACTCCAACACCATTTCCAAATGCTCCACCAGAAAAAGTAGGGCCAGTTAAAACAACTGCCTCACCTGATTTCTTTGCATAATCATCAAAAGAAGATGCTGCAGCTAAAGCAACGTCGCATCTACCATTTGTTAAATCTAGGTTAACTTCGTCTTGAGTTTTGTAAGTTTTAAGATTAATCTTGCCAACATCTCCGGACTCTAAAAAGTTTTGATGTATGGTTCCTATTTGTGTACATACTGTTTTCCCTGATAAAGAACTGCTTATAGTCTTAAGTGCCTTATCAACATCTGATCCACCAATACTTAAATTTATTCCTGCAGGTGTATTCATATTTGCAATAATTGAACCTTTCATTACGGCTAATGATGCTACCTCATCTGCATAACCTTGTGAGAAGTTAATAGTTTTCATTCTTTCTGCAGTAATCGACATGCCTGCCATTATTGCATCAAATTTCTTTGAAGTCAGAGCAGGAATCATCCCATCCCAATCTTGCTCTACAATTGTGCAATTATGTTTCATTATCTCACACAGTGCATTAGCTAACTCTACTTCAAAACCAATAAGTTTTCCTGATGCATCTTTAGAATTCCAAGGGGGATAAGCTCCCTCTGTTCCAATCTTTATTGAGCCAGCATTAGCACCCAAAGTTAACAATAAAGATATTAATAATCCTAATCCAAATTTAGTTATTTTACTCATTTCACCTCCAAAATATTAAATAATATTATTTCACAAATTTTAGTAATTAAAAAGAAAATTAATGATTTATAGATGATGAGAAATTCCAAGAACAATCAAAGCTTGGGATATAAACTCTTGATAGTTTTGTATTCCCAAAATTTTCATTGAATACATTTAGCCAACTTTCAACTTGTTTCGGTTTTTTATCTTGGCTGCCAACTTGTGTAGTAATAACTCCTTTCGGTTTTAAAATTCTCACAAGTGAATGCATATTTTTAGAAGCCAAATCTATGCAATATTGATCATCATTTAGATCAACAAATATCTGATCATATGTATCATCTTTGACTGATTTGATGCTTTCAAATGCATCTCCCCAAACACATTTTACTGAATTTTTTTCAGTTGCTTTATCACCAATTTTACCAAGATGTTTATCACATACATCTACGACTTCTGGGTCTAATTCATACCAATCAATAAAACCAAAATTTTTAGATATACATTCTCTAGCCACGCCTCCATCACCTCCACCAATTATTGCAGCTTTATCCTTATTAGAGTTCAAATCTAATCCAGCATTAACAAAAGTAGAGCTATAAAGATGTTCATCTTTTTCAGCTACTTGAATTTCATTATCTATAAATAATGCTTTTCCAAATTGTTCTAATTCTAATATTTCAATATGCTGTCCAACATTTGATTTAAAATTTTCTAACACTTTATTTACTACATATGATTTTTTTAAACCTGGCGAGCTATAAATGTCATGATAAAGATCAACTGTATCTCTATTAAATTCTTTTTTAACTATTCTACTATGTTCAATTTCTTCTTTAATTACATTTATTGCTACTGATGGTGAAATTTTTGCACATGTAAAAAAGTCAAAACTAATAATACCTTTTTCGGGAAAGGTATGAAAACTGATGTGACTTTCAGCAAGAAGCGCAACTAGAGTAAATCCCTGTGGTTCAAATTTATATTTAGATATTTCTAATACTGTTACTTTTGCAATTTTTGCAATCTTGTAAACTAATTTTTCAAAAAAAACGGGATCATACTCTTTATTAGTGCCTATAATATCAAGTGTAATATGTTCACCAACTTTTGTATTCATACTAAGTTCTTTTATACGTTTTACTTTTAGATAAAACTTTTTTCATTTCATTTAAACTTAAAAGTTTTGGCTGCCCTAAAACAAGAGCTTTGATATATTGTTTGGCAAGATTGTCAACTTCCTCGGCAAGTTCAAATGCATCCTCTAGACTTCTTCCAAATGCAATTTGTCCATGATTTGCTATTAAACATGCTGATCTATTTTTTAAGGCTTTAAGAATATTTTTTGACAACTCTCGAGTTCCATAAGTTGCATACTTTGCACACTTTATATCTATACCCCCTGCTAAAGCCACCATATAGTGAAATGGAGGTATTTTCTTCTTGTGAGTTGATAATGCTGTTGCATTTATAGAGTGAGAATGAACAATCGCTTTAGCTTTTTTTTTTGAAATATATATATCTTGATGAAATCTCCATTCAGATGATGGTTTTTGATGTTTATTATAATCTCCATGAAGGTTTATAAAAACAATATCCTTTGCTTTTAATGAAGAGTATTTTTGTCCTGAAGGAGTTATTAAAAAACCATTTTTATATCTTAATGAAATATTACCAGATCTTAATGCTGATAGTTTTTTATCGTTAAGCATTTTGGCAAATTTAATAACTTCTTTTTTTGATGAATTCATATTATTTAAGTATACTAGTTTTTTAATTTTTATTAGATTGAATTTATGTCTTTTTTTCAACCAGATAAATTACCAAACTTAATGGTAGCTCCAAATGGAGCAAGAAAAGTCAAGAAAGATCACCCAGAAGTTCCCTTAACAATTAAGGAAACTGTTGAAGTTGCTAAAAACTGTTTTAAAGCTGGAGCAGGAGCTATTCATCTACATGTAAGAAATAATAAAGGAGAACATGTTTTGGATGCTGGATTATATAAAGAAGCATTAAATGAATTAGAGTACCAGGTTCCTAAAATGCATATTCAGGTCACTACTGAAGCAGTCGGAAAATATTCTCCTGAAGAAATGAGGAAACTTGCATATGATGTAACTCCTCCAGGGACATCAATTGGTACAGCTGAATTAATACCTTCCAGAAACCCAAACGAGGAAGATATAAAATTATATAAATATTTGACAGAAGCAGGAACTAAAATACAGCATATTTTGTATAATCCACAGGATGTAGACTTATTAGTGAACCTTTTAAATAAAGCAGAAATTCCAATTGAAGGAGCTTGGTGTTTATTTGTAATTGGTCATTACACAGGTAAAATTAGTTATCCAGAAAAAATTCCAGAATTCTTAAAAGTAATGAAAGATAATAATGTTAATTTAGATTGGTCAATATGCGCTTTTGCAAAAGAAGAAATGATTTGTTTAGAAAAAGCTATAAGCCTAGGTGGTAAAATTAGAGTAGGATTTGAAAATTCCTTATATATGCCGAATGGAGAAATTGCTCCAAACAATCATTCAAAAATATTAGCTGTAAATGAAATGTTCAAGTTATCGTAAAATCGAAGAATATTTTTTTAATAATAAGCTAACTTCTTTATTTGATCTAGCTGAAGCTAAAATAAATCTATCTGGTCTTACTAAAATAGCTTTTGAATTAATATTTTTTAAATATTTTGATACATTGCTCAAATTCTTTGCTCTCAATAAAGAGTAATTTTTTGAGTTTTTGGGATTTATTACTGAAGATAAAATCATCATTCCTTTTTTTGAAAAAAAATCATCTAGGTTTTTATTATTATTAAGTTTGAATTGAGGAAAAGTTTTTCCTCTATTTTTATCCTTTAGGTTGCCTAAACCTTTACCTAGTTTAGGCTTAATTGACTGCATACTTTTAACGCCTTTGTTATCAGACTTTATATTGTCAGTTATTTGAATGGACTCGACAGCATTTACAAATTCTCCCATCCTCATAGTAGTTTCAATATATTCTTTAACATTGAGTGACCTTTCTGATTGATATGTGTTTAAAAGTGTTTCATTTAATTTATTTCTTATACAGGTGGCAATTTTCCATGCTAAATTTGATGCATCCCTAATTCCAGCACACATTCCTTGACCCATAAATGGTGGCATTAAATGAGCGGCATCACCAGCTATAAAAACTCTACCTTTTCGCCATTTTCTAGCAATAGCAGATTCAAATGTATAAATTGTTTTTCTCTCAATAATTGCATCACTTTTATTTAGCCAAGGTTTTAGAAAATTCCAAATATAATTTTCTGATAAAACTTTTTTATCACTATGATTTTTCTTAATTGCAAATTCCCATCTTCTACGTCTACCAACATTTCTACAATACGTTGCTGGTTGTCTTGGATTCGAATATTGAATTGTTCTGTCCGGTAAATTATTTTTTTTCTTTTTCAATATTAGATCAACTACCGCCCATTTTTGAGTAAAACCTAAATTATCCATTTTTGTTTTCATTTGTTTTCTAGTTATAGAATTAGCACCATCACAACCAATTACATATTTCGACCTCACTAGATGCTCTTTATGATTATTTATATTTAAATAAGTTGTATCAACATGATCTTTAGAATTTTTAATTTTTATAACTTCAGAATTTTGTTCTATTGAAACTTTTTTATAATTTTTTAATTTTTTTCTAAGTTTTTTTTCTAGATCTGGTTGATGAAATCTATAGCTTGGATACCATCCATTATCTGTAATTTTTTTTGGTCTTGGCCAATCTAATATTACCTTATCTTTAGAATTAACGAATTTGGTACCTTTATTAATTATAGTGTGTTTCAAAAATTCTTTTGTAATACCTATTGTTTGAAATACTCTCATAATTTCGTCATCAAAATGAACAGCTCTAGGCAGTGGATAAAAACTTTTTTCTCTGTCAAGAATTAAAATTGAAAAGTCATGCATTGCCAGAAGGTTTGCTAAAGTCCCTCCCGCAGGTCCTAATCCTACTATTGTAACATCAAATTCTTTCATTGATATTTTTAAAAATTATTTTTTTTTTAAGTTTGAATATAACCAAGGACAATCAATTAACAATGGAGCTTGTTTTCCTTGTGAAGCAGTTTCAAGTCTTTTATTTCTAAATTTCATTCTCTCATTATCGGGTAAATAAAGCCTCTCGTGCCCCCAAAAACTAGGCCCCTCAAATGTTTCAATTGGCTCCCATGTGTCTGGATTAATAATCCTCCCACCCCATCCATTTTCAATAAAAAATCCTGAAGGTGTAATTGAATAAAATGAAGTCATATAATCATTGGTATGTCGTCCCATTGTATAAGCAATTGCATTATCCTTGTATTGCAACAAATCATAGCCTTGACCTACATCGTCTAAGTTATTGTATTCAACCATAAAATGATGGAAACCAGTTCTGCCTGAGCCAAATAGAGCTAAACTATGATGTCTGCCATTAACGTGGAAAAAGCATAGGGATATTGGAGTATGACTATAATCACTAACCTTAAATCCCATTACATCTCTATAAAAAGGAATTAAATCATCAATTTTTTTAACATGCACAACTGCATGTCCCATCCCCAGTGCCCCAGTCTTAAATCCTGAAATTGGCCTACCTGGTTTAAAAGGATCTGTATCTAACATAGGATTATATACAAGTTCAATACGATTGCCTTGTGGGTCGTTAAAATATATTAAATCTTCAACAAAACGTTTGTCAGCAAGAGAAGTCTTTCCATGATTTACTGCTATTTTATTTTCTTCTAATTTACTTGCAAAGTTTTGAAGATCTTCCTTTGTCTCAACTTCCCATCCTAAAAACCCTAATCCATCTCCTTTATCACCAGTAATTGTTAACCTTTGTTTTTGGTCATCCATTCTAAAAGATAGAATTTTTTTTCCTCGGTCCATCTGTTGCATACCAAGGTATTTTTGAGAATATTCTGACCAATCCTCAAATTTATCTGAATTAACTCCAATATAACTTAAAGCTTTTACTGCCATTTTACTATTATACTTAATTTTGAAAGAGCCCGCTATGAAATTAGCGGGCTCGAATTGATTATTAACCGTCTATTTTAGAAATTACTTCTCTTGCTCTTTTTAATACGGCATCTCCATCAAGACCTTTGCCTTTCATTTCTGCTAACCAGTCTGATTCGATTGGAGCTAATATTTTTTTGTATTCAGCTAATACTGCGTCAGATGCAACAGTTATCTCGTGTCCTGGAGTATTTTCTACTTGAACTCTCATTTTGGCATTCTGAGTATCAATTAAATTAGATGCCCAATCGCCAAACCATTGACCTGAATGTTTATCAACACATCCTTTTGCTGCTGAAGAAAGACCGTTATATTTACCTTCATTCATTATTAATCCAAAAGTAGCATTAGTAATGTTAACTTCAGTATGATATTTAGTAACATCAAATAATCTAAATGAACCAATCGCAGTGTATGGGAAAGGTGTACCGTCTATAACACCTTTATTTAAAGCTTCTGAAGTTCCTGGAGCTGGTACTTTAACCCCAGTTGCTCCTAAAGTTTTAAGGATAGTTCCAGCTATTTTGCTTGGAACTCTCATTTTTTTACCTTTGAAGTCTTCAGGCTTAACTACTTTTGTATCCTTCATATGGATTTGGTATCCTGGATTCGAATGGAGTCCTATTAGTTTAATTCCTGCCATTTCTTTATCTAGGTAACCTTCTTCAAAAAGAGTATTTAAAGCTCTAGATCCAGCTTTTGAAGTTTTAGTTAAGAATGGTAGTTCTACAACTGAACTCAAAGGAAATTGACCACCAATATATCCAAGAACTGTCCAAGATATATCTGCAACTCCTGAAGTTACTATATCGTATTGTTTGGGAGGACTTCCTAATACTCCTCCTGCATACATTTTCACGTTTAAAGCACCATTTGAACATTTGTTAACTTTATCTGCCCAAGCAGCTAAAATCTTACTTGCTATAAATGCTTTTGGTGGTTCAAAAGTTGCTAACTTTAATTCGGTAGCAGATGCCGTACTAATAATGCTTAAGGAAAAAATTCCTATAACAAAACCAATTATTTTTTTTTTCATGTTAATCCCCTCTTATTATTAAATAATTATCAGAAAGTGTAACTTGAAAATTAGATTATTTCATCCTTAATTGTGTTAGATAAAGTGCCAATTTCTGTGATTTCTATTTCAACATTATCACCAGGTTTCATAAATATTGGAGGATTTCTTTTAAATCCTACACCTCCAGGCGTACCAGTGACTAGCACATCCCCAGCTCTCCAAGCCATAGCTTTAGAAACATACGAAATTAAAATTGGAATATCGAAAATAAGTTGACTCAATTTTGCGTTTTGCATGACTTCGCCATTTAATCTAGTTTCAATTGTTAAATTTTTATAATCATTAATGTCTTCAGCTAAAACCATATGTGGACCAAAACTCCCTGTTTTTTCAAAGTTTTTACCCATCCCAAATTGTCTAGTATGTCTCTGCCACTCTCTTACAGTACTTTCATTATAACATGAATAACCAATTATATGCTTTAAGGCATCCTCAGGTTTTATGTGTTTGCCGCCTTCACCCATAATTACTGCCATCTCACCTTCAAAATCTAAACTTTGTGAAACAACAGGTCTTTGAATTGGCTGTAAGTGTGCAGTTTGACTTTCTGGAAATCGATGAAAAATTACTGGGTTCTCTTCAACTGTTCTGTTTGTTTCTTTAACATGTTCACTATAATTTAAACCAACACAAATAATTTTTCCTGGATTTGGAATTAATGGCAAATATTCAATATCTGAATCATTAATATTGCCTGGATTATTTGTTGCATAAGATTTTGCTTCTTCAATTCCTTGATTTTGAATTAAATCTTTAAGTGTATTAGAATTAGATACTTTTCCAGTTAGATCTGTAATTTTATTATTATTTATAATACCGAACTTATTTTGTTTATTATGTTTAAAAGAAATAAACTTCATGATTATACTTTCTATTTTTGAAACTACTTATATGTTAATGTTTAAATAATTTGAAGCAACATTTTTATGATTTCTAAAGTCAGTAAAGTTTTTGATTATTCTGCGATAGCTTCAGGTATTGTTTTGTTTTTATTAGCTGTATTAACTTTTTGTGATGTATTTGGAAGAAGGTTTTTAAATTCACCAGTTACAGGCACAATAGAGTTAGTTGAAATAGGAATGGCATTAGTAGCTTTCCTTGCAATGCCAAGAGCTTTTTATTTAAATGCTAATGTTTCAGCAGATTTTATAAATAATTTAAATTTGGGTACATTTAAAACCTATTTGGTAATTTTAAAATTTGTTTTAATGATATCGATTATGTCCTTAATGGCATACTCTACAACTTTGACATCATACAAATTTATGAACAATCAAAGAGTAACGATTGATCTAGAGCTTTATTTTTATCCTTTTTATTTCATATGCTCAATTGGGATGTGGTTAAGTGTTTTTGCTATAATCATATGGTTTATCAAAACTATTTTTAAAATTAATTCAAAAGCTGAGAATTTGTAATGGGATTAGAGGCTGTAATTAATGGTGGATTGTCTTTTGCTGCTGTATTAATTTTGATGGTATTAAACGTACCAATAGGAATTGCAATGTTGGTTGTTGGTTTTACTGGCTTTGCAATAATTTCAGGATTTGACCCTGCAATATTTGTTTTGGGAACTGCTCCTTTTGATGCTGTCTCAAAATACACATTATCAGTATTGCCTTTATTTGTTCTAATGGGAAATCTTGCCAACAGTTCAAATTTATCAAGAAATTTATATGATGCAGCTTATGCGATAGTGGGCCATTACAAAGGTGGTTTAGCGATGTCTACTGTAGGGGCATGCGCTGGATTTGGAATGATTTGTGGATCATCGATTGCAACAGCTGCAACAATGTCTCAAATGGCAGGCCCTGAAATGAGAAGACATGGTTACAGTGATGCCCTAATAAGCGGATCTATTGCATCTGGTGGAACGCTTGGAATCATAATTCCTCCGAGTGTAATTTTAGTAATATATGCTTATTTAACTGAACAGTCTGTTCAAGAATTATTTTTTGCTGCACTGATACCAGGAATAATAGCAGTGGTACTGTATATGATTGCTATTAGGATTTATCTTTTAATTTACCCCTCACAAGGTGGTTATGGAACAAAAATGCCTTTGAAGGAAAGAATTTCTGCATTATCAAAAGTTTTTCCAATTTTTTTAATATTTGCAATCATGATGGGTGGACTTTATTTAGGTTTTTTTACAGCAACAGAAAGTGCTGCAGTAGGTGTAATTTTAGTTTTAATTTTTATTTTTTTTAGAGGTCAATTAAAATTAAGTTTATTGAAAGATGCTTTATGGGCCACTATAAAAACTGTTGGTTCTTTATATTTAATTGTTATTGGTGCAAGTATATTTAATTATCTTATAACTGTCACACAGTTACCTTTTGCGGTTGTTGATTTTATAAATTATCTTGAGCTTACTCCATTAGGAATAATTTTAGTAATTTGTGCAATTTATTTAGTTCTTGGTACTGTAATGGATTCTTTGGCAATGTTATTTTTAACTATTCCAGTATTTTATCCAGTGATTATTGATGCTGGAATTGATCCTGTTTGGTTTGGTATATTTGCAGTAATAGTTGTTGAATTTGGATTGATTTCACCTCCTGTTGGAATGAATTTATTCGTTATTAAAGGTGTAATGCAAAAAACACCTTTGCAAACTATATGGTTTGGCACTCTTCCATTCTTAATGACTGACGTAATTAGGCTTGCATTAATTATTGCTTTTCCTGCAATTTGTTTATATTTGCCTAGTCTGATGGCTCACTAGTATCATTTATTTTTTTTATATAATTAAAATAAATAAAGCCAAAAACTGCACCTACAATCATTAAAATATATTGATAAAATTTTAATAATACAAACACTATTGGTAATTCTTTACCTGGATTCCGAGCATAAAAATTATCTGTACCATCTTTATATAAATCCATTGGACCTAAAGTTGCATATAAACCAAAGATAAATATATAAATACAGGGCAATAAAGAAATAATTAATAAAATTCTATTTCCACGAATTAATTTTATTAAATTTGCAGATACCCCCACTGAAACTAAACAAATGAGCGACAATATTAAAGGGTTCATTACCAAACTCCTATCATAATTCCATCATCTTTTGTATAATCTCTTTCTTTTAAAACAAATTCATCTGTTGCTGCAACCCTATTTTTTCTATTTGTAATTCTTTGAAGCAATATATCCTTCATTTCATCAATAATTTTTTTATGATCTGATGATTGTCCTAAATCATTGAATTCATCTGGATCATTTTTTAAATCAAATAATTGAGGTGGAAAACCTTTGTAATAAATATACTTCCATCTATCATTTCTTATCATATATGCTCTTGCATCTGATGCTCCAATATTAAGAATTTTTCTTGCTTCATTAAATGAATAATCTATTTCACTAAATACACTGTTTTTCCAATTAGGGACTTCATTTCCTCTTATAATTGGTAACAATGATTGACCCTCAAGACGATGTTTACTTACTTTACTATCTACAGATTCTAAAAAAGTTGGAAGCAGATCAATAGCCTCTACAAATCTTTTTTCTCTTACTCCCCTATTATTATCTGACAAATTACTTGGATCATAAATTATCATTGGAACTTTAACAATTTGTTCATGAAAAAGCTCTTTTTCTCCTAGCCAATGATCGCCCTGATAGTCACCATGATCTGATGTAAAAACTATCATTGTATTCTTCATATAATTTTTTTCTTCAAGAAAATTAAATAGTCTCCCAAGATTATCATCTATTTGCTTTATCAATCCCATGTATCCTGAAAGAACAGTGTTTCTCACTTCCTCTCTTGAAAAAGTCTTTGAAATATTATTTTCCATGAAAGCTTTGTAGACTGGATGATCTATTTCTTTTTCAGCATTACTTCGATGAACTGGGTAAAATTGATTTGAGGAGTACATATTATGATAAGGTGCAGGAGCAATGTATGGCCAATGAGGTTTAATATATGATAAATGTAAAAACCAAGGCTTTTCTCCACTTTCCTGAATAAACTCCATTGATCTATTTGTCATAAATGCAGTTTCGGAATGTTCTTCTTTAACTCTTGCTGGTTTATTTGAATTTCTTAACCTCCATCCACTCAAAATATTTCCACTTTCATCCTCTGATGAATTTGCCCAACTATCCCAAGGATTATCACCCTCATATCCAAGTTTATTTAGCCACTCATTGTAAGATAATTTTTTGTTTGAGTTTTTAATATGGTTATTTGGGTGAAGACCATCATCTCTTTCATAAGGCTCAAAACCTGGTTCACTAACCGTCAGACCTATTTCTGTATCTTTTGAAATTCCAAGTCTATTCATTCCATCTGTATCGGGTCTCATATGTGTTTTGCCTACAACACCAGTCCTAATTCCAGATTGCCTTAAATAATCTCCAATTGTTAGTTCACCGATTGGCAAAGGTATTTGGTTCCAAGTTGATCCATGACTAAATACTGTTCTTCCAGTATAATAGGACGCTCTTGATGGGCCACAAACAGGGGCTTGGACATAAGCAGACTCAAACAAAACTCCTTTTTTTGCTAAACCGTCTATGTGAGGTGTTTTAAGGTGCGGATGACCATAACAAGAAAGATAATCAAATCTTAGTTGATCAGCCATTATAAATAAAATATTTTTAACTTTATTCATTATCTATTAAACATTTGTTTTAAAGAGAGAGCTGATGCCTGGCATATGCCTTTCTCTGTAATTAAACCTGTTACATATTTTGCTGGAGTTATGTCAAACGCTAAATTCATCGATTTACTTTTTTCAGGATAAATTAAAACTTTCTTGACATTATTTTTTTCGTCTTTTCCTTCTATATGGGATAGTTCCTCAGAATTTCTTTCTTCAATAGGTATCTTATTATAATCTTTAGTTTCCCAATCAATTGTGGAGCTTGGTAAAGCCACATAAAAGGGCACATTATTATCATGTGCTGCTAATGCTTTCAAATATGTACCAATTTTATTGCATACATCTCCAGTTGATAGAGTTCTATCTGTTCCAACAATGCACATATCAACCTCTCCTCTTTGCATTAAAATGCCACCAGTATTATCTGTAATAATTGTATTTGGTATACCCTCTTCATTTAATTCAAACGAAGTTAGATTTGCCCCTTGATTTCTTGGTCTTGTTTCATCGACCCATACATGAATTGGTATTCCTTTTTTATGTGCTTGATAAATTGGTGAGGTTGCTGTCCCCCAATCTATAGTTGCTAACCACCCTGCATTACAGTGAGTTAAGATATTAACAGTTTTATTATTTTTATTATAAATTTCTTCAATTATTTTTAGTCCATTAAATCCTATATTCTCACAAAATTTTACGTCCTCATCACATATTAATTTTGCTTCATTTAATGCTACATCCAATAACTCATCAGGCTTCACAAATGATAATTTATTATTCATTCTATGAATTGCCCATTGCAAGTTTATAGCTGTAGGTCTTGAATTAACTAATTCTTCTGAACTTTTTTTAATGAAATCTAAATTTTTATTTTCTTGTATTGCCAATACTATTCCATAAGCAGCAGCTCCACCAATAAGAGGTGCACCTCTTACCTCCATAGTTTTTATTGCTTTTACTGCATCTTTTATTGTCTTTAAATCTTTAATAATAAAATGATGTGGAAGTTTGGTTTGATCAATTATTTTTACTACATTATTTTCATACCAAATTGTTCTATATTTTTTTCCATTTATTCTCATTTAATTACTCCAAACCACAGGAAACCAGTCTTTTCTCATTTTATCTCCTGGTTTTAAATCTATTCCAGCAAAAGGTGGGGAAGTTTCTCCTTTTCTATCAATGTATCTTACATCGTCTCCAATAAATCTTGCAGAAAAAGCTCTACGACTTTTTTTGTCACTATTTCCTGAAGATGAATGTAAAGCTTTAAAATTAAATAATATTGCATCTCCCATATCCATCTCTGTACTAAAAATATTATTTTTATCTATATTTGGAATGTCCATAAAACTCTTGTTATTTTTATACCAAAAGGTGTCATTTGACCATTTAGTAGGTCTTACTAACATTTGTAACTTGTGGGATCCTTTTAAAACTTTTAGAGAGTTATCTTTTGATACACTATCTAATGGTATCCAGAAACTTCCTGTATCATTTCCGTCTACGCAATAATATGGAAGATCTTGATGCCATGGAGTTTCTTTTTTTGTGCCAGGTTCCTTTAAGAAAATGTGCTCATGGAATACCTGAATTTTATTAGATTGAGTTGATTGAGCAACAATTTCTGCTGCTGGTGAATTAAAAATAAAATCTTTAAATTCATCTATTCTTTGCCAATTACAATAGTCCTCAAAAAATCTTCCTCCATGTTGTTTTGAAACATTTTCTCTTCCATGTGAACTTGGTTTATTTAATACTTTTTGAAATCCCTTACTAAGTTTTTCAATCCAAGGCAAAAAAGCTTTTTTGATTAAAATTACCCCGTCTTTTTTATAATCTAAAATTTGCTTATCAGTTAATTTTACAGTCACTTGTTTAAAACTCTTCCAGCTACTGTTTTTAGTTTGTTTTTCGTCTTTTGTGATCTTTTTTCTGGAGCAGTAATTATAGCAACATCTAAACAATTATTTGTTGGATCGTCAGGATCAATATGAGTTTCAAAATTATCAATAAGATTTTTAATCATACTTTTTGCTTTAGAAGCATTATCTAATAATACTTTTATTACTTTTTGGACATCAACATTTTCATGATCTTGATGCCAACAATCATAATCAGTCACCATTGAAACAGATGCATATCTAATTTCTGCTTCTCTTGCTAATTTAGCTTCAGGCATATTTGTCATTCCGATCACATCTGCTTTCCATGATCTGTAAAGATTCGACTCAGCTAAAGTTGAAAATTGTGGGCCTTCCATTACCACATAAGTTCCTCCCATTTGATAATCTATTCCTTCTTTTTTTATAGCATCTTCACATGCATTCATTAAGCCTTTAGAGGTTGGGTGTGCCATTGATACATGAGCAACTATTTCATCATCAAAAAAGGTTTTATTTCTAGCAAATGTTCTGTCAATAAATTGGTCAATAATAACAAATTTCCCAGGAGGCAAATTTTCTTTCAAAGAACCTACTGCAGAGACAGATACGACATCTGTTACACCCAATTGTTTTAATGAGTCAATGTTTGCTCTAAAATTTATGTTTGATGGTGAAATAAAGTGTCCTTTACCGTGTCTTGGTAAAAAATAAACTTCTTTATTTTTATAAATTGTTTTTAAAATCTTATCTGATGGTTTTCCCCAAGGAGTGTTTAAATCTAATAATTCTCTGTCTTTAAACTCCTCAACATCGTAAAGACCACTTCCGCCAATTATTGCTAATTTATTATTTGCCATGTAAAAAGTAATTATATCTGAATTATAAATAACTATTATGGATTTAAAAGATTATATTCGCTCAATTAAAGATTATCCTAAAAAAGGTATTTTATTTAGAGATATAACCACATTAATAAAGAATGAGACTGCTTTTGAAGAGTCAATAAATCAAATTGTTGAGAGATCCAAAAAATTTAAAATAGATAAAATTGCTGCAATTGAATCACGTGGTTTTGTGTTTGCATCTGCTGTTTCATACATTTTAAAAAAACCATTTATAATGTTAAGAAAAAAAAATAAACTACCCGCTGATGTACATTCAGTTGATTTTGAGCTTGAATATGGAACAGCAACAATAGAAGTTCATAAAGACTCAATTTCAGAAAATGATTCTGTTCTTATAATAGATGATTTGATAGCAACAGGAGGAACTGCAGAAGCTGCAGCAAAACTCGTAGAGATTTCTAAAGGAAATATTGCAGCTTTTATATTTGTCATAAATCTTTTTGATTTAGGTGGTTGTGATAATCTTCTAAAAAAAGGTTACAAAGTTGAAAATTTGATGGACTTTCCAGGTCATTAATGATTATGATTTTATAATGAGGAAATTAATTACAATTTTAATTTTAATCACATTTTACCAAACGACTTCACTTGCTGGATAAAATTCTAATAAATTTGCAAATTGTCTAATGCAAAAAACTTCGGAAAGAGACAAAATAGTTCTCGTAAGATGGGCATTTTCTGCAATGGCTCATCATTCAGCTTTAAAAGAAGAATTTAATATTCCAAAAAGTAAATTTACAAAACATGAGATTGCAGTGGCCGATTACGTCCAATATATTTTGGGAACCGTTTGTTTTGAGGAAACAAAAAATGTTTTAAAATACGAAGGGGATGAAGCCTTCATGAAAGCTTTTGAGTTGCTAGGAGAAATTGCTTTTTTATCATTAATGGAAGAAACAGCTGTTTCAAATGCATTAGAAAATTACGTAATACACATTGATCCTGAGTTTTTAAGAAAATTTGATTAATGGTAGCGGGAAGTGGGATCGAACCACTGACCTCGGGCTTATGAGTCCCGCGCTCTAACCAACTGAGCTACCCCGCCATTCTTAATTAATTGTAACATTTCACAAGTGTTGTCACAAGCCTGTCACAAACACAGGAGAAAAAATGTCATCAATTAGAAAACGAGGTAATAAATACCAAGTTCAAGTAAGAGTTCAAGGACAAAAAATAACAAAATCATTTAATAGACTAAGCCATGCTAGAAGATTTTCTGCTTATTATGAGAACAAGATTTTGCTAGGAAATCATCTTCAAACTTTAAATAAAAACCTCTCATTAAAGAACCTCATCGATAGATATTTACAAGAAATAACTCCTCTTAAAAAAGGTAAAGACAGAGAACAGCAAAGACTAAATAGATTGCTTAAAGAAGGTTTGGTTAATGAGAAAATCTATAAACTTAATACTAAAGACTTTATAAAGTTTAAAAATAAGAGAATTAAGGATGGTAATAGAACTTGTAGGTACGATTTGTCTTTACTCCATCATATTTATAACACTGCTATTAAACAATGGTGTTACCCAATAACTCATAATCCATTATCTAACATTCAAAAACCTAATTGTAATCCCCCAAGAGAAAGAAGGTTAAATGATAACGAGCTTAAATATATTCTAAATCATAACTTTAAAAATAATAATATGAACAATATCATTGAGCTTGCTATTGAAACAGGGATGAGAAAAAGTGAAATATTATCTATTACAAATGATGATGTTAAAGATAATCATATCTTCTTAGCTGAAACTAAAAATGGTAACTCTAGGAAAATACCATTAACATCAAAGGTAAGAGAAATAATAAATAAGTCTAAACTTCCCTACTCTATCAGTAGTAATGCTGTAAGACTTAGTTGGAGCAGAATGATTAAGAATGCAGGTATTGTTGATTTACATTTTCATGACTTAAGACATGAAGCTATATCAAGGTTTTTTGAAAAAGGATTATCAATACCAGAAGTAAGTCTTATATCGGGTCATAAGGATGTTAGACAATTAATGAGATATACTCATTTAAAGATTAACAATCTTATTACTAAACTTAATTAAGAGGTACATATGAGCCATAGGGGGTGTATACAGGATATATATATTGCTTAATAAATTTATCTAAAAATGAATGTAAACTAGTTGCATACAAAATTATCAACTACTATTTCAGCTTTATTTCTATGAGACTCTAATGTTTCTAGATTATATGTTTCTGTAATAATTAGATTATGAAATTTTTTATTTTTAAAATCAGGCTCAAATTTAATGAATTTTAATTTAACTAATCTACCTATCTTATCTTTAAGTTTTAAATCTTTGTTAAAATCTCTCTTAGCATATTCTTTATCTATTCTATTATAATAAATTCCTTCTGCATAAGTACCTCCCAACCTGTCTCCTCCTTCGGCATGAAGATTGAATTCATGTTTTTTTCCATTATAAACAAAAGTTGCTTTTCCATAACTATTAGAGCCCCATTGGTCAAAAGTTCCCATAGGAACTAATTCTAGAATTAAGCTACCAACTTCATCACCAAAAAAAGCTCTTAGCTTTTCATCTTCTTGCATAAAATGCAGTAATTTTACACATTTAAAATTTTTAATTTCAGCTGATGCATAAGCAGGAAAATAAACAAGTAGTGTCATTAAAATGATGAGTAGCTTTTTCATTAGTTAATCATAGAATATACAAATGTCCTTTGTCCACTCCATATTAGGTACTATACCTAAAGCACTATCCACCCATGGACTAGGGTCATGTAATGAAAACACTCTTATTTGAGGATTATCAATATTGCTGCCACCACCTAAATAGTATTCTAAATTTGCTGCGAAGTAGATATCTTCTTCTTCAACACCTTCGCACCGCTTTGCTAAAGCAATAAAACTCCAAACAAATGAGATATTATTTATTTCTCCTGTTGAAATATCTTTTTCCCAAATCCTATCCCCTCTTTCATACTGTTCAATGTAAATGATATTACCATTATCCAATTGGTATGTTTTTTCTAAGTATGCTTTTTTAAAAGGAAGTTTGTTTTCAACAGCTAAAGCAACAAGGGGAAAGAACAACAATAGAAATACATGTAATAGTAGTTTCATTGTTAATAATAATATTGTTGTTTTTAGACATAAATAAGATGGTGTAAATTGTATTGTTTAGTATTTGTTATCAATGCTTTTAGTATGTTTAAGTGAGGGGTCTACTATAGACACACCTAGCCATATGTCCCTTAAGCAACTTATTTAACAATATGTAAAAGATATTTAAAAAGGAGATAAACAATACACAACATCATTGTGTTAAAGATTATTTAGAAGATATTTAACTGATGTCTTCTCTTAAGACCTTGTTATATATTATATAGATACAGTTTAAATTCCATAACTGAACATTTGTAGAATATTGTGAGTTATATTTACTCACTACATTTCAAGATTACTCCGAATAACACTATTATTTAAATGGCTATAGAACACTAATAGAACTCCTTATAAGAATGATGTTTTGATGTTATTATAATATGTTATTTATGAGAAAACCAATCACTGAAACAACACTAGCTATACAAATATTAATAGGATTAGTTATTATAGTTCTAATTTACAAATTCATAGACACTAATATTATTAAATGGCCATTAATGATAATGACAGGTGGTGCCTTTTTTTATTCTATATTAGATGATTTTAGAGAACTAAAATCTAATTACCTAAAAAATTATCTAGATACTGGAGAAGTTCCTACACTAAAAGATGGAATTAGAAATTGGGCTAAAGCAATATTCTTTTTAATCTTGTTTTTAGTTTCTTTGTTGTTTGTTTTTCCTGATGCTGCTGACAAATATATATTTTGCAGAGGCTTAGATGAAGGTAAGCCTTCTGTTGCATCTGGTTGTTATGATAAATAAATTTAATGTAAATAAATTGCGAAATCTCTGTCACACCTCTGTCACAATTATCTTTTATTAGTAGAATTAATATTAACTTACAGGTGAAGATAACATGTTTGTAATATTAAGAATTGTAAAGTTAAGGGATGTTTTCACTGACCTCGGGCTTATGAGTCCCGCGCTCTAACCAACTGAGCTACCCCGCCATAAATTCCAGAAAGTTATAATAGAAATTTTATATAACGCAATCAACTATTAAAAATTAGGTTTTTTTAACTCCTGTTGGATGTGGAACTCCATCAATTATTAATTTTGGTTCAACACTTACATCAATCAATTCAGGACGTTTATCCAAATAAGATTTAACATTTTCGATAGACATTATGTCCTCCAGAAATTTTTCTAACCTAGGAAATTTTTTTATTATTGAGGGATCAAGCATTTTAGATAAATCTAAATGATGAAACGCAACAAAATCACATGCTCTAGGCTCTTCATAGATAAAAAATTTTTTATCATTATTCTTCATGGCTTTTTCAAGATCTTCAAATCTTGACAATAAAAATGGCATCATGTCATCTTTTTTCTTTATAAATTTCTCACCTATTGCAAAATTTACTGTTGGGTTAAGAGGCATAAAAAGTTCCTGTGCACTCTGCATAATAGCATTTGCTTTAGCATTTAATATTGGGTCAGTAATATTAATGCCTGCTAAATTTTCTATAAATGTCATTATTGCCATACTTTGACAAATCTCATGTTTTTTATCTACAATTAACATAGGTAATTGTTTAAAGGGAATATTAGGTTTTACATCTGACCATTCCTTATCAAAATAATCCCATGACATGAGATCATCATATTCAATCTTGGTATAATGAAATAATAAACGAGGAGCTTCTGCTAGTGCTCTCATTTTGAAATAAATTAACTCTAATTTATGTTTCATATGAATTTTTTATGATGCTATAAATTTTATCAAATAATAAAGGATACCAGTAATTATTGTTGCGTAGATAAATCCTACAACAAATAACTTTAATATAGTTTTATTATCATCATATTTAGATTTTAAATAAACATAAATGGTTGTATATATTCCAACGATTGCAATACTTAATAAAATATCAGTTGGATTCATTGAATCTCCTCAAAAAATAATTTCTTTAGTTTATAAGTAAAAGGATATTCTTTTCCAATAGGCTGAAATTTTGTTTTGATAACTATTAAATTTTCTTTTCCAATTTTTATTTTCCAGGTAAGTTTTACATCACCATTAAATAACCTTAGGGTTCCAAGATTTGAAAATCTCCATCCATCTTTGGATATAACATTACCATCCTTATACCTTTTATAGCTCTCGCTATCAAAAATATAGGTTACTTCTCCATCTGTTCTTTCATCTTTAAGAGTGATTGCATAATTATTTAAAAATTCAGCAGTTTGGTTTTTGTTTAATCCTCGTTTTGAAATAGATTTTAAAAAATCTGTAGTTTTATCAATAGCTTCATCTATTTTAGTCTCACTGTAGGAATAATTTGAAAATAACAGCACAAAAAAAAGCACCCAAATGCTTTTTGACAATTTGTAAATCATGATTTCAACTAATATAACATTTAGACCTTATTATTCAAATTTATGTAGTTTTATTTTGATTGTTTTAATTGACTCAAAATAATAAGATTATTTAAAAAAAAGAGAGGAAAAATATGAATATAATAAAAACTTTATCAAAAAGTTTATTAAGCTTTTTTTTAGTTGCTTGTTTTATGGTATCTTCAACTGCGGCTTTTGCAGAGATCGTTGGGCGTTTATCAGTTCACTGGAGCCCAAAACACCATAGCGCAAAACATGCTCAAATTTTTGCAGATGAAGTAAATAAAAGAGCAAATGGAAAACTTAAAATAGAGGTATATCCATCTAAACAACTTTTTGGAATTAGAGAAGTCATGGGTGCAGTAACTTCCGGAGCTGTCGAATTAGGAGGAATTGTTGGTGTTGTAAGTTTCCCACCAATTAATAAGAACTTTAATGTTGCTTCTTTTCCAGGACTATTTAATTCTTGGGAGCAACAAAGGGGTTTTTTCCAAAATTCTGCTAAAGGAAAAGAAATTTGGGGAGAATTAACAAAAAAAACTAATTCAACATTAGTTATGTACAATCCTGTAGGTCCAGTAATGTCAATTTCAAGCGCAAGAGAATTAACAGGTATTGATGCAATGAAAGGTTTAAAGGCAAGAAGATTACTTAAGAGTGAAGAGCCTATGTGGGATGCTCTTGGTGCAAATCGTGTATCTTTAAAAACTGGTGAAGTTTATAATGCTTTACAATCTGGGATGATTGATACAATTAACAGTCCTCCTGGAAGTATAAAAGCTTATAGCTGGTGGGAGTTTTTAAAATACGCTCAAAAGCCTTACCAGTATTATGCTGATGCTTATATTATGGCTAATTCTACCTGGTTTAATAGTTTACCTGCAGATTTACAAAAAATAATTATGGATGTTGGAAAAGAAGTAGGAACCCTTTCAACAGACAGAATTATGGATCATGGTGAAACTGTTCTTAAAGAATTCCAAGACAGAGGTGGTGTCGTAACTACCCTTTCAGGAGCAGAGAAAGCTAAATTTGATAAGCTAATGAAAGATAAAGTTATGCCTGCTATGGCTAAAATGATTGATGCTGATGCTTTAAAAGCAGCACAAGATTACGCAAAAAATAATTAGAACAGTTATTTTGCTTAATCTAAAAAAATGAAAGCGTTGCGAGCAGTTAATAATTATTTAGCTTCGGCTTCTTTAGCTCTCGCAATGGTAATTATTTTTATAATGGTCGCTGCCTTATTTTTAAGTGCAGCGACACGTTTCATAACTGGGACAGGATTTGCTTGGTTTATTGAGTTACCACCTGTTTTAGTTAGTTGGTTAGTCTTTCCATTATTAGGTCCATTATTAAAGAAAGGACAACATATTAAAGTTGATTTTTTAACTCCTTTACTCTCAAAAAAAAATAAGGAAATTTTGTTTCTAACGGTAAACATAATTGCTTTTATATCAGCCTGTATTTTCTTTAAAGCAGGTCTTGATGCAACAATAATGTATTTCAATTTAGGTCAAGTAATGGAAATTGAAATTAGCATTCCCATATGGTGGATGTTTTTAGCATTTCCTGTTGGTTTCTTAATATTAGCTCTGACTTCATTAGAGTTACTATTCGACAATATTATAAATTTAGTAAGAAATTAGATGTTTGCATTATCATCTATATTATCTTTATTAGCTCTAATAATTTCTGTTCCAATTTTTTTAGTATTTGGTTTAGGTAGTTCTATAGCCGCTATCGGAGGACTAAATCTTCCTTGGTCTGTTTTAATTCAAGTATCTTTTGGGGCTTTAACAAAGCATGTGCTCATAGCTGTACCATTATTTATTTTTAGTGGGATGGCGATGCTTAAAGGTGGAGCAGCACTTAGACTTGTAAGATTTGCAACGACTTTGGTTGGACATTGGCCTGGGGGCTTGGGTGTTGCAATGGTTATCGCGATGGGTTTCTTTGCAGCATTCTGTGGATCTATATTAGCCGCAATTACTGCAGTAGGAACAATCATGATGCCCAAAATGATTGAACAAGGTTATCCTACCCCGTTTGTTGTCGTTTTGGCTGCATCAGCCGCATTACTTGAAGCTTTAATACCTCCATCAAACGCTGCTATTTTATTTAGTGCACTTACATATGTCCCCGTATCTAAAACATTTGCAGCTGGAGTTATACCAGGAGTTATACTTTTAATTTTAATGGTTCTATTAGTTTTGTTTAAATGTAGACATATTAGAGCTGACAAAAAAGCTACATTTAAGGAAAGATTAAGTTCTTTTATTGCAGCACTTCCAGCTTTGATAACGCCAGTTATAATTTTAGGTGGAATATATGCAGGGTTTTTAACTCCATCAGAATCAGCAGCGATTGCAGGGGTTTATGCTGTAGCAATTGGTTTTTTTATTTATAGAGAATTAACTTTTTCATCTTTACTGAGTTGCTTAAAAGATACGGCAATAATTACTGCTGTTATATTTTCAATTATTGCAACAGCAACTTTTTTAAGTGTTGTTCTTACTTACACTCAAGCACCTCAAAAAATTATAACTTACTTCACAGATATGGGCGTAAGTGTAAACTTATTTTGGATAATGTTAGGAACTATTTGTTTAATCTTAGGAACCTTTATTGAAATAGTACCAGTATTTTATTTAACTGTTCCAATATTTGCAGCATTAACACTATCTTTTGATCAAAGCTTACTTCATTTATATGTTGTTTTTGTAGCTTTTGCAGGAATTGGAATGATAACTCCACCTGTTTGCGTCGGCATATATACAGCTGCTGGAGTAATAAAAGAAAACCCAGCTAATGCATTTAAAGAAGTTCCATTATTTACAATAGTAGGAATAATATATGGAATAATAATGATATTATTTCCTGTATTTTCTACTTGGTTGCCAAGTCTACTTTAAAATAATTTTTCTAAATATCTAATTACTTCTTTACTTCTTGGATCCTTTTCTGCAAAACATTTTGTTAAAGCAATTCCATGGTAGTCACCTAATAATTTTTTCTTTTTACATTGCGTATCACTTAAATCAAAAAATTTAATATTTTCAAATTCTTTCATAAAACTTAAAGTCTTTCTTGTATCAGCCCAATCTTTATCATGAGTAAATAATATAACCTCACCTAACTGAGACCAATTAATAAGAGATTTTTTATAGTTTCTCCAATTTATCCAACCTTGGTCTGGATTTTTTGCTTTTGCAAATTTACCGCCAAAACCTACATGAAGAGAAATTACTCCATTTATTTTCTCAGGAAAATTTGATTTTAATATAAAAGAACCATACGCACCCGCAGAGTGTCCAGATAATATAATATTATTGAAACCTTTTTTTTTAAATTCGTCAATTTTTAACTTCATCACTTTAGCTTTTTGATTGTCCTTATTTTTGTCTATTAAAAGAATTCCATTTTTATCTTTAAGATCTAATACGCTATTTACATCTTGATTATTTTTATTGTACATCTCCCAAAATTTATCTTGATCATTTTGAGTCCATCCTTTTACACCAGAGCACAATTGATATGTTTTTATAGTTAAATCTTTTATTAAAGTTCCATCTAATTGATAGATTACGGGAGGTATTTTACTCCATGGTCTATTACAACCGTTTAATTTTCTTTGTCCACCCCACCCTCCATGCGTATAAATTAAAATAATAGTTTTATCTTTGTCAATATTTTCATCCAAGTCATAAGGGTTTCCTTTATCATCTACAAAGGAATTTAATTTGGAAATTTTTATTAAATCTTTTTCAAAACGTATTTCAGATTTAGTTTTAGCGAAAGCGAAATTATAAAAAAAAAGTAAAAAAAATAAATTGAAAATAAACAAACTTTTCATCAATAAATAATTTTACCTACTTTGTTTTATTTCGATTTCACAAACTTTTCTTGCTTCTTGAGGACTCAAGTCTTTTTTAATTTTACTTTTTGCAAGAACACAGGCAGAAATAGATTTTTTAATACTATACTCTTCATATTTTCCTACACTTAAGTAAAGAAAAATTACTGCAGCACCAAAAAATAACCATATTTTATAATTTTTGTACATTAAGAAGTTTGTTGCTCTGGTAAAGAAATATCTAAATGATAGTTAGGTTCATCTCTTTGTTTTTTAATGGCTGGAATTATTTCTTTATAAGTTTCAAATAATCCATTTTTAATTTCTGGTAACTGATCTTGTAAATGAAAATGTAATTTTTCTAAATTATAAGCTGGCACAGTTGGAAACATGTGATGTACACAATGAAATTCCATCTTCCAATATAAAAAGCTTAAAACTGGATTTAATTTTATGTCTCTTGCTGACAGTCTATGGTCTCTTGCATCTCTTGCCAAACCTGCATGTTGAGTAAAAGAAACAATCTTGTGAAGAGTTTTTCCATAAAAATGAGGCAATAAAATAAATAGAGCTGGTAACCATGATTTTATAATCAATGACCATGCAATTATTAAAATCCATATTAATACATAAATTCTAGAGATAAAAATTGCTCTTGGTCTGGCATTTACTGGAATACTTTCCATCAAAACTTTTGTTCTCATTCCAAAAGCATGTTGGATTACTTCGAACGCAATACTATTTTTAAAAAAAATTAATTGTGCAAATGGAATAATATTAATTAAAAATTTAAATGGTGTTTTTCTAACATCATTGTTGTATTCGATCTCATGATCATATGGATCTTTTGTAGAATATGTATTACCGTGATGCACGAAATGTGTATATTTCCATCTAGTTGGCTCAAAGTAGGCCATAAAGCAGGATATGTAATAAAAAATTTCATTGAGAAGTTTTGATTTAAAAGCAGTTTTGTGTCCAGTTTCATGCCATATTGGATTACTAAAACAATAGATATTTCCATATACAAAAAACCAAAATAAAGACCACCAGGTTCCCCAATTAATGAATGCAAAGTATCCTGTTAAAATTAAAAAACTAAAATAAATAGTAACATGTACTATTCCCTTAATGTCTGATTTCTTAGAAAGTTCTTTTAAAACTTCTTTATCAATTTTGGGTCTAAACCATTTGTCTAATTTTACATCCATAGATAATATTATTTGAATATTATATATACATTTATTAAATTAGGAAAATATAATCTTCTAATGAAATTTCTTAAAACGTTTATATCAATTATTTTACTAGTATTTATTTTTGATTTATTAATCAATTTAATATTGCCTAATACTATTAAAAAAAAAATTGGAAGCACCAAAAATTACTCCTTGAAATCAGAGAAATTTCATCACGAGATTTCCAACAATATTGATCTTCCTGAATTTTGGGGTGATACAAAATATCAAGTAGTAACCAACAAATATGGGATGAGAACAGGGAAGAGTTATAAAATCGATAAAAATAAACCTTCAATAGGATTTATGGGTGACTCTTTTGTTTATGGTTCAGGTATTAATTACGATGATCATTTTATTGGTAATTTAATACATAATAATAAAAGCTATAATTTTTTAAATCTTGCTTATGTTAGTTATTCTCCATCAATATACTACAAAAAATTAAAATATTTCATAAATGAAAAAAAATTAAAATTTCATACTATTTATTTATTTGTTGATACCTCAGATATTCAAGACGAAGGCGTGTTTTATAGAGAAGATAAAAATGGAAATATTGTGAGAAAATGGAATTCAGATGAAGAAAATGCTAGGAGAAATTTTAAATATATATTTAAAAATTATTTTAAACAAAATTCATTCATATTTAAGTTTTATGAAATATTTTCTACCAGTAATGCGCATGATAGATCACTTAATTGTTTAAAAAATAAAAACAAGATATCTAATTTTAAAAATTACTTAGATTATGAGAGATTTAGTTATGGATTTGATAAAAAAATACAAGAAAAACCTTGGGTAAACGAAGGAAAAGAAAAAGTGCTTTTTTATCTTTCAAAAATAAATGATTTTCTTGTTTCACAAAATATTAGTTTAACTTTAGTATATTACCCATCAGCAATTGAGATATTAGAAGAAACCAATTTATATAGTAGTGAACATTATAAGTTACTAAAAAACTGGTCTGATGAAAATCAAATTAAATTTATTGATACAACAATTAAATTTAATTTACTCAACTCCGGTTTAAAAAATTATAAAAGAAATCACATTCAATGCGATGCACATTGGAACAAAAATGGACATAATATAATAGCAAAAGAAATTCTTAAAAATTTGAGCATGTGATACACTAGTCTAATTCAAATTTAGTTGTATAATCTTTTTTAAATTTTGGATCCTGTTTAGATTTATCTAAAATACAATCTCCAATTATTAAATAATCTAATTCTGTGCCCATAAAACATTTAAAAGCATCTGTAGGAGTATTTACAATTGGTTCGCCTCTAACATTAAATGACGTATTTACTAATACGGGACAGCCTGTTCTTTCTTTAAATTTTTGAATTAAATCGTAATAACGTCTATTTGTTTTTTTATTTACACTTTGAATTCTTGCAGAATAATCTACATGGGTGACTGCTGGAATTAAAGATCTTTTAATATTTAATTTGTCAATTCCAAAGAGTTTACTTTGCTCTTTAGTCATTTCAATTTTCTTTTTTGGATTTATTTTGGAAACTAGAAGCATATAGGGTGTATCAATATTTATCTCGAACCATTCTGACAAATCTTCTCTTAAAACAGATGGCGCAAAAGGTCTAAAACTTTCTCTATATTTTACTTTTAAATTTAAATTTTTTTGCATTTTATCTGATCTGGGATCACCAAGAATTGATCTTGCACCTAAAGACCTTGGGCCAAATTCCATTCTGCCTTGAAACCACCCTACTGCATTTTCTTTCGATAAATATTCTGAGGTTTTATCTATTAAATCTTCATATTTTAGTTTTTCAAAATTTGCACCTATGCCTCTCAATTCTTTTTCAATTTCATCTTGGCTAAACTCTGTTCCTAAATATGATCCTTGCATATCATCATCTAAATTCACAGTTCTTTCATTAGATTGTTCTATATGCCAAAGTGCTAAAGCAGCACCTAAAGATCCTCCAGCGTCACCCGCAGCAGGCTGGATCCAGATATTATCAAATATTTTTTCTTCAAGAATTTTCCCATTTGCCACACAGTTTAATGCAACACCGCCTGCTAGACATAAATTTGAAATATTGTATTCATTTCGTATTGATCTAGCTAATTTAATTAATATTTCTTCTGTTACTTTTTGGATTGAAGCTGCAATATCCATATGAAATTGAGATATTTTCTCATTTTTTGGATTACGTGGTTTTTGACCAAAAAACTCATCAAATTTTTTATCAGTCATTGTAAGTCCAGTAGCGTAATTAAAATATTTTTGATCTATCCTAAAAGTTCCATCTTCTTTGATGTCAATTAATTCCTTTATTTTATCAATGTAAATTGGATCTCCATAAGGTGCTAGACCCATTAATTTATATTCACCACTATTTACCTTAAATCCTGTATAATATGTAAAAGCTGAATAAAGTAGACCAAGAGAATGTGGGAAATGTATTTCTTTTTTTATTTCTAATTTATTATCTTTTCCTACTGCAACAGTTGTGGTTGCCCACTCACCTACTCCATCAGCAGTTAATACTACTGCCTCATTAAAGGGTGATGGAAAAAAAGCACTCGCTGCATGGCTTAAATGATGATCAGAGAAAAAAATATTTGTATCTAAAATATAATCTTTGTCATGCTCTTTGAGCTTATTAAATAAAAGATTTTTCTGAAAAAGTTTTTCCTTTATCCATAACGGCATAGCCTTTGCAAATGATGTAAAACCCCTGGGTGCAAAAGCAACGTAAGTTTCTAGTAATCTTTCAAATTTTAGGAAAGGTTTTTCAAAAAAAACAATTTGATCAACTTCGCTTAATTTTAAATTAGCATAATTTAATACAAAATTAATAGCATTCTGTGGATACCCTGGATCATGTTTCTTTCTAGTAAATCGCTCCTCTTGTGCTGCTGCAACTATTTTACCATTTATAAGAATACACGCTGCACTGTCATGATAAAAAGCAGATATTCCTAAAATTGAACTCACTAAAAAATTGTATATATAAAAGGAGCGACAGCTGATCCTTGGCTAAGTACGATTAAACCGCCAAACATAACTAGCACTATTATAATTGGAATAAGCCAATATTTCTTTCTTATTTTTAAAAATTCCCAAAACTCTTTTATAAAGCTCATCTATTTTCAAAATTGATTTTTCATTTTGCTTTTAGGACCAGATTTTTTTATCCAATAAGTGCTATTTTTACTCATTTTTAAATTAAGCAGATCTTTATTCAAAAGACGCATAAAAACTCCTATTGGAGTTACTACCAAAAAAAATATTAATCCCATTACTATCGGGGAAATAATTTTCCCTATTAAAAGACCAAACTTAAACCATAATCTATTTAATGGATTTAATAAATTTGAATTTATAAGTCCCAAAAACAAAAAAATGATTGAAATTATTAATGACCATAATCTGATATATCCATCATTAAACAATGGATAGAATGAAATCAAAAAAAAGACTACAAAAAAAACAATACCAAAACTTCTGTTTGATCCAATTTTTACATCATTATGTGACATAATCCCTATTATATAGAATTATAGTTTAAATAAGTATAGCAAATATTTTGATTGTATTTTAGTTTAACCCTTTTTGAGGTTTCATATCACCTTTGTTAATACCTGCAACTTGGACTGGTTTTTTCATTGCGTCCCTTCTGAATGGCTCACCTAGTTCCTGATTTAAAATAACTTCAATGAATGTTGTAATTCCTTTTTTTTGGTCCTCACATGATTGTTTTATTGCTGCTGTTGTTTCTTCCATTGTTTTTACCGCAACTCCTTTTAATCCACAGGCGTTTGCAACTTTAGCATAACTTAATTCTGGATCCAGTTCTGTTCCGATAAAATTATCATCGAACCATAGAATAGAATTTCTTTTTTCTGCACCCCATTGATAATTTCTGAATATAACCATAGTAATTGCAGGCCATTCTTCTCGAGCACATGAGCTCATTTCATTCATGCTAATACCAAAAGCACCATCTCCAGCAAATCCTATTACAGGAGTATCAGGGCATCCTATTTTAGCTCCAAGTATGGAAGGAAAACCATATCCACATGGTCCAAACAAACCAGGTGCCAAATATTTTCTTGGTTTTTCAAAAGTTGGATATGCATTTCCAATTGCACAATTATTTCCAATATCACTTGAAATAATTACGTTCTCAGGCATACCAGCTTGTATTGCTCTCCAAGCTTGTCTAGGTGACATTCTATCTGAGTCTCTTTCTCGTGCTTCTTTGTTCCAAACAGTGCCTGGATCATCATCCTCGTGATCTAAACTTGTAAGTGTTTGTAACCAAGCTGACTTTGTTTGATGAATTTGATTTTTTCTTTCTTCTCTTCCTTTGTCTCCAGCTGTTGGCGAAAGTTTTTCTAGGATTTGCTGTGAAACCATCTTGGCATCCCCACATATACCAACTGTCACTTTTTTTGTAAGCCCAATTCTATCAGGGTTCATATCAACCTGAATTATAGCTGCATCTTTTGGCCAATAATCAATTCCATATCCAGGCAATGTTGAAAATGGATTTAGTCTTGTTCCTAAAGCTAAAACAACATCAGCTTTTGAAATTAGCTCCATTCCAGCCTTAGATCCATTATATCCTAATGGGCCTACTGCTAAAGGATGGCTTCCAGGAAAACTATCATTATGTTGATAACCATTACATACAGGAGCATCTAACTTTTCTGCTAACTTTTTACATTCATCAATTGCATTTCCAATTACTACACCCGCTCCTGATAATATTACCGGGAATTTGGCATCTGATAAAAGTTTCGCAGCTTTTTCAATTGCTTCTTTTCCCCCACCTTGTCTCTCAAATCTTACAATTGGTGGTAACTCAATATCTATTACTTGTGTCCAATAATCTCTTGGTACATTTATTTGTGCTGGCGCTGAACCTCTAAATGCTTTTTCAATTACTCTATTTAGTACTTCAGCCATCCTTGAAGGATCTCTTACTTCTTCTTGATAGCAAACCATGTCTTTAAATAAATTCATCTGTTCTACTTCTTGAAAACCACCTTGACCCATGGTTTTATTTGCAGCTTGAGGTGTAACTAATAATAATGGTGTATGGTTCCAATAAGCTGTTTTAATAGGTGTAACTAATCCAGTAATTCCTGGCCCATTTTGAGCAATAACCATTGACATTTTTCCAGTGGCTCTTGTGTATCCATCTGCGATTAGTCCTCCATTAGTCTCATGAGCAACGTCCCAAAATGTAATTCCTGCTTTTGGGAATAAATCAGATATTGCCATAAAAGCTGATCCTATAATTCCAAACGAGTGTTCAATTCCGTGCATTTGAAGAACTTTTATGAATGCTTCCTCTGTAGTCATTTTAGTCATAATGCAGCCTTTCTTAATTCTTTTTTTAATTGTTAAAGTGAACGATTAATATATAAGATTGTTCAAATTTCAAATAAAGAAATCGTCACAATGTCTAATACAGATATAATAATTCACGATGAGAAAGACAATGTAGGTGTTATAGTTATTGAAAAAATAACACCAAATCAAGATTGTAACTGCTGGATTATGGAGAACGACAAATCTGTCTCAATTCAATCAAAAGACGAAATACCTTTAGGTCATAAAATTGCGATGGTTGACTTAAATGAAGGGGATACAATTTTAAAATACGGACATGATATTGGAAAAGTAGTAAAAAATATTAAAAAAGGCGAGCATGTTCATGTTCATAATGTAAAAACGAAAAAGTGGTAATATATGGAAATTCCAAAAAATTTTTTAGGGTATAAAAGAGAAAACGGAAGAGCTGGAACACGTAATCATGTTATAATTCTTCCTGTCGATGATATTTCAAATGCTTGTGCTGAAGCTGTGGCAAATAATATTAAAGGCACTATAGCTTTACCTCACTCTTATGGACGATTACAATTTGGAGCTGACTTAGAACTACACTTTAGAACAATGATCGGAACAGGAAAAAATCCAAATGTAGCAGCAGTAATAGTTATAGGGATTGAGCCTAAGTGGACAAAAAGAATTGTTGATGCGATTGCAACTACAGGGAAACCAGTTGAGGGTTTTAGTATAGAAGGTGTGGGTGATATAGATACAATTGCAAAAGTATCAAAAAAAGCACAAGAATTTTCAATGTGGGCATCTGAAAAACAAAGAGAGGAATGTCCAATGAGCGATTTATGGATTTCAGTTAAATGCGGTGAGTCTGATACAACATCTGGATTAGCTTCTAATCCAACGGTTGGTAACCTTATGGATAAATTAGAGCCACTAGGTGTTCATTTATGTTTTGGAGAAACTTCTGAACTAACAGGTGCTGAGACAGTTTGTGAGAAAAGAGGAAAAACACCTGAGGCACAAGCAAAATTCAAAAAAACCTGGAACGATTACAATGATTTTATTCTTAAAGAGGCAACTGATGACCTTTCAGAAAGTCAACCTACAGCAGGAAACATAGCTGGTGGATTGACCACTATTGAGGAAAAAGCTTTTGGAAACTTTCAAAAGATTGGTGGATGTCAATTTATAGATGTTTTAGAACCTGCAGAAGAACCAACAAAAGGAGCTGGTTTATACTTTATGGACACTTCATCAGCGGCAGCTGAATGTGTTACTTTACAAGCTGCAGGCGGCTTTAATATCCATCTATTTCCAACCGGGCAAGGAAATATAATCGGGAATCCAATTGAACCTGTAATAAAATTAACTGCAAACCCACTCACAGCCAAAACTATGAGTGAACACATTGATGTTGATGTATCAAAAATTCTATCTAGAGAGATGAATTTAAGTCAAGCAGGAGACGAGTTAATTAAATCAACCTTAAGAGTTGCAAATGGAAGGTTAACTTGTGCAGAAGCTTTAGGCCATAAAGAATTTGTTATGACTAAATTGTATAGAAGCGCCTAGTTACTTTTTAAGTTTAGCTAATCTTGCATCATTCCAATTAGAATAAACTCTTCTAATCATTGCAGCACCAACTCCTAGCACTACTGCTAGTAATACAGATGTAAGACCATAAAAAATTGGCATATCTTTAGAAAAGTTTAATATAAATTTACTTAAAGCTCCAAAATTATGACTTGTATTTACAACAGTATTTATTGAATTTTCATCTTTAATAAACGTATCATAAGCAATTGCTATACCTACTAAAAGCAAAAGAATTGCTAAAATAGTTTTGAATTCTGAACTGTCAATTTTTTCACCAATTTTTTGTCCAAACTGTACTCCAATTATTGATCCTAAAATTAAAACAAAAACTAAAATTAAATCTATAGTTCCATAATTTAATGCATGGAGAATTGTTACAATTGCACTAACAAAGATAGTTACAAAGAGAGATGTACCTGGTATCAACCTTGTTGGCATTCCAATTAAATAAATCATTGCAGGAACAAGTATAAAAGCACCTCCAATTCCCATAATTGCTGCTATGAAACCAACAATTAAACCAATTATAATTGGGGTAAACGCACTTTCATAAAGTTGAGATTTTTTAAAACGCATTCTCAAAGGTAATCCATGTATCCAATAGTGTTTATGTAATTTTTTTCTCTCAGTAATTTTTTTTCTAGCTTTATCAATTTCTGAAACACCTTGAATTAACATAAAAGTTCCTAAAATTGCGAGGATGTACATATAAGCAAGAGAAATAACCACATTAATTTTTCCAATATCTTTAAAATATGAAAAAGTTATAATTCCTAGAACTGTTCCTACTATCCCACCAATTACAATCATGAAACCCATTTTATAATCAAGTGTCCCTTTAAGATAATGTGTTGTAGAACCTGAAACAGAAGTTCCAAGAATGTTACTTGCTTCATTAGGTACAGCATAAATAGGTGGAACACCTAAAAAAATTAAAAAAGGGGTCATTAAAAATCCACCGCCGACCCCGAATAAGCCAGACAAAATTCCTACTACTAAACTTAAACCGAAGATAAAAAGTAAATTAATTTCAACTTGTGCTATTGGAAGAAAATACTCCATATGAAGTAACTATTCCTCTAAGAATACAAAGTCAATAAATATGAATATTTTTAGATAAAATTTTGGGCTGTGCTAAGGATTATAATACCCCAAGCAAAGAAGATAAAAAGGTATAAAAAAGATTTAATTATTTTGCTTAATTGATTTTCAAAGAATAATAGTAATTTTTTTAAATTATTATTTATTATTTGAAACATACTCGCGGAATACCACAGGTTGTGATAAATGCAAATATTATTTTATCTGTTTAGAAAATAGTTGCCCCGAAGACTTTTATCTCTTCTCCTTCTTCTCCAAGAACTAATCTTCCAAGAAAGTCACCTGGTATCTCAGTGCTAGTCTGTTTATATAAGATAGTTATATATAAACCTCTTCTTAGACACCCTATGGCTTCACATCCTTCAGTTAAACTCGAAATCAATTTATTTCCTGCCCATTGTTTGCCAAGTTCAACCTCATTAGCTCCATACATCATTTGTGATGACAGATCCCTTGTAAATCCACCGTAATCTTTTATATTTGATGATTTAACTAGGTTTGCCCAAATAGGTTCAGCTATTTTAATAATTTCCTCATCGGATTTATCTAATAAAGCCATTTATATGATCTGTTGAATTTAAGAAGCTTCTTTTTTCTCTTTTTCATCAACTATGTGATAAACAGGTGCTTTTTCCATAGTAAACTTCCCAGTTTTAGGGTCTCTTCTAGATAGGGTGAGACAATGCCAATTTTCATCATCTAATTTCATATAATCCCCTCGATAATAATAACCTGGCCAACGAGTTTCTTGTCTGAACAAAGTATGCTCTGTTACACATTGAGATGTAATTGTTCTATGTTTTAGCTCCCAAGCTCTCATAAGTTGGTGATAATCCTCAGCTCCAACATTTTCTAAGTCTTCTTCAAGCCATGCAAGTAGCTCAAGGCCTTTTTTAAGAGTATTTTCGTTCGTCATGTAATTGTAGCTAATCCCGCCTACATACTCATCCATAATCTTTTGTAGCCTTTGTAAACCTTGGATTGGAGAAATGTAGCTCGGAGAAACTGTTCCACCCGTTATTTCATTTCTTCCTACTGTGTAATTTTCTAAGGGTTTATAGATAGCCTCCTTGAAATCGTCACATTGTTTATCACTTACTTCAATATCATTTGCCTTTTGATCTTCTATATATTTTACAGCAGCTTTTGCAGCTAGTCTTCCTTCAGTAAATGATCCAGATGAGAATTTATGAGCGCTTCCACCGACAGTATCCCCAGCACCGAATAAGCCTTGAATTGTTGTCATTCTGTTGTATCCCCAGAAATATTCAGGTGGAGATAAATCTTCTGGTCCACTCACCCATGCTCCTGAACACGTGGCGTGAGAACCCATAACATAAGGCTCCGATGTTGTTAACTCAGGGTTTGTGTACTTTGGATCTATATTTTGTGAAGCCCATACAACTGCTTGTCCAACTGTCATACCTAAGAAATTTTCCCATCCAACTGTTTCTAAGTGTGGATCTTGGAATGCTTCCTTCGTCACCATATGAATTGGTCCACCACCGGCCATTGTTTCTTGGATGAAAGCATGGTTACGTAAACATGTAGGAGTAGGATGATGATCAATATACTCTCCAACTAATTCTTTGGTTTTTTCGTACCATTTTTTCTCATAATTTTCACCGTTAGCATTTTGTGTATATGTTTTTAAATGTAAGAAATAAGCGCCAACCGGTCCATACCCATCTTTAAATCTACATAGAACAATTCTATTCTCCATTTGAGTCATTTTAGCTCCAGCAGCAATAGGTAATGCATACGCCGATCCATTACTCCATGGAGCGTACCAAGTTCTTCCCATTCCCTCACCCACAGCTCTAGGTTTGAAAATATGTGAAGCTCCTCCAGCAGCAACAATAACTGTTTTTGACTTAAATACGTGGTAGTCACCTGTTCTCATGTTAAATCCAACTGCTCCACCAACTCTATTTTCATTATTTTCGTCCATTAATAGATGGGTGATCATTATTCTGTTGTAAATTTTATCTGCAGATTTTTTTGCTGCCTCTGCAACAATTGGTTTATAACTTTCGCCATGTATCATTATTTGCCATTTACCTTCTCTTTGGTATCTACCTGTCTCTTTATTTTTCATCATTGGCAAACCCCATTCATCAAACATATGAACAGTTGAATCTACGTGACGAGCCATGTCATATCCTAAATCTTCTCTGACTAATCCCATTAAATCATTTCTTGCATATCTTACATGGTCCTCAGGTTGGTTTTCACCCCATTGCATTCCCATGTAGCAATTGATTGCATAAAGTCCCTGAGCAACTGCACCGCTTCTATCTATATTTGCTTTTTCAACACAAACTATTTTTAAATCTCTACCCCAATGTCTAGCCTCGAAAGTTGCACCAGTTCCAGCCATTCCTCCACCAACAACTAAAACATCGCAATTTTCTACTATAGTTTTTCTAGCCATTAATAATAAACCCCTTTTTTAAAAGCACTCTTATCTACTTTTGGTAATTCTTTATTTGTATTTAATCCCTCTGGTTCTGAGTATAATATTTGAGAATTAATTTCTCCTTGATTGGGCTTATCTCCCTCAGCTAATTTTGGAATAAATTTACCCCAAGGCTTAGTAGTTATCGGCGACACAAAATTCTTTTCAGTTCCATTTCTAAATTTTATTCTCCATGAAATAGTTCCTTTTTCCTCTTCTCTTCTAACTCTTACACTATGACCCATTGGAGCAAAATCTGCATATCCTCTTACATCAATTGCATGGTTCGGGCATGCTTTAACACATGAGTAACATTCCCAACAAAAGTTTGGTTCAATATTTTTCGCTCTTCTTATAGTTTCATCAATATGCATAATATCTGATGGACATATATCCACACAGTGACCACAGCCATCACATCTGGTCATGTACACAAAAGTTGACATAATTTATATTTTCTCCTTTGAATTCTCTATCATATTAATAATGTTTTGGCTCTTCTCTTTTTATACCTAGGCCAAATTGCTCAGGAGCGTCAGCTTCAGGAGGAAGATTATCTCTAGATCCATCAGCTTCCGCTAAATTTTTTTGTAAAGCGGCACCCGGTTTGTAAAACATATGAGCAAATTTAGACCAATATACACCACCAAATAAAACTAAATTTGCAACTATAAATAAAGCTAAAAATACAAAATCATCCCATCTGCCTTGCAAGTTTAAAGATTGAAGATATGACCAAATTAATCCAAACAATGAGGATGCAATCAATGCAAGTACAAATAAGTCAGCTTGGATAATTCTATACCATGGCTGAGCTTCGGAGTAGACATCAACTCTTAAAAAAAACCAAAACCAACCTCCACCTAGAACTGTTAAAGCCGCACCAACATGCCAGATGATTGGCCAAAAAGCAGGTGTTACTGAATTTGGGGTAGTATAAAAAAATATCATCACAACTGATCCAATCCAAAACAAAATTGTTCCATACATTCCCATTACATGCGCCACTCTTCTTTTACCTGCTCCAAGTTCTGATGTAGTAGCAATGTCGCTTGCTATAGTTTTTGAAATCACAGATATTCTCTCTCCTGTTGATAAGGTTTTTGTAGCTGATAATTTTGCTTTTTTTGCATTGTTAAAGAAATACTTCACATTTTTTTTATGAATAATATCCATAACTGTTCCAATTAAAATTAGTAAACCCATTAAAATAACAAAAGATTGCATCAAAAATGGTGGTACTGTCTCTGCAAGTATTAAAAATGGATTAGTAGATATCATTGTGAATTTGTTCCTTCCGCATAAGATTTCTAGTACACTTATTTAAATAGATCAACCGCGATATAATGACATTTCAACAGCTTATAATTGTAATTATTATTTGGTTTTACGCACATAATGTTGTTTGGAGGAAATTACGCTTCTTACGCCACCTTGTGGGTTTTCAACGTCTCCCGATCTTCTTGGAATCAGATGAATATGACAATGATTAATTGATTGTCCTGCAGTTTTACCAGAGTTTGATCCAACATTAAATCCTTCAATTGTATTATCTTTATACTCAAGTATTTTTTTAAGTTCTTTTAGAAGTGCATCACAAGCAAGGACTTCCTCATTATGTAGTTCAAAATAATTTTCTACATGTCTTTTGGGAACAATTAAAGCATGATACTTTGAAACTGGGTAAGTATCATAACTAGCATAAGCCAATTCATTTTCTAGTTCGAAATCATTTTTGGATATATTGCAAAATAAACATGGATTATTGGGATCTCTCATTTTTTAAATATAAATATATTTTTCTTTTTTAAACTCTTTTTCAAAAGTTTTGTACATTGAATTAAATATTTTGCTTTTTCTTCTCTTCCAATTTCTATCTACAATATAACTTGTAGAAACAACACCTTTGCCAGAACCAACTAGCAAGATTTCATCAAATTGATTTAATTCTTTTAGATAAATATCTTTTTTAATAATATTAAATTTTTTTTCATAAAATTTAAGGTTTACTCCTCTATAATATTTATTTTTTGCTGAATAAATTTTGTTCTTTTTAACAAATAATAAATTTGAAGTTCCAGTTTCAAATATTTTATTATTTACACATAAAGCAATGTCTTGTTTTGATGTATTCATTTTCGATAAGTAACCTAGTATTTTTTTATATTTTAAATTTTTATATTCAGGTTTCACTCTTTCATAGTGGACTAATTTAATACCAAATTTTTGCTTAGGTTTAACTCTATCTCTAAGTGATATGGAAATAGTTTTTTTATTTAAAGCAACTCTGAGTAAATGATTATAAGATTTGGTTTTATCTATATTTTCATTTATTAATTTTAATATTTTACTTTTTATTCCTTTATCATAGATATTGTAAGCCTTTAATGATTTTATTAAATTATCAATGTGTGTTTTAAAAAAAAGAATTTTAGGTGGCTTATTATAGATCCACATTGTTGTAAAAACTCCATCCTTGTTCCATAGATCATCAAACTCAATTTCTTTAAAGTTTTTAAGCTGATAAGATTTTTTTAATAAGTATTTTACCATTATTTGTCAAAAAAGATTCTGGGTGAAACTGAAATCCATATACATCATCTTGAGTATTTTCGAAACCCATTGCTATATCAGATTTAGTACATCTCATTGTGATATTAAATTTTTCTTTCATAAAAGGTTCTTTTAACTTGAGTGAATGGTACCTGCCAACTTTAAAAATTGAATTTTTTTTAAAAATAGAATTATTGCTTGTAACTTTAACAGTCGATTGAAAACCATGGTAAATATTTTTTTGCTGAATAATCTTTCCATTTTCACTGTGTAAGATCAATTGATAACCAAGACAGATACCAATAATTTTTTTTGCTCCTTTGAATTTATTATAAATCTTTATAGATGTTGGATAATCTTTTGGTGAACCTGGTCCGGGAGAAAATACAATCGTGTTACATTTATCTAATAAATTTTTATTTATATCAAAGTAATTTGAGCAATATACTTCATCAAATTCAGAAAATTGGTGAACCACGTTCCATGTAAATGAATCTTGATGATCAATAATATAAATCATTTAAATAATTCCAAAAGTGATTTTGCTTTGATAAAGTTTTCATTGAATTCTTTTTTTGAATTGCTATCCAACACAACCCCAGAAGCTGCAGATATTTCTGATCTGTTTTTAAAGTTTAAAATTGATCTAATAATTATATTAAACCGCATATCCTGATTAAATTTTATATATCCAAAACTTCCAGTAAAAATATTTCTATCCTCTTTTTCTTGCGAATTAAGTAATTCCAATGTTCTTATTTTAGGACAACCAATGACAGATCCACCTGGCATCATTGACTTAATTATTTCTTTAACAGATGTTTTTTGATTTAATTTTCCAATAATGCTAGTTACGTAGTGATATAGGTGCTTATATTCTTCCACATATTTTTGTTTTTTGATTTTTACTGTACCTGGTTTGCATATTCTAGATAAATCGTTTCTTTCAAGATCAACAATCATATTATGTTCTTTAGTCTCTTTGATGTTATTTCTAAAGAATTTGAGAGCTTTAGATTTTGTTGTATATTTATTTTTTTTTAGGGTTCCCGCAATAGGTTTAGTAGTAATAAGATTGCCTACCCTGTGAATTAAAGTTTCAGGTGAACAGCTAACTATTGAATAATCTTTATCTCTTATCATAAATGATTCGGGCGAGGAGTTTATCTTCATAAGTTTCCAAAAGAAATTTACTGAATTAATAGTCGATCTATTCTTATATTTTGTACATATTTTTATTTGATAAGTTTCTCCTTCTCTAATTTTTCTTGAAAATGTATCAAATATTTTTTGATATTTATTAAAGTCTATATTTAGTTTGAAAGGGCTGAGAATTTTAGTTTTTTGAAATACTTTATTGAATTTTGCTTTTTTTAAATTTGAATGAATTATAATCTTGTTTCTTATTTTTATTAATGTTTCAGGCTTATAAAAAATACCTTTGTAGAAGTTCATTTTTTTTTGATTTTTTAAAGATAAATTTAAAAGACTACATAAAATCTCATAACCAAAAAATCCCACATATAAGTCAGTTTCTTTTCTATATTTTTTCGAAGAAAAGGTATTTAAAAATTTTGCAATATTATTTTTGTTAAGCGTTATCTTCTTTGAAAAATCTGTATAAATATTATAACCCCCGTCAACTTTATAGATAATAAGAGGCTTATTAGACTGATAAAGTTTTTCTAAATATTTATTAAATTTAAGTTTATGCTGGTTGAGCTCTTTCAATTGTTTTCTCTATAATAGGTAAATGTATCACGCCTGCAAAAATTGATAATGCGATAGATGCGTACCATGCATAATCAAAATTTCCATACATCTCATAAAAAACTCCCCCAAGATAAGCTCCGAGAAAAGACCCAATCTGATGACTAACAAATACGATACCGTATAAAAGACCTAAGTGTTTTGTTCCAAAAATGTACCCTACTAAACCGTTCGTTGGTGGAACAGTAGAAAGCCATAAAAGTCCAAACGTTACACCAAATACAACAGAATTAAATATACTTGGTGGTAGGAATAAAAAATAAATTAAAGAAACTCCTCTTAATAAGTATATGGCACTTAAAACTTTCTTTTTACTGTACCTAGTAGCCAAATAACCACTACCAAGAGTTCCTATCATATTAAATACTCCAACTAATGCTAATATCATTGCTGCTGTCCAATCTGGCATCCCTTTATCCATCATATATTTTGGAATGTGAGTAGCTACTAAAGCTATATGCCAACCACAGACAAAAAATCCAAGTGTTAAAAATATAAAACTTTTATTAGTGAAAGCTTCTCTTAAGGCCTCTGAAGCTGTTTGTTTATTATCTTGATTGTTACTTCCTGCTGGAATTTTTGGTGTACTTACAAATAATGATACAATTAAGCCAATACCTAATAAAATACAGAAATATAAAATAGTTATTTCCCAACCTATTTCAATTAAAGAATATCTAACCAGCAATGGTGATACAAAAAATCCAAATGAACCTGCGCATGTTACAATCCCTGTAGCAATTGTTCTATTTGAGGAAGGAAAATGCTTTGCAACAACTGATACAGGAATACTTATAGCTGTCCCACCTAGACCTATTCCAATTAATAAACCAATTGTTAATGTAAAATAATATTCAGTATTTAATCCAGAATAGAAAAGTAACAACCCTGCTAAGTAAAATAAAAAACCAATAAAGATTGCTGCTGCACCTCCATACTTATCAGTTATATATCCAAATACAGGGCTAAAAACTCCCCACATCAAAAGCTGCAATCCAACTACAAATCCAAAGTGTGAAATAGAAATATCAAGGTCAGTATTAAAATCAAAAAAAAATAATCCAAAAGTTTGTCTTATTCCAAGTGAAACAATTACAACAGACGATGCTGCTACCAAAGTAATTAATGCTTTTTTTGTAGTGAAAAATTTTTCAGAACTCATTTAATGAATTTAAGCGATTTTTGCAAATCTTCAATTAAATCTTTTGGATCTTCGAGACCAACATGTAGCCTTACAATTGTTTCATCATCTTTAATATCTGAGTAAATCCTGTTACCTCTCTCTGCCTTACTTTGATGTAACGCTAAACTTTCAAAGCCTCCCCAGCTATAACCATAACCAAACAATTTTAATGAATTAACAAACTTTATTACAGATTTTTTATTTTTTGTTTTAATTTTAAGACCCATTAATCCAGAGGCACCTGAGTAATATTTTTTCCATAATTTGTAATTAAGTGACCCTTTCAAATATGGGTATAAAAGTTTTACTTTTTTATTTTTTGATAAAAAGGCTGCAACTTTTTTAGCGTTTTCTTGATGTTTATCTAATCTTACATCTAAGGTCCTAAGACCTCTTGTTATTAAATATGCATCATCAGGACCTAATCTCAAACCAATTATTTTTTGAGTTTTCTCTACATGTTTAAAAACTTTTTTGTTAACTGCTAAACTCCCTCCCATTACATCTGAATGTCCTGAATAATACTTAGTGGCAGATACAATTGACATATCAAAACCTAGTTTCATTGGTTTAAAAAAATATGGAGTTGCCCAAGTATTGTCAATTGCTGTCAAAACTTTTCTTTTTTTTGCTATTGATATTATTTTTGATAAATCCTGAAATTCAAATGAGTTACTTCCTGGATTTTCAACAAAGATTAATTTAGTTTTTTTATTAATTATTTTATTTAGTGAATTTAAATCGTGAGGATTATAAAATGTAGTTTTAATATTAAATTCTTTTAAAAAATCTTGTGTAAGAACTCTAGTGGGATTGTAAACTGGATCAGCAACTATAATTTCATCCCCTGGTCTTACAACGCTAAAGATAGCTAAAAAAATAGATCCAAATCCAGTAGGGGTTATAAAGACATGATAAGACTCTTCTAATTTTGTAAGTATTTTTTGTAAAATGTGCGTCGTTGAAGTGCCCTGTCTTCCATAATCAAAATATCCTCCACGAGGATCTTTTTTATATTTATCCTGAGTTTTTCTAATATCGTTCATGGATTTAAAAATTATTGTAGATGCTCTTACAACTGGTGGATTTACTGAGTGATTATGGAAATCTTTGGCAGTATGTTTTAAAAATGTTTTAAAAGAATTGCTCATAAAAAAATTGCTATGTTGTTTGGACAATGCTATATCCACCAAATAAGTCAATAAAATAGTAAAACTAAGGAGATTATGGGATACCCAAAAAAACACAGAGGCCGTAGAAAAATGGGCTCTAAAAAGAGACGAGCAAGAAAAAAAAATAAAAAGAAATAAAATTTTTAATCTTTAATCCAACCACCACCTAAAACCTTATGACCAAATTGGTCCTTCTTGTAAAATACACATGCTTGGCCTGGAGATATTCCATATTCTGGTTTTAGGAGACTTACTTTAACATTATTGTTATCTTCTATATTTACTTTTGCATCTAAAAGCTTGCCAGTAGACCTGACTTTAACCAATATATTTTCATTAAATTCCTCTTTATTGGTAAGTAAATTTGAATTTTTTAAATTAATATCAATTCTAGCTAATTCTTCTTTGGGACCTATGTAGATTTCATTTTTTTCAGCATCAATTTTAATTACGTATAATGGCTCTTCATTTGAAACTTTAATTCCTTTTCTTTGTCCAATAGTAAAATTAACTATTCCATCATGTACTCCCACAACTTTACCATCCAAATTTTTTATATTTCCCTTTTTGTACGACTCTGGTTTAAATTTTTTTATTACTGAAGCATAATCTCCATTGGGTACAAAGCATATATCTTGACTATCTGGTTTATCAGCAACATTTAAATTCAAATTTTTTGCAATTTCTCTCGTTTTGTCTTTAAGAAGTCCACCTAGCGGAAATCTAATATAATTTAATTGCTCTCTTGTGGTATTAAATAAGAAATAACTTTGATCTCGATTTTCATCAATAGCTCTATACATATTCGTTGAGTTATCTTTAGTTAAACTTTTTACATAGTGACCTGTAATTAGAGCATCAGCATTTAAGTCTTTTGAAAATTCAAACAAATCTTTGAATTTAACTGTTTGATTACATTGTACACATGGTATTGGTGTTTCGCCCTTTAAATAACTTTCAACGAAGTTATCGATAACACCTTGTTTAAACTTATCTTGGTAATATAAAATCTTATGTTCAATATCTAATTTATGTGCAACTCTTTTTGCATCCATAATATCCTGACCTGAACAGCATTGTTTTGAAGCAGCAACTTCTTTGCCATCGTTGTAAAGTTTTAAAGTAATTCCAATTACATTATAACCCTCTTGCTTCATCATCCCAGCAACTGTTGAAGAATCTACACCTCCAGACATGGCTACCACCACTGTAGTTTCTGACGGTTTTTTATTAAATCCTAATGAGTTGGTTTCTAAATTCATTTGATGGTATTTATACTTATTTCTATTATAAGTTAAATTAAATGATTTTAGATTTTGAACCAGGTGACAAAGTTATTAATCCTTCAAATAAAAGTTGGGGAATTGGTCAAGTTCAGTCAATAATTAAAGATAAAGTAACTGTAAACTTTGAAAATGTTGGAAAAAAAGTAATAAATGCAAATAATATTCAACTTGAAAGAATTGATAATAATGGATGAAAATAAAATTAAGGATGTTGTCGAAAATTTAATTGATACTTTTCTAATTGCTGGTGAAGTTTCCATGAAACTTAGAGAGAAAGGATTAAATAAAGAGATTAAATCTGACAATACTCCAGTAAGTAATGGAGATATTGAGGTAAATAAAATTGTAACAAAAAAATTATTGGAGTTAACTCCAGATATTCCTATAGTTTCGGAAGAAACTTCTCACAATAAATCAAAAAATAATCTAAAAGATTTTTGGTTAGTTGATCCTATCGATGGAACTTATGACTATATAAATGGTGGTGAGGAATTTACAATTAATGCTGGATTAATATTAAATGGAAAAGCTACAGCTGGTTTAATTAATGTACCTGCAAAAAAAAGGATGTTTTATAGTTTTGGAAAAGATCAATCATATGAATTTACTTCAAACAAAACTATAAAGTTGGACTGTAATAAAATTACTCCCAAAGGTTCAATAAAAGTAGTATCATATTCAAACAATCTAAAACCTGAAATTGAAAAAATACATAAAGATTTAGAAGTTACAGAATACGTTCGAATGAAAAGCTCTCTTAAATTTTGTGTAATAGCTACAGGAGAATTTGATGGATATGTGGCGGAGCCAAGAGCTTGTGAATGGGATATAGCTGCAGGGCATGCTATACTTGAAAACGCAGGTGGGATAGTAACTGATTTTAATGGCAATGAAATTACATATGGCAAAAAAGATTTTAAAAATCCAAGCATAATTTTAAAGAGAAGTAAAAATTTATAATGAGCGAACAATTAAGAATAATTTTAATTATAATTGTTTCAGTATCAATATTTGGTTTAATTGTATTTGTAATGGTTAAAAACTATATAAGAAATAAAATTCAATACTATTTAGAAGAAAAAAATAAAAAAACTAAAGAAGATTAATTATTTTCAAATATTCATCTTTTTCAAGATCCATAACTCTTCTTGAAACTTCAAAATCAAAACCTGAACGAGCTAATAACCCAATATCCTTTTTGTAAAACAAAGCTCTATTATCCTCTTGTCTTGATGGTCCAATTCTTTTTTTTTTGCATATTTTTATGGCTGAAAAAAAATCCTGATCTTCATTTTTATCTTTTATTTGTTCAATTGTATTTTTAATATATTTTTCACCTACACCTTTATTCATTAAGTAATTTCTTATTTTATTTATAGAAGATCCTCTTTGAATTAAACTTTTTGCTTTTGACTCTGAATAAAATTTATCGTTTATAAACTTTGATTTCTCTAAATCCTCAAGAACAATATCTATAAGATTTGAAACATCATTTTTTTTTATATTAGGAGTTCTTGATGTTAAATATTTTTTTAGTAGATAAGTTCTTAACTGTTGTTTAGAAGGTGCAAATTTTTCTACATAATTAAGTGCAAAATTAGTCATCTCATTCACGGTTACTTGTAGTGTCTTTTTTTTATTTTTTATGGGAATCATTTATTTATTTAATATAATATAAAAATAATATGATTGAACAAATAGCAGCCTTTTTTACCATTGAAATGATTTATTTGTGGATAAATATAGGTGTAATACCCTTCTGGTTAATTCTTATTATTTTTCCACAGTCAAAGATTTGTGGATTATTGGTTACTTCTGTGTTTCCATTTTTTATTTTAACGGCTGTCTATATTTATCTAGGTTATTATTTCTACATTTCTGGATATGATTTTGATTATAATTTTACGTTGTACCTTGGTCTATATGACTTGAGAAATCTGTTTGAAACTGAAGCTTTTCTGATTATGTTTTGGACACATTTTTTAGCAATTAATTTATTTTGTGGAGCGTGGATTATGAAAGATAGTCAAAAATTATTTATGTCTAGATATATAGTGTTCGTTCCGATAATATTAACTTATTTTATTGGTCCCTTGGGTTTAGTGGTTTATTGGATAATAAGAATATTCTACGCTAAAAGAATTAATTTGTTAGATTAAAAGCTGAATTATTTTACTACTTTAAAACCTGAATTTTGCATTGAACCAAAGCCACCATCTACGTGACAAATATTTTTAAAACCCATATTTTGTAAAGTTTTTGTCGCTAATGCAGATCTAAGACCACCAGCACAAAACAGAACCATTTCTTTATTCATATCAATTTTTCCGTCTTTAAAATATTGACTATCTGGATCCATCCAAAATTCCAGCATTCCTCTTGGTATATGAGAGGACTTTTCTATTCTTCCTAATCTTTCCAACTCTCTTACATCCCTTATATCGATAAGATTACAAGTATCATTATTCAATTTTTCTAGAGCTTCCTCAGGTGATATTGTTTTAATTTCGTTTAAAGCTTCTGCGACTAAAGTTGATGCTGATTTTATTACCATTAATGTTTATTACACTAAATAAAAAATATTACTATATAAATTAAATAAAGGTTATTAAATGAAAGCTCCAAATTTTAAATTATCATCTACTTCAGGCAAAACTGTTGAATTAAATAAAGTAAAATCAAAATTTATCATCATCTATTTCTATCCAAAAGATAATACTAGTGGATGTACAATTGAGACAAATGATTTTAATAAGCTTTTGAGTAAATTTAAGAAACTAGGATGCACTATTTTTGGAATATCTAAAGATAGTTTAGAAAGTCATGAAAAATGGAGTACAAAACTTAATTTAAAATTCGAATTATTAGCAGACGAAGATAAAACTTCTTTAAAAGCTTATAAAGCTTGGGCCAAAAAGAAATTTATGGGTCGAGAATTTATGGGTACAATAAGAAGCACTTTTATAATCGAGAAAAACAAAATCATCAAAGAATGGCGAAATGTTAAAGCCGCAGGCCACGCCGCAGAAGTTTTAGATTTCATTAAAAATTACTAAAAAAAAGGCCCCTTAAAAGGGGCCTTTTGTTAACTATAGAGAGAGAGATAGTTATTCTTTAGTCTCTTATTGCGTATGCAATTACACCAGACTCTGAAACATCCGTTCCTAGTCTTTCTGCTTCTTTGCTCAACCTTATACCCATTGTGCCTCTCATAATTCCCCAAACAATTAGAGAAACTATAAATACGAAGACATTAATTGATATTACTCCAAGAAGCTGCGCTCCAAATGATGCATCACCATTTGTAAGTGGAACAGCTAATGTTCCCCAAACTCCAGCGAATAAGTGAGCTGGAATTGCTCCAACCACATCATCAATTTTAAGCGAGAATAATAATTTAGTTCCGAAGACAACTATTATTCCTCCAATCGCACCTATAAGAATTGCTGCTAGCGGTGAAGGCATTAATGGTTCTGCTGTAATTGCAACAAGACCACCAATCGCTCCATTAAGCATTTGTATAACGTCAGTTTTACCTGCCATTAATCTTGTTATTGCTCCAGCTGCTAATACACCACCACAGGCTGCTAAGTTTGTATTAATGAAAATATTCGACACTGCAACTGCATCATCAAATGTTCCCATAGCTAATTGTGATCCACCGTTAAATCCGAACCAACCTAGCCATAAAATAAATACACCAACTGTTACCAATGGTACAGATGACGCCGCAAATGGCTTCATAGGTTTAGCTGCTCCAGATTTGTCAAATCTACCTGTTCTAGCTCCTAAAAGAATTGCTCCAGCTAATGCTGCTGCACCTCCAGTTGAGTGAACAAGTGTTGAGCCAGCAAAGTCAGAGAAACCAGCAGCTGCTAACCAGCCGCCTCCCCACTGCCAACCCATAACGATTGGATAAATAATACCTGAAAGTATAGCTGCAAATAAGAAGAACGGCCATAATTTTATTCTTTCAGCTAATGTTCCAGATACAATTGAAACTGTTGTTGCGCAGAATACCATTTGGAAATACCAATCGGATCCGTCTGCATATCCAGTATCAACTGAACTTGCATCAGACCAAGGTGTAAAGCTTCCAATGTATCCACCTTCTGGAATTCCGTATGCTAAATTATATCCAACCATCCAGAACATAATTCCAGCTATTGAAAATAATCCGATATTTTTGGCACATATTACTGATACACTTTTTGATGTTACCATCCCTGATTCGAGCATGGCAAAACCTGCTGCCATAAACATTACTAAGAAACCACAAACCAAGAAAAGAAATGTATTGAATATGAAACCAACTTCAGCTGAAACTGTAGTTTCAGCATAACCTGCACTAGTCATATTAAGTAAGAAAAATATACTTACTAATGGACCAGCCAGTATTTTTAAAAGTTTAACCATTTCACCTCCGTTTAATTAAAGAGATCGTTATAAATTTAATAAAACTAAAAACTATTGATTGTTATTTAAAAGAGATATGCAGTATTTGCATGTGGCACACCATATGAGTATATAAAAAAAACAGCCTTTATTAAATTTTAATCTTTAATAAAGGCTGTTATAGAAAGTTTATTTATTAAAAACTTCTTTAAGTGCTTTTGCAGGTAAAAACTTCACCTTTTGAGAAGCAGCGATTTGGATTTGTTCTCCAGTTCTTGGATTTCGACCAATTCGGGCTTTTCTTTTAGCCACTTTATAAGTTCCAAAACCAGCAATTTTAACATTATCGTCGCCTTTTAAAGCATCCAAAATAGTGTTGGTAATTGTATCAAATGTACGCTCAGCATCAGCTTTACTTTGATTTAATGACCCTGCTAATTTTGCTATAAGTTGTTTTTTGTTCATTTTAGCTCCGGTTTTAAAGGTTATATTTATATACTTAACAAAATCATTGATAATTCAAGCTTTTTTTTTGTGTCTGTAATTGAATTTACCACAACATATAGTTAAAAATAAGTATTGATTTATATAGCTTTTTTAACGTTACGAAATCCCTTTAAAATAAGCCTAAATCTTTAAGGTCATTAAAAGTCGCAAAAAACATCAAAGTTAATAATAAAAACATTCCGATTCGAAAAAAACCTTCTTGTGTTTTTTGGCTTAACGGCTTTCCTAATACTTTTTCGAAAGCGTAAAACATTAAGTGACCACCGTCTAAAAGTGGTATGGGAAATAGATTAATTAAACCTAAACTTATTGAAATATAAGCCATCATGCTAATAAATGGGAGTATTCCAAACTCTGCAACTTGACCTGAAATTTTAGCTATTCTGATAGGCCCTCCTAGTTGAGAACTGTCTCCAGAGCCAGTAATCATTGAGCCCATATATTTAAGAGATGAAGTAGTCACAAAATAAACTTCTTTAACAGACTCAATTAATGCCTTAGTCGGTCCTAATTTTTTATGGTTTATTTCATTGTTATAAGGACTAAGTTTTATTCCAATAATTCTTTTGTTAATTTTGTTTCCTAGATTATCAACTCCAGCAACAATTTTTGGTTTTACTTTTAATAATAATTCTTGATCATATCTAGAAATTTTAAAATCAACTATCTCAGATGTTGACATTAAAATCAGTTTAGAAACATCAAGAATGCTCTCTACTTTGTTATTATCTATTTCAAGTATTACATCATTTTTTTTCATTCCAGCAATTTCTGCAGGACTGTCTTTTTGAACTTCATCGATGATTGCTGGGGTAAAGTCTTTTCCAGCAAACATGTAAATGAATAAAAAAATGAATATTGCTAAAAGAAAATTTGCTATTGGACCACCTGCAACAATCAATGATCTTTGGTATAGTGGCTTTGTAACAAATAACTTTTCTTGGTCTTCTTTATTATATTTTTTTAAAAGTTCTTCTTGATCTGCCTGAGAAAATACATTCCGATCTCCAAAAAATTTAACGTAACCTCCTAAGGGTATCCAGCAAATTTTCCATCTTGTTCCAGATTTATCATTCCAACCAAATAATTCTTTTCCAAAACCTATAGAAAAATCAGTTACTCCAACACCATATTTCTTTGCAAAATAGTAATGCCCATATTCATGTATAAAAACAACTACAATGATCAATATAATAAATGGTAAAATAAAACTCATAATTTTTATAATATATTTATATAAACAAGATGTAAATGATGGTTTATTTTAGTTTCCAAGTAAAAATAGGTAAGAATGTTGCAACAATAAATGAGCAAAAAAGTAAAGATTGAGAGACAAATATAGGCAAAAAGTCTAGAGGTAATATTACTCCAACCAGAATCGATTTTGAAAAGTCAGGACTTGGAAATAAAAGGATTCCTCCAATTAATCCAACAATGATAGATACATAAGCATTTTTTTCAGTAAATTTTTTGGAGTAAAAACTATAAAACACACTTAGTACAGCCGCACAACAAAATAAATCAGCCAATAAAAATAAATATAAAATACTTATTCCTTTTGATGCCACAAAAAATGAAATTAAAGAAATTAATATTATTATTTGCTTAGATAGTTTTAAATAATCACCTTTGAACTTGATA
>CACKGK010000003.1 GCA_902599665.1 uncultured Pelagibacteraceae bacterium | reverse complement strand
AATTTTTAAAAGAGAAGAAATTTCAAGTTTGATTGATTTAAATAAAGAGAGATCGATTGATGTAATTGTTACTAGGTTAAGAAAAAAAATTGAAGAAAATCCAAAAAGCCCTAAATATCTTCAAACCATTAGAGGAGAAGGATATGTACTTTGGATTGAGTAAATTTTTAAAAAATATTCTTCCCAAAAGATTATTTTATAGAGGATTATTAATTGTAGCCGTACCAATAATAATACTACAACTAACAATATCGTTGGTTTTTTTTGACAGTTTATGGATAAAGACAAACAAAGGATTAACTAAAGCTCTAGTTAGTGAAATTGTCACAATTATTGATATTTATGACAATGAAAGCGAATATAACAAAAAAATAGTTACTGATCTCTACAATAAAAATTTTAGCTTTTCTGTAAGATTTTTGGATAACGAAAAACTCCCTGACATTAAAGTTGAGAGATGGTTTAGTCCGATGGATAGAACTTTAAGGAGAGAATTAAAACCTAAAATTGGTGAACATTGGTTCAATACCATTTCTTATAAGGAAGTTGTAGATCTGAGAATTAAGTTTAGAGATGGTGTCTTACAAATATTTTTTCCAAAAGATAGAATTCAAGCATCCTCAATTAGAATATTTGCTTTTTGGATAACCATCCCAGCAATTCTTATGATTGCAGTAGCTATGATCTTTTTAAAAAATCAAACAAGACCAATTACCAAACTTGCACAAGCATCTGAAAGATTTGGCAGAGGTGAAGAAATTGAAGAGTTTAGACCCTCTGGAGCTTTGGAAATAAGAAAAGCAGGTTTAGAGTTTGAAAAAATGAGAAAAAGAATCCAAAGACATCTTAACCAGAGATCTGAAATGTTGTCTGGTATTAGTCACGATTTAAGGACGCCTCTAACTAGAATAAAACTACAGCTCGCTGTTATAAAAGATAAAAATTTATCAAAAAAAATCTCAGAAGATGTTGACGAAATGGAAAAAATGCTAAATGAATACCTTCAATTTACAAGCACAGGTGCAAAAGATAAAACTGAAACCTTTGATATTTCAGAACTTATAGATGAAATAATTTCACGATATGAAAATAATAATATTGACAAAAAAATTAAGAAAAAAATCTATTTCAACGGAAGAAGAAATTTAATCACTAGGTGCATCAACAATTTAATAGATAATTCTAACAAATACGCAGAAAAGATCTCAGTAAATTTAGAAAAAAAAAACTCAATAATTATTTTATCAATTGATGATGATGGTCCTGGCGTGGACAAATCAGAATTTAATAACATTGCTAAACCATTCTATAAAATAGATAAAAGTAGGTCGGAATCTAAATCGAGTGTCGGTTTAGGTTTGTCAATTTCATCTGATATTATAAAGTCTCATGGGGGAGACATTAAGTTTAATAAATCAAAATTGGGTGGGTTGAAAGTGACTATTTCTTTACCCTGCTAGTCTTTTTTCTTTTTTTCATCTCTTCTAGTTTTTTTTCTAGAATACTAATTCTCTTATTCAAAACATCTACTTCCTCTTTACTTGCTAGTTTCATTTTAAATACAATTTCATCTCTCTTAGATTTTAGTATTGAGATTACTTCATCAGATACATCTTTATAATTAATCAGACCTTGTTCAATTAGTTTTGCAAATTTATCGAATACGAATCTTGATTTTGACATAATAATTATTTACTAGAGTTCTATTTAATAGCTTATAATAAATTTTACAAATGTTTACTAATAATTTTGACCCAGTGGCTTTTGAAATATTCTCTTTAAGTGTTAGGTGGTATTCACTAGCATATATTTTTGGGATTATTTTCGGTTGGTTGTATTGTAAAAAGATACTTATTAATGACGATATTATTTCAAAATTATTTGAAGATTATATCTCATATTTGATAATAGGAATTATTATTGGAGGAAGGTTAGGATATGTAATTTTTTATAATTTTACATATTTTTTAAATAATCCAATTGAAATTTTTATGATATGGAATGGTGGCATGTCATTTCATGGTGGTTTAATGGGTATAGTTATAACTACTTATATATTTTCAAAAAAAAATAAGAAAGATATTTATATTTTTTTAGATTTAGTATCTATTACAGCACCTATAGGAATTTTCTTTGGTAGGATTTCAAACTTTATAAATGGAGAATTAGTTGGAAAAGTTACAAATTCTAATTGGGGAGTTTTTTTTCCAAACTACGACAGTAAATTAAGACACCCTTCTCAATTATATGAAGCATTTCTAGAAGGTATTATTTTATTTATTCTAATGAATTTAATTTTTTTTAATAAAAATTATAAAATTGGTACCTGCTCTTTTATATTCTTAATACTTTATGGATGTTTTAGAATCATATCTGAAATTTTTAGAGAGCCAGATATACAAATTGGTTATTTATTTGGACATGTTAGTATGGGAATGATTTTAAGCGCCATAATGATTTTAATTGGGTTTTTAATTTATTTTAATAGAAATGATGAAACCAAATCTCAAAAAATTTAAAATTACTTCAAAAAGACCTTTGCCTATTGATGATTTTATTGAAAAAATTTTATATGAACCTGAGGTAGGTTACTACTCTAGCAAAGATCCATTTGGCAAAAATGGAGATTTTATAACATCTCCTACTATATCGAACCTATTCTCAGAGATTATATGTATATGGTTGGTTTCTGCCTGGGAAAAAATGGGTAAACCTAAAATATTTAACTTTGTAGAACTTGGACCAGGGAATGGGAGTTTAACTAAGGTTATAATTAGTACTCTTAAGAATTTTCCTGAATTTAATAAAGCTATAAAAATTTACCTATATGAAAAAAGTGTATTTTTGAAAAAAATACAAAAGGAAAATATTAATAATACACACATTAAATGGATCAAAAACTTTAATTCAATAAAAAAAGGGCCAGTTATTTTTTTTGGTAATGAATTTTTTGATGCAATACCAATTAAACAGTTTTCATATATAAATAATGAGTTGTTTGAAAAATATTATTCAATAAAAAATAATATTGATATCAATGAAGAGTTTATAATAAGTAACAAGAAAGATGTGGCTCAAATAAAGACCTTTGGGACATTAAAAAAACTCAAATTTATTGAGTTTCCTAAAAAAGGGTTTTTAGAGTTAAATCCAATAATAAAGAAAATTTCCAAACTTTCTGGTGGAATTTTACTTATAGATTATGGATATTTGAATAGCAATAACTCAAATACCATTCAGGCAGTGATGAATAATAAAAAAATTTCAGCTGAGAAAATGTTAAAAAATCTTGGTAAGGCAGATATAACTTCACTAGTAAACTTTAATTTATTAAAAGAGTATTTCTTTAAAAAAAAACTTAAAGTTAAAAAAGTAGTCACTCAAAAGTTTTTTCTAGAAAGAATGGGTATAATTGAAAGAGCTCAGATTTTAGAAAAAAAAAAGAATAATAAAGAGCAAAGATATATGAGAGAAACCTTGTCTCGACTGCTTGAAGAAAAACAAATGGGTAGCCTTTTTAAGGTAATTTTTGGATACAAAAATAAAAATAACGATTTTTTTGGTTTTGAATAATGTTTAAATCAAAAAAACTTTCTAAATTTAAAATAATAAGACATGGGTTTTTTAATCGATTGGGAGGTGTCTCAAAAGGCACTTATAAAAGTTTGAATTGTGGTTTAGGATCTGACGATAAAATTAGAGATGTTAGGAAAAATATAGAAAAAGTTTGCCAAAAAATTGGCTGTAATAAAAATAATCTTATATTGTTAGATCAAATTCATAGCAATCATATACACATTATAAGTAAAATTCCGAAAAAAAAATTAAAAGGTGACTCATTAATAACAAATCAAAAAGGTATTGCTTTAGGAATTTTGACAGCTGATTGTGCCCCTGTTTTTATATATGACCCAGTTAATAATTTTATTAGTGCGCTACATGCAGGATGGAAAGGGGCATACAAAAAAATAGTATATAATACATTAAGAAAATTTAAGTCTAATGGTAGTAATTTAAAAAATTTAATAGTTGTAATTGGACCTTGTATAGGAAAAGAAAACTATGAGGTAAGAAATGATTTCCTGGTTAAATTTATTAATCAAGATAGTTCAAATAAAAAATTTTTTAAAATCAAAAAAGATCAAATATATTTCAGTTTAAAAGATTATATTAAAGAGCAACTTGTGAAATCTGGGGTTAAAAACATTGAAATTATCAGAAAAGATACCTATAAGTTAAGTAATAACTTTTTTAGTGCTAGGCGATCAATTAAAAATAAATTACATGATTATGGTAGAAATATTTCAGTAATTATGATTAAATAAAATATTCTCAAAAAATGAAGATTCTTACAGGTAATAGCAACAAGCAGCTAAGTAATAAAATTTCAAAAAATCTAAAAAATAAATTAGTCAATACCAGTATTAGAAAATTTGCAGATGGTGAGATTTACATTGAAATTAATGAAAATATAAGAGGTAACAGTATTTTTATAATTCAATCTGTATCTTCGCCAGCAAATGATAATTTAATGGAATTGCTTCTTTGTATAGATGCACTTAAGAGATCATCTGCAAAAAATATCACTACTGTAATACCTTATTTTGGCTATGCCAGACAAGATCGTAAGGTTGTACCAAGAACTTCTATTTCTGCAAAATTAGTTTCAAACTTAATTACAAATGCAGGAGCTGACAGAGTGGTGACTGTAGATTTGCATGCAGGACAAATTCAAGGTTTTTTTGACATACCAGTTGATAACCTTTTTGCTACACCAATCTTTGCAAAACATATTAAAAAGAAAATTAAAAGCAAAAATATAATATGTGTTGCACCTGATGTTGGGGGAGTTGAAAGAGCAAGAGCTTTGGGGAAAAAATTAGACGTAGGTTTAGCAATAGTTGATAAAAGAAGACCTAGTCCTGGAAAGTCACAGGTTATGAATGTTATTGGAAATGTTAAAAACAAAATTTGTATTTTAACTGACGATATAATTGACTCCGGAGGAACAATTGTTAATGCAGCTGATGCTTTATTAAAAAGAGGTGCAAAAGAAGTTCATGTATATGCAACTCATGGTGTTTTTAGTGGAGATGCAGTTAAAAAGATAAAAAATTCAAAAATTAAAAATTTAGTTATTACAGATAGTATAGACAGTTCAGATAAATTAAAAAAAGTAAGAAATATTGAAGTATTATCAATATCAATATTATTGGCTGAGGCCATTAAAAGGATTTCTAATTCAACATCTGTTTCAGATCTATTCAAATAAAACTTGTAAAATTAGGAAACTTCGGTTAAAAACCAGCCCTTTATGAGCATAATACGAGCAATAATTAGAGAAACAAAAACTAAAGGTCAAGTGAATGACCTAAGAAGCAAAGGTAATGTTCCAGGTATAGTCTATGGCGGAGAACAGCCAAATGAAAAAATTTCAATTTCAACTAAAGAGCTCAAGAATTTAATAAATAAAGAAAATTTTCTATCTAATGTAATTTCTATTAATTTAGACGGGAAAGAACAAAAAGTTTTAACAAGAAATATTGCTTTTGACACTGTAACTGATGAGCCTATTCATTTCGACTTAATGAGAATTGTAAAAGGTGGAAAAATTATTTTAGAAATACCAGTAAAATTTATAAATAATGAGCTATCGCCAGGACTTAAACGTGGAGGAGTATTAAATATTGTAAGACGTAAAGTAGAACTAAGATGTCCTGCAGAAAATATTCCAACTGAGCTTGTTGTAGATTTAGAAGGTTTAGACATTGGTACAAGTATAAAAATATCTTCAATTAATTTACCAGAAAATGTTACTCCTACGATTCAAGGGAGAGACTTCGTGATTGCAACAGTTGCTGCACCTACGGTAGTTAAAGAGCCAGAAAAACCAGCAGAGGCAGCTGAAGGTGAGGCTAATGAAGGGGCAGAGGCAGCAGAAGGTGGAGATAAGACTTCAACTGATGGTGATAAGGCTGAGGGTGACAAATCTAAAGAGGAAGATAAACCTTCATCAGATAAAAAATAAAAAATAGTGAAATTTTTTTTTCAGATTTAATTTGATATGTTGTTACTTGTTGGTTTAGGAAATCCGACTCCAAATAGTCAAAATAATAGACATAACATTGGTTTTAAAATTGTGGATGCGATTAACCAAAAATTTGGATTGTCTAAACAAAAACCAAAATTTAAGGGATTATTAACTACTGGAAATATTGGTGATAAGAAAATATATGCAATTAAACCTCTCACATTTATGAATAATTCAGGAATTTGTATAAGAGAGTTACTTGAATACTTCAAAATTGATGCTGAAGATGTGATTGTATTCCATGATGACTTGGATATTGAATTTGGAAAAATTAAAGCAAAGTTTGGAGGATCAAGTGCAGGTCATAACGGTATTGCGTCAATTGATAAGTTTATTGGTAAAGAATATTCAAGAGTTCGTATTGGTATAGGAAAGCCAGAGAATAAAATATCTATTTCTGATTATGTGCTAAACGATTTTAATGAGGATGAACAAGTTCATTTAGACGCGATCACAAGTAATATAATTGAGTCTTTGACTATCTTGATCGATAAAAAATTAGACTTATTTTCTAGCACTGTTAACAACAATTAAATGGGTTTTAAATGTGGAATCGTTGGATTACCAAACGTTGGTAAATCTACTTTATTTAATGCTTTAACAAACTCGAATAAAGCACATGCAGAAAATTTCCCTTTTTGCACAATTGATCCAAATATTGGCATTGTAGCTGTTCCAGATGAAAGACTTGATAAACTAGCTGAAATTTCAACTTCCATAAAAAAAATTAACACTACAATCTCATTTGTTGATATCGCAGGTCTTGTTAAAGGAGCCTCTAAAGGTGAAGGATTAGGCAATAAATTCTTATCTCACATTAGAGAAGTTGATGCAATTATCCATATGATTAGATGTTTTGACTCAGATGACATTCAAAATGTTCACCCTACCGTTGATCCTGTCAGAGATTTAGAGATTATAGAAACAGAAATGAAGTTAGCTGATTTAGAGTCAATTCAAAAGAGACTTGATAAAAAAAATAAAAAAAATATTGATATTGAAGAGCTTAAATTACTAGAGGCAGCTCAAAAGATAATAGATGAAGATGGTGATTTAATATTGATCACAAATGAATTTGAAGAAAAACTTTTAAAAAGAAGTGGACTTCTTAGTACTAAACCAAAACTATATGTGTGTAATGTAGACGAAGAGAGTATCAAGTCAGGTAACAAATATACTGATGAATTTATAAAAAAATTTGATGAAAAAAATACATTGATAATTTCTGCAGATATAGAAAATCAAATAAACCAACTAGAGAATGAAAATGAAAAGAAAAATTATATGAAAATGATCAATATGTCAGAGACAGGACTTAATTCATTAATAAGAAAAGGATACGAACTTCTATCCTTACAAACGTTTTTTACATCTGGACCAGAAGAGACTAGAGCTTGGACTATTACAAAAGAATCCACAGCACCAAATGCTGCAGGGGAAATTCATTCTGACTTTGAGAAAGGATTTATAAGAGCCGAAACAATTTCTTACGAAGACTTTTTAAATAATCAGGGATGGTTAAAATCCAAAGAGGCTGGAAAAATGAGATTAGAAGGTAAAGAATATATTGTTAAAGATGGAGATATTTTAAACTTTCGTTTCAATACGTGACCAGATTTTTTTCATACTAAAATAAACTAAAATTGTTAAAACAGATAAATATATTATTACCCTGAAACCTAGTTTATGTCTTGTCTCTAAGTGAGGTTCTGCAGTCCATTGTAAAAATGTTGTTACATCCTTAGCCATTTGATCTACTGTTGCTTTTGTTCCATCAGCGTACTCTACTATGTCATCATCTAAAGGAGATGACATTTTAATTTTGTTACCATACATATATTTGTTGTAATAAACACCATCATCTAGTTCCATACCTGCTGGCGGCTCATCATATCCCATTAAGACAGAGTAAATATAATTTGCTCCACCTTTTCTAGCTTTTACAAGAACTGACATATCTGGAGGATATGCTCCACCATTTGCTGCAATTGCTTCTTGAACATTTGCATAAGGCATCACAAATTTATCTGATAATTTTGCAGGTCTTTCAAACATTTCTCCATCACTATTTGGTCCATCTGTTACTTCAAAATTTGAGGCAATTGCTTTAGCTTCGAGCTCTGTAAATTCTGGTCCACCTTTTTCTGCTAGATTTCTGTAACTTAAATGTTTAAGTGAATGGCACGAGGCACAAACTTCTGTGTATACTTGATATCCTCTCTGAAGAGAGGCTCTATCAAATTTGCCAAAGAAACTTTTAAAAGACCAATCAACTTTTAATAATTCTTGTTGTTCACCAGCAGCAATTGCTTTTGATGAAATTAATGATGAAATTATAATAAATAAGAAAGTTAATTTTAAAAAGATTTTCACAGTTTTTCTTTAAAATCTGAATTATTTCTAGCCATCGCCATATCAGCAGATCCGCCCAATACAGGCTCGGTTATACTTAGAGGTAATGGAATGGTTTTTTCCTTCAATCCTAAGAAAGGTAAGATTATTAAAAAATGTGCAAAGTAATACGCTGTTGCCACTCTTGCTATTAATAAGTATAGGCCCTCTGCTGGCATTGCTCCTACATAACCAAGTATTAATACATCGGCAACTAAAAACCAGTAGAACTGTTTATAAATAGGTCTAAAAACTGTTGATCTAACTTTAGAAGTATCTAACCAAGGTAATATCACTAATACAAATATTGCAGCAAACATTGCTATTACTCCAAGCAGTTTATCAGGGACTGATCTTAAGATTGCATAAAATGGTAGCAAGTACCATTCAGGCACGATGTGAGCAGGTGTAACTAGTGGGTTTGCTTCAATATAGTTATCTGCATGACCTAGGATATTAGGTGAAAAGAATACAAAGAAAGCAAATATTAATAAAAATATTAAAAGTGCAAATGCATCTTTAATAACTATATAGGGATGAAAAGGAACAGTATCTTTAGATGGTTTTTTTATATCTATTCCAATAGGGTTATTATTTCCAGGTACATGAAGTGCCCAAATGTGAAGTACAACTAAACCTAAAATCAAAAAAGGAAACAAATAGTGTAAACTAAAAAATCTTGTTAAAGTTGGATTATCAACTGAGTAACCTCCCCAAAGCCAATTAGTGATACTTTCACCTACTAGAGGAATGGCGCTAAATAAGTTTGTAATTACTGTTGCACCCCAGAAACTCATTTGTCCCCAAGGAAGAACATACCCCATAAATGCGGTTGCCATCATTAAAAAATAAATCAACATACCTATAATCCAAATAACTTCTCTTGGTGATTTATATGATCCGTAGTACAAAGATCTAAAAATATGTATATAAACGGCTAAGAAAAACATAGATGCACCGTTTGCATGCACATATCTTATTAACCAACCGTAATTTACATCTCTCATTATGTGTTCTACACTTTGAAAAGCCAAATCAGCATGAGCTACATAATGCATGCCTAAAACAATTCCCGTAATTATTTGAGTAATTAAGCAAAAAGTAAGGATTCCTCCAAATGTCCACCAGTAATTCAAGTTTTTAGGAGTTGGATAATCTGTTAAATGGTTTGCAAGTGTTAATAATGGAAGTCTATCATTAAACCATTTTCCAACTTTTGATTTAGGTGTATATTCGTGATCACTCATAAAATTTTTTATCCAATCTTTATAGTATTGCTATTTACAAATTCGTATTTTGGAACTTCCATATTAGTTGGTGCCGGCCCTTTTCTAATTCTTCCAGATGTATCGTAGTGTGAACCATGACATGGACAAAACCATGCACCATAGTCTCCTTTATCAGTTAAAGGCACACATCCAAGATGAGTACACACCCCTAACATCACAAGCCACTCAGGATTTTTTGCTCTGTCCTCATCTTTTTCGGGATGTTTCAGTTCGCTTAAATCAACTGCTCTTGCACTTTCGATTTCTTCTTTAGTTCTTCTTTTAATAAAAACTGGTTTACCTCTCCACAGAACTGTTATTGATTGACCAGGTTCTACAGCACTTATGTCTACTTCTGTGCTTGCTAATGCTTTAACAGACGCATCGGGGTTCATTTGATCTACTAACGGCCAAACTACTGCACCAACACCTACTGCTCCTGCTGCCGTTGTTGCTGTCACTATAAAATCTCTTCTATTTGGCTTCTTTTTCTCTGGATCGGACATTTAATATTTTAATTTTTTCTTTAATATATGATTTCATATATGAAGAAAAACGTTATTTTTCCATGGTAACAATGACACACAAAAAAACTAAAACGATGCCTAAAATAGCACTTTATGAGCCTGATATACCACAAAATACGGCTGCAATAGCTAGAACCTGCTCTTGCTTAGGCGCATTACTAGAGATAATTGAACCTTGTGGGTTCTTGCTAAGCGATAAACGTTTCAAAAGAGTAGTGATGGATTACTTAGATGAAAGTATGATCAAAACCTATAAAAGCTCAGAAGAATTTTTTTACTCAAAGAAAAAAGACAGAGTAATATTAATGACCACAAAAGCAAGTAAGTCATATATAGACTTCAAGTTTAAAAATGGTGATACACTTTTATTTGGGAGAGAAAGCTCTGGTGTTCCTCAAAAAGTTCATAAAATAGTGAATCATAGAATAAAAATACCAATGATTGAGAAAAAAAGGTCTCTAAATTTAGCTTCATCAGTTGCAATTATTCTTTCTGAAAATATAAGACAAACTAATTATTTATGGACGAATTAATAAAAAAAAAATTAGCTAGGAATTGGTTTAAAACTTTACAAGAAGTGATTTGCCAAGAAATAGAGGAATTAGAAGGTAAAAAAAATATTTTTAAAATTAATAATTGGGAAAGAGGGAAAAAATCTAATGAAGGTGGAGGCCAATTTAGAATATTAGAAAATGGAAAAATTTTTGAAAAAGTTGGAGTAAATTTTTCAGAAGTTTATGGAAAATTTTCAAAAAAATTTAGAAGTAGAATGCCAGGTGGCGAAAAGAACCCAAAGTTTTGGGCAGCAGGTATATCAATAGTAATGCATATGCAAAACCCTCATGTTCCGGCTATGCATTTTAATACTAGATATATTTATACTTCACACGGATGGTTTGGTGGGGGAATAGATGTTACGCCTTGTCTAAAAGATAAAAGTTTAGAAAAATGGTTTCATAAAGAGCTAAAAGTTTCATGCGATAAACATAATAAAAAATATTATAGAAAATATAAAAAATGGTGTGATGAATATTTTTACTTACCTCATAGAAAAGAGCCAAGAGGAATAGGGGGTATTTTTTTTGATTATAAAAAAAACAATTGGGAAAAGGATTTTAGTTTTATCAGAGAAGTTGGTATAAGCTTTAAAAATATATTTAGAGAGATAATATTAAAAAATCAAAAAAAAAAATGGTCAAAAAAACAAAAAGAAATTCAATTGGAAAAAAGAGGTCGGTACGTTGAATTTAACTTACTTTATGATAGAGGTACCAAATTTGGTTTACAAACTAATGGTAATGTTGAGGCTATTTTAATGTCACTCCCACCTATCGCAAAATGGAAGTAAAATATGGAAAAAGAACCAATTACAGTTAGAGGATTAGAAAAATTAAAAGAAGAATTAATTTTTTTAAAAGAAAAGAAAAGACCTGAAATAGTAGCTGCCATAGCTGAAGCAAGGTCTCATGGTGATCTAAAAGAAAATGCTGAGTATCATGCAGCAAAAGAACAACAATCACATAATGAAGGCAGAATTCAAGAGGTTGAGGATATTATAGCAAGAGCAAATGTGATCGATGTTTCTAAATTAGATAATGATGGAAAAGTAATATTTGGTTCAACAATACTACTTCAAAACTTAGATACAGACGAAAATGTTAAATACAAAATTGTTGGGAAAGATGAGGCTGACCTCAAAGAAAAACTAATATATTTTAAGTCACCAATTGGTATGGGCCTTATAGGAAAAAATAAAGGGGATTTAGTTGAAATTAAAACTCCTGCCGGTGTTAAAAATTTTGAAATAAAAGACGTAAAGTATATCTAATTACCAAAAACATTATCGATTTCTTTTTTACTCAATTTAAAGCTGTTATTTAACCAAATATTCTCAAGCAACTTAATTTTTTGTCCAAAATCTTTACCCTGTTTAACTTTATATTTGTCAAGTAAATCTCTAGATTTTAAAGGAAAATTAGGTTTTTCAAATTTTTCAAAATATTTTTTTAAATCAATGAGTTTTTTTGAAACCAATTTAGAATTGAAAATTTTTAAATCTAATATATCGATAACATAAGATTTATCGTTAAAATAATAAATTCGTTGAAGATTTTTCTTACTAAAATAATCTTTTTCAGAGAAAAGGTGATAGTTATTTATTAAAAATTTTATCCTTTTTTTGTTTTCGTTAGAAAGATTATATTTAAATAAAAAATAATTTGCATTATCGGAATCATCAATTATTAAATAAGAAATCAAAAAAACAAACGATTTTTTGTTTAATAATCTTTTTGAATAATCATTTAATTTACCTAAACAATTTAAATTTACGAGTTGAGGAAAAATAGTTTTTAAAATTTCCGAAGAAAAAGGATCTTCAGATATTTTTAGAATATTTTTTGATAAAATAATTTTTTTTAATTCGGTAATTAATCTTTCCTTTGAAAGATTGACAATACCCACAATATTTTGCTTAATTGATTTTTGTACTGACAAATTATGAGATACTTTACTATAATTAAGAAAAAATCTGATATATCTTAAAATTCTTAAGTAATCTTCTTGAATTCTTTTATTTGGGTCTCCGATAAATATAACCCTGCCCTCGTCTAGATGTTTAGCTCCATTGTTTGGATCAAACAAATTACCCTCTTTGTCTGCATAAATAGAATTAAAGGTAAAATCTCGTCTTGATGAATCTTTTAGCCAATCCTTAGTATATTTAACTTTTGCATGTCTTCCATCAGTATCTACGTCCTCCCTCAAGGATGTAATTTCAAAATTTTTTTTATCTAAATTAGCAGTAATAGTTCCGTGCTCTATACCAGTTTCAAAGAATTTAATATTATTTGATTGCAAACATTTTTTAACTTCATCTGGATTTAAATTTACTGCTAAGTCTATATCATCTACTTCTTCTTTATTTAATATTTTTCTAACACATCCACCTACATATCTTATCTCACTATTTTCGTTAAAATTTGATACAGAGTCAAAAATTTTAGAAACTTTTGTATTGCTATAAATGTTTAAAAAAGATCTTTCTCTTTGAGTAGGTTTTTTGTTGCTTTTAAAAATTTTTTTTAAAAAATTATACATATTTGGCTGGGGTGCTAGGATTCGAACCTAGGAATGGCGGTACCAAAAACCGCTGCCTTACCACTTGGCTACACCCCAAAATTAATTTCATATATCACAAAAAAAAAGCTTTATATAGTTTTAGATAAATTACACCAATAGTTTTTATATTTTTTTTTCAATAATTTCTTTGCATTAAGTGCGGCTTTTTTGGACATAAAGTATCCCACAATTGTTGAGCCTGATCCTGTCATTCTGACATAGGAATTTTTATCTATGTTCAAAAAAAATTGTCTAAGTTTCCTTAGTCTTGGATACAATTTGAAAGATATAACCTCTAAATCATTTTTCATCTTTGAAAGTGTATTGAAATTAATATTTTTCGATTTAATTTTAAAAAATTGTGGTTTCGAATAGATCCTAACTTGAGCATATATATTTTTTGTAGAACAACCAAAATTGGGTTTAATCAACAAAGTAAAAATTTTAAGGTTTTTTTTGATTTTTTTTATTTTATTTTTATAAGCTAAAACAAGATTTTTTTGATCTATACCTAAAATAACATCTGAACCAATTTTTGAACATAAATTTTGTTTCTCCTTGATTGTCAATGAAATTATATTTTTTTTAATCAAATAATTTATTAAGGAAGCCGCATTCATTGACCCACCACCCAACCCTGCTTCTTGGGGTATATTTTTTTTAATTGAAATAAAATATTTTTGATTTTTTAGTTTTTTCGCTTCATCTAAAATTTTTAATAAATTACTGATAGTATTTTTTTTTGAAATTTTATTAGAAAAATTTCCAGTAAATTTTATTATATGGTTTTTTTTATTTGTTTTCTTTATATAAATATCATCATGTAAGTCTAAAAAACTAACTAGAGTTTCTAAGTTATGAAATTTAGATTTTTTTTTACCTAGAACGTTTAGACTTAAATTAATTTTTGCATGTGATTTAATCTTTTCAAATTTCATTAATTATGATTTTTCTAAACCTTCTAATAGTTTCGATTTTACTTTCGATTTCATTTCATCTTCTGTCTCTTCAAGTCCTAAAACTGCTTGCCAGTAATATTTTGCTTGTAATTTTTTGTTTAATTTCCAAAGGACATCGCCATAATGATCATTAACAATTGGATCATCAGGCATTAATTGCAGTGCTTTTTTAAGATATTTTTCAGCATTAATATAATCACCAATTAAATAAAATCCCCATCCAACAGAGTCGGTGATATATGGATCATTTTCTTTTTGTTTATGTGCTTTTTGTATCATATCTATCGCTTCATCTATTTTATAATTTCTTTCTAACCAGCTATAAGCTAGATAATTTAATGTGTATGGTTCATTTGGATACATTTTTAAACTTTCAATTAAATCTCTGTCAGCCTTCTCATAATTTCCTGTTCGTTCATAACTGCTCCCCCTCCTATATAAAATTCTTGAGATTGCATATGAACTTTGATCAACACTTTTGAGTAACTCCGTATAATATTCAATTGCAATTTCATACTTTTCAAAACCTTTATTAATATTTGCATAATCATAAAGTATTTTTTCTGTGGGTTTTTTTATAGAATTAAAATTCTTATTTATATAGTTGATAGCTTCTTCCTCACTATTGTCTTCAGATATTATTCTTCCTATCTTTTTTGTTTTATACCAAAAATATAATTTATCCTTTTTTTTAAAATTTTCTAAGATTTTGGTAGCTTGGTCATTATTTTTATTTAGGTAATAGTTTTCGGCAAGAAGAGATTGATTAAAATAAAACTTAGGATTTAAGTATTCTGATATTCTTAAATAAAAATTTGACTGATCAAAAATATTTTGGGTAGAAAATAAATTAGATACCAAATAAAAAATCTCAGCCAAAATATCATTTTCATTTTTACAAGAGAAGTGAGTTTTAAATTTTTTATAATCTTCATTATCGATCCAATCTTTGATTTGATGTAATAAAATACTATCTCCTAAAGGTTCAATTCTTTTAGATACTTCATTTACTTTTTTTAGTTCTTTATTCTCAATCAGATTTGCAAAATAAAAATACATATATCTCGAATAATCTCCATCAGAGCTATTTAATAACCTTTCAAAATATGAATTTGTTTTTTGTGAGTTTAAATAACAATTTTGAAAAGCAGTTGAAATTAAACTTAATGATCCATATTTATTATCTTCAATAGCCTCTTTTTTAATAAACAGATAATTAAAATCTTTTAAAATTTTGTAAATTACGTATTCGTAAGTTCCATCATCTTTTTCCATTTGAAATTCTTTGATTCTTTTATTGGCTTGTTTAAAATCTTTTTTCTTAAAGCTATCAACTAAAAGGAGAAGATTAAGCTCAAAGGTATTTGAATTAATATCATTTTTTGAAATTTTTATTTGGTCTATTCCTTTTTTAACTTGTCCATTTAGAACTAGCGAAAATACATATTTTTTTAAAAAATTATCATGTTTTTGGATAAGAAATTTAGATGAATTAAAATAATCAAGTGCTGCCTCATTTTTTTGATTACCTGATGAAACTAAAGCAGAAAAATAATTTGAGAGATACTTTTGATTGAATTTATTATCTTCAGAGGTACCTGAATATGTACTGGTCTGCAGTACTAAAAATGATAAAATTACTAATAAAATTTTCATATTTAAACTTATGACTTTAAATCTCAAAAATCAAAATGACATATTAAACCTTGAAAATCTTAACTCAAATGAAATTGAATATATATTCAACGATAAGCCAATTAACAGACTTAAAACTAAACCACAGCTAGAAGATAAAAAAAAACTTCTTTTAGAATTAAAGAATGAAATCAAAAATATAGATAATTGTGAACTGAAGAATAATGCTACTCGACTAGTCTTTGCTGATGGGAATAGTGAAAGTAAAATTATGGTAATCGGTGAAGGTCCTGGCCAAAAAGAAGACGAGCAAGGGAAACCATTTGTAGGAGACGCTGGGGTATTATTGAATAAAATGTTAGAGGCTATTCAAATAAAAAGAAATAATATTTATATTACTAATGTAGTTAACTATCGACCACCAAATAACAGAAAGCCCGAACCCTCAGAAATTAATAGATATTCGAATTTTCTTCGAAAACATATTTCAATTATTGATCCTAAAATTTTAATTCTGATGGGTAGTACAGCCATGGAATCACTTTTTGGATCTAAGATAAAAATTTCAAAAGAAAGAGGTGTTTGGAAAGATTTAATCATTCATAATAAAACATACTTGACAATGATCACATTTCACCCAGCATATTTATTAAGGCAAGCTGAACAAAAAAAATATTCTTGGGCTGATTTAAAACAAATCAGGAAGAAAATTGATGAATTAAGAATATCAGTCTAACTTTACGATGATAGAAATACATAAAAAATATATAAATTGGTTGAGAGAAAAACTTAATCTTTCAAATTATGGATTATTGTGGATCACTTTTATTAAAGGTTTGATAATTGAAGTACTTTTATATCATTTTTTTATTACTTAATGAGAAAAATTATAGCTGGAGTTGATGAAGTTGGTAGAGGAAGTTTAATTGGTCCAGTATATGCTGCAGCTGTTATTCTAAAAAAAAATATTAACAAGAAAGAGATCAAAGATTCAAAAAAGTTAAATAAGATTGATAGAGAAAAATTAGCAAAATATATAAAAAAAAATTCTACTTGGGCAATAGGATCTGCCTCGGTTAAGGAAATAGAAAAACTAAATATTTTAAATGCTAGTTTATTAGCAATGAAGAGAGCCATAAAAAAACTAAAAGTTAAACCAAATTTAGTACTTATTGATGGAAATAAATCACCAGAGTTAAAAAATTATCTAGTTAAAACTATAATTAAAGGAGACCAGAAAATTAAACAAATTTCAGCAGCATCAATAATTGCAAAAGTTTCAAGGGATAAACTGATGATCAAAATGTCAGAACGTTTTAAAAAATATAAATGGGATTTAAATTCGGGTTATGGGACTAGAGATCACATTAATGCTATTATAAAATATGGAGTAACTAGGTTTCATCGAAAAACATTCAACCCTATACACAACATATTGATACACAGAAAAAAATAGTAACAAGAAGACTCAAAATAATTCAATCTCAGGTTGACGGGGACTCTACTCTGGAGTCTAATTAATAATTAAAAAATGAGTAATCAAACGTTAAAAAACAAAATTATTAATGGAGATTGTTTAAAGGAATTAAAAAAAATTCCTGATGAAACTTTTGATCTTATTTTTGCTGATCCTCCGTACAACCTTCAATTAAAAAAAGAATTGAGTAGACCAGATACATCTAAGGTAGATGCTGTAGACGATAAATGGGATCAATTTGAAAGTTTTAAAAGTTATGATGAATTTACTTTTGATTGGTTAAAAGAATGTAAGAGAATTTTAAAAAAGAATGGATCGATTTGGGTAATTGGTAGTTATCATAATATTTTTAGAGTGGGTGCTACAATCCAAGATTTAGGTTTTTGGATACTGAACGATGTAATTTGGAATAAAAATAATCCAATGCCAAATTTTAGGGGAACAAGGTTTACTAATGCACATGAAACACTTATTTGGGCATCAAAAAGTGAGGGGTCGAAATACACTTTCAATTATCAATCATTAAAATGCTTGAATGATGACCTCCAAATGAGATCTACATGGAACCTTCCAATCTGTAATGGCAAAGAAAGATTAAAAAACAATGGAAAAAAAGTCCATTCTACTCAAAAACCAGAAGCGTTACTCCATAGAATAATATTAGCCTCATCAAATAAAAATGATTTTATTTTAGATCCATTTTTAGGATCAGGTACCACGGCTGTTGTTTCTAAAAAATTAGGTAGAAAATATTTTGGAATTGAAAAGGAAAAAAATTATTTTGATACTACAAAAAATAGATTAGAAAATACAGATGTTATAAAAGATGAATATTTAGATACACTTCAAAATAATAGATCTAAACCAAGAATTCCTTTTGGATCATTAGTTGAAATGGGTTTGATTAAACCTGGAACAGAAATTTATGATCAAAAGAAAAAAGTAAATGCTAAAATTATGGTGGACGGAAGTATAAAATATCAACAATCTGAAGGTTCAATCCACAAAGTTGCAGCAAAAATTATTGGTGCTGAAAGTTGTAATGGATGGACATTTTGGCATTATAAATCAGGCAACTCTCTAAAGCCTATTGACGAATTAAGAAATAAATTGAGACCATCAAATATCTAGAATTCATTTCCTTTACTTTGAATTAATTATATTTGGTATAGAAATAAGTCTGACCAATGAATAATATTAAGTTATACGTAATAATTCTGACCATTTGTGGAACCTTGGCATCATCAATAATGTTTCTTATTATTAAATATTTATCATCTGAATTAAACACTTATATGATTGCTTTCTTTAGAGCTTTTCTTGGCCTTATAATTCTCTTACCAATAATTATTAAAAGTAAAATTAATGTTTTTAAAACAAAAAATTTAAAAATTCATTTATTGAGAGGTGCTATTAATTCAATATCGATGTTATTAACTTTTACTGGCATAAGCCTTATCGCATTGGAAAAGGCAGCAGCTTTAACTTTCGCTGTTCCATTATACGCAACGGTTTTATCGATTATAATTTTGAAAGAGGTTATAAAAATTCACAGAGCAATTGGTCTTCTAATTGGATTTGTTGGAATTTTAATTGTTTTAAGACCAGGTTTTATAGAATTAGAATTAGGATCGCTAATAATTATAACAGCAACATTTATGTTCGCTTTTGTAATAATAATTGTTAAATATTTGACTAAAACAGACAGTGTAATTACCATAATGACCTATGGATTAACTATTATAAGTCCAATTCTATTTATTGTAGCTTTATTTAATTGGCAAACTCCTAATTTCAATCAATCACTATTATTAGTTTGTATAGCTTTATGCGGCACAGTTGTTATGTTTTGTTCAAATAAAGCTTTGGAGTTAGCGGAGACAAGTTTCGTAATGCCATTTAGGTTCACTAAGTTGATATGGACATCAATAATTGGATATACAATATTTTTAGAAATCCCAGATATATGGACATGGATTGGAGGTATGATAGTAATATTTTCTGTTAGCTATATAGCATACAGGGATGCTTTAAATAAAAATGAAAAGAAATTTAAAGAAGATCTTCAAAATTGATTTTCTAAAATACACTCAAATTTCTTTTTTTTATTCTAATTTGAATATTTTTAAGATATTTCAAGGAATAAATGTAAGTTGATAAACTAATAGACTTGCTTTCACCTAGATAATCTAATGGATTTAAAAATTTTTTCATTTGTTTCTTATTTATATATCCATTAATCTCTTTGTTATTTAACAATTCACTCATAATAGATTTTTTATTATTAATTGAATTTTTTATTATTTTATTTATTAATGCATGAGATCTTTGTCTGCCAATTTTTTTACCCAACTTGTACATTATATTTTCAGAGGCAATATATTCTTTTTCTTTGATCAAATTTTCTAACATTTTTTTTTTGTTAATAATTAATTTGCTTAACAATAAATTGAAATTTTTTAATAAATTAAATGATAAAATAAGTGAGTCCTTCAAAATTTCTTCTAATACGAAGTCGTTTTTTGAGTCTCCCTCAAAAAGCGTTAATGCGCTATCTGATAAACCTGATGCCTTTCCTCTTAATAAAGATGCATCTCTTAAAACCTGGTATATCGTATAGGCATTTACTTTATGAGGCATAGTCGAGCTGCCTATTTGATTTTTACCCTGCTTTTCAGATAGTTCGTCGATGCTTTGTTGCATGAGCATATATATATCATTTGAAATTTTACCAACAACAACACCAAGAAATGATAGTGAATTTATAAAATCAATACTTGTTTCTAAAGAAACTCTGTTAGGAACTAAAGAATTTGAAAATCCTAAATTTTTAGCCAATTGGTTTGTAAATTTTTTACCTTTATTTTTATATCCATGCATAGCACCGACCGCCCCACCAAAAAATAAAGTAAAATAATTTTTTTCAGCACTTATAAATCTTTTATCTAATCTAATTAAACTTTCTAACCATCCGGCTATTTTAAATCCAAAACTTATGGGTAATGCATTTTTTGCCATTGTTCGTGCCATCATAGGCACATCTGAGTTTTTTTTACATATAATCGAGAGTTTTCTAATGCTAATTGATAATTCTTTAAGGATTGATCTATGAATTTCTCTAAATATGAGTTTATTTCCTGTGTCAATGATATTACGTGTTGTACCACCCCAATGAACATAGCCACCAGACTCTCCACTTTTTTTTGCTAAAACTTTAACAATTGATAAGACAGTTTTTTTGTTTTTTTTTTGCAATTTTTCAACTTCGGCAAAATTTTTTTTTGAAAAATTTGATTTTTTTTTAATGATGATTGCAGCCTGTTTAGGAATAATTCCAACCTGACTCTGAGCTTTAGCCATTTCAGCCTCAACGTTTGCGTAACTTTGCCACAAGTTTTCTTTAAGTAGCAAATACTCTGGCTCATTATTCTGTATATTTTTCATTTTTACAAAGCTATTAATTAGTTCATATAAATATTACAAAAAAAATAAAGTAATATTTTAATTTTTCTATTTTGATGTTAACTTATTAGTAATTGAGGAGGAAAAATGAGTAAATTAAAATCACTAATATTAACATTATTAATTTCATTAATGTTTCCGATTAATGTTTTTGCTGACAAATCAGATGATACTTTTGTTGCTGCATTTTCAAGAGAGTTAACACAATTAGATTATCATTATGGAACAAAGACAGAGTTTTTGATCTTAGGAGACATGATTGATAGTGGACTATTCTATGTCAACAGAGAAGATTTATCTTATGTACCAGATATTGCATCTGACTATAAAATTGTAGACGACACTACTATAGATATAAATTTGAGGAAGAATGCAAAATTTCATGATGGATCTAATGTAACTGCAGATGACGTAGTATACACTTACAATTTTATTGTAAAAAACGAAAAAAACAGAAGAAGTAAAAAAATAAAAGGATGGATGGAAAGTATTGAAAAAACTGGAAAACATTCAGTAAGATTTAAATCTAAGTATCCATATGCAAATCTTTTTAACGACTTGTACCGAATTAAGATCAGAAAAAATGGTATTATGGGAACTGAAGGTAACTGGAATGATAGTGCTCAGTTAAATGAGTTAAATGGAACTGGACCTTATAAAGTAGTTTCGTTTGATCCAGGTGTTGAAGTAGTACTTGTAAGAAATGACGATTATTACGGTGGACCAAAAGGTATGCCCGCAATTAAAAATGTAATTATTCGTTCAATTCCAGATATGGGAACTCAGCAAGCAGAATTGATGAGTGGTGGAATTCATTGGATGTACAATGTCAAGAAAGACATTGGAGAAGCAATGGCTAAAACTGGGAAAGCTGATTACCAGCTTGGTCCAAGTTTACGTGTTGGTTTTTTAGTTCTTGATGCAGGAGGATACTCAGGTGAAGGAAATCCTATTACTAAACTTGATGTAAGAAGAGCAATGAACCATGCGATTAATAGAGATAGTATAGCAAAAAACCTTATAGGTGGCCCAGCAAAAGCAGTGCATACAGCTTGCAACCCTGTAGTATTTGGGTGTTTTCAAGATGTAAAAAAATACGAATATAATCCAGAAGGAGCAAAAAAACTTTTAGCTAAAGCAGGTTATCCAAATGGATTTGATCTTGATTTGTGGTCATATAGAGACAAAGAAGCTGCCCAAGCAATGGCTGAAGATCTTGGTAAAGTTGGTATCAAAGTCAATTTAAAGCACGGAAAACTCTCTGCATTAAATAAAGCAAGAAAAAATAGAGAGATCAGAGCTTATTTTGGAACATGGGGTTCAACTGCATCTCCAGATACAGCAACAATTTCTAACATACATTGGAGAGATCCTGCAAAAGGAGACAGAAATCTATCTGGAGATCCAAAAGTAAATGAGTTGATGCTTGGTGCTGAACAAACTTTAGATGTGGAAAAAAGAAAAAGTTTATATGCACAAGGTCTAAAGCTGATTGCTGATCAAGCTTATTGGGTACCTTTATGGTCGTATTCTGAAGGAGTTTTATCCAGCAAATCAATTGACTTCAAACTGGATCCTGACGGATATCCAAGGTTGTGGAATATAACTTGGAAATAGAGTTGTCTATTTACAAGCAAAATATGTAATAATTCCGGCAATAAAAAAAAAACAAATGTTAAGATTTATTGCCGGAAGATTAATTGTAGTTTTGAGTGTTGGTCTAACACTTTCAATTGTTACTTTTTTTTTACTTAATTATGTAATTGATCCGGCTCAAGCGATAGCGGGTGAAGATGCTTTATTTGAAGAAATCGAGCAAATAAGAGAACAATATGGATTCGATAGAAGTATAACAGTTAGATATTTTGAATGGTTCTCAGGAATTTTTCAGGGAGATTTAGGAATAAGTTATTATTGGAACAAACCAGTAATTTCTTTACTTATAGATAGAGCGCCTGAAACAATAACTTTAGCATTGATGTCTGTAAGCGTTACAATTTTAATATCTATACCATTGGGAATTTTAGCAGCATTAAATCCTAATTCTTTGATAGATAGAATAGCGCTTGGTATAGCCGTAACAGCTCAAGCTGTGCCTAACTTCTGGTTGGGATTAATAATGATACTAATTTTTGCACTAGCTATTCCAATATTTCCAGTCTCTGGGGATAAAACTTTTTTTCATTTTGTCTTACCGTCAATTGTTTTAGGAGCAAGCTCGGTGCCAGCAGTAATGAGGTTAATGAGAACTGGATTGTTAGATGTTATAAATGCAGATTTTATTCGAACAGCACGCTCGTCTGGTTTTTATGGATGGCGACTGGTCTTTAATCATGCTTTAAGAAATGCTCTTTTGCCGGTGGTAAGTGTCTTGGCTGTTCAACTAGGAAATAAGTTTGGAGGTTCAGTCATTACAGAGTCTGTTTTTGCAATTAACGGATTGGGTAGACTTGCCTTAGAGTCTATTTTAGGTGCAGATATACCAACAGTCCAGATTCTAGTATTTGTATTTGCAATTATTTTTCTTTTTTTCAATCTATTGGCTGACATTCTGAATGCCTATTTAGATCCAAGGTTGAGATTATGATATTTAAAACTTTTATAAAAAGATTATTTCCAAGATCTTTTGATAATGAAATTTATAATTTAACACCAAAAGACCTTATTATCAGGAAATCTTCAAATCATGGAGGTTTTAAATTTGGATTATCGTTATTAATTATAATTTTTTTGTTTGCAATATTTGGCCCAATAATTTTTGACGTATCACCTTATGAGCAGGATTTAACTAAAAGACTATTGCCTCCAGTCTGGAAGGAAGGTGGAAGTTGGAAATATATTTTTGGAACAGATGGAAATGGAAGGGACTATTTTGCAAGGATCTTATATGGAACAAGAATCTCATTAACCATAGGTTTTGGTGCAGCATGTGTAGGTATGATAATTGGTGTAACTTTAGGCGTTTGTGCTGGTTACTTTGGGGGTTGGGTTGACCAAGTTGTAAGCTACTTGCTTACATGTCAATTGGCATTACCCGGACTTTTACTCGCAATGACAATTGTTTTTTTAATAGGACCATCAATAACAGTAGTTATATTTGTAATAGGAGCAACACATTGGGCTTTTTTTTTAGTCGTTTCAAGATCAGCAACTCAAAAAATAAAAAATTTAGATTATGTAACTGCGGCTAGCGCAATTGGTGCTAGTAAATTTCAGATTATTATGAGAGACATAATTCCAAATACATTCAGTCAAATTATTGTAATTTTCACTCTTGAGGTAGGAATTGCAATTTTAAATGAAGCAAGCTTATCTTTCTTGGGGGTTGGGATTCAACCACCTACCCCATCATGGGGATTACTTATCGCTGAAGGCAAAGAAGCGATTTTTTTTCAACCTTGGCTTATTATTTTGCCTGGTATTGCTCTTTTTACACTAGTGGTATCTATAAATATGATGGGAGACGGATTGAGGGATATTACAGACCCCAACAGTAAGGTTAGTGAAGAATGACTGATTTATTAAATATAAAGAATCTAGAAATTAGCTTTCATTCAAATAATAAAAATTTAAAGACTGTTGAAAACTTTAGTATCAATTTAAATGAAAAAGAAAGTTTAGGCATCGTAGGTGAGTCTGGAAGTGGAAAAACTTTATCTATGCTAGCTCTTACAAGACTTTTACCAAAACAAGCTAGTGTATCTTCCGGTTCGATAATTTTTCAAAATAGAAATTTAAATGAATTAGATAATAAGAATTTTTACAAAGAAATTAGTGGAAAAAAAATTTCAATGATTTTTCAAGAGCCTATGACAGCTCTTAACCCTGTTCACACAATAGGAAAGCAACTGTTAGCAACATACTTATATCATAACAATGTAAGTGTTGAAAAAGGGATTGAAAGAGCACTAGAAATTTTAGATGCAGTAAAATTACCAAAATACAAGCAGAGGATGGATCAATATCCTCATCAATTATCTGGAGGTCAAAGACAAAGAGTGATGATAGCGCTTGCACTAATTAACAATCCTTCTTTATTAATTGCTGATGAACCTACCACTGCTTTAGACGTAACAGTCCAAAAAGAAATAATTCAATTAATTTCAGATTTAAGAGATACGATTGGAATGGCTTTAATTTTTATATCCCATGATTTAGGAGTAGTATCTCAAATTTCAGATAATGTTGTAGTTATGAAAAATGGAGAAATTATTGAAAAAGGAAAAACTTTAAAAGTTCTAGAAAAACCAAATCACCCGTACACTCAAGGACTATTAGATTGTTTATTCAAATTAGAAGATGAACAAAAAAAAGATCAAATTAGTGATACTCCAATAATTAAAGTAAAAGAAATTTCAAAAAGTTATAAATTACCAGCCAAAATTTTTAAAAAACCTGAAATAATATATGCAGTTAAGAAAGTATCTTTTGATGTAAAGTTTGGAGAAACAATAGCAATAGTCGGTGAATCTGGATCTGGAAAATCAACTGTAGCTAAAATAATAAATGGTTTAATTAATAAAGATGGGGGCAAAGTAGAAATTAAAGGACAAAATATTGAGGACATTGAGATTTCGGATCGTGCGAAAATAATACAACCGGTTTTTCAGGATCCTTATTCTACTCTAAATCCAATTCATACTATTGGATACATAGTCTCAAGACCTTTAACAATAAATGAAAATAAATCTGAAAGTGAAGTTAAAGAGGAAGTTATTAAAACACTAAGACTAGTTGGCTTATCTAAAGAATATTATAACAGATTTCCAAATCAATTATCAGGAGGTCAAAGACAAAGAGTAGCAATTGCAAGAGCAATTATACTAAAACCTCAAATATTAATTTGTGACGAACCAACTTCTGCTTTAGATGTGACAATACAATCACAAATTTTAGATCTTTTAAACGATCTTAAATCAAAACTAAATATTACAATAATACTTATAAGCCATGATATTTCTGTAGTGAAATATTTTTCTGACAGGATAATTGTAATGTATAATGGTGAAATTATAGAAATGGGTAATACAAATAATGTAATAAATATACCCAAAGATAAATACACAAAAAGACTTATGTCATCTGTATTCTCCATAAAAAAAAATGATATTAAGCTTACTTAATTATTAATTTTTGTATATTTTACCCAAATAATTATCCAAAAATATCTTATTTTTTGACAAATATCTCAAAGCAATATTTCTAAAGTAAACATTGAAAGGGTTTGATAAGTGAAAAGAGAAAAGATTAAACGCTGATTTTTTTTTTATTGAGTAAATATGCTTTATTCTTTTTTCATAAATATCATTGGAATCATTCAATATACATTTCAATATATCATTTGCAGTTTCAATACTTTGGGAAGCTCCTTGAGCAAATGATGGAGGGAATGTAAATAAAGCATCGCCTGACAAAAATATATTTTTTTTATTTAGACTTGGAAAACCACTGCTAACGTAAACAGGAAATGATTTCAATTCACTTAAATTTTCTTCATTTATTTGGGATGTTTTTTGCAAACTTGATACTAAAGATGCTAAAAATTCTTCAGATTTGAATAAATTATAATTTTTTAATTCATCTGATGATAATTTTTTTTTTATTATAGCCACAAAATTGTATTCATTATTTTGATTTACAGGATAGATCACATAGTGACTGTTTGACCCCATATATATTGAAATATCACTATCGAAGTCACCTTTTAATTTACCTCGCAGTGCAACATTAAGATTATATTTTGGATATATGCTTTCATTAAAAATTAGTGACCTCGTTTTTGAAAAAATACCGTCCGAAATAATTAAATAATCAAATTCTTCATTTTTATTTTCTCCAAAAGAAATTCTGATGCCATTAGAAGTATCTACTTTTGATATATTTGAATTAAAATTTATTTTTTCTTGTGGGGTGTTTTGAAATAAGAATTTTAATAATGTTGATCTTTTTAAGGTAGTGTATCTATTAGAGTAGTCATTAAATTGCGTAAGGTCTATATCGCATATTTTTTTTGAGTTATTTGCTTGTATGAAGTTCACTTTTGAGGGAAAACTGACCTCAGATGCAGATATATTTTTAAATCCAATGCTATTTAATAATTTTATACTGTTTACTGATAATTGAATTCCATAACCTTCAAGAAAATTAAAATTATCTTTTTTCTCAAATATTTTATATTCAAAATCTTTTTGATTATTTAAAAGATTTGCAAAATATAAGCCTGATATACCTCCACCAATGATTGCAATTTTTTTCATTAATTTATTTGATACTATTAAGTATTTTCTTTGTAAACGAAGGTAAAGTCCAATTCCCTAAATCTTTAACATTAATAAAAAATCCATCCTTCTTCTCTTGTAAATTATTTTTCATATTAATTGCAATTCTCATATCCATATTTGACATTTTTATATTGATCCTTTTTCCTAAATGATTTTTAAATTTTGTCTTAGGTATCTCATTCATGGGGAATATAGGCATATCTTTTAAAAAGTTAAATTTTCTGTTTTTTAAAAGATAGAAACTATTCTGCTTATTTTGAAAAATATTTGCTTCAAAAAACTTTTGTTTATTAAATTTATTTATTTTAATTATTTCAAAGTCATTTTTTTTAAAGGATTTGCAATTTGTTGAGATGGGACATTGATAACAAAGTGGATTGGATGGTTTACAGATTAGTGCACCTATTTCCATAATAGCTTGAGCATAATCGCTAGCTCTAATTGTTTGTCCAAAAAAAATTTTTTTTTGGTGTAAATTTTCTTTAGAAATTTCTTTTTCTTTTTTTAAATAAAATACTCTTTTTATAATTCTTTCAACATTTCCATCTAAAGGAATTATTTTTTTATTGAATGCAATTGCCATAATTGCTTTAGATGTATAATCCCCTATTCCAGGTAATGATTTTAAATCGTCCTCATTTTTTGGAAGCTGGCCCTTAAATTCATTTATAATTTGTTTTGCTGATTTTTTGAGATTTCTTGCTCTTGAATAATACCCTAATCCTTCCCAACATTTCATCAATTTAGGATCTCTTACTTTTGATAAACTTTTTAAATCTGGGATTTTAGAAATAAAATTTTCAAAATATGGTATTACAGTCTTCACTTGTGTTTGCTGCAACATAAATTCACTGACTAGCGTAAAATATTCTTTTTGAGTTCTTGAGACTTTTTTTCGCCAAGGAAGGTCTCTTTTATTATTATCGTACCATTTCAAAATTTTATTTGGTATGTTTTGACTTGTCATATGAATTTTAAATATAATACTAAGCAGAGAACTAAATCTGTTCAAGGACTAAGATCTTTTAAAGATACTTTGCCTCAAGAAGCCAAAAGGATATTGAATAAAAAAGGTCAAATTTATTCAAATACTTTAGATAATTGGAAATTTCTTGTTGGCAAAGAGTTATTTAATATATCCTACCCAAGATCATATAAAAATTCTAAATTAAATGGGAGCTGTTTAAATATAATGGTGAAAAGAGGAAATGAAGTTGATTTAGAATACTCTAAAAAAGAAATAATAAAAAAAATTAATATATTTTTTGGTTATAACGTAGTCGATGAAATAAAATTAAAAACTTTTGAGGGAGAGTTTGAAAAAATTAAGGAAAACAAAATTAATAATGCGACAAAAAGTAAAAATATTAATAAGATTAAAAATATTAAGAATGATAAAATTAAAAAATCTTTACTTGAGTTAAATAAACTATTTAAAACAAAATGAAGAAATTTTTTATAAAAACAATAATAATACTATTATTTTTTACTTCTTTTAATTTAAAAGCAGAAATTAAACAAATTATAGAAGGCAGTGTTGATGCAAAAGTAAAAATTATTGTATTCGAGTCTCTAACATGTAGTCATTGTGCAGATTTTCATAAAAATGTTTATCCAAATTTAAAAACAGATTTTATTGATAATGGTTTAATATCAATTGAATTTAGGAACTTTCCTTTAGATATTGCTGCATTTAATGCATCAAAAATAGCTCATTGTAAGAATGATGGAAAATCAGAAATACTTCATCACTTATACATCAATCAAAGTAGTTGGGTTAGAGGAAACACAATAGAGGATCTCAATAAAAATTTAAAAAAAATAGTTCAAGAATCTGGTTTCAAATTAGATTTTGATAAATGTATCGCCGACTCAAAAATTGAAGATTTTATTTTAGAAGACCGAATCGATGGGGCAAAAAACTACAAAATAGAAGCAACTCCAACACTTATAATCAACGGTGAAAAGTTCGAAAATCCGAAAAACTACAAAAAATTAAAAAAATATATCGAAAAACTGATATAACTCATTGAATGGAGTTTAAAAAAATCCAACTAAATGGCTTTAAGTCATTTGCAGAGAAAACAAATTTTCTTATTGAAAAAGGACTAACAGGTATTGTCGGGCCCAACGGTTGTGGCAAATCAAACATTGTTGAATCTCTTAGGTGGTGTATGGGAGAAACTTCTGCCAAAAGTATGCGAGGTTCGGGGATGGAAGATGTTATATTTTCAGGCACATCAAATAAACCTTCAAAAAATATTGCAGAAGTAGTTTTAAGTTTAAATAATGATAATAAAGATGGCCCACATCAATATAATGATTTAGATGAAATAGAAATTCGGAGAAAAATTGAAAAAGATAAAGGATCAAAGTTTTACATAAACAATAGAGAAGTTAGAGCAAAAGATGCACAGATGTTTTTTGCAGATCTATCCACTGGAGCTCATTCACCATCATTGATAAGTCAAGGAAGAATAGGAGCATTAGTTACTGCAAAACCATCTGACAGAAGAGCAATACTTGAAGAAGCTGCTGGAATAGCAGGACTTCATGTAAGAAGACATGAGGCTGAAATCAGATTAGGAGCAGCAGAAAATAATCTTAAAAGAGCAGATGAACTTAGACGGCAGCAAGAAAAACAACTAGCAAATTTAGAAAAACAAGCAGAAGAAGCTGCAAAATATAAATTGATTTCTGAAGAAATAAAAAAAGTAGAAGCAGGTTTATATTATTTAAGACTTACAGAAATTGACAAAGATATTAGTTTAGAAAATGAAATAAATACTGAAGCAGATACTAAAGTAGAGGAATTTAATAAACAAATTAATGAGTTAGAAACTAAAATTAAAAACGAACTTGAAAGAGTAGATCCAATTAGACAGAAGAATATTGAGAACTTATCTAAGATACAAAGATTAAATCTCGAACTTAAAGCTTTAGATAAGGAAAGTACTAGGATAAACGAGGAAATAGATACAATAAAAAATTCCATTAAAGTTATTGACGAAGATATAGATAGAGAAAAAAGTATTGTAATCGACGCTAATTCAAATGAAAAAAGGCTTAAAGAGGAAAGAAATACCTTAATTGAAATAGATTCAAAGTACTATGAGACTGAGAAGTTATCAAATCAAGACTTAGAAAGTTCTAAATCAAAGTTAAAAAATGAACAAAATAGAATGGATGTATTGCTTGAAAGCTTTAGTGCTGAGTCTTTACAAAAAAATAATGAAATTATCAATAATATAAAAAATCAAATTGAAGAAGTTAAAAAATTAATTTCTGAAAATAGAAATCGCCAGTCATTAAAAATTTTAGACGAGTGCATAATAAATTTATCTTATCTAACTATGAAAGTAAAAGATTTTGAAAGTGATAATACTATTTTAACTTTAACTTCCAAAAGTGATCAAATAAAGAAATTGCAAGACATGTACGCAGAAACTTATAGTAAAAACCAAAATATAAAAAGAGAATCTGTAAAAAGAAAAGAGAGGATAAATATTATTGATCAGGAATTAGAAAGTTGGCAAAATTTATTAACCAATTCTGAAAAAATGGTTAACGAATTAAACACTAGAAAAAATAATTTAGAGGAAAAATTAAATTTGCTAGAAATACAACCTCAATCTCAAGCAGAAAAAAAAGGAAAGATTTCTGAAAATTTAAGAATTTCAGAAAATGAAAAAAATGAAAATGAAGTTTTAATTGAAAAAATTGATAATAGTATTACAGAAATAAGAGTCGAACTAAATAATACAAAAGAAAGTTCGATTGAAATTAGAGAAAAAAAAGCAAGCTCTGGAGCTACCATTGAGGGTTTAAATAAAAGAAGAAATGATCTTTTGGAAAGGGTAATGACAGAGTTAAATTTAGAAGAAAGTGAAATACTTAATTATTCAGATCTTGAAAAAAGTGAAGAATTTCCAGATCAAGTTACTCAAGAAGAAAAGCTAGACGAAAAAAAAAGAGAAAGAGAAAAGCTTGGTTCTGTTAATTTAAGAGCTGACGATGAGACGGAAAAGTATAAAACTGAAATAAAAAAAATGGAACAAGACAGACAGGATCTTGTTACAGCAATATTAAAACTAAAAGAGAGTATCACAGAACTAAACCAAAAAGGTCGGGAAAGACTTTTAGATGCTTTTGAAAGAGTAAATAGAAAGTTTAACGAAGTTTATACAAATTTATTTAATGGAGGTAGTGCTAAATTAGAATTAGTAGACTCAGATGATCCCTTAGATGCTGGTTTAGAAATGTTAGTAAGTCCTCCTGGTAAAAGACTTCAATCAATTACTTTACTTTCAGGTGGTGAACAGGCTTTGACAGCATTATCTTTAATATTTGCAGTATTTTTAACTAATCCTTCACCAATCTGTGTATTAGATGAAGTTGATGCTCCACTTGATGATGCAAATGTAACAAGATTTTGTAATCTATTAAATGAACTGACAAAGATTACCTCCACAAGATTTATAATAGTAACCCACCACGCATTAACTATGTCAAAAATGGATAGATTATATGGGGTTACGATGCCAGAGAAAGGAATAAGTCAACTAGTTGCCGTTGACCTTCAAAAAGCTGAGAGCATGGTAGCTTAGGCTTATGGAAGAGGAAGATTTTAAAACTCGCCTTAAAAGTGCAAAAAATAGAGCAAAATCCAAATATTCTGAGAGCAAAGAGCATTCTACATCAGGAATGGGTCATGCTTTTAAAATGAGCACTGAATTAGTTGCAGCAGTAGCTGTTGGGACAATTATTGGGTTTATTTTAGACAATTGGTTTGGTACTAAGCCCTGGTTAATTTTAATTTTTTTTTTTGTAGGAGTAATTGCAGGAATTATGAATGTAATTAAATCAGCAAAAAAAATGCAAAAAAAATAAGATAATATAATGGCATCAAACCCAATGTACCAATTCAATGTTTATAGAATTGGTCCGGAAATTAAATTAGGCTCAGTTGATATATCTTTCACTAATGCAAGTTTATTCATGGTCATCAGTTCTTTGGCTATTTTGATAATTTTTAATCTAGGAGCAAAGAAAAAAACTCTAATACCTGATAAACTACAATTACTATCAGAATTAAGTTATTCCTTTGTCGCCAAAATGATTAGTGATACAGCAGGATCAAAAGCAAAACCCTACTTTTCATTTATTTTCTCATTATTTATGTTTGTACTATTCTGTAATATGTTTGGAATGATACCTTACGCATTTACAGTTACAAGCCATATAATAGTTACATTTGTGCTTGCAGCATTTATTTTTGTTGGAGTTACAATTATTGGATTTATGAAACATGGATTGGGATATTTAAAATTGTTTGTACCAAGTGGGGTTCCAATGGTTCTACTTCCACTGATAGTTGTTATTGAAATTATTTCGTATTTAAGTAGACCAATTAGTTTATCGGTCAGACTATTTGCAAATATGATGGCTGGTCACACTATGATGAAGGTATTTGGAGGCTTTGTTATAAGCTTAGGAATTGTAGGTGGATGGCTTCCACTTAGTTTTTCGGTTGCACTTACTGGCTTGGAGATACTAGTTGCTTTTCTTCAAGCATATGTATTTGCAATTTTAACATGCATTTATTTAAATGATGCATTAAATCTACACCATTAATAAAAAAAAGGAGGAAAAATGGAATTAGAAGCAGCAAAAATGATAGGAGCAGGTTTAGCAGCTATAGCACTTGCAGGTGCAGGAGTTGGTATAGGAATTATCTTTGGTAATTACTTATCTGGTGCTATGAGAAATCCATCTGCAGCTCAAAAACAATTCCCTAACTTGTTATTAGGATTTGCTTTAGCTGAAGCAACAGGATTGTTTGGCTTAGTAGTTGCACTGATTATTTTATTTGCATTTTAGTTAATGTTAAAAAAAATAGTTATTTTATTATTCGTTACGTGCTTTGCATGTTTTAATACAGCATTTGCCGCTGAAAGTGGTGGTATGCCTCAACTGAATCCAGAGTTTTGGATTTCTCAAATATTCTGGCTTATCATCACGTTTGGAATACTTTTTATTGTTTTAACTAAAGTAATACTACCTAAGATTAGCGATAACTTAGAAACTAGAAAATCACAAATACTTGAAAATATTGAGATAGCAGATAGACAAAAAGAGGAAAGTCAGAAAAAAATTGATGAATATGAAAAGATTATTTTAGACAGCAAGGTTAAAGCTAAAAATTACTTTAATGAGGCTAGAGAAAAGATTTTGGATGATATCAATAAAAAAAGGACTGCATTAGAGAAAGATCTTGATGAGGAAATTGGTGGAGTAGAAAAGGAATTGTCCGATCTAAAGAACAAGTCAGGGGAAAAAATAAATAAAATAGCAGCTGAAACATCAGCTGAGTTAATAAAAGAGCTGATTGGTGAAGAAGTAAATAGCAGCAGCATAGCAGCGATTGTAGAAGACCAATCAAAATTAAACAAAGAGAGAAAAGATGTTTGATGCAACTTTTTGGGTAGCAATATCATTTTTTATATTTATAGGACTATTGGTATTTTTTAAAATACCTCAGAATATAAATAATCTGCTAACAAAAATGATAGGAGATATAAAAAAAGAAATCGATGAAAGCGAAAAATTAAGAGTCGAGTCGAAAAAACTTTTAGATGAGGCTCAAGCTAAACTCAATTCTGTTGAAGGAGAGTCCAAAAAAATCCTTGGTCAAGCTAAAACTGAGTCTGAGCAACTTGTTATAAGCATGAATGAAAAATTTCATAAAACTTCCGAAATAAAAAAGAATTTAACTCAAACAAAAATTAATCAGATGAAAGAGGCAGCAATTAAAGAAATCAAAGATACTTCTGTTAAAATTGCCCTAGCTTCTGTAAAAAAAATAATATCAACTACAGTTGATAAATCTAAATTAGATAATCTGTTTGAAAAAAATCTTGAAGAAGCAAAGACTGAATTAAAAAAAATTAATTCATAACTTAATTACGTTACATTTTCTTAAAATAATATAAAATCCAATTTATGAATTCGATTGTAATAGGATCAGGTTTTGGTGGTATGGCTGCAGCATTAAGGTTAAAAGCTAAAGGCCATAATGTAACCTTAATTGAAAAACATGAAGATTTAGGTGGAAGGGCAAGAGTTTTTAAAAAAAATGGATTTACATTTGATGGTGGTCCAACCGTGATAACAGCACCCTACCTAATTGATGAATTATTTCAGCTTTTTAATAAAAATTCTAAAGATTATTTAGAAATTAAATCTTTAAAAACTTGGTATCAATTTGTTTTCGAAGATGGTTTTAAGTTTGACTATTCTGGTGATGAAGAAGAAATGGTTAATCAAATAAAAAAGATTAACGAAAAAGATGTAAACGGATATAAAAATTTAGTTAATTTTACAAAAAAGATTTTTGATAAAGGTTTTACTGAATTATCAGATGTTCCATTTGATAAACCCTCTTTTATGTTAAAGCAGATACCTTCTTTATTTAATTTAAAGAGTTATAAATCTGTTTATGGTTTGGTTTCTTCTTACATAGAAAATGAAAAATTAAGAAGATTACTTAGTATGCATCCACTGTTAGTAGGTGGTAATCCTTTTACAACAACATCAATATATGGATTAATTTTATATTTAGAGAAAAAATGGGGAATTCATTATTCTATGGGTGGTACTGGTCAAATAATAAATGGTATGGAAAAACTAATGAATGAAGAAAATATAAAAATATTAAAGGGATGCGAAGTAAATAAAATCTTATCAAATAAAAATAAAATTACTGGCGTTGAACTAAGCAATGGAGATAAAATAGAAACAGATAATGTTATTTGTAACGCCGATCCACCTGCAGTTTACTCAAAATTAGCAAACATAAATAGTAGTAATTCTATTTTTAATTGGAAAATGAAAAGAATGGAATATTCAATGGGTTTATTTGTTTATTACTTTGGAACCAAAAAAGTTTACGACAATGTTGAACATCATACCATCAAATTTGGAGATAAATACAAGGAACACTTGGATGATATTTTTAACAATAAAAAATTAAATGACGATATTAGTTACTATTTACATAGACCTACAGCTACTGACAAATCGATGGCACCTGATAATCATGATTGTTTTTATGTGTTAGTGCCAGTTCCTAATAATCAATCTGGTATAGATTGGTCTATTGAGGGAGATAAAATGAAAAAATTAGTTATTAAAAAAATGGAAGAAAGTTTACTGCCCAATCTAAGCGAAAATATTGTTGAGGATTTTTATTTAACTCCAGATTATTTTGAGAAAGAGTTAAATACTAAATATGGCTCAGGTTTTTCTATTCAACCAAAATTTACTCAATCAGCTTATTTTAGATTTCACAATAAATCAGAGATTTTTGATGGTTTATATTTTGTTGGAGCAGGCACTCATCCTGGAGCAGGTGTACCAGGGGTACTATCTTCAGCAAAAGTCTTAGACAAAATTTTGTAATGGAGAAAAATAGTTTTCTATCAATATACGCAAAATCATTTTACTGGGCTGGTTTTTTTCTTCCAAAAGAAACTTATTTGAAATGTTCTAATTTATACGATTTTTGTAGAACTATAGACAATATAGCAGACGATGAAGGTACAATTGATGTAAAATTAAGAAGATTTTTAAACTTCAAAAAAAATTTTATCAATAAAGAATTTCAGAATCCAATAATAAAAAATATGTGGGTATTAATGGATGAATATAATATTTCCACAAAAATTGTAGAAGACTTATTCGATGGTGTGAAGTCTGATATTCAAAATGAAATAAGATTAAATTCAAAAAAGGAATTATTTGTTTATTCATATAGAGTAGCAGGAACTGTTGGATTGATGATGGCAAAAATTTTAAATGTCACTAGTTCTAATTCTCTTAAATCAGCTATAGATTTGGGAATAGCTATGCAACTAACAAATATTTCTAGAGATGTGATAGAGGACTCTAAAAATAAAAGGTTTTATATAAAACATAATTTTGAAACCATAAAAGAAACATTAGCTACTGCAGATTTATTTTATGATAGTAGCTTTTCATCAATAAAAGATATTCCATTAACTCTTAGATTTTCAATTTTAGTTGCAAGAAGAGTTTATAGACAAATTGGACGAAATATTATTAAAAAACAAACTATTCAAAATTATGATAAATCAGGTAAAATTTTTGTTACTAAAAGCGGTAAGATATTACAAACAATATTATCTATATTTGACCTAGTAAAACTATCATTGATTAAAAAACATAATCACCTTAGAGATAAAGAGCACGAATTAATTAGTGAGGAAATAAATTTAAATGAAAGATTTTGATTTTGTAATAATTGGAGGAGGTTGCGCAGGATTATCTTTGGCATATGAATTAGAGACAAATAATAAGTTAAAAAATAAAACATTAGCTATTATTGAACCGAGAAATGAATACAAAAAAGATAAAACTTGGTCTTTTTGGAAGACATTCCCTCATAACTTTGAAGATTGTGTAAAAAAAAATTGGAAACATTTTTCAATAAATGTGCCTCAAAAGACTAAACATCTAGAGTGCGATAATTATCCATATCAGACTATTGATAGTGGGCTATTTTATGAGAAGATAAACAATAGATTAAAAGAGAATAAAAATATTTCATTTCACAAAAATGATCAAAATTTAAATTTTGATAACTCTTTAGTATTTAATAGTGTTCCAAATTTAAATAATCAAAACAATGATCTATGGCAGCATTTTTGTGGAGTAGAAATAGAAACAAAAAAGGAATTTTTTGATGAAGAAATGATGAATCTAATGGATTTTGATTGTGAACAGAGAGGAAGTGTTCATTTTTTTTATACACTTCCATATTCAAAAACGACAGCATTGGTTGAAACAACTTGGTTATCAGAAATGAATGACGATTCCCAAAAAGATTATGATCAGCAAATTAAAGAATATATTGAGAATAATCTAAAAATAAAAGATTATAAGATTACATACAAAGAAGTGGGTGCAATACCTCTTTTTTACCCAGTAATTAGCCAAGTTAAAAATAAAATTAATATTGGAACAGCTGGAGGTATGACAAGGTTAAGCACTGGTTATACTTTTCTAAATATTCAAGAACAAAGCAAATATATAAGAGAAAACATCGAAAACATTAGTAAATTAAAAACTTTTCAAATTAAAAAGAAATATCAATTTCTCGATAATATTTTTTTAAAAGTTCTGAAAAATAATCCAAGCAAAATGCCGAATATTTTTTTTAGGATGTTTAATATTAAATCTAATACTGTTATAAAATTTTTGTCGAATAGAAGTAATTTTTTTGAAGATTTATCAATAATATTAAAAATGCCTAAATGGATTTTTATAAAAGCGCTTTTTTAAATTAAATGATCAAAATTAATTTTTACCACTCTTTAATTTTTTTTAATTTTTGTATACTTTTGTCAGGAATCGAATACCTAAGAGAAGGTAATTTCTTACTAATATCGTTATTTTTAATTTTAACAATTGGAATATCCCATGGTTCTCTTGATCATATTAAAGGAGGGAAACTGATTAAATATTTTGGATACAAATCAATGAGTATTTTTTATTTGAGCTATATACTTGTTGGCGCACTTACAATAATAATTTGGTTAGTATTTCCAAAATTGTTACTTTTCTTATTTTTAATTATTGCTGCTTTCCATTTTGGCAAAGAGGACTCTGAATTTATTAATCAAAAGAAAAATTTTGAGTTAATTTATTTTTTTAAAGGATCATTGATAATTACATCGCCATTATTTTTCCATAAAGAAGAAACAATTACAATATTCGAGACATTAAATTTTAATATTTCAAATTATTTAATAATATCTGACGAGATATTATTCATTCTTATACTTTTATCTTTGCTCTCTGGAATTATTTTATCATTAAATAAAAGTATTGAAGCAAAGTCTTTATTGTTAATGGATTATTTATCAATACTTATCCTCAATTATTTTCTTAATCCAATAATTGCTTTTACAATTTATTTTTGCTTTTTACATTCCATTAGGCACTCAATTTCTTTGATTAGAGAATTAAATAAAAATTTGATAAAGGGTTTACCGTTATTTATTAAAAAAGCCCTTCCACTAACAATTTTGACAATTTTTGGATATGTTGTTTCAATATCAATTCTGAATAATTATAACGAATTTAATGAAACTATATATCGAGCAATTTTTATTGGTTTGGCCTCATTAACTTTTCCACATATATTGCTCGAATATTTAATTGAAAAAAATGAGCAATAAAAATATTAATTTAATTGGGTGGATTTTATTCATTATTTCTGCGTTGGGTTTTATTATATCAAGTGTAGGAAGTTTTTGGGCTATGTTTGGCAGTCTTTTTTTTCTAATAGCATGTATTGTTTTTTTAATCCCATTTTTTAGAAAGGATGAAGGTGAAAAATAATCATCTTAAAATACTTTTAGCAGCTCCTAGAGGTTTTTGTGCAGGTGTTGATAGAGCAATTGAAATTGTAAAGAAAAGCATAGAAAAATATGGCGCTCCTGTATACGTAAGACATGAAATAGTTCATAACAAACATGTAGTAGATGGTTTAAAAAAAATTGGCGCAATATTTGTTGAAGAGATTGATGAAATTGAGGATAAAACGAGGCCTGTTGTCTTTTCAGCTCATGGTGTACCAAAATCTGTTCCTCAAGAGGCAGAAAGTTTAAATATGATTTTTGTAGATGCTACATGTCCACTTGTATCTAAAGTTCATAGAGAAGCAGAAAATTTAGATAAAAAGGATATTAAAGTTTTGCTTATAGGTCATAAAAACCATCCTGAAGTAATTGGCACAATGGGCCAAGTAGCTAATGGAAAGATTGATCTTATTGAAACTATAGATGATGCGAAAAATTATCAAAGAGGCAAAAACGATAAACTTGCTTATATTACACAAACGACATTGTCAGTTGATGATACTAAAGATATTATAAACGTTTTAAAAGAACGCTTTCCTGATATTCACGAGCCTAAAAAAGATGATATTTGTTATGCAACTACAAATAGGCAAGCAGCAGTGAAAAAGATAGCAAAAGAGTGTGATAATTTGTTTGTGATTGGTAGCAGGAATTCTTCTAACTCAGTTAGGTTGGTGGAGGTAGCAAAAAATAATGGATGCAGAAATGCTGAATTAATTCATTCAGAGAGCACTTTTCCACTTGAAAAAATATCCAAATGCAAAACAATAGGTATTTCATCAGGTGCCTCAGCTCCTGAAGTATTAGTTAATGAATTCATAGAAAATATTAAAAAAAAATTTACTGTAGAAATAGAGGAAGTTGAAATAGTAAAAGAAGACGTAACATTTAAAATTCCAGGAAAATTAAATTAATGGCTGTATATACAAGGATAAATCAGAGCGATTTAAGCATGATAGAAAAAAACTTTAATATTGGTAAAATTGTATCTTTTTCAGGTATAAAAAAAGGAATTGAAAATACTAATTACTTAATAAAAACAAATAAAAAAAAAATAATACTGACTATATTTGAAAAAAGAGTTCAAAAAAAAGATTTACCTTTTTTTATGAACCTTATGTTTGGTTTATCAAAAAATAAAATCAAATGTCCAGAGCCAATAAAGAATAAAAAAGGGAAATATTTATTCAAAATTAAAAATAAAACTGCATGTTTGGTAAGCTTTTTAGAGGGAAAAGACAAAAATCAACTAACAAAAAAAGACTGTTTTCAAGTTGGAAAAAACGCAGCTCTGTTACACTTGGCTGCAAAAAAATTAAGATTATATAGAAAAAATTCATTATCAGTGAATTCATGGGGACCTTTATTGAATAGAATAGATAAAAAAATTAATAAACTTTCAAGTAATTTAATAGATACTATGCGAACTGACTTAGTCGATATCAAGAAAAAATGGCCAAAAAGTATGCCAAATGGAATAATACACAGCGATCTATTTATTGATAATATTTTTTTCTATAAGAAAAAATATTATGGTTTCATTGATTTTTATTTTTCTGCAAATGACTTTTTAGCTTATGAATTAGCTACATGCGTGAATGCATTATGTTTTAAAAAAAGAAATAAAATTTTTATTTTAGATAAAAGTAAATCTTCTCAATTATTAAGAGGTTACCAATCTATCCGAAAATTGAATTATAAAGAAAAGAGTAATTTCAATACTTTATGTAGAGGTTCAGCTTTAAGATATCTTCTTACGAGATCATATGATTATTTAAATACTCCTAAAAAAGTATTAATTAAAATTAAAGATCCTAAAGAATATTTGGATAAATTAAATTTTCATAGAAAACTAAATTCTTTTAAGGATTATGGATAATGATAAAAATCTATACTGATGGATCGTGCTTGGGTAATCCAGGAAATGGTGGATGGGCTGCAATTATTATAGATGATAAAAAGAAGACCCATATAAAGGGTAGCAAAAAAGATACCACAAATAATCAAATGGAATTACTTGCTCCAATAAAAGCTCTTAAAAAAATTCCTAAAGGAAGTAATGTGCAGATTTTCACAGACTCTAGATATGTAAAATCAGGAATAACAGAGTGGATACATAACTGGAAAAAAAATAGTTGGAAAACTGCAAATAAACAACCTGTAAAAAATAAAGACCTCTGGACTGAATTGGATCTTTTGACTAATGAATTTAAAATAAAATGGATTTGGGTGAAGGGTCACTCTACAGATTCTTTAAACAATGAAGTAGATTTAATCGCTAGAGAAGCTGCAAATTTATAAAAGGGCACCTGGCAACAGAACTGCCCTTCTTGCTAAATAATATCTAAAATTCCCTCTGCTGAGGATATTCCACAATTTTTAGTTTCATCTTCTTCTTGAATATTTTGAACCTTTAAATTTTCAATAACCATAGCGTAACGACTTGATCTCATTCCCATGCCTTTTGAATTCCTATCAACTTCAGCACCAATAAGCTCAGTAAATGACAAATAAGGATCAGCTAACATAGTTATATTTTCTCCTATATTATTCGCCTCACCCCAAGCATTCATTACATAAGGGTCATTAACAGCTAAGCAAAATATTTTATCAATACCTTTATCTAAGATTTGTTGAGCATTTTTAACATAACCTGGTAAATGAAATTTAGAGCATGTAGCTGTAAATGCACCAGGTAAACCAAATAATATTATTTTTTTTAATCCTAATACCTCAGATATATTTTGTTCTTTAGGTTCACCATCAATTAAATGGAATATTTTTGCATCTGGTATTTGATCATTGACTTTTAGCTTCATAATTTACTTTTAACGAAATTTTTTACTACCTCTGTATCATTTTTTAATAGTTGAAAATTTTCCTCTTTACTATGAACATATTGTAGCTCTTTAGGTAGTTCTTCATGTTTATTTATAGCCTTATCTGTAGCAGCTGGAAATTTACATGGATGTGCTGTAGATAAAACTACACAATCACTAAAATTTAGCTTATTTGCAGCCCCTACTCCAACTGCAGTATGAGGATCTAATATGACGCTACTTCTGTCAAAATGTTGTTTAATAATTTCTAAAGTTTCATTTTCATCACAACTTTCTGAAATAAAATCTTTTTGGATAATGTCTAAATTTGATTTTTCTATTTTATATTCATTATTCTTAATTTTTTTCATTATATCTGATGTAATGTCAGAATTAGAATTATTCACATAATAAATTAATCTTTCAAAATTACTTGCTAATTGAATATCCATACTTGGGGAAAGTGTTTCTTTAACTTTTTTTGAAATATAATCACCTTTAGAAATCGCTCGATGCAAAATATCATTCTCATTAGTTGCAACAATAAGTTTATCTATGGGCAATCCCATTTCTTTTGCAAGATAACCTGCAAAAACATCTCCAAAGTTTCCTGTTGGAACTGAAAATGAGATAGGCTTATCTTCATTAAGTTTAAAATAAGTATAAAAATAATAAACAGCTTGAGCTATAATTCTTGCCCAATTAATAGAATTAACCCCTGACATGTTGATTGAATTTGAAAAAGATAAATCTGAAAACATTTGTTTAACAATATTTTGACAGTCATCAAAATTTCCATCAATTGCGATATTGAAAACATTTTCATCTTCAACTGTTGTCATTAATTTTCTTTGAACTGGTGAAATTCTATTATTAGGATGTAAAACGAAAATATTTAAATTCGATTTACCTCTAATCGCATCAATAGCAGCTGCCCCTGTATCACCAGAGGTAGCAACAACAATATTAATTTTTTTATCATTTTTAGTTAAATAATATTGATATAAATTACCAATAAATTGCATAGCAACATCTTTAAAAGCTAGTGTTGGTCCATGAAAAAGTTCTAACAATTTTAGATCACCAAGATTTGAGATTTTAATAACTTCTTTTTCTCTAAAAGTTGAATAAGATTTTTCAATTAACTCAGAAAGATCTTCTTTAGATATAAAATCAGATGAAAACAAATTTATTATTTCAGTAGATAAATCATAGTAATTAAGATTTTTAAGATCTGACAATTCATCTGAGCTGAATTTTTTTAAAGATGTAGGCACATAAAGTCCCCCATCATCAGCTAAACCTTTGATGAAAACCTCTTCAAAACTATATTCTATAGAATTATCTCTTGTACTTACATACTTCATGAATTTTTTTTACCATTTTCCTATAAAATAAATAGGATTATTTATTTTATGATCTGGTCTACCAAAAATAAGACAAAAAGCAAAAATAAGTAAAAAATTGAGTAAGAAAATACCTTTTTAGCCTTCTTAATTTCAAATTTGTTTTTTTTGAATTTTAGAAGATCGTAACAGACATAATTATAATAAAATGTCAGTAATAAAGAAACAATAAGAAATGTTTCACCAACAAACCCGATATAATAAGGCAAAATTACTATCGGTAACATTATTAATGAATAAACAAATATATTCTTCTTTGTCTCTTCAATTCCATTAGTAATCGGTAACATTGGGATTTTAGCTTTTTGATAGTCATCTGCTTTATAAAGGCTAAGAGCCCAAAAATGAGATGGGGTCCAAAAAAATATTATTAAGAAAAATGTTATTGGTTCAAATGTTAGCGAGTTAGTAGCTATTGTCCAGCCAATAACTGGAGGCAACGCTCCAGATGCTCCTCCTATTACAATGTTCTGTGGTGTTTTTCTTTTTAACCAAATTGTATAAACAAATACGTAAAATGCTATTGTTATAGTTAATAGTATAGCTGATGTTAAATTTGAAAAATAATAAAGTCCAGCTACAGAAATAACTGATAGCAATGTACCAAATAAAAGAGCATGCTCCCTGTTTACTTTTCCAGTAGGAATTGGTCTAAGACAAGTTCTTGTCATTAATTTATCAAGATCAGCCTCATACCACATATTTAGAGCACCCGCAGCACCTGCACCCATAGTAACAAAAAAAATTGCAATTATTGAATTTAGAAAAGAAACCGAAACTGGAGCCGTTAATAAACCAACAGCACAAGTAAAAATAACCAAAGACATTACTCTTGGCTTCATTAATAATAATAGATATTTAAAATAAGATAAAAAACTTATTGAAACTGATTTTTTTTTAATTGTATTTATGGTCACTACTACTCAACATTCAGTGAAACAAATATTACAAGTAATATAACACCCGCTATTAAGATATGATTTCCAAGATCAAAAATTCCTACTTTGCTGTTTTTCTTATCAATTAATCTTCTACGCAAAGGTATTTGATCATAAGGATTTATAGAGACTTTATCTCCCTGTTCTTTCTGATTCTCTAATTTAACTGAATAGCCAAACCAAACAATATAAATAAAGAAAACAAATAAAATTAAGAAGAAAGCTAAATATCCGTATGCATCCATTTTAAGCTCCACCTCCAACTACAAAATAAAATAATCTTGAAAATAATGTATACTGAAATTCAGCTGCCATTAAAAATATGAAGCAAGCTATAGCCGTCATTGGCCATAAAAGAACATTTACCAATGCATATCTTTCCCAAAACAGGTGCATGAAAAATGCCATTATCAGACCAGCTTTTAAGAACATGAAGAATAATATTAATGACCATCTCAACATTCCTTGGAATTGATACCAGTCGACCATATAAGAAAAAAAGCTGAGCACGAATAACAAAGTCCAAATCCAAAGATAAATTCCAATTTTATGTGTGGAAGCCTCCTCTTTTTTATCTGTTTTTTCAATATTATTTGTATTTTCCATAATTTATTTTACCACAAGTAAAAGAATGCAAAAATAAAAACCCATACAAGATCTACGAAGTGCCAATAAAGACCTAAAATCTCAATTTCTACATAATCTCCCTTTAATTTAGTGAACCATCCTTTTTTGCCTTTTTCATAGTGGCCAGCAAACACTTTATAAGTATATATAAATAAAAAGATTACTCCGATAGATACGTGAAAGCCATGAAAACCAGTTATCATAAAGAAAAATGATCCAAATTGAGCAGCTCCAAATGGATTTTCCCAAGGTCTCACACCCTCATGAATTAATTTTGACCATTCATAAGCCTGCATTCCAACAAAAGTTAAACCTCCCAGAGCAGTCGCTAATAATAGCCAACCACACATTTTTCTATTTTTTTCATATCCATATTTAACTGCGATCGCCATTGTTCCGCTACTAGTGATCAAAACAAAGGTCATAAGAGCAATCAGTAATAACGGTACAGGTACACCAAATGCCTCTAGCGCAAATACTTCACTAGGATTTGGCCATTCTACAGGAGTTGAACCTCTTCCTTTCATATATGAAATTAAAAAACAACTAAAAACAAAAGTATCACTCAATAGGAAGATCCACATCATAGCTTTACCCCAATGCACACCTTTAAACATAGTTTGGTCTGATGCTGTGTCAGACGCCATCCCCTTAAACCCTGGTTTAAGTTCGAAGCCGTCTATTTTTGGTTCAGACATTTATTTCTCTTATGTTTTTTCTACTTCTGTGTGTATTACTTCACTTGGAGCGGTAGTTTGTGGAATATAATCTTCCTTAGCTCCTGGAACGCTAAAATCATACGGCCATCTGTGCACAACTGGAAGTCTGTCGCCGAAATTACCGTGTTCTGGCGGAACAGAAGAAGTGTACCATTCTAGTGAATTAGCTTTCCAAGGATTTTGCTCGGCCTTTTTACCTGTTTTTAATGTTTTAATTATGTTGAAGATTAAAATAAATTGTGCAGCGCCTACTATGAATGCTGCAATACTAATAAATTCATTCATTCCTACTGCTGATGTCATATAGGGACTATCATACATTTCAAAATATCTTCTTGGAACTCCGATGAAACCTAAATAGTGCATCGGGAAGTAAATGGAGTAAGCACCTAAGAAAGTAATCCAGAAGTGCCATTTTCCAAGACCTTCATCTAACATTTTCCCTGCAACTAATGGGAACCAGTGATAAACTGCACCCATAATTACCATTAACGGTGCAATACCCATAACCATATGAAAGTGCGCAATGACGAAATAAGTATCTGATAATGGAACATCAACTGACACGTTTCCTAAAAATATTCCAGTAATTCCACCATTAACAAATGTTACAATAAAACCTAAACACCACAACATAACTACATTTATTCTTATATTTCCTCTCCATAAAGTTAGTATCCAGTTATAAACTTTCATCGCTGTCGGGACCGCAATAATCAATGTGGTTGTTGCAAAGAAGAAACCGAACCAAGGGTTCATCCCACTTACATACATGTGGTGTGCCCAAACAAAGAAACTTAATGCTCCGATTCCTACAATCGCCCATACCATCATTCTATATCCAAAAATATTTTTTCTAGCATGAACGGAAATTAAATCTGAAACTATTCCAAATGCAGGCAATGCAACAATATATACTTCAGGGTGTCCAAAGAACCAAAACAAGTGTTGGAAAAGAATTGGGCTTCCACCACCATATTCTAGAACTTCACCAGCCTTTAATATTGTTGGCATGAAGAAACTAGTTTGTAAAACTTTATCTAAAGTCATCATTATAGCACTTACCAATAATGCTGGAAATGCTAACATCGCAAGTACTGTAGCTGTAAATATACCCCAGACTGTAAGAGGCATTCTCATTAATGTCATTCCTCTAGTTCTAGCTTGGAGAATTGTAATCATGTAATTTAGTCCACCCATTGTAAATCCAATTACAAAAAGAGATAAAGAAATAAGCATTAATAAAATTCCCATACCTGCTCCAGGAGTTCCCTCTAAAATTGTTTGAGGAGGATATAAAGTCCATCCAGCTCCTGTTGGACCACCTGGCACAAAGAAACTTGCCATCAAAACTGCAACAGCAACAAAGAACATCCAAAAACTCAACATGTTTACATATGGAAAAACCATATCTCTTGCTCCAACCATTAATGGTATTAAATAGTTACCAAAGCCTCCAAGAAATAGTGCGGTTAAAAAATAAACTACCATTATCATTCCATGCATAGTTACGAACTGATAGTAATGTTCTGCAGTCATGAAACCAGCTAATTCAGGAAAACCTAGTTGAAGTCTCATTAACCATGATAAAATTAATCCTACAACTCCTGTAAATACTGCTGTTAAAAAATATTGTACCCCAATCACTTTTGCGTCTTGGCAAAATACCCATTTCTCAATAAAACTATGTGGATGATATAATTCTTGTTCACCTACCTCAGATGGTCTTACATAATCTATGTCTGGATTCACCGAGCCTGTAGAACCATCCATCACCTCTGATGATTGTGCTTGATATGATTTATTGTTATCGTATTCGTCTGACATATTATTTTATCCTTTATATATATATTTTTTTAAATTATTAAATTGTTATTTTTTAGCTAATTTGTTCCCATCTACGTTTAATTTTTCATATCTAGCTGATAACTGTTCGAAGGTTTCTTGTTCTCCTAACCAAGCTTCATAATCAGCTTTATCCTGAACTTCAACACCACCTCTCATAGCATAGTGTCCAACACCACAATACTCTGCACATAAAACTTCATACTCTCCAACTTTGTTGGGTTCAAACCAATAAAAAGTTACTGTTCCAGGAACAGCATCCATTTTTGCTCTGAACTGAGGCACATACCAGTTATGAAGTACATCTACAGATCTTAATAAAATTTTTACAGGTCTATTATTTTCTAAATTTATTACATCACTTTCTACCATTATGTCATCTTTACCAAATGGATCATCTGGATTGATACCAAACGGATTATTATCTGCAATGTTCCTGACTTGGGTTGTTCCTAATTTTCCATCTTTGCCTGGTAACCTGTATTGCCATCCCCATTGCCATGCCATTACATCAACTTCGATTGCATTCTTTGGAACATTTACGTATTGATTCCAAATTATAAGTCCTGGTGCTAACAGAGCAGCAACTCCAAATGTTGTTGCCCAAGTTAAAATTTTTTCTAATTTTTTGTCTTCAGGTTTATATTCTGCTCTTCTATCCTCTTTATGTTGATATCTAAAAACGCAATAAATCATGAATAGACAAACGGCAACAAAAACTCCTCCACCTACCCAGAAAGTAAGTGTGATTGTATCATCCATTCCTTTCCAATTTGACGCTATGTCTGTCCAATACCAAGGTGTAAAGATATGAAACAGTATTGATCCGACGATGACCAGTAAAAATATAATTCCTGCATGCATAGTGCCTGTATAGAATAATAATTTTATAAATACCTATGACAAAATGTCATAAAACATATTAATTATACTAATATAATCAATATATTTATGTTTGGTAAATTAGGTATTTTAATAACAATACTTGTCCTAGTTTTAGCTTTCTATTTTGTAATTTCTTTAGGAGCTGGAGGATTTTCAAAAGGAGAGGCTAAACCTGAAACAAAGAGGTATCTTAGATCAGTGAACATTTTATTAATAATTATTGCAGTGTTTGGATCTGTGTTAGTTTTATTTCTTTAGAATTAATCTAAGCAATTAAAGATTTACAAAATTCAATCACAGTATCATTGTAAGCAAACATTATCGTAAAAAATACTAACCAAACAATAAATAAAAATAACCAGTATAACGAAAGTGCGTTAATACTTTTTTCCTCTTTTTTGTATTCACTCTCCTGTGATTTAAAAATTCTCGAACTAACTTTACCCCAAAAAAAGAGTCCTCCTAGTAAATGAATGCCATGGAGTGCAGTGAAGAAATAATAAGATGAGAAATAAGTATTTGTTGAAACAAAATTTCCAGTTTGCATTAATTGATACCAAAGAGCTAACTGAAGAAATAAAAATATATAACTTAGTCCACCAACGTAAATTAAATTCTTTTTTATTGAACTTGTAATTCCATTTTTTAAATCTTTACTTATCTTGTTAAAAAATATTGTTACTAAAATTAATACAAATGTATTTATCCAAAGCAAATTCGTTTTAAGAATAAAAGTCGTATCCTGTTCAGGTGGAAGTGAATAAAGATAACCAGTGAAAATTAGACTAAATAATGTTGTACTTACTCCGAATATAATTATTACTGCAGACATTTGATTTGATATTTCAAATGTTTTACCCGAATGACCACTATCTATTACTGCCTGATTCTGTTCCCAAGGTTTCTCGGTTAATGCGCCAAATAATTTCTTTATCAAAGACATATTATTTATATAGTCCCAATATACAATTTTACAATAATGAAATTAAAAACCTCCATAGCAGTATTAACAGGATGCTTAACTATATTCTTATTTTTAATGCTTCCTGTCTTTTTATCAATGAAAGAACAAAAAGATCAATCAGTCGCAGCATTCAAAGGCTCAGATTTTGAACTTAAAGACATGAATAACAATATAATAACTCAAGAATCCTTTAAGGGACCTTTGACTGCAATTTTTTTTGGTTTTACAAATTGTCCTGACATATGTCCAATGACATTAAATAAAATGGATATAGTTATGAACAGAATTAAAAAAAATAAAAAAAAAGATATAAAAGTATTTTTTATTAGTGTTGATCCGAAAAGAGATACTCCTGAAGTAGTAAAAGATTATCTAAGCAATTTTGAAAATAAATTTGTTGGGATTACTGGTGACCCCGGCAAAATTTTTTTACTTTCACAATCTTGGGGGATAATTAGCCAAAAAATATTTTTTGAAAATGGTGATTATAATATTGATCATAGTTCACCCGTGATACTTTTAAAAGATGGAAAATATATTGCTAAGATTTCTCATAGAGACGACATTAAAAAATCTATTAAATTAATTAATAAATATTTATAGATTTAAGATATAATTAAGAATTGATATTGAAGATATAACTGCTGTCTCTGACCTCAATATATTCTCATTAATCTTAACCGATTTTACATCTTTAAAATCTAAAATAGCTTCTCTTTCCTTCTCAGAAAAATCTCCTTCCGGTCCTATTATAATACAAAAAGGTTTTTTGCTTTTTTTATCTACTTCGATTTTTTTGTTTTTAGAATTAAGATCTGTAAAAATTAGATCCATTTTACCTAGATTTTTCTCTAAAAAAGTTTTCAAATTTTGAGTTTTTTCTAAATAAGGTGGATTCAATCTATTTGACTGTTCTGTTGCCTCTATTATTATTTTTTTCAATCTTTCAGAATTAATTTTTCTAACAATTGTCCTATCAAAAATAATAGGGAAAAATTTTGTAACTCCTAATTCTGTGGCTTTCTGTATCATAAAATTTGAATAATTTGATTTAATAGGTGAAAATGCTAACCAAATATCCAGAGGATTTTCTTTCTTTCTTAATTGTTCCTTAATGCTAAATTCTACCTTTCCAACATTAATATTGTCTATTTTTGCTAACCATTCACCAGTTTTATTAAATAAGGAAAAATTTTCTCCAATTTTCACTCGCATGACTTTAGTCAAATAATGTGATTGTGGTTTAGCAAGTGAAGAACTTAAATTAAGAGATAAACTTTCAGAGAAAAATATTCTAATATTACTCATATTAAGAAAGTAAATTATGAAAAATATTAAAGCAATAATTTTCGATGCTTATGGAACTCTATTTGATGTAAATTCTGCAGCTGAAAAGTGTAAAGATAAAATTGGTACTAAATGGGAAAACTTCTCAAATTATTGGAGAACTACTCAGTTAGAGTATACTTGGCTTAGGAGTTTAATGAGCAGGCATAAAGATTTTTGGAAAGTTACAGAAGATAGCCTAGATAAATCAATGAAAGTTTTCAATATTAATTCAAATATGAGAACTGAATTATTAGACCTTTACAAAATTCTATCTCCATATCCAGAGGTAAAAGAAACTTTGAAATTGTTTAGAGAAAAAAAAATTAAACTTTCAATACTTTCAAACGGAACCCCAACTCTTCTTGATGAACTAGTGAGTAGAAATAATCTTAAAGATATTTTTGACGATATTTTTTCTGTAGAAGAAGTAAGTATTTTTAAACCAAATTCAAAAGTTTACGATATTCCAATTAAAAAATATAACATTGAAAAAAAGGAAGTTGCATTTTTAAGCGCGAATACTTGGGACGTTTCTGGAGGTGGAAATTATGGTTTTAATGCAATTTGGGTCAATAGAAACAATGCGATTTTTGATAATTTAGACTATACACCAGAAAATGAAATTAAAAATCTTAAACAGTTGCTTGATATTGTTTAGGCAAGATACTACTTTATAAATATGACAAATATTCTCGATCTTATCGCAAGAATTTTAATCTCAACATTGTTCCTTCTCAATGGTTTTTTTAAAATTGGTAATTATGATGGAACTATTGAATGGATGGAGAGCTTTGGAGTACCTGGAATTTTAATTATACCGGCAATAATACTTGAGATAGTTGCACCAATCTTAATTATATTAGGGTATAAGGCAAAGATATCAGCTGGTTTATTAAGTTTATTTTGTATTGCAACAGCAGTGATATTTCACAATGATTTTTCTGACCAAATGCAACTTGGATCATTTTTGAAGAATGTAGCTTTAGCGGGTGGTTTTTTATTTATTTTTATAAATGGAACTAAAAATTTTAGTATAGATAAAAAATTCTAAACATAAATAAATGTCAAATATTGAAGTTAAACAAATTATTGAACCTGTACCAGCATCTGATGGCGCAGGAGTTAAATTAAAAAGGAGCATCGGTGTAGAACCAAATTACTTTGATCCATTTTTAATGTTGGATGAATTCGGATCAGAAAATAGTGAAGATTATATAGCTGGTTTTCCTCCTCATCCTCATCGAGGTATTGAAACAGTAACTTATATGTTAGCTGGAGATTTTGAGCACAAAGATAGTACGGGTGGTGAAGGTAGAATGACCGCAGGAGATGTTCAATGGATGAAAACTGGAAGTGGAATTATTCATTCTGAAATGCCTGCAATGAAAGAGGGTAAGTTACATGGGTTTCAATTATGGATCAATATGCCAGCTAAACTAAAAATGAGCAAGCCTAGCTACATCTACATAGATGCTGATCAGATGCAAACTCACCTAGATGAAGAAAAAATTGTCAAAGTCATAGCTGGTCAATTTAGAAAAGCTGAAGGACCTATAAAAAAACATAATATTGAACCTATTTATTTTGATATTGAATTAAATAAAGATAAAGAGTTCAATTTTGATTTACCGTCAACTCACAATTCATTTATTTATTTAATTCAAGGAGAAATAAAAATTGGGGAACAACAACACAAAAAAATTGAAAATTCAAAACTAATTCTTTTAGAAATGGGTGAGAAACTTAAGGTTTATGGATCAACTAATGCTAAGTTCCTTTTGATTGCTGGAAAACCAATAGGCGAACAAATTGCGAGAGGTGGCCCTTTTGTCATGAATACTAAACAAGAAATCTTGCAAGCAGTCGAGGATTATCATAAAGGTACATTTGTAAAATGAAATCTATTAAAGTAACAAATACAGGTGGACCAGAAGTTCTTAAACTAGAAGATATAACTTTAGAAAAACCTGGAGCAGATGAAGTTCAAATTGAACATGTTTCAATTGGTTTAAATTATATAGATACATATCATAGATCAGGTTTATATCCTCTTGAATTACCAACTGGGATTGGTATGGAAGCAGCAGGTATAATCAAAGAAGTTGGTTCAAATGTTTCTAATTTTTCAGTTGGAGATAAAATTGCATATGCTGCAGCTCCTTTAGGTGCTTACTCAACTCACAGAAATTACACGTCAAAAAATATTGTAAAAGTTCCTAGTGATATTGATTTGGAGCAGATTTCGAGTGCAATGACAAAAGGAATGACAACATTTTATTTATTACACAAAACATATGTTCCAAAAGAAGGTGAAACTGTCTTATTTCATGCAGCAGCTGGTGGTGTCGGACAATTCTTTTGTCAGTGGGCAAAAAGTTTAGGTCTGAAAATTATTGGAACAGTTGGTAGTGACGAAAAAGTTGAGATAGCAAAGAAGTATGGTTGTGATGAGGTTATAAACTATTCTAAGGAAGACTTTGCAAAAAAAGTGTTGGAACTCACAAATGGTAAAGGTGTTTCGGTTGTTTATGATGGTGTGGGTAAAACAACATATGATAAATCTATTGAATGTTTAAAATTAAGAGGAACAATGGTTTCATTTGGAAATGCATCAGGTCCACTTGACCCAATTATTGTTTCAAAATCTTTGCAACCAAAGGGTATTTATTTCGTAAGGCCTGCAATGAATCAGTACTTCACAAATAGCGAAGAAATACAAGAAGCAGCTAACATGTTGTTTAAACAAATTTCATCAGGAAATGTAAAAATAGAAATTTTTAAAAAATATAAATTAGAAGATGCTGTTCAAGCACATAAAGACTTAGAAGGAAGAAAAATTACAGGTCCAGCAGTAATTATTCCTTAAACTGAACATCCATATCAGAAAGATGAAGTTTTAATGCCTTAGTAGAGATTTGTATTTCTCTAATAAAAAATATAATTGAAACCATCATCGATAGACAGCACGTTCCAAAAATAACTCTAGCTACAATTAAACTTTCTAAATAAAGAGCAAATACTGTCAGCATATTAAATAGAAAGCCAAATGCTGCTGACATAATTGCAAACTTTAATACCCCAATTCTGCTGTTTAGGTTTATAAGTTGATCTTTCCATTCTGGAGGAGTGTGTTTTTCAAAGACATACTCATCATGAATTTTTCTAATTAATCCACTCAGGGTGTGAAACCGGTTACTGTATACACTCATAATAAGCGGTATTGCAGGAAACATTAATGCTGTTACAGTGTAATCTATATTCATTCGAATCAATTTGATTATGAGACTCTGCTTTGCTATTTACAAGTAAATTGTTATGCAAAACATCAAATTATTCGTTGAACTTACAAGATTAAATAGACCAATAGGCTACATGCTTTTATTTTGGCCTTGTCTATGGGGTCTTACTATTGCTTATAATTTTAATTCTGAATTAGAAAAATTTTATTTTTATTCTTTACTATTTTTACTTGGTTCAATGCTAATGAGATCTGCTGGCTGTATTGTAAATGATATTGTAGATAAAAATTTTGACAAAAAAGTAGAGAGAACAAAAAATAGACCAATTGCATCAGGAAAAGTTTCTGTAAAGCGTGCGATAATTTACTCTGTTATTTTGTGTGGATTAGCATTTTTAGTTTTAATTAATTTCAATAAATTAACAATTTTAATGGCATTATTATCTATGCCATTGGCGTTTACTTATCCTTTGATGAAGAGATTTACTTATTGGCCACAGCTATTTCTTGGAATTACATTTAACTATGGTCTTGTTCTTGCGTGGATATCAATAAATAACAGCATAAATCTAGTACCAATTATTTTTTATTTTGGAGCCATATTTTGGACACTGGGTTACGACACTATTTATGGATATCAAGATATTAAAGATGATGAGATTATAGGAGTTAAGTCTACCTCGATAAAATTTAAAAATAACCCAAAAAAATTTATTTCTTTATGTTACATACTTTTTTTTCTTTCACTAATTTTAGTTGGTTTTTTAATGAATTTTAAAGTGTCATATTTTATGTCCACGGTAATTACATTTTTTCATTTGATCTTCTATCAAATAAAAAATCTTGAAGTATCAAACCCCTATATGTGTCTAGTAAAATTTAAAAGTAATAATTTATTAGGTTTTATTGTATTTATTAATATTTTAATTGGAAAAATAATTTAAATGTCTAACGTTGAAATATTAAAAAGACTTTACAAAGACTATACGAAAAAATATTTAAATAAAATTTTTCTATCAGTCTTTTTTTCTATATTAGTTGCCGGCAGCACATCTGCAACTGCATGGTTATTAGATCCAGCAATTGATAAAATTTTTATTAATAAAGACCAGAGCCTACTTTTGATAATCCCATTATTAATAATTCTAGCCTTTGCGACTAAAGGAATTTCTCTCTATTTAGCAAGAGTTACAATGATTAAAGTTGCAGAAGAAGTTAAAAAAACGATACAAGTTAACATGCTTACATCGTTTATTAAGGCTGATACTGAAAATATAGAAAACAAGCATACTGGAAAATATATTTCCAATCTTAATTTTGATGTTAATCAAATTACAGGTATGCTTAGTACTTCTTTTTTAACTTTATTCAAAGATGGGTTAACTTTAATTGGACTTCTCACTGTGATGTTTGTCCAAAATTGGAGGCTATCTCTAATTGCAATTATTATGATTCCATTTGCATCTTTTATTGCAAAAAAATTAGGTAAAAGAATGGGTAAAGTAGTAACAGAGGCTCAAGTGAAATCTGGAGACTTAAATAAATATTTAATTGACATTTTCAAAAATCACAAAATTATCAAAATTTTTCAAAGAGAAAAGTATGAAAACGACAGATCAGAGAGATTTGTTAATGATCTAAAAGAAAAATCAATTAAAATATCCTCAGTCTTTATTAGAGCCACACCTGTTATGGAGATTTTAACAGGAACCATGATCGCTATACTAATTTTTTATTCTGGTAAATTAATAATGAATGACCAATTGAGCTTGAATAATTTTTTTTCTTTTTTAGCTGCAATGATGTTAGCTTATCAGCCAGTAAAGTCTTTAGCGGTTATCAATGTTGGTGTTAGTCAAGGATTATCTGCTAGTAAAAGAATTCTTCCAATAATTGATACAAAAAATTTAATTGGAACTAATGAAGATAAAATAAATTTAAATTTGGAAAAAGGAACAATTAACTGTAAGAATGTAAATTTCAATTATTCCACAAATTTAGAGAATATAGTTTTAAAAAATATAAATATTAAAATAAATGGTGGAAAGATGACCGCTCTAGTTGGGCAAAGTGGTTCGGGCAAATCAACATTATTAAGTTTAATTCCAAGAATTTACGATCCAAAAACTGGAGTATTAGAAATCGATGGACAAAATATTAAAGAAGTTAATTTATTTTCCTTAAGGAAAGAAATATCGATAGTAGATCAAAATGTGACTTTGTTTGATGATACAATTTTCAATAATATAAAATATGCAAAACCAGAAGCAAACGACGATGAGATTTATGAAGCTGCAAAGCTTTCAATGTGTTCAGAATTTATAGATAAATTTGAAGATAAATATCAAACCTTAATAGGAGAAAATGGATTGAGATTATCGGGTGGAGAAAAACAAAGACTTTCTATAGCAAGAGCATTCTTAAAAAATAGTAAAATTATTCTTTTAGATGAAGCTACTTCATCTTTAGACTCTGAAACTGAAGAAAAAATACAAAAAGCATTAGATAAATTGACTTCAAATAAAACAACCGTTGTTATTGCACACAGACTTTCAACTATTTTAAATTCTGATAAAATTTACGTTATGGATAATGGTATTGTAGTGGACTCAGGTAATCATGAAGAACTCTTAAATAAGTCTGATACTTATAAAAACTATTATAATAAACAGATAAACAAAAGTTGATGTTTGTTATTTATAATTTATTTTTATTTCCGATAATATTAATTTCACCACTAATTGTATTGATTAGAATATTTTTAGGAAAAGAGGATCAAAATAGATTTAAGGAAAAATATGGATTTTTTCTAAACAAAAATAAACCCAATGAAACAATTTGGATACATGGTGCAAGTGTAGGTGAAATATTAAGTATAATTCCAATTGTAAGGAAATTTGAAGAGGATAAAAGAATTAAAAGAATTTTAATTACTTCATCAACTACCAGTTCCTCGCATATTTTATCTAAATTTAAGTTTAAAAAGACTGTTCATCAGTTTTACCCTTTTGATTTAAATTTTTTAACCAAACATTTCATTAATCACTGGAAACCAAAATTAGCAATATTTGTAGACTCTGAAATTTGGCCAAATATGTTTAATAATTTACATAAAAAAAATGTCCCACTAATCCTTCTGAATGCAAGAATTACGAGAAAATCTTTTACTAGATGGAAATTTTTTCCTAATTTTTCAAAAAAAATTTTTGAAAAAATTACTCTTGCTTTGCCACAAAACATAGAGTCAAAAAAATATTTAAAATTATTAGGAACAAAAAAAATAAAACTCGTAGGAAATTTAAAGTTTTTTGGAGGATCACAAAAAGACAATATAAATTTAATTCTTAAAAAAAAATTTTCTAAAAAGGTTATTTTTTGTGCAGCAAGTACTCATCGAACAGAAGAACTATTCGTTGGAAAAGTACATAAAAAATTAAAGTCAGAAATCAAAAACCTGATTACAATAATAATCCCAAGACATATAAACAGGAAAAAAGAAATAATAAATGAATTAAACAGTATTGGTCTTAATTCGCAATTACATACCTCGTCAAAAAAATTATGCAAAAATACAGATATTTACATAGTGGATACTTATGGAGAGTCTGCAAAATTCTATTCACTTTCTAAATTAACATTTTTGGGAGGATCACTTATACCTCATGGAGGACAGAACCCTCTAGAGTCAGCAAGGAAAGGTAATTATATCTTATATGGTCCACATGTAGAGAACTTTAAAGAAGTTTACGAAATGTTAGACAAATTAAAAATTACAAGAAGAGTAAACTCGATAAAAAATATGAAATCTGTTGTTCGTCAAAAAATTAATTTTTTACAAGGAAATACTGTGAATAAAAAGTTAAAATACTTAGGAGATAAAATACTAAATAAGAATTTATACGAGATTAAAAAATTTATTTAAATGAAAGTTATTAAACCATCATATTTAAATGATAAAAATTTAATTTCATATTTATTAACTCCTTTTACAATTTTTACTATGTTAATAAATTTTAGTAAAAATTTTTTAATTAGAAAAAAATATAAAATCAAAACTATATGTGTGGGAAATATTTATATTGGTGGAACTGGAAAAACTTCTCTAAGTATACAAATAAATAAAATTTTAAAAAATAAGTTTAGAACAGTATTTGTTAAAAAAAGATATTTAGATCAACTAGACGAAACAAAAATGCTTCAGTCTCATGGAAAGCTAATTAGTGATGAAAATAGAGGTATAAGTTTAAATAAAGCTGAGGTAAAAAAATTTGATGTAGCTATTTTAGATGATGGTTTGCAAGATAAAAAAATAGATTATGACATATCAATTGCTTGCTTTAATTCAACTTATGGTATCGGTAATGGATATTTGCTTCCAGCAGGGCCTTTAAGGGAAAAACTAGAAATATTAAAAAAATATAGCGCAATTTTTTTAGTTGGTGAAAAAAAAAATACGAAACTTTCATCAATATTAAAAAGGTTTAATAATAATATATTTTATTCCAAATATGTTCCAATCAATATAAAAAACTTAAATAGAAAAAAAACTTACTTATATTTTTGTGGGATTGGAAATCCAGAAGAGTTTGAAAACACACTTAATAAGTATAGGTTTAAAATATCAAAAAAGTTTATATTTCCTGATCATCATAATTATACGAATGAAGATTTAGAGAAAATAAAAAAAATTGCTTCAAATGAACAATTGGAAATCATTACTACAGAAAAAGATTATAAAAGATTAACTAATAGTAATAAAAAAAATATTAAATACTTAAAAGTAGAGTTAGAAATAGAAAATTATAAAAAGTTTTCAAATTTTTTAAAAGAAAAGATATGAAAAAAATAATATATTTTATTGAATTTCTATTGGTAGAATTTTTATTTATTATTTGCAAAGTTATAGGATATAAATCAGCATCTAATTTAGGTTTTTTTCTTGGAAAAAATTTTGGTAATTTTTTCAGAAAAAAAAAGTCAATAATCGAAAATTTGCATAAGTCCAAAATTGTAATAAATATTTCTGAAAACCAATTTGTTAGTAATATTCTAGGAAACTATGGGCGAATTTTAGCAGAATATCCGTTCTTGAAAGATTTTAGAAAAAATAAGTTAGAGCAGTTTTTTAGAATAGATGGTATTGAAAATTTAAATAAAATTAAAAGTAACAAGAAGCCTGTTGTTTTTATCTCAGGACATTTTAACAATTTTGAACTCATGGCCATGCAAATTGAGAAACACGGAATAAATTTAGCAGCAATATATAGGCCACTTAATAATATTTTTTTAAATAAAACAATGGAAAGGATAAGAACCAAATATATTTGTAGAAATCAAATTAGGAAAGGAAGATCAGGCACGAGAAAAATTTTAGAAAATTTAAAAAAAGGTAACTCAATAGCTTTGATGATTGATCAAAGAGTCACAGAAGGTATAAAAATTAATTTCTTTGGAAACTTAGCATCTACGACCACAATACCAGCTCAAATTATAAAAAAATATGAATGTGATTTGGTTCCAATCTATATTGAAAGATTAGAAAAATATAACTTTAAAATGTATGTTTCGCAGCCAATAGCAATCAATTCAGAAAAGTCTCAAGAGGAAATTTCTGAACATTTAAATACCATCTTAGAGAAAATGATATTAAAAAATCCTGATCAATGGATTTGGACACACAATAGGTGGAAAAAATAATAATTATTCAGTATCTTTTTCTTGTTTTATTGAAGCTTCAACATAAGAAAAATAAGCCTCTTGTTCATCAACATTCCAATAATTTAAATTCTGTAGCGGAATTTTCTTTCCTGACACTGCACAAATAACATAATCACCCTCTTCTATTATATCAAAATTATTCGGCAGATATTTTAATTTTGCTAACCTGTTCATGATTTATAGGATATATATTTGAATATATGAAAATTGCAATTCTTGGAAATGGTGGCAGAGAACATGCAATAGCTACTAAAATTTCAAAATCTGCTAAACTAAAAAAATTGTACTGTATACCAGGTAATGCTGGTACTGATCTAATTGCTCAGAATATAGAACTGGATTATTATAATTTTGAGAGTTTATTGAAATTTATTAAAGAAAAAGAAATTGATTTGGTAATTGTTGGTCCAGAAAAACCTCTAGTTGATGGTATTGTTGATTTTCTTTCAAAAGAAAATGTAAAAGTTTTTGGTCCAAACAAAAAAGTTTCACAATTAGAAGGATCAAAAATATTTACAAAGAAAATATGTGAAAAATACAATATTCCTACTGCACAATTTGGAGTATTTAGAACTGCTACAGAAGCTTTTTTATATTTAAAAAATGCAAATATGCCTATAGTGGTTAAGGCAGATGGATTAGCTGCGGGTAAAGGTGTTTATATTTGTGAAGATTTAGAAAGTTCATATAAAGCGGTTCAGGAAATATTTAATGGAAAATTTGGTTTGGCTGAGCAAGTTCTTATTGAAGAATTTTTGCAAGGAGATGAAATGAGTTATTTTATTCTTTCAGATGGAAAAACTTATAAAAGATTTAATACTGCTCAAGACCATAAGAGAGTTGGTGAGGGAGATAGAGGAAAGAATACAGGAGGAATGGGTGCATATGCACCTTCTGGACTTATAAATGCAGAACTTGACAATAAAATAATTACAGAAATTGTTAATCCTACTTTTGAGGCTATTAAAGACATGGGAGAGAATTACAGAGGATTTTTATATGTTGGTCTAATGATTAAAAACAATAATCCATATCTTATAGAATATAATGTGAGAATGGGAGATCCAGAATGTCAAACAATTTTGCCGCTTTTAGGCACTGATTTATTAGATCTAATTTTATCTTGTTGTGATGAAACTTTAGGAAACCAAAATATTCTTTGGGAAGAAAAAAAAAGTATGTGCGTAGTACTTTGTTCTAATGGATATCCAGATATTTATAAAAAAAATATAGAGATACAAAACATCGAAAAAATAAAGAATAATGATTCATTTTTTATTTACCATGCAGGGACAAAAAAAAAGGACAAGAAAGTATATGCTGATGGAGGGAGAGTGTTAAATTTTGTTAGTATCTCTGATAATTTTAAGTCTTCAAGAGATAATGTAATCAAAGAAATTGAAAATCTAAATTGGAGTAACGGTTTTTATCGAAAAGATATTGGATATAAAATAATAGATAAATGAGAGTCATAGGAGGAAGTCTTAAAGGAAAAAAATTATTAATACCTCTGGATAAATCTACCAGACCACTGAGGGATATGGTGAGAGAATCAATTTTCAATATTTTAGATCATTCGAGTAAAGTTTCTAAAAATATAAATAACTCTAAAGTATTAGATTTATTTTCTGGTACTGGTTCATTTGGAATTGAGTGTTTATCAAGAGGAGCTCAAGAAGTAGTTTTCTTTGAGAATTATTTAAATTCTATAAAAATTTTAAAAAATAATATATTTAATTTAAAATTAGAGAGCAAAACTAAAGTATATGAGAGTGATGCATATAATTTAAAAGATGCAAATTTAGAAAATGAAATTTTTGATGTAATTTTTATAGATCCACCTTTTAAAGACAAAGAAATAAATAATTTAATTAATCAAATAAAATTTCTGAAAATAGCTGATATCAATACATTAATAATTGTACACCGAAACAAAAAGTCAGTCGATAATATTTCTAAGTTTTTAAATGTTTTGGAAAAAAAGAAATATGGTTTATCTAAAATTTTATTTAGTAAATTAGTTTAAATAAGTAATTTTGACGTTTCAGTTTTTATTAACTCAACTGAAGGTTGATCAAAAGGATTTACATCTATTAGTCTTCCCAACAAAATTGTCTCTAGAACAAAAAAAGTAAACAGCTCTCCTACAGTTTCCTCACTTTTACTCAAAATTTCAAAACTTCTAAAAGGTATATTTTTTCTTTTAAAAACCGTTTGCGTTGCCTGTCTTTGAGCTTTGATAATTTGATTTAAATTTTTATTTTTTAAAATTGAAAATTTATCAAATAAATTTTTATTTGATAATTTATTTGTTTTTTTATTTAAAATTCCAAAAAAAGTAAAAAAATTATTTTTGGGTCCGTCTAAATAAAGTTGAAGTAAGCTATGATTATCCTTGGGCATAGATGAAATAATAGGAAAAATACCTTTATTATCTTTTCCTAAACTTTCTGCCGTTAGCTGTTGGTACCATTTGAATAAATTATTAGAACTTTCATCATAGTTTAGAATTACTGAATTTTTTTTCCCTTTGGAAACACATTTAAATATGAAATTAACGTTATAAATCAATTGATTTAGAAAATATTTATTTTTTATTAAGTAATTAAGCCTTTTAAATTTTCTCTCATTTAGTCCTAGCAATTCTGTTGGTAACATTCCAACTTCAGATAAAACTGAATATCTTCCTCCAATATAATTTTTATGTTCAATAATATCTGCCTTTAATTTATTTCCCAGTTTAGTAAGAAAACTAGATTTTTTCTCAGTAATTATTATATTTTTATTTTTTTTTTGTGAATTAAGAATTACATTGAAGTTTGATATGGTCTCAAGTGTGTTACCAGACTTTGATACTATTAAATTTAAAGTTTTTTTTTTATTTTTAAAATTAATTTGCTTATCAAGGTTATTATAAAAATTTATTTTTTTTTTAATCTTAAAATTTAAAAAATCATATATTGCCTCTGTACCTAAAATTGAACCACCCATACCAATTAAATTTATAGTATCGAATTTTTTATATTTTTTTAAAATTTCTTTTTTATAGCTATAGTTGTAATTTTTATTAAATGAACTTAACAACAGGTCGCTTGTCATTAGCTCTTTTTTTAAAATATTATTTATTTTTTTTTCTACTTTTATATTTTTTTTTTGTTGGAAATTTTTAAATATTATGTTTTTTGAAAACATGTATTTACTTAATTTTCTTTAGTATTGAATTTTCAATTGATGTAGATTGTTTTGAAGATAAAGTTTCTTTTTTAATTTCACTATTTTTAAGTAAATTTTCTATGTTTGATTGATCACTTTCAATGTCTTTGGTTGATTTTATGCTTGCTTCACCTGGTTTTGGTAATTTATCAAAATCTGGAGGCATGGCCAGTGGATTTTTTTTATCAATTAAAAATTCATCTCCTTGATCTGATCTTTTTTTCCCCTGCAAAGCTTCTCCTACACCACATGAGTATAGAAAGAATAAAAAGAATAATAACTTGGAAATTATAAAGATTTTATTCATTTACTTTTTTATAACTTATTAATTCAGCCAGAATAAGTAAAATAATCCCAATTGTTATAAATATATCAGCCACATTGAAAATAAACCAATGATATCCATTATAATTTAGGTCAAAAAAGTCAGGGACTGCTCTATAATATATTCTGTCAAATAAATTACCTAATGAGCCTCCTAAAATTATAATTAAAAAATAATACTTCAGTCCTTTTTCCTTAAATAATAGATAAATTATCACAAAATTAATTAGAATAATTAAAATAGTAATTACATTATAAAAAAGATCCTGATCTGAGGATAACAAGCCAAAACCTATTCCTTTATTCCAAACCAAATAAAAATTCAAAAATGAGTTTATATAAATATCTACTCGTCCAGTTTCCTCTAGTATATTTAAAATAAGTATTTTTGATATTCTATCTAATAAGAAAATGGACAATAAAATGAAAATACTTATTACTATCTTTTTTATATTTTCACTTTTCATGAAAGATGACAGTTACCATCTCTTTCACAAATATTTTCTCTAATTTTCCAACAAACTGAGCACTTATTCCCAACAGCTTTTGAACTAGTGATCTCAATTTCTTTTCCTAAATTGCTATCATTCGAGATTGAAGCAGAGGATGTAATGCAAATTTCAGAAAAATCATGGTTTTGAGCCAAATTATACATATCTTTATCTTTAATTTTTATCTCAATATTTGCCTCTAAACTTGACCCAATAATTTTATCTGCCCTTTTGCTTTCAATACTAATATTTGCTTCGTCTCTGATTAATTTAAGTTTATCCCATTTACTATTTAATTCTTCATTTTTCCATTGATTTGGGATTTTAACAAATTTTTGTAAATGAATACTTCCATTTTTATCTTCCTTATTAATTAATTGAAAAATTTCTTCAGTAGTAAATGATAAGATGGGTGCAAACCATTTTAATAAACATTCTAAAATTACTTTTAAGATAGAGATACAATCTGAACGCTTTTTTGAATCCTTTGGATCGCAATAAAGAAGATCTTTTCTAATATCAAAATAAAATGCTGAGAGTTCTACTGTGCAAAAATTTAATAATTCTTTATATAAATTATGAAAATTATAGGACTTAAAGTATTCATTAAAACTTTCATCGATCACAAATAATCTATGAAGCATATACTTTTCTAATTCAGGAATATTATTTAAATCGATTTTATCAAAATCTACTTTTGAATACTCGTCTTGTATATTTCCTAAAAGATATCTAAAAGTATTTCTAATTTTTCTGTAAGATTCAGAGTGCTGGTCTAAAATAGAATAATCTATTCTTAAGTCTTCAGCATAATTTGATGAGGCAACCCAAATTCTTAGTATATCTGCACCATATTTTTTTAAAATATCTTCTGGAGCTATTACATTTCCAGTTGACTTTGACATTTTTAGTCCTTTTCCATCAACAACAAACCCATGAGATAAAATACTTTCAAAAGGTGCTCTGCCTCTTGTTCCACAAGATTCTAGCAAAGAAGAGTGAAACCATCCTCTATGTTGATCCGAACCCTCTAGATACATTGATGCAGGCCATTTTAAATCTTCTCTCTTTTCTAAGACAAAAGAATGAGTTGATCCACTATCAAACCATACTTCTACGATGTCACTCGTCTTATCAAAATCTTCTGCTTTATATTTATCTCCAAGCAGTCTCTGGAAATTATCTTCAAACCAGCAATCTGAGCCTTCTTTTTCATAAATTTTTGCAATGTTCTCAAAAACTTCTTCATCGATAAGAATTTCTCCATTTTTTTTGGCAATAAATATTGGAAGTGGAACTCCCCATACCCTCTGTCTAGACACACACCAATCTGGTCTAGTCTCTATCATAGCTTTAATTCTTTCTTTCCCTTTAATAGGATAGAAAGTGGTGTCATTTATTGCTTTCAGTGCTTTATCTCTTAATTTGTGACTTTCCATTGAAATAAACCATTGAGGTGTTGCTCTATGAACTAAAGGAGCCTTTGATCTCCAAGAATGTGGGTAAGAATGTGTTAGTTTGCCGTTGTTTAAAAGACCTTTTTGTTCTTTAAGCTTTTCGATAACAATATCGTTTGCTTTGAAAATGTGAGTTCCTTCAAATATGGGTATGTGTTTCGTATACCTTCCATCATCATCAACTGTTTCAATTGCTTTTATTCCATTATTGATACACAAATTAAAATCATCAGGTCCGTGGCTTGGTGCACAATGAACAATTCCTGTTCCTTGTTCAGTTGTTACAAATCTTGCCTCGAGCATTGGAACATCATAGCCATATCCAATTTTATGAAATGGATGGCTACAGATAGTTCCATCAAATTCTTTTCCTTTAAATTCTTTTAATATCTCAATTTTGTAATCAGTATCTTTTGCAACTGAACTCAAAAGTTCTTTTGCAATAACTATTTTTTCATTTTCTAAAATACCATTGTTATCTATCTCGCATAAAACATAATCCAAATTTTGGTTATAGGCTAATGCTTTGTTGGCTGGTATCGTCCATGGAGTTGTTGTCCAAATAATAACATTCGAACCAGTTAATTCATTAATATTGGATTTTTTAACTGGGAAAGCTGCATAGATTGTATCAGACACATGATCTTGATATTCAACTTCTGCATCTGCTAAAGCTGTTTTTTCAACTGTTGACCATAAAACAGGCTTGTAACCCTTGTACAAGCTACCCTCTTTTAAAAATTTTCCAAGTTCTCTTACAATTTGAGCTTCTGCATCAAAACTCATTGTAGAGTAATAGTTTTCCCAATCTCCAATTACTCCTAATCTTTTAAATTGATCTTTATGAATATCAATCCATTTACTTGCAAAATCTCTACACTCTTTTCTAAACTCAATAATAGGTACATCATTTTTATTTTTTTTATTTTTTTTGTATTGTTCCTCAATTTTCCATTCGATTGGTAATCCATGACAATCCCATCCGGGCACATAAACTGAATCTTTACCATCCATTTGATGAAATTTAATTATTATATCTTTTAGAATTTTATTTAATGCAGTACCCATATGAATATTTCCATTCGCATATGGAGGTCCATCGTGTAAGACAAATTTTTCTTTGCCTTTACTTTGAGATCTTAGTTTTTCATATAGATTAATCTTATCCCAAAATTTCAAATATTCTGGTTCTTTATTTGGTAGATTAGCTTTCATTGAAAAAGCAGTTTTAGGTAAGTTTAAATGTGCCTTGCTCATTATGTTTTTTTTGCTTTTAAAATATCTTTTTTAATTTGATTTTTTAACTCTCTGATTCCTTTGAATTTTTTTTCTCCTCTTATAAATTTTAAAAATTCTACAGATAATTTTTTATTATAAAGATTTCCTGAAAAATTAAAAATATTTACCTCTAAAAGTATTTTTTTTTGATTAAATGTGGGTCTATAACCTAAATTTGCAATTCCTTTATAGAATTTTTTTCTACCATTAATTCTTATTTTTACTGCATAAACACCAGGTTTTGCTATAACATAATCTCCAATATCGATATTGCAGGTGGGAAATCCAATTTTTTGACCCATCATTCTACCTTTTTGAACTTTTCCTTCAATTTCCCAGTTTCTTTTTAAAAAAGTATTTGCTTTTGATAGCTTTCCCTCTTCAAGTAACTTTCTAATAATTGTTGATGAAATTATTTTTTTATTTTTCATCAAAGGTTTTGGGTTTATTAAATTATAACCAAAATCACTCTCAAATTTTTTTAGCAGTGCCACATCACCCTCTCTTTTGTAACCAAATCTAAAGTTATTACTTACAAATAAAAATTTTGATCTAAGTTTTCCTGATAAAATATTTTTTATGAATTTATAATAAGTAATTTTTGAAAAATTTTTTTCAAATTTTTTATTTATCACAAAGTCAACACCAAATTTTTTTAAATAAATTACCTTTTGATTAAAATTTGATATTCTATAATTTTTAATTTTTGTGTTAAAAAACATTTTAGGTATAGGATCAAAGGTAACTACACCTACTTTAGATTTATATTTTGATTTATATTTTTTAGCTAATTCAAATAATTTTTGATGTCCTGAATGTAGCCCATCGAAATTACCAATCAATATAATTGATTTTTTATATTTTTTTGGGATATTAAAATTGCTAAAAATCTTTAATTTTTTCACCATTTTAATTCTTTCTGAAAATAATTAATTTTTACATCATAATTTTTTAGAACATTATTAATTGATAATTTTGAAATTTCTTGTCTATGTATACCACCTGTAATCAGTAATGAGTCAAAATTTTGAATGTTAGCACCTTTTATATCTGTATTAAGATTATCACCAATACATAATATTTTTTTGTTATTTATATCTGCTGCTATTTCATAAACAGGAGGATAGGGTTTACCAAAATAAATTACTTTGCCATCAATTTCCTCAAATGATTTTGCTATAGAGCCTGCGCAATATTCTCTTTTGTTACCTCGATCAACTATTAAATCAGGGTTAGTACATATCATCTTTTTAGTTGTATGTTTTGATAAAAAGGTTTTGTAATATCCTAAGTCATCTTCATGATTTTCAAAAAGACCCGAACATAATAAATAATCAGAGTCTTCTATATTAAGTACTTTATTATCCTGAAAAGTTTTAAATAAATCAAAATCTCTTGGCGGTCCTAAGTGAAAAAATTTTTTATTAGTGAAATTTTCTAAAAGATATCTTCTTGATGCTTCACCAGATGTAAAAACTGTATCGGAATAATTATTTAGCCCCATTTTTTTTAAAGTATTAATAACAGTTAAGTTTGGTCTTGGAGCATTTGTCAATAATATGAATTTTTTTTCATTTTTAGACAATTCTTCTAAAACTTTGACAGCATTCTCATTTAGCTTTATTCCGTTATGCACTACTCCCCAGATATCTATAAAAAATAAGTCATATTCACTTACTATTGATTTTAAGCCTGATTCTTCTAAATTTTTACTCATATTTGAGATATAGCTTAAAAATCTAACAAATTCTTGAATTTTCTCACCTATATATTTAAGGGCAGATCTTGAAATAATAGTCACATGCATCTATATGAACTCTAATTTAAAGGAGTAATTATGAAGTTTAAACCGTTACACGATAGAGTATTAATCGAAGTATTAGACAGTAGTGAAAAAACTGCTGGTGGAATCATCATCCCTGATTCTGCACAAGAAAAACCACAAGAAGGTAAAGTAGTTGCTGTTGGTGGTGGATCAAAAACTGAGGATGGAAAAATTATACCGATGGATGTTAAAGTTGGTGACAAAGTTCTTTTTGGAAAATGGTCAGGAACTGAGGTTAAAATTGATGGTAAGGAATACAGCATAATGAAAGAGTCAGACATTATGGGTATCTCTACTTCTAAATAAAATTAAAAAAAGGAGAGTTTAATAATGGCAAAAATAGTAAAATTCGATTCAGATGCTAGATCAGCAATGCTGAAAGGGGTAGATATCCTTGCAAACACAGTTAAGGTTACTCTTGGCCCAAAAGGTAGAAATGTCGTTATAGACAAAGCATATGGTGCGCCGAGAACAACTAAAGACGGTGTATCAGTTGCTAAAGAAATCGATCTAGATGACAAATTTGAAAACATGGGTGCTCAAATGGTTAAAGAAGTTGCGAGCAAAACAAATGATGAAGCAGGTGACGGTACTACAACTGCAACTATTTTAGCACAAGCTATAGTAAAAGAGGGCTGTAAATATGTTACAGCCGGTATGAACCCTATGGATGTTAAAAGAGGAATTGATGCTGCGGTAGAGCAAGTTAGAAACACTCTTATATCTTCAGCTAAAAAAGTTAAAGATAGTGATGAGATTGCTCAAGTTGGAACAATTTCTTCCAATGGAGATAAAGAAATAGGAAACATGATTGCAAAAGCTATGCAAAAAGTTGGTAACGAAGGTGTTATAACCGTTGAAGAAGCAAAAAGTATTGAAACAGAATTAGATGTTGTTGAAGGTATGCAGTTTGACAGAGGATATTTATCACCCTACTTCGTGACTAATGCTGAAAAAATGACAACAGAGCTTGAAAATCCGTTAATTCTTTTGCATGAGAAGAAATTAACTAATCTTCAACCTATGGTTCCATTACTTGAAGCAGTTGTTCAAGCAGGTAGACCTTTAATGATCATATCTGAAGATGTGGAAGGTGAGGCTTTAGCAACTTTAGTTGTAAACAAACTAAGAGGTGGACTTAAAGTTGTAGCAGTTAAAGCCCCTGGCTTTGGTGATAGAAGAAAAGCTATGCTTGAAGACATCGCAATTTTAACTGGTGGACAAGTTATATCTGAAGACCTTGGTATAAAATTGGAAAATGTTAAAATCACTGATCTTGGATCTGCTAAAAGAGTGAAAGTTGATAAAGAAAATAGTACTATTGTAAGTGGTACAGGAAAAAAATCAGACATTGAAGCAAGATGTGATCAAATTAAACAACAAGTTGAAGAAACTTCATCAGATTATGATAGAGAAAAACTTCAAGAAAGACTTGCTAAATTAGCAGGTGGTGTTGCAGTAATCAAAGTTGGTGGTGCAACAGAGGTAGAAGTAAAAGAGAAAAAAGATAGAGTTGAAGATGCTTTAAATGCCACAAGGGCAGCTGTTGAAGAAGGAATAGTTGTTGGTGGTGGATGTGCGCTTCTTTATGCTTCTCAAGATCTAGATAAACTAAAAGTAAAAGGTTCAGATCAAAAAGCAGGTGTAGAAATAGTAAAAAGTGCATTAGAAGCACCAATAAGACAAATAACAACAAATGCTGGTGTCGACGGTTCAGTTATAGTTGGAAAACTTTTGGAAGCCAACAAATCTTCTCAGGGTTATGACGCTCAAACCGAACAATATGTTGATATGTTTAAAGAAGGAATTATTGATCCTGTTAAAGTTGTAAGAACAGCTTTACAAGATGCAGCTTCAATTTCTGGATTATTAGTAACAACAGAAGCTATGGTTGCTGATAAACCTGAAGAAAAGGATGCTGCTGCAGGAGGAATGCCTCCAGGTGGTATGGGTGGAATGGGTGGAATGGGCGGAATGGGTATGTAAGACTCATTTCGGTCATCAAAAATTCAAAAAGGGCAGTTTTTACTGCCCTTTTTTTTGTCTGAATAAAAATCATTAATGAGGAAAAAGTGAGGAATGAGTAAGGAAGAACTCTCATGGTTTTTCTATTAACACAGTGATAAGTTTTTAAGGTTAATAAGATTATGCTAAAAAGATCTGTTGCTAACTTTTTTGTTGATTAATTTTAATAATTCGCTTCAAAAGTAATATTTTCTTTATCTACATCAATTTGATTATAGTTTAAGTTTATAAAATAGTTTTTAAGTTCATACAACTTTTCTTCAAACTTAAAAGTGTCATCCAGGTGCTTATATTCAAATTTTATTTTATTTATTTTAATTTTTTTAAAATTTATTGATTTAATAATATTATAATCAAAACCCTCTGTATCAATTAAAAGATAATCTACTTCATTAATCGAGTATTTTGAGATGAGATCTCCAAAAGTAAATATTTCTATTTCCTCCTCGCGAATATCATTTTCTCTTATCAAAAATCTTTTACCAAAATGATTTAATAGGTGTTTTTTTTTGAATGAGCCTATTCCTGAAGCCCATTCCTTTCCTAATTTTTTTATGGACTCTTCTTTTACATAAAAAAATTTCATACTATCTTTTTTGTCAGAAATTCCGATCTTTTCTAAAATTATATTTTTAAGTCCACTAAATTTTTTTACCAATTGATTATAATTATAATAAACAGGTTCAATTAATAAAACTTTATCTTTTTGTCTTAAAATTAATTGTTCCAACCCAGAACCATTGTGAGCACCAATTATTACTAACCCAAACTTCATAGAGATATATTATTACTTATTTTAATACAGACTAAAACTTAATTTACTAATCATTTGCTACCCTTTTTACAAACCACAATATAATATTTAAGAATTTATCGTTAATTATTAAAAATTAGTTTAAACTTTAAATTAAGAAAAAACGGCATAAATTTTTTTTTAGTTTTCAATCTCAGGTTTAGATGTATAAGAAACCTAGCTATGGAAAACATTATTCGGAACATCACTATCATTGCTCACGTTGATCATGGAAAGACAACACTGATTGACAACTTGATGAAACAGAGTGGTTCTTTTAGAGAAAACGAAGTAGTTGATGAAAGATTAATGGACTCTGGAGAGTTAGAAAAAGAAAGAGGAATTACAATCCTTGCTAAGCCTACTTCTATTAATTGGAAGGATACTAGAATAAACATTATTGATACTCCTGGTCACAGAGATTTTGCAGCAGAAGTCGAAAGAGTTTTAAGTTTAGCTGATGGTGCATTATTATTAGTAGATTCTGCAGAAGGGGTCATGCCTCAAACAAAATTTGTATTGAGTAAAGCATTAAAACAAGGATTAAAACCAATTGTTGTTATAAATAAATTAGACAAAAGCGATCAAAGAGCTGATGAAGTTTTGAATGAGACATTTGATCTATTTGTTAGTTTAGACGCGAATGAGGAACAATTAGATTTTCCTGTTTTGTATGCAAGTGGAAGATCTGGTTGGGCTTCCAAGGATATTGTTGGCCCAAGAGAAAATCTTAACCCACTATTAGATTTAGTTTTAGATCACGTAAAACCTGCTAAATTTGATAAATCAAAACCATTTGCGATGCTATCAACACTACTTTATGCTGACAACTTTTTAGGTAGAAGTTTAGTAGGAAGAATTTCACAAGGAACAGCAAAAGCAAATCAACAAATTAAGGCAATCAATTTAAAAGGTGAAAAAGTTGATGAAGGCAGACTTACAAAAATTTTTAGATATGAGGGCACAAAAAAAGTGCCCATTGAAATTGGAGAGGCAGGCGATATCGTAGTAATAGCAGGATTAGAAAAAGCAAACGTAGCAGATACAATTTGTGATTTAGAATTAAATGAGCCTATTAAAGCAACACCAATCGACCCACCAACAATGTCGATTAAAATTACAGTAAATAGCTCACCATTAGCAGGCACAGAGGGTAAAAAATTAACAAGCACTCAAATTAGAGATCGTTTAATTTCAGAAGCTCAAAACAATGTTGGGATTTCTTTCTCAGAAAACGTAAATAAAGATGCATTTGAGATAAGTGGAAGAGGTGAGTTAATGCTTGAAATTTTATTAACACAAATGAGAAGAGAAGGCTTTGAAATGACTGTAAGCCCTCCTAAAGTTTTATTTAAAACTGATGAAAATTCAAAAAAGTTAGAACCTATTGAAGAAGTAACTATGGATTTGGACGAAGAATACTCGTCAAGAATTATAGATTCCATGAATAGAAGAAAAGGTAAATTAATTGAACTAAAAGATACTGGAAAAAATAAAAAAAGACTTATTTTTCAAGCACCAACAAGAGGTTTAATGGGATACACAAGCAGATTTTTAACATTAACCAAAGGGACTGGTGTTATCAATAGAATTTTTCACTCTTATGGAGATTTCGAGGGAGACATGGAAGGAAGAAGAAATGGTGCTTTAATTTCTATGGATCAAGGTAAGGCTGTTGCATTTTCAATTTTTAATTTGCAAGCTAGAGGAGAAATGTTTGTTACACATAATGATCCAGTTTATACAGGTATGATTGTGGGCTTAGCTCCAAAACCAGGTGATATGATAATTAATGTTATGAAAGGAAAAAAACTCACGAATATGAGAACACAAGGTACAGATGAAAACATAGTTCTAACCCCGGTAAGACAAATGTCGATTGCAGAACAGTTAAGTATGCTTAATACTGATGAAGCATTAGAAATCACACCTAAATCTTGCAGACTTAGAAAAGCAATTCTGGACCCTCACGAAAGAAAAAGAAGTGAAAAACAAAATACTGCTACCTAGTTCATTATTCTGTCGATAATATATAAACTTAAAGCAATACAAGGACCAATTCCAAAAGCAAACATTAAAGTTCCAATTCCGATTGTTCCTCCTAAATACCAACCAACTGAAGCTACAGAAATTTCTATAAAAGCTCTTACAGCAGCAATCGGTAGATTAGTTTTTTTTTGTAAACCAGTCATTAAACCATCCCTAGGCCCTGGACCTAGATTAGCAATTAAATAAATACCACTCCCCACTCCAACTACCATAACGCCTACTGCAGCCATTAATAATTTCATAATGTAAATTTCAGGGGTTGGTATTAATGAAATGGTTATATCTAACATTGCTGCAATAATTACAATATTAAATATGGTACCAAGACCAGGTTTTTGTTTTAAGAAAAACCATGAACATAAAACGACAACACTTACTATAAAAGTTACAATCCCAATGGATAATCCTGAATTAATTGAAATTCCTTGTGCCATCACAGTCCATGGAGAATTACCAATAAATGAAATAACGACTAAGGCTTCACCAAAACCAAATAATATAAGGCCAAAACACAGAAAAAATAATGTTGATAATTTTGGCTTTAAATTAAAAGTCTCTTGAGAACTCCATGAGACTTTAGGAATATTTTTGATAGTAAGGAACATATTTTTAGCTATTATTTATACTTTCTTTAACTAAAATCTATGAAAATGAAACATTTTATAACCGTATTAATAATTGTTATGTTTGCCTCTAAAGTCATGGCACATAGTAGTCATTATGAGGGTCTTAAAAAAATTGAGATGGATGTTCTAAGAAATAATGAAATTATTGGAAGCACCAGCTACTTTTTTGAATTTGACGAGGATTTATTTGTCGTAAAAAATTATACTAATTTTAAAGTAGAGTTATTTGGCGTAACAGTTTTTTCAATATTAAGTGAAACAATAGAAAAATATAAAGATGAAAAATTAGTTTTTTTTAAATCAAATACTTTTCAAAATGATAAAGAAAAATATGTGAATTTAAATTATGATAAGGATAGAAATAAATTTATTATAGATGGATCATCTTATAAAGGTGAAGCTAGTTTAGATTGTACAATTGGAAATTGGTGGAACCACAAAATTTTCAATTCTGACAAACAAATCAGTCCTTTATCTGGTAGTATTAAAAAACAGACTGTAAGTTTAATTGGAACTAAAAATATTACAATTAATGGCAAAGAATATCTAACTGAACACTTTAATATTAAGTCAAATGATGAAGATCTTTCTGATGAAAAAAAATTTGAATTTGATGTTTGGTATAATCCTGAAAATAATTTAATATTAAAAGTGACTTATAGTAAAATGGGAAACTGGGAATATAGATTAAGGAATTTTGAGTAATGGCAATATGGGGGAGCATAATTGGTGGAATGCTGGGTTTTTCAATTGGTGGACCTTTTGGTATGCTTTTAGGATCCTTAATTGGTGGAAAAATGTCTAGAGCCAGATCAAGTGGTGGATTTAGATCTTTTGCACAGCCTCAACAAATATTTGCACTCTCTTTAATTGTTTTATCAGCAAAACTAAGTAAAGCAGATGGACAAGTTAGTCGTGAAGAATTAATTGCCGTAAAAGATAAATTAAAAATACCTGAGAGTGAATTAGATCAGGTTGGTAAAATTTTCAATAAAGCTAAAGAAGAAAGTACCGGGTATGAGCCATATGCAAAACAAATTGCAGAAGTTTATAGAGGAAATATGAATGTATTAGAGGAAGTAATCAACACTCTTTTTTATATTGCTGAAGCTGACGGACACATAAGTGACAATGAATTAATAATGATAGAAGACATAGCAAGAATTTTTGGATTAAATCAGACTCAAATTAATGGAATTAAAGAAAGCAGAAAATCATCAGACAAACTTAATCCTTATATTGTTTTAGAGAGTAAGCCTGATGATTCTCTCGAAGAAATAAGAGAACGGTATATTAAACTTAGCAAAGAGCATCACCCTGATCTTTTATTAAGTAAAGGTGTTCCTCAAGAAGTAATAGATGAGAGCAAAGCTAAAATGAGAGCTGTCAATTCAGCATGGGATCAGATTCAAAAATTAAAGAATTAAACCTAATAAACTCGCCATAAAATACATAGAAAATACAAAAGCAAGGACCACAATAAAATACATTATTGTAACAATTTTATCTCTTTTCCTTCTTTGTCTTACAAATGGCTTATCATCCAGATCACAAATATCTCTTATGCCGATTACTTTATAATCACAAGTATAACGCCATATTGAGTCAGGCATCCTAGGGTCGGTTTGATTATAATATTCAATCCATTGAACTGTATATTTAAATAAAAGATAGCTTACTATTAAAAGAAGACCGCTAGTAAACATTAATCTATGATCTAAAACTGTTCTGACTCAGTTGAGCCTTCCATTGCTGTAGTTGAGCTTTTGCCTGAGCTTATTGTATTTGAAACTGCATCAAAATAAGATGTACCTACTTCTCTTTGATGTTTAACACTTGTATATCCATCTTTTTCTCTTGCGAATTCATGCTGTTGAATTTTAGAGTATGCAGTCATTCCTTCTTTCTTATATTTTTCTGCTAGCTCAAATATCGCGATGTTTTGTGTATGAAAACCAGCAAGTGTAATAAATTGAAATTTGTAACCCATTTCTCCAATTTTTCTTTGGAACGATCCAATCTCATCATCTGACAAATGTTTCTTCCAATTAAATGATGGTGAGCAATTATAAGCTAACATCTTACCAGGATATTTTTCATGAATAGCATCAGCAAATTTCTTTGCTTCCTCTAAATTTGGAGTTGCTGTTTCACACCATATTAAATCTGCGTATGGTGCATAAGCGAGACCTCTAGAGATTGCTTGCTCAATTCCATCTTTGACATAAAAGAAACCTTCCGGTGATCTTTCTCCAGTTAAGAAAGGTTTATCGTTTTCGTCAAAATCGTTAGTAATTAATTTAGCAGCATTAGCATCAGTTCTAGCAAGTATGATGAGAGGGACATCTGCTATATCTGCTGCTAATCTTGCTGCTTTAAGGTTTCTAACCATTGTTCCAGTTGGAACTAAAACTTTACCACCCATGTGACCACATTTTTTTTCACTTGCCAATTGATCTTCAAAATGAACACCAGCAGCACCTGCTCTAATAAATTTTTTTGTTAATTCAAATACATTTAATGGACCACCAAATCCAGCTTCTCCATCAGCTATTATAGGTAACATATAATCAGTTCTTTTGCTTTTATCCATGTCTCCATCTATCATTTCCATATGTTGAATTTGATCAGCTCTGATTAAAGAATTGTTCATAGTCTCAACTAATTTTGGTGCACTATCATATGGATATAATGATTGGTCAGGATACATTTCACCAGCACTATTGGCATCAGCTGCCACTTGCCAACCGCTTAAATAAATTGCTTTTAAACCAGCTTTTGCATGTTGAACTGCATGGTTTCCTGAAAGTGACCCTAGAGTGTTTACATAGGCTTCTGTGTTTAGAAGTCTCCAAAGCTTTTGGGACTGCATTTTACACATCGAATACTCAATTTTAATTGATCCTCTTAATCTTTCAACTTCTTCAGGAGTATAATCTCTTTTAATACCTGCAAATCTCTGTAAATCGTATGAAATGTTTTCAGCTGACACTTAAACCTCTCTCTTTGAATAAATGACTAGAAATTACTAATTTTTAATTTGAGCTATATTCTTCAGTAAATTCGTTCATTCCGCTTGATCCCCAATCGCAATAATCGTCTCTTATGTAGATACCTTTAGATTTATACTCAGAATGCTCTTCTTTATTAGTAATTTGGTAGTTATTTTCTATGTTGTTGATTTTATTTTTTTCCATGTAAACTTTATAATTTACAATATTTACAAATTCCACAATTAATTACATTTCCCTTGTAAAATCGAATAATTTTATGTAAATTTAAATTTACAAAATTTACAAACGGTAAAATGAGTCAAATTGATACAAAAATTGGTCCAAAAATCAAAGCTTTTAGAAGGCAGTTAGGTATACAAGCTAACAAACTAGCAGAGGAAATGTCTATCTCTCCAAGTTATTTAAATCTAATCGAAAGTGGAAAAAGGAAAATTGATGGTGATTTACTATTAAGGGTTTGTGATAAACTTAAAATTGAACTTTCAGATTTAACAAGTAAGACGGACATTAATCTAGAAAACAATATATCTGAGTTGTTGGGTGATGAGCTTTTTGAAGATCTAGATATCTTGGGACCAGAGGTAAAAGATTTGGTCAATACTAATCCAAAAATTGCTAAAGCTTTAATTAAGCTAGGGGACAACTTTAAACAAAAAGATCATGAAATTTTTAATAAACTAGAAAATATTTCAGGTAAAATTATTGATGGAAGAAAAAATGCTTTCCCTGGAGAAGTAATTTCAGACTTTTTACAAGAGAATAAAAACTTTTTTCCAAAATTGGAAGAATTTGCAAATAATATTTTTGATAAAGTAAAACAAAATAATAGAACAAGATATATAGCTCTTTGCGATTTTCTAAAAACTGAGTATGGTATAACAGTAAAAGATGTAATTCCTAAAGAAGGAAAACCATTTTCAAAAATATACAAAGTCAAAGAAAAAGAATTATTATTATCTGATTATCTTTCACTTGAAACTAAAAAACTTTTTGCTGCCGCACAAATTTCACAAGAAGGAGCATCAAAAGAAATTGATGAATACCTATCAACATTTAATTTTCCAACGAATGAGTCTAAAAAGTTAACTAGGGTTGCTCTTTTAAATTATTGTGGAGCAGCAATATTAATGCCCTACTCTCTTTTTCATAAAGAGTGTAAAGAATTAAAATATGATCTTGAACTTTTACAAAATACATTTGCAACTTCGTTTGAACAAGTTGCACACAGAGTAACTTGTTTACAAGATCCTAAACTACCTGGAATACCTTTTCATTTCTTAAGAGTTGATGTTGCTGGAAACATCTCAAAAAGATTCTCATTATCAGGTATTGAAATACCAAGGTATGGTGGTGCTTGCCCGAGATGGAATGTTTATTCAGCTTTTTCAAGACCTGGAGTAATTCAAGCAGCGGTTAGTAAAATGACAAATGGAGAAAAGTATGTTTGTATAGCAAAGACAGTTGAAAAAGGTGTTGGAAGATATGGACAGAAAAAAAGTATGTTATCTATTGGTCTAGGATGTGAGGCTAAATATGCAAAAGAATTTGTCTATACAGAAAATTTAGATTTAGCTGATAAAAAATCAGAGTTGCCTATAGGTGTATCATGTAGAACATGCGATAGACTTGATTGTTCGCAAAGAGCTTTTCCACCTCTTCACAAAAAATTTGATGTAGATATTAATTCAAGAGGAGTTTCTGTTTACGTTAATGAATAAAAGGTTAATTTTGCTTTAATTTTTGCCTTTTTTTTGAAATTAATTGAGTGAGCGAGTCCACCATCAAGTCTGAAGCTTTGAATATTTCATTAGGTTTGAACTCATGAGACAAATTTTTTTCATCATTTGTTTTATCTTCTATTATTATTCCTTTATCAGGTGAATTATCCTTTATGTATATCAATATTAACCATTCTTCGTCTGATGACTCATCCCATTTTATGAATATCTCTCCAGTTTCAAATCTTTTGTCTATACATCTGAATATAGACATTTGCCTTGTAATATATCTTTTGTTTAATTGAAAAACTAAGCTGTTAGCACTCCTATAAAAACTTTCTAAAGCAAACTCAATTTTTTGTCTTGCTAAGTTATATTCTCTTTCTTTTTGAAGTAGGGCCGATCTATCGTCAGCTTCTTCAGTTTTTACTCCAAGAGCCTCGACTCTTTCTCTAATTTTTTGATCTCTTATTAATCTATATTTATTTTTTAAATTTTCTATTCTCTGTTGTAATTCTCCATAGTCTTCTCTCTTTTCTTTTAGAGACATCTTCTCTAGTTTTTCAAGCTCTTTTACCTCTCTTATTCTAAATCTTTCAATCTGTTTTTGTATTCGTAACTCTTGTAAAAATTTCTTTTGTCTTTCTGCTTGTTCTTTTCTTAATAAAGCTTGTTCTTTTCTTAAAAATAATTTTAAATCTTTAGCTCTTAATTTTTCTATTCTTTCCTCATCTTTTAATTCTTGTTGCTTAAGTTTAAATTGTTTTTCTTCTTGCAGAATTTTCTGTTTTTTAATTTTTTCTTTTTCTTTATCTTTTTTCTCAATTTCTATTAATTTAAGTCTTCTTTTTTCATCCTTTCTCTGAATTTTGAATTCATTTATTTTTCCATCTATAGATTGAAACAGCTTCGAGATACCTCGATCAATAGCAAAAATATCAAATTTTACTTTTACTTTTAATTTTGATTTTAACTTTTCCTCTACTCTTACTGATCTAGTAATTAGATTATTCTTTATTTTTTTTTTTAAAATAGGCTTTTTCTTTTGAGTCTTCTTTTTTTTTGAATTTATTGCCTTCTTTTTCTTTTTTGTTTTTTTTTTAGTCTTTAAAGGAATTTTTCTTTTTTTTTTAGTATTTTTTAATTTTTTTTTTTTATTTTTTTTCATTATTACTGTTAATTATTTATCAGTAATATTTTAATAAATATAGTCCCGAGTATTAGGAACAGAAATATTATCTTTTGATAATTGCAACTGAAATACAACCTGATCTCCCCATTTAAAAGCCATTTCACAACTAGCTAAGTAAAATTCCCACATTCTAAAAAATTTTTCATCGAACATGTTTAAAACAGTATCTTTTTTTGATAAAAACCTCTCCTTCCAGTTCCGGAGGGTATGGGCATAGTGCATCCTTAAGACCTCTATGTCAGAAACAATTAGACCAGATTTTTCAATAGGTTTTGCAACCTCACTTAAGCTGGGTGTATAACCACCAGGAAATATATACTTTTGTATCCATGGTTGTGGATCTCTTGGAGGCATAGAAGAACCAATAGTATGAATTAGAGCTATTCCTTTTTCATTCAAAAGCTTAAAGACTGTATTAAAATAAGTTTTATAAAAATTTCTTCCAACGTGCTCAAACATTCCAACACTAACGACTCTATCAAACTTCTCATTTAATTGTCTGTAATCAATAAGTTTAAATTCTACCTGATTAGATAGATTCATTTCTTTAGCTTTATTCTTACTGTATTCGAATTGGTTTTCTGACAATGTAATGCCTGTAACATTAGCATTTGTCTCTTTTGCTATTGCTAGTGCTAATGTTCCCCACCCTGAACCAATGTCTAAAACTTTTTGATTGGGCTGAATATTTAATTTTTTTATAATATGATGTATCTTATTATTTTGTGCTTGTTCAAGCGTATCATCATCATTTTTAAAGTATGCACAAGAATATTGTCTATTTTCATCTAAAAATAAATCATAAAGTTTTTCAGATATATCATAATGATGTGCAACATTTTCTTTTGACTTAACAATTTTATTTAAATTTGTAATATATCCAAATGTGCCTCTTATTTTTTTAAGAACTGCTCCGTAAGCATTTATATTTCCTCTACCAATATTTTTAAAAGCTAAATCAAGGAACTCAGTGAGTGTGCCATTTTCTATTACTAAAGACCCATTCATATAAGCTTCCCCAAAATACAAATCAGGGTTTATGAGCAATTTTTGCATTAATTTTTGATCGAGTAGTTTTATTACAATTGGCTTTTCTTTTATTGGTTTTCCAATAACATACTTTTTAGAATTTGAGTCTAAAAGTTCGAAGCCATCATATGTAAATAAATTATTTAAAAAACTTACCAAACTCATTTTATGCTGCTTTTAATATCTCCATATTAAAGTTTAGTTTTTGTAGATTAAATAATAAATCTTTTTTTTCTGCTTCATCTAATAATTTTAATGGAGGCAAAAGATTTTCATAAATTGAATTTTTTTCTGCCATTAAAGTATGAAGACCTGAAATCAAATTGTATTTATCAAAAGACATTCTAACATCACACAAGTTTTGATTTAATGATAACTCTTTATTACTGTGAAAATTATCATAAATTTTCCTTGCTAAGTGACCAGTAACATTTGTTGTTGCAGTAATTACACCATGACATCCTAATTCTAATCCTTTTAACAATTTTGACTCAGATCCTGGAAAAATTGAAAAATTTTTAATTTTAAGAGTTTCAAATAAATTGTAACTACTATCTTTAACTCCAACAATTTGGTTTGGGAATTTTTTTACCAGTTTTTCTACACATTGAACGCTAAATCTATATCCACAAAGCTTTTCAAAATTATATAAAATAATTTTACACTCATTAATCTCATTGATAATTTTGGAATAGAAATTAATCACATCTTCATCTCCATACTTATAATAAGCTGGAGGCATAATTAAAAAGTTATTAAAACCAATAGATTTAGAAATTTTCATTAAATTAATTGTATCAATTAAAGAATTAAGGCCAGTTCCGATTAAAAATTTATTTTTATACCTACTTTTAGGTAGCTCATTTATCAATTGAATTTTTTCACTTAAGGATATTAGTTGAGACTGACCAGTGCTACCAAAGAAAACTACACCGTGACAGCCTGAGTCAATAACATTTTCTGCATGTTTAATAGTATTTTTAACATCTAGGGCAAGACTCTCATCTAATATTGATAAACTTGCAGCATATATTCCTTTAATTTCACTCATAATTAATTTTTAAAAGTATTATAATTATAAAATGAAAAAAATAAATTTTTTTTCTTAAAATATAATGAAAACAGGTATTTTTTTAAATTTTATTGGACTTGGATCAAATTTATTACATTTAAGCTATTGTCACCAAATTGCTAAAAAATATGGCCCGGTAACTGTTGTAACTCAATGTAAAAAACTTAAAGAGGCTTTATATGATGACCCATTAATAAATGATATAATTATATTTGAAAAAAAAAAGAAAAAATTATTTCATATATTCTATCTTTCTAAAGTTTTGAAAAAATTAAATTTAGATAAATTATTCATATTTTATCCAGGTAAGAGAATTTATTTAGCAGCAAAAATCTCTGGGATTAGGGATATAAGTTATTACAAAAATATAAAAAAAAAAAATTTACATTTAGTTAATACTGCAAAAAACTTTACTTTAGAATGTCTAAATTTAGATTCTTGCCCAACTGAAACTAAATTTTTTGTTTCAGATGCAAATAGAGAAATTGGAAAAAATATTATTAATAAAGATAAGTTTAATATTGTCTTAGGAGTAGGATCTTCAGGTCCAACAACAAAATGGGGAGTTGACAATTATTCAAACTTAATCAACAGATTGAATTTAGATAACAAATTTTATTTCTACTTGCTTTGTGGAAAAGATGAAAGCAATGTATCAAATCAAATAATGAGAAAGATAATTAAAAAAAATTGTTCATCACTCCACGATATGACAATAAAAGAACTTATACCAATATTAACATCATGCAACATGTATGTGGGAAATGATTCTTTTGGATCGCACATCACATCGCAGTCAGGAATAAAAAGTATTGTAATCCTACTAGACTCGCCAAGAGCTTATACGGATTATAGCAAGAATTTTTACCGAATAATTCCTAGAGGTTACGATATCGACAAAATAAACCATGGCTCCAAAGCGAATCCAAATTTAGTTCTTGTTGAGGATGTTATAAAAAATATTGATAAGTTAAAAAATTAACTAATATGTTTGATTACTATTTCTTTTGCCTCATTTACAATCGAGGCAAGTCTAGTTAGCTCAGGACTTACATCTGGATGAATTTTTTTCATAATAGATTTGTAAGACTGCATTACTTGAGCTTTAGTATATTTTATATCAGATTTTAAATTTAGTATCTTATAAGCTTCATCTAGTGATATGCTTTGTTTATTAACTGATTGATTAAAATTATTAAAATTAAATCTTCCAGAATTTCTTAAAACTCTGAAAAGACCCCATAATCTAAGAATTTGAAATAAAGATATTCCTGCTTTTGTTTTTATCAGCGGTAAGATTGCAAGTACGAAAGGTAATGAAAATATATATCTTCCTGCATAAGCCATGATAACAGCCAATACTATTGCAGAAATAATTATTAATATCCTTATAAATCTTGAAATTTTTTTAGCAGAACTTCTAGCAAACCAACTTAGAAGAATATAAACAACAACAAAAATAATCAGTGTTATAAAAAAAATATTCATATATTAATTTAATTCAAAAATGAAATTACCACAGCTTGAAAAGAAACCTGAAATAAAATCTTGTCACAATAAGACTTGGACAGATGATTATAGTTGGATTCATCAACCAAATATTCTTGAAGTTTTAAGAGATAGCTCAAAACTTTTGCCTAATGTAAGAAAATATTTGGAAGATGAAAATGATTATTTTTCTTACCAAATGAAGGATACTAAAAATATCCAAAAAAAACTTTTTGATGAAATAAAAGCAAGAATCAAACTAGACGATGAATCACTCCCTTACAAAGATAAATATTATGAGTATTGGACAAAAACAACAGCTAAAGGTAATTACTCAATTAAATTAAGAAAAAAAATTGGAGAAGAACAAGTTGAGGAAATTTGGAACGGAGATAAAGAGAAGGAGAAACTTAAAACAGAATATTTTGGTTTAGGTGACTTAGAGGTAAGCTTTAACGATGAATATCTTGGATATTCTTTAGACTTAAAAGGATCTGAATATTACACGATTTATATAAGGAATATTAAATCTGGAAATTTAGTCACTGAAAAAATTGAGGAAACGAGTGGTAGCATCGAATTTAGTTTGGATGACAAATATATATTTTATTCTAAATTAGACGAACATCACAGACCTAGAACTATTTATAGACATGAAATTGGATCAGCAACAAAAGATGACTTATTGATTTTTGAAGAAAAAAGTGAAGCGTTCACTGTTGGGATTGGTCTTAGTTCAGATGAGAAATATTTTATAATTTCAAGTTCTGACCATAACACTTCAGAACAATATTACTTTGGGGTTGATGAAAGTAATCCAAATCCTAAATTAATCCAAACGAGAAAAAGAGGAATAATATACTCTATAAATTCTTGGGATGGTTATTTTTACAAACATACTAATGAAAATGCTGAAGATTTTAAGATTGATAGATGTAATAACTTAGTAGAACAAAAATGGGAGCCATTTGTTAATCCAAAAGATGAGGTATTGATAGGAGGTTTGGTATTTTTAAATAATTGGATAATTCGATCTGAAACATCTAATGCACTTGGAAAAATAATTTTACTTGATCCAAAGACAAATCAAGAGGAAGAGATTATTTTTAGCGATGAAAAAGTAATTGTTCCAAGTATATCATTGACTCAAAAAGATAAAAATACAGATAATGTATATTTATCGTATTCTTCACCTAAAACACCTGGGAGGACATTTTTATATAATTTAAAATCAAAAGATAAGAAACTTGTTAAAGAACAAGAAATTCCATCTGGACACGATCCAGATAATTATATTGTGGAGCGTCTTGAGTGCCCATCTCATGACGGAAGAATGGTTCCTTTAACTATTACTAGACATAAAGATACTATTTTAGACGGTTCGTCAAATCTTTTACTTTACGGTTATGGATCATATGGAAATTCAATATCTCCAGGATTTTCCTCTACCCGATTAAGTTTGATAAATAGAGATATAATCTGGGTAACAGCACATATTAGAGGTGGAATGGAAAGGGGGATGAAATGGTGGAAAGAAGGAAAGCTTTTAAATAAAAAAAACACCTTTGAAGATTATATAGCTGTTGGAAAATATTTGATTGAAAAAAAATATACTTCAAAAAGTAAAATTATAGGTATGGGTGGTTCTGCAGGTGGATTACTTATGGGAGCAGTTGTAAATCAAGCGCCAGAACTGTTTTTAGGAGTAATAATGGCTGTTCCATTCGTAGACTCATTAACAACTAATCTTGACCATTCATTGCCTTTAACAGTTGGGGAATTTGATGAATTTGGTAATGCAAAAGATAACAAAGAACATTTTGATTATATTTATTCATATGCTCCTTATAACAACATCAAAAAAATGGATTATCCTCATATTTTAATAACTACAAGTCTTAGCGATAACAGGGTTCTTTTTGATGAGCCCGCAAAATTTACTGCAAAATTAAGAGATTATAAAACAGATAATAATTTATTATTATTAAAAACTGAAATGAATGCTGGGCACGGTGGTAAATCTGGAAGAGATGGTGCAATTGAAGAAATAGCCGTTGATTATAGCTTTGCTTTGAAAATTACTGAAAAATATTAACATTTTTAGCATTGAAATTTTAAAATTAAATACCATATATTTAATGTAAGCCGCCTTATTGGGGCTCACATAAACTAACTTGCTTAAACAAAAGGAGTGAATATGACAAGTAAGGATCTATCAATCTTTAACTCACTAAGGCCGTTTTCTATTGGTTTTGACGATATGTTTGACCAATTTGAAAGTATGCTTGGTAATGGTGGCATGACAATGCAATCGAACTATCCACCATACAACATCAGAAAAACTGGCAAAGATAACTACTCAATTGAGGTAGCGCTCGCTGGTTTTAATAAAAAGGACGTCGAAGTTGAGTTCGAAGATAATATATTAACTGTAAGAACAAAACAGATTAATAAGTCTGAAGATCAAAATCAAGATGGTGAAATAATTCATAAAGGTATTTCACAAAGACAATTCGCAAGATCATTTACTATTGCAGACGACGTAAAAGTAAACTGTGCTGAACTTAAGGATGGTCTTTTGACAATTGCATGTGAAAGAATTTTACCAGATCATAAGAAAAAAAGACTTATTGATATTAAGTAAATAACTCTAGCCTTGCTTGTGGGGTTCGCCCCACAAGTTTAAAAACAACCACTAGAACTAAAAGCTATAATAGTTCCACTAGCGTTAACTTCAAATCTTCTCTCACACGGTACACCATATTTTTTAGTTTTGTAAATTAATACTTCATTCCCTATGTCGTTAATTGTGTCTTCGGAAGGGGCTCCTAATTCTAACTTCATTTTATTAACATCTCCACCAACAAATAAACCGTATTTTTTATTTTCCTTTTCTACGACCTCGTCAGTTTTATTTTGAATAGTTTGACAGCCTGAAGATAAAAAGAGGATTGATATTAATGTAATAGCGAATCTTATTTTCATTGTTGGATTATAATACTCAAATGTGACGAAAGATTAACTTAAAAGTTGAAAAAAAAATAAGTTTTACGACAAAATTTGATAAATATATTGTATTTATATTACTTAATTCTTAATTTTACTACTATCAAACCGATTCTAATGAATACAAAACTCAAGGTATCTGAAATTTCAAAAATTTATCCAGGATGTATTGCGAACGATAAAGTATCATTAGAATTTAAGAGTGGAAAAATATACGCTTTATTGGGAGAAAATGGTGCTGGTAAGTCTACATTAGTTAAAATTTTGTCAGGAGTAGTAAAACCTGATGAGGGTGAGGTTTTTTTAAACAATGAAAGTATTAAACTTAACTCCCCACTTGATGCAAAAAAAAATAATATTGGAATGGTTTTTCAACATTTCAATCTTTTTGAGACTTTATCTGTCTTTGAAAATTTAAGTATAGATAGCGATAAAAAAAATGAGGACCTAAGACTATCAGTTTATAATATCTTAAAAAAATATAATTTTAAAATTGATTTAGATATTCCAGTTTTAAATTTATCAGCTGGTCAAAAACAAAAGGTTGAAATTATTAGATGTTTAATCAGAAATCCTAAAGTTTTGATAATGGATGAACCCACATCAGTTTTAACTGAGCAAGAAACAGAAGATCTATTTATTTCATTAAAACAATTTTCAGATGAGGGAATATTAATAATTTATATTACTCATAAATTAAAAGAAGTGCTTTCACTATGTGATGAAGTAGCTGTTATGAGAAAAGGTAAAATAGTATCAGTAAGTAAAACAAAAGAAGAAAAAATTGAAACTTTAGCTAATAAGATGGTTGGTGAAAATTTAAGCGCAATTAAAAAAAAAAATAATAATTTTAAATATAGTGAAGAAATCCTAAAAATTTCAAACTTAAATTTTAGAAGTGAGGACCCTTACGAAACAAATTTAATTAATTTAAATTTTTCATTAAAAAAAGGAGAATGCTTAGGTATTGCAGGGATTTCAGGAAATGGACAAAGTGAATTGTTTCAAATTTTAAGTGGAGAAATAATTACTGATTATACCTCTATAAAATTTAGAGACAAAGAAATCAGTAAGCTTAATCCAAGAGAAAGAAGAGAATACCTTATGGCTTTTTCACCTGAAGATCGTATTTCCCAAGCTGCTGTTCCAGAATTAAAGATTTATGAAAATGTTGCATTAAATAATTTTAAATCTTCAAATTTTTTTGAAAAAGGATTAGTAAATGAAAAAAAAATAAAAGAACATTCAAAGAAAATACTTTCTAATTTTTCTGTAAATACTGATAATGTTGAAATGAAAAGTCAATTTTTATCAGGAGGAAATCTTCAAAAGTTAATAATAGGAAGAGAATTGATTACTTCTCCAGAACTCTTAGTTTGCTTCAATCCGACTTGGGGACTTGATGTAGGTGCTATCAATTATATTCATGAAACTCTTATAAATATTAATGAACAGGGTAAATCCTCTATATTAATCTCTACAGATAACGACGAACTTTTAAGATTAAGCGATAGGATATGCGTAATTTATAAAGGCAAATTATCCAAAATCATGGATGTTAATGAAGTTACTCCTGAAAAATTAGGAATTTTAATGGGAGGAGGTTCAATTGATTAAAATTGAAAAACGTAATGATGTTTCGCCCTCAATTTACTTTTTAACCCCAATTCTAGCTATTTTTCTTACTTTATTTGGTGGGGGAATTATTTTTTATGTGTTGGGTTTCAATCCTATAGAAGCTTTAAAATTTTTTTTTATAACACCTATTTCTGACTTGTACGGCTTTAGTGAGCTTTTAGTAAAAGCAACACCACTTTGCTTAATAGCAATTGGTTTATCTTTTTGTTTTAAAAGTAATAATTGGAACATTGGCGCCGAAGGACAACTTATTTTTGGGGGAATAGTTGGTGGTGGGGTTGCTTTATTATTTTATGGTCATGATGGTTTTTATATTTTGCCAATAATTATTTTATCTGGCGCGATTGGAGGAATGATATTTGCAATGATTCCTGCGGTTTTGAAAACTTATTTTAATACAAATGAAATTTTAGTCAGTTTAATGCTCGTTTATGTAGCAAAATTATTGTTAGATTACTTAGTGGTTGGTCCATGGAGTAATCCTGAAGGCTTTAACTTTCCTGAAACAAGACAATTTAGTGAAGCTTCTAGGATGCCTGTTTTATTTGATGGTCTAAGAATTCATGCAGGAATTTTTATTACTTTAATAACTGTATTCTTAAGTTGGCTAATTTTATACAAAACATATTTGGGGTTTCAGATAAAAGTCTCAGGTTTAAGTTTAAAGACTGCAAAATATGCAGGCTACAAAGGTAAAACAATGATCATTGTTGTATTTATGATTAGTGGAGCATGTGCAGGTCTTGCAGGAGTTGGAGAAATAACTGGACCCATAGGTCAGTTACATAGAAATATTTCTCCAGACTATGGTTTTACAGCAATAATTGTTGCTTTCTTAGGCAGGTTAAATCCAGTTGGAATTATATTTGCTTCACTAGTTGTTGCTCTAACTTATTTAGGTGCTGAAACAGCACAGATTTTTTTACAAGTACCCAAATATACAGGTCAAGTTTTTCAAGGGATGATTTTATTCTTTCTTCTTGGATCTGATTACTTACTTTTTTTTAAAATAAAATTTTTAGGTCTAAAAAAAAATGAGCTTTGATTTAAATTTCATAGGTATATTGATTGGTGCAATTATGGCATCATCGGTCCCATTAATACTTGCTGCATCTGGAGAATTAATAACTGAAAGATCTGGTGTGTTAAATCTTGGAGTAGAAGGAATGATGATCATAGGTGCAATTTCAGGTTTTGGATTAATGGTTGTAACAGACAACTTATTTTTAGCTGTAATTGGCTCAATGCTTTCTGGTCTAATTATCTCAATTATTTTCGGGTTGCTCACGCAATCTCTTCTAACAAACCATGTTGCTACCGGACTTGCATTAACCATTTTTGGCATCGGGATGTCAGCAATGATAGGAAAGAATTTTGTTGGAATACCAGGAAAAGAATTTCCCTTACTATTCGTTAATCTTAAAGAAAATATACCTTTTTTGGGACCAATTTTATTTGGACATTCAATTATTTTATATTTTGCATTTTTATTGCCTTTTTTGACAAATTATTTTCTAAAAAAAACAAAAATAGGATTGATAATAAGGGCTGTGGGAGACTCACCCACATCAGCATCTAATCAAGGTATTAATGTAATTTTAGTAAGATATAGCTGTATCCTTTATGGGGGAGCTATGTGTGGATTGGCAGGTGCTTATCTTTCGTTAATTTATACTCCTCAATGGATTGAAAATATGACAGGAGGAAGAGGTTGGATTGCGCTTGCATTAGTAGTTTTTGCAACATGGAGTCCAATAAAAGTTTTAGTAGGAGCTTTAATATTCGGAGGGATTACAATTTTACAATTACATATGCAAGCTGTTGGATTAAGAATTCCAGTTCAATTATTAAGTGCATTACCATACATCATGACAATAATAGTTTTAGTTGTAATTTCTCGTGACAGTAGAAAAATAAAACTAAACACTCCAACATCATTGGGACAAATCTTCTATAAGGAAAAGTGATGTTAGCTATTCCAAAATAAATATTTTTTTTTATTAGAATCTTGCTTAGTTTGTAGTATCACAAAATTAAATTTAAAGGGGAATCAAATGTATAAAAACTTTTTAAGATATATAATTTCTGTATTGTTTTTGCTAGGCGTATGCGGGCAAGCAAATGCAGATTTTAAAGTTGGTTTTGTTTATGTTGGGCCTACTGGCGACCATGGATGGACATATCAACATGATGAAGGAAGAAAAGCAGTAGAAGCAGCTGGAATAAAAACTACTTATGTGGAAAGTGTACCAGAAGGTGCAGATGCGGAAAGAGTTATAAGACAGTTAGCACAATCTGGACATGACCTAATTTTTACAACAAGCTTTGGGTATATGGATCCTACAAACAAAGTTGCCAAAGATTTTCCAAACGTAAAATTTGAACATGCAACTGGATACAAAAGAGAACACTCAAATGTTTCCACATACTCTGCAAGATTTTATGAAGGAAGAACTTTGTTAGGCCACATGGCAGGAAAGATGACAAAAACAAATGTTATTGGATATATTGCTTCTTTCCCAATTCCTGAGGTTATAAGAGGAATTAATGCTATGACGCTGGCTGCCCAAAAAGTAAATCCTGATATTAAAACAAAAATAGTTTGGGTATTTACTTGGTATGATCCAGGTAAAGAGTCTGAGGCAGCTCAAGCTTTAATTGATCAAGGGGCAGATGTGATAATGCAACACACTGACAGTACTGCACCAGTGCAAGTAGCGGAAAAGGCTGGAGTTTGGTCTTTTGGCCAAGCAAGTGATATGCAAAGGTTTGCGCCAAAATCAATTTTAACATCTATTATTGACGATTGGGCGCCTTACTATGTTGAAAGATCTATCGCAGCAAGAGATGGCACATGGAAACAACAAGATACTTGGCATGGATTAAAAGAGGGAATGGTTGCCATGGCTCCATATAATTCTGCAATGGGAAGTGATTTAGTTAAAGAGGTAGAACAACTTCAAAAAGACTTAGCATCTGGAAAAACTCATTCATTTACTGGTCCAATTTATGATCAAAAAGGAAACATTCTTGTAGCTGATGGTTCAGTAGCGGACGATGGGATGTTAGCTGGTATGAATGTCTACGTTAAAGGAGTAGAAGGAGATATTCCAAAGTAATTTTTTATTGAAATTAAATTAAAGGCCAGCTTAGTCTGGCCTTTTTTTTAAGAATGCTTTCTTTTTAAAGCTTCAATATCTACTTCATCATAATACTCTGATGGTTGAACTATCCAAGGATCATTTTTTAATAAAATCGGACAAAAGTCAGGGGTAAAAGAAGATGATTTTTTTTTCCATAGACATGCCGTCTTTATCTCTTTGATATGATTTTTAATTGGATCGTATTCTTTCAACCAATCTATACTTTTATTCAATGTTAAACCTGTATCAGACAAATCATCTACCAACAAAACTTTTTTAAAGCTTTCATTAGTTGCAATTGCGCTAATATCCCTGGCAAAAATTAGTTCTCCTTGTTTATTTTGAACAGTATCACCAGAGTAACTTTGGATAACAACATAAGCTGTTGGTAATTTAAAAATTCTGGACAAAATATCTATGATAGGTGCCGCACCTCTCATTATCCCAACTAGAACTGTTGGCTCATAATTTTTTTCTATCTCAAGAGCAAGTTTTTCAACAGCAGTTTTGTATTCTTCATAAGTAATAATTAATTTATCAGCCATTGAAATTTGGTATCATAAATAAAAAAATTAAAAAAGGATAAATATGAAAACTTATTGGATAAGTCTATACTTAGATATCTCAAACAAGGATAATCTAAAAAAATATGGAGAAAAAGCTATTCCTGTAATAAAAAGTTATGGGGGAAAACCAATTGTAAGAGGTGGTAAATTAAAATCATTTAGTGATATAAACATTGTCCGAACTGTTATTTGGGAGTTTCCAAGTTATGACGATGCAATGTCTTGCCATGAATCAACTGATTATAAATCTGCCTGGTCTTATGCTGAAGGCACTACCAAAAGAATTATGTTCATTGTTGAAGGAGTAGATCAAAAACAGATTTGATAAAGAAAATTTTGAAGATATAATTATATAAAAGGAGAATTATGAAAGGTTACGTTGTATGCATGTGGGAAAAAATCAATAGTGAGGAGAAACTAAAGGAGTATGCGCTAAAAGCTACATCTGCTGCGGAAAAATACTCAGGCAAATTTTTAATTAGAGGTGGAAGAAATAGAACAAATGAAGGAATAGACTCTCCAAGAACTACCGTTCTTGAGTTTCCAAATTATCATACAGCGATAGAATTTTACGATTCCCCCGAATATCAGGAAGCGCTCGACGTTATTAGGGGCCATGCTGTAAGACATCATCAGATAGTTGAAGGCAGTTAATATTGTACAGGTTCATCATCAATAGAACGCCATAAGAACCAAGTGGCAACTGAACAATAAGGAGAAAATCTCTTTTTTAAACGATTTACATAACTCATAGGTGGTAAGTAGTTTTTTTTATAGTTATTAGAAATTGCTCTAAGCAAACCAATATCTTGAACTGGCCAGATGTTAGACCTGTTATAAGTAAATAGTAATATCATTTCTGCAGACCATCTACCTATTTGTCTTAATTCTGACAAATAAAGAATTGCTTCTTCATCACTCATTGTTTTAATAAGTCTTGGATTAAAAGTTTTATTAATAAATTTTTTTGCTAACTCTTTTATACCTCTTACTTTTTGTCTACTTAAACCACATTTTTTTAATCTATTTGAAGTAATACTATTTACTACTTTTGGATTTATCTTTCCTTTACACTCTGTTTTAAACTTTAAAAAAACTGAGTTAGCAGCAGCTACACTAATTTGTTGACCAATTATACTTTTACACAACGATAAAAAAATATCTCTCCTTGAAGTTAAAGTTTTATCCTTGTACTTTAATATAAGTTTCCTCATAATTTTATCTTTTGAAAGAAACTTAATTGCTTTTGACCAATATTTAGGTTGTTTACTCATTTTTAAAAATTAAGTTTGGTTTTTTTAAATATATTTCTCTTCTAAATATTATGATTGAAGATAAAATTACTAATGCAGCACCAATTAAGGTCTTATATGATGGTATTTCATTCCAAACAAAATATCCAAAGAAAATGGCAAAAACTAAACTTAGATATTTTAACGGTGAGACCAAAGAAACTTCTGAAAGTTTATATGATTGACCTAAAAGTAAATTTGCAACACCTCCAAGCAAACCAATCATACATAATAATATAAAATCAAAAAAAGTTGGCATAACCCAACCAAATGGAACAGTAATTAGTCCTAAAATTGATATTGCAATCGAGAAGTAAAATGAAATTAACCAGACAGGTTCTGAAGTAGACAGCTGTCTTATTGCAATAGCCACATAAGACATTCCTAAACAAAAAATAATTGGAAAAATATAATTTAAATTTAAAGATGAAATTCCAGGTTGAGCAATAATTATTACTCCTATAAATCCAATAAAGACTGCCAACCATCTATATTTACCAATTTTTTCTGATAAAAAATATATCGACATTATTGTTGCAAATATTGGTGCTGCAAAAGAAATACTCACTACAGTGGCTAAAGGTAGGTTTCTTAGAGCAATAAATATGGATACTATTGCCATTAAACCAGCCATGCATCTTGCAAAATGTAGTTTAGGTCGATCTGTTTTATAAAAATTTTTATAATTTTCTTTTGGTATTAAAAAAAGTATTGGTATTAAACCACAAAAACCTCTGAAAAAAAGTACTTCTCCAACTGGGTAATTTTCAGACCATTTTACAAGTACATCCATCATTGAGAATGCACAAACTGATAGAACCATGTACAAAAAGCCTAATTGATTTTTAGTTAACATGGATTTAATTATATTATTATTATAGCATTAATCTATGGAAATAGCAGTTTTAGCCTTGGGTTGTTTTTGGGGTCCAGAAAAAAAATATGGACAACTAGAAGGCGTTTACAAAACTGAGGTTGGATATTGCGGAGGTAATAGCCCAAATACTAATTACAGAGAGGTTTGCACCGGAACAACAAATCACGCAGAAGCTGTAAAACTTGAATTTGATCCCAAAGTAATTTCTTATGAGGAAATTGTAAAAAAATTCTTTGAATTTCATGATCCAACAACATTGAATTCTCAAGGACCTGATTTTGGCACACAATACAGAAGTGAAATATTCTATCTTAACGATGAACAAAAGAAAATTGCTCAAAAAGTTATATATGAAGAAAATGTGAGGCTATCTGGAAGAGTAGTTACCAAACTTTCTGAGTTAAAAAATTACTGTGCTGCAGAGGAATATCATCAGAAGTATCTAGAAAAAAGGTAGAATGTCACTTGTCTCATCTGATTGGTTAGAAAAAAATTTAAATAATGTAAAAATTATAGACTGTTCTTGGCACATGCCGGGGATAAATAGAAATCCATATGAAGAATATTTGAGTAAACATATTCCAGGAGCAATATTTTTTGACTTAGATAAAAATTCAGAACAGAACACTGAATTACCTCATATGCTTCCAACAAGAGAAAAATGGGAGGAAATTGTATCTTCTTTAGGTATCTCAAATGAAGATAGAATAGTAGTTTATGATGATTCAGATGTGCTGAGTTCATGTAGAGGTTGGTTTAATTTTATTTATTTCGGTCATGATAAAGAGTTAGTCAGCGTTTTGGATGGTGGCTTAAAAAAATGGACAATAGATAAAAAAATGACAACCAATGATAATACAATTATTTTAAAGTCGAAATATATTGCTAGAGAAAATAAACATCTTGTTAAAAATATTAACGAAATCAATGACAACATAAAAACAAATAATTTTAAAGTTATTGATGCAAGAAGTAAGGAAAGATTTGATGGAACTGCACCAGATCCAAGAAAAAATGTTAGAAGTGGATCTATACCAAATTCTCTATGTCTTCCATTCAAAGAAGTTATTAACGCTAAGGACAATACGTTTAAAAATAGATCTGAAATTTCAAAAAAATTCGACGAAATAATTGATTCTAATGATAACAACAGAGTTTTTTCATGCGGTTCTGGTATTACTGCTTGTGTTTTAAGTCTTGCATATTCCCTAGTAAATAATACATATTCTCCTACAGTTTATGATGGATCATGGGCTGAATATGGAAAATTGTAGATTATGAAAAGATCAACAAAAGTAACAACTATAATTGTAATATTTTTTATAATTATCGCTGGTGTAATCATTGCAAGAACAATGATCGGTAATCACTTCAAAAAAAAATTTAGCAAAAGACCACCACCAGGAATTATTGTCAAAACTGTTGAACAAAGAAAATTCCGAAATATAATTGAAACCTTCGGAACAGCTGTTCCAATAAAAGTAAAGTCTTATAACGTTGAAAAGTATGAAATTTTAGAGGAGATAAAATACAATACTAAAGTAAAAGCTGGAGACATAGTAGCAAAATTAAAAAATAGAACTATTAGAGCACCTTTTGATGGTGTCATAGGAAAAAGAAACTTTTCAGACGATATAAATGTTTCAGAAAGCTCAGTTGTAATTGATATTGAAGATGCATCTTTTTTATTTATTGATGTTGATGTACCCGAAATATTCGCTCCATTTGTAAAAAAAGGATTAGGTGTTGATGTAAGATTTTCTGGAAATAAAGAAAAAATATATCAAGGTAGTGTAGATTCAATTGCAAGTAAAATCGATGTAAGTAATAGATCTCTTAGACTTAGAGTTAAACTTCAAAACTCAAATTCTGAAATCTTGCCTGGCGCGTTAATGGAAGTTAGCATCAAATATAATGAGAGAGATTCTTTAGGAATTCCTGATACAAGTGTAATCTTGGAAGGTAATAAAGTTTATATCTATAAAGTAGACGACAAAAACGTTACTAATAGAGTAGAAGTTATAGTTGGCAATAGAAGTCAAGGATATCTTGAAGTCAAATCTGGATTAAATGAAGGCGATATAGTTGTTGCTGAGGGTCTTAAGAAAGTAAGGCCAAATGGCAAAATAAAACCTATAAAAGATGGAGCTAAAAAAAGTAAATCTGATTGGAGCAAAAAAGCAAAATCTAATAATCCAGAAGCAAAAAAAGGTAAGTTTGACTGGATAAAGAATTTATTTGGTAAGTCAGAGTCAGAAAAAAAAGAAGATAAAAAATAAATAATTAAATGTATTTAACTGATGTAAGTATTAGAAGACCGGCATTATCATGGGTGTTATCTTTAATATTAGTTGTTTTTGGTACTTTTGTTTTTTCAAAGTTACCTGTTAGAGAACTTCCATCCGGTTTACAACCACCCGTAGTTCAAGTTCAAGTGAAATACGCTTCAGCTTCAGCTCCTATTGTTGACGAAGAAGTAACTCAGGTAATTGAAGAAGTAATTGGTGGAGCAGAGGGTATAAAAAATATTGATGCAAAATCAGAGAATGGAAAAAGTACAATAAATATAGAGTTCGATACAGATATTGATCTTGATAATGCTGCAAACGATGTAAGAGAAAGAGTGGCTAGAATAGTTGGAAGACTTCCCTCAGAGGCGGATGCGCCAAGAATACTTAAGCAATCCGCAGGTTTTACAACGACAATGTGGCTAGCGTTATCCTCAGAAACTTGGACAGACCTTGAGCTTGGAGATTATGCGGAAAGGTATTTAGTTGACCAGTTTTCAAGCATTAAAAATGTTGGTAGAATAAGAACTGGTGGACTAAGAGAACTCAGTATAAGAGTATGGATAGATCCAATCAAGTTGGCAGCGAATAATCTAACAATACAAGAAGTTGAAAGATCACTTAGAAATGAAAATGTGAGATTACCAGCCGGTACTTTAGAGGCAGAAAATATTGATCTTACAATTAATATCGATAAATCTTATAACGACTTAGAAAAACTCAAACAGCTTCCGATAAAGAAGGCTAAAGATAACATAGTAAGATTGTCTGACGTTGCAAATTTAGAGTTGGGTCCAGTGACTGAAAAAGTTTTATTTAGAGCTCAAAGTAAAGGGGCTTTAAATTTGAAAACAATGGGAATAGGTATCTATGCAAGGAGCGGTGCATCTACTGTAGAACTTTCCAAAGATATCAAGAAAAAAATTGAGGAAGTAAGAAAAACTTTACCAGGAGATTTAAATTTAGAAATAGCATTCAATAGAGCAACTTATATAGGTGAAGCAATTAATGAGGTTTATAAAACATTAATTATTGCATTTATATTAGTTGTAATCATAATTTATTTATTTTTAGGAAACCTTAAAGCTGTAATAGTCCCTGCCATTGCTCTACCAGTGAGTTTGATTGCAACCTTTTTAGGTCTATATATATTTGATTTATCAATAAATATATTTGTCTTATTAAGTTTTATTTTAGCAATAGGAATTATAACAGATGATTCTGTTATTATGACTGATGCTATATATAGAAGAATCGAAAATGGTGAAACACCGTTAGTAGCAGCGTACAAGGGTTCAAAACAAATTACTTTTGCCATTATCGCAACAACTCTTATATTAGTGGCTGTTTTTTTACCTTTAATATTCATCGAGGGAATTGCAGGAACTTTATTTAAAGAGACTGCTATTGCCTTATCATTTGCAATAGTTGTTTCATCGTTTGTTGCATTAACACTCTCACCAATGCTTGGAAGCAAGTTTCTTGACAAAAAGAAAAAATCAAATTTCTTAACCAAAAGATTTGATAAATTTTTTCAAGGTTTTTTAAATTTTTATTCAGAAACTTTAGTATTCTGGATCAATAGAAAAAAAACAATTGTAACATTTATTGTTTTAATCGTTATTGGCTCAGCTGCTTTATATAATTATACAAAAAAGGAACTATTACCAATGGAAGATAGAGGTGTATATTTGGTAATTGGTTTTACAGATGAGGGCAGTTCTTTTCAATACACACAAAAAAGAGCCGAAGATGTGGAAAAAAGACTGATACCATTGCTAGATAAGGAAAATAGCCCATACAATAGATTTCTTATGATTGTACCAGGATTTGGCTCTGAGAATAGTTTTTTGATCATTTCACTTTTAGACAATTGGAAAAATAGAAAACAAAGCTCCCAAACAATCATGAGACAAGCCATAGGTAAAATTGTTACTGTGCCTCAAACATTAGCATTTCCTATATCCCCTCAGTCTATAAGAGTTTCAAGTTACAACAAGCCTGTTCAAATGGTTATTTACGGAAATACTTACGAAGAGCTAGAACAAATTCAAACTCAAGTTATTAGAATGCTCAGGAAAAACAGAAATTTATCAAGATTAGAATCTGATTACAGTAGAAACAAACCAGAAGTAAATATAAAGATTAATAAAATAAAAGCAAAAGACTTAGGGATATCTGCAGAAGCAATTGGACAAACACTAGAGACTTTATATGGTGGCAAAACAGTTACAAAATTTAATAAACTTGGTAAAGAATATCCTATAATTTTACAACAATACTTAGAGGATAGAAAAGATAAGGAAAGTTTAAGTAAAATCTTTGTTAGATCTGAAAAAACTGGTAACTTAGTTTCTCTTTCAAATTTAGTAGAATTCAATGAAAAGGGAACTGCGAGTAAGTTATCAAGATACAATAGGCAAAGAGCTGTCACGATATCTGCAAATATTAGTGAAGGATATACTTTAGCTGAAGCAATTAAATATCTTGAAGAAACAATGACTAAAGTTGCGCCTGACAAACAAATTACTTGGAAGGGTAAATCAGAGGAATTAAAAGAAACAAGTAACGAACTTTACATAATTTTTGCCTTAGCTTTGTTAACTGCTTACCTTGTTATGTCTGCAACCTTTAATTCTTTTATTCATCCATTTATAATTATTTTAACTGTTCCACTGGCGGTATTTGGTGGTTTGGTATTCATATTATTTTTAAATTCGTCAATAAATATTTTCTCACAAATTGCGCTGGTTATCCTAATAGGAATTTCAACAAAGAACAGTATTCTTATAGTTGATTATGCAAATCAATTAAGAACCAAAGGTAAAGATATTGAGAAAGCTGTAAAAGAAGCTTGTAGTTTAAGATTTAGACCAATAATTATGACTTCATTAAGTACTATGATAGCAATGTTACCGCTTGTTATTGGAAATATTGGACCTGGAGCAGGAGAAGGTTCTAGGCTTGCAGTTGGTGCAACAATACTTGGTGGAATGATAATTTCTACGTTCTTTACTTTATATGTGACACCAACAATGTATTTAACTCTTGCCAAAAATACAAAGAGAATTGACGCTGTTGATATAGAGCTGAAAAAACAGCTAAATTAGAATAAAATATATTTTCTAGTAGTTAGTGAGTTTTTACATTTATTAAGTTGACTTTTGTACTTCTTAGACTGGTTTTCAACTTTCTTTGCTAATAAAATAATTTTTTGTTTATTTTTATAATTTTTATAGTTTCCCCATCCCTCATGATAGGCAACATACTGCCTAAAAGCATCGTTTTTAGGTATTTTTAGTATCTTCTCTGTTTTATTTGTGTACCAACCAATAAAATCTACACTATCTTTGAACCGCGTTCGGGTAGCATATTTATTTCCAGTTTCTTCTTTATACTGTTTCCATGTACCTTTTATAGCTTGAGAATAGCCAAAAGAACTGGATGGTCTTTTATATGGAATTACTTTAAACAATTTTTGTCTTGGTGGTTTAGCCAACCAATCAAAATCAGATTCCATTTTAATAATTGCAAGTTGCAAATAAATAGGTGTTCCCCATTTTTGTTCAGATTTTTTTGCATGTTTATACCAAAGATACCTTTCAGAAAAAATTGAACAACCATCAGCTGTATTTTTAGGTATAGAAGAGCATGCAGAAACTAAAATTAGAATTATAAATAAATGTAATTTATTATTTCGAATCACTCTTTTTATTATCTATTTTTTTTTCTCCATATCCAAGGATATTCGAATTTCATTTGCCACAATCCTAAAGAAAGATCTTTTGCATATTTTTCATATTCTTTGAATTTTCCTTTAGAATATTTTGGGTAATCAAACGCATAACCATTCTTGACCATATAAACTGATAAACTCTCGTTATCTAAAAAACACTCTCCTAATAACCTATTAAATTGATCTTTATTTTTTTCAATTTTACAATCAATAGATCGATTCCCTATTTTTTCAAATAATTTATCTTTTGATAATATTCCACAAAAAATATCCACTTTATTTAAAGTACATATTTGTTTTTTTCCAAAAAAATAACTTTCTGGAGCATCAATTCCACTGAAACGAATTTTTTTATTATTTATTTTAACTGTATCACCATCAGTTATAACTGCTTTTCCAGAAATTATTTTAATATTACTATTTAAAGAAAATGAACTATTTATATTTAATAGGATAAAAAAAAAACTAACTAAAATCAGTTTTAGCCTTTTCATCTAGCTCATCCATCTTTTTTCGTAATTCCTCATCTGATATGTTTTTGTCTTTTAAATCTTCTTTAATTTTTCTAAAAACATCTTCGTCACCTGCTTCAGCAAAATCAGCCTTTATTACCGATTGAATATATTCTTTTTCTTGATCTGAATTATAATCGAGTATTTGGGATACCCATTCTCCTAAATATTTATTTCTTCTAGCGCTGACTTTAAATTGAAGCTCTTGATCATGAGCAAATTTCTTTTCAAAACTTTTTTTTCTATCCTCAAATGAACTCATTGTAACAAAATAAAAAGATTTAGCTTTATGTCAATCTAATTTAATTTATATTTATGTTAAATTTATGAATTATTTAATTCTTGTAAGACATGGACAAAGTGAATGGAACCTAGAAAATCGTTTCACAGGCTGGGTAGACGTTGATTTAGCTGCTAAAGGTAAGCTTGAGGCTTGTAAAGCAGGAGAATTAATTAAGAAATTAGGTATTGAATTATCTTATTTTTACACATCTTTACAATCAAGATCGATTGAGACTCTTAATTTGATATTAAATACTATGAGAATAAAAAACCAGGAGATTGTAAATGCATGGGAATTAAATGAGAGACATTACGGATCTTTGACAGGTTTAAATAAAGATGAAATGAAAAAGCTTTATGGTGAGGAAAAAATTCATACTTTTAGAAGGTCTTGGGATAATCCACCAGAGGCTCTTAAAAAAACAAGTCCATATCACCCATTGAATATTGATATATATAAAAATGTTCCAAGAGATAAGATCCCTGATACTGAGTCATTAAAAAATACCTACGAAAGAGTGATACCATTTTATAAAAGAAATATAGAGCCAAAATTAGATAAAAATATAATTGTTTCAGCTCATGGAAATTCAATTAGATCATTGTGTAAATACCTATTTGATTTAGATAACAAAAAAATTTCAAGTTTAGAAATACCAACAGGTAATCCTTTATTAATAGAAATTGAAGAAGGAAAAATTAAAAATGCTAGTTATTTAGATAAAGACAGAGCAAAAGACCTTTTAGTTTTCTAAATAAATAATTTTTCATATATTTCATAATCAGTTAAGTGCTTAAATTCTCCTTTATGTTCATAACCATAAAGTTTGCTGTCTCTTAAAAGAGTATCCCATATTTCAGATACAGGAAAATAATTCAGTTGCTTATGAGAAATTATATCTTTGTTGAATATTTGACATCCTGTATATTTAAAATTATTAACTTTTTCCTTATATAAAATATTATTTTTAATTTCGAAATCCCCATTAAATCTTCTATCAAAACACGATGAATTATTTACAACCAATAAAATATTTTTAATTTTTTTTTCGAAATAGATATTTTCCATATCAATAACTGAGGTTATGAAACTGTCATCCCAAATTGTATCTGGATTGATAACTAATACATCCTCTTCATCAGATTTATTAATGAGGCTTAAAATTCCACCACCTGTACCTAAAATTGTTTCACCGTCATCAACAATTTCTATGTTAATTGGAAAATTTTTATTTTCAATAAAACTAATTATTTTTTCTTTTAAATAAAATACGTTTATTTTAATTTTGCTTATTTTTAGTTTTATTAAAAATTTAATAGTATTTTCTAATAAGGTTTCATCTTTATAATTAATTAAAGGTTTGGGTATTGTATCTGTTATTGGTTGAACCCTCTTACCAAACCCAGCACAAAGAATTAAAGCAGTTTTAACTTTCATATCAATTTTCTTTTTTTTTTATCAAAATTTTTAATTAAAAGATAATTTAAGTCATTAAATATGGGGTTTCTGCTTGTTCTAAGTTCAATTAATTTCCAAGCATAAGGTATAAGTTTGAGATATTTATTTTTTTTATCTCTCATGGATAAACGAGCAAATATACCAATTATTTTCAAGTTTCTAAGTACAGATAAAATCTCAAAATCGTTTTTGAATTTTTCATAATCTAAATTTTTGTTTTTTTTTAAGAATTCATGAAAAATAAAATCCTTTATTTTTGTATTTGTTTTAAGCCTTACATCATCAATTAAAGAAGCTAAATCGTATGCAATATTACCATATACTGCATCCTGACTATCAAGCAGTCCTAAGCCCTTTTTAGTTATCATTATATTAGATACATGAAAATCTCTGTGTACAAAAACTTTCTTATGGTATGAAATATTTCTTAATAATTTCTTAAATATTTTTTTTAACTCTTTTTCTAAAAATTGTTTTTTTTTACCTTTAAAATATTTTTGTAAATACCAGTCTATAAATAAGTTGGACTCATCTAATAACATTTTTGAGGTATAGTTTGGAACTTTGAAGTTTGTTTCCAAAAATGTTTTTTGTTTTTTAATTTTTATTTTTTTTATTTTTGATAGTAGATCTAAAATTTTTTTATAGTAATTTTTTTTGTTAATTTTATTATTTTTAAATTTTTCAAAAACTGTCAAATCTCCGAAATCTTCTATTTCTATATAATTTTCTTTATAATTATGAGATATTAAAGATGGAGCTCTAACCTTTTTTTTAATTAATATTTTGTTAATAGCATCATAATCTAATAAATTACTTTTTTTATTTTTGACACAATAAACAATAATACTATTTCTACTTCTATAGAAATGCCTGAATGATGCGTCTCCTGATAATTTCTTAAATTTATTTAAATTCATTTAAAAATTTTTTATTTTTAGAAATAATTGAAATATATCGCTCTGTGTAGTTTTTTTTATATTCAAATATTAAATTTATACTATTTTTTATTTTTATTTTTTTTACAATTTCTGGCCATTCAACTAATGTAATTTGATCTTTTAGATTTTCTTGAATACCTAAATTGTTTAATTCTTCTTTATTTTGAATTCTGAATAGATCATAGTGTTTTATTAATATTTTTTTAATTTGATATTCATTAACAACCGTAAATGTCGGACTTGTAACTTCTGATATTTTTTGTTTATTTGCTTTTTGAAGAGAATTGATTATGTGTTTTATAAAAGTTGTTTTTCCAACACCTAAATTCCCACTCAGTAGTATAAAATCACCTTGCTTTATATATTTGGAAAATCTTTCTGCTAAAGATTTGGTGTCTTTTTCCTCTGTGATATTTATTTTGCCACCCTTAATAGCGGTAAGCATCTGGCTTATATGGTCCTTCAGTTTTAACACTGATATAATCAGCTTGGTCCTTAGATAATGGTGTTAGTTTAGCTCCAACTTTTTCTAAATGTAATCTTGCTACTTTTTCATCTAAATGTTTAGGAAGTACATATACTTTTTTCTCGTATTTATCTGAGTTATTCCACAGTTCTATTTGAGCTGTAACTTGGTTTGTAAATGAGGCACTCATAACAAAACTTGGGTGTCCTGTTGCACAACCTAAATTAACAAGTCTTCCCTCAGCTAATAAAATAAGTCTCTTATTATCTGGAAAAGTAATTTCATGAACTTGTGGTTTTATTTCATCCCATTTATAATTTTTTAATGCATCAACTTGAATCTCATTATCAAAGTGTCCGATATTACAAAGTATTGATCTATCTTTCATTGCTCTCATATGATCTGCAGTAACAATATCTTTGTTACCTGTTGCTGTAACAACAATGTCAGCTTGACCTATCATTTCGTCCATTAATACAACTTCATAACCCTCCATTGCAGCCTGAAGTGCGCAAATAGGATCTGTTTCAGTTACCATTACTCTAGCACCACTTTGTCTTAATGACGCTGCACTTCCTTTTCCTACATCCCCAAATCCTGCAACAATAGCAACTTTTCCAGACATCATTACATCTGTAGCCCTTTTAATTCCATCAACCAAACTTTCTCTGCATCCATATAGATTATCAAATTTTGATTTTGTAACTGAGTCGTTAACATTTATCGCAGGAACTAAAAGTGTTCCTTGTTCTTCCATCTTTTTAAGAGCTAATACGCCTGTAGTTGTTTCTTCACTCAATCCTTTTATATCTTTCATTAAATCTTTATAATCTTTATGCATAAGTGCAGTAAGATCTCCACCATCATCTAAAATCATATTTGGCTTCCAGTCTTTTTTACCTTCGATAGTTTGTCTAACACACCACCAATATTCCTCCTCGGTTTCACCTTTCCATGCAAAAACTGGTATACCGGCCTTTGCAATTGCAGCAGCTGCATGGTCTTGGGTCGAAAAAATATTACATGAAGACCATCTGACTTCAGCGCCTAGATCAACTAAAGTTTCGATTAAAACTGCTGTTTGGATTGTCATGTGTAGACAACCTAAAATTCTTGCACCTTTTAAAGGATGTTTTCCTTTATATTCTTTTCTTAATGCCATTAAACCTGGCATCTCTGTTTCTGCTAATGAAATTTCTTTTCTTCCAAATTCTGCTTCGTTGATATCTTTTACTTTATAATCTGTCATAAGCTTCGGCTTGTAACAACTTTATTTGTATTAATCAACTTTTCATTGGGTCGCCGGGAAAATAATTTCAACTTTTGCACCCCTCTGTTTATTATTTTCAGCTTTAATTTGTCCATTATGTAATTCAACCAAGTTTTTCACTATATTTAGACCTAAACCAGAGTGTTCTCCAAAATTTTCAGGTCTATTACTATAAAATCTATTGAAAATTTTAGCAGTATCCTTCTCGTTAAAACCTGTCCCCTCATCAATCACGACAAGTCTTGGCTTACCTTCTTTGTCTTTGCTGACCTCTACTATGATTTCTTGATTCTCACCACTAAAAGAAATTGAATTTTCAAGCAGATTTGCAATAATTTGTTCTATTCTATTATTAATACCAAGAATAAAATAATTCTCAGATCCATTAGATTTTAATCTTATTTGTATTTTTTTCTTAGAATTATAAATATTATTAAAATCATCAACTACAGATTTTGCAATATCTTTTATATCAATTTTTTGCATTGTTTCTGTGGAAATTACTGCCTCATCTTTAAGCATTTGAGAGTAATCAGTAATTAACCTTTCTATTCTCTCAACATCATGGGATACGATATTAATTAATTTTTTTCTTTTAGTTTTATCTTCTGTTTCTGAAATTATTTCAGATGCACTTTTTAATGAGGCGAGAGGATTTCTGATTTCATGAAGTAAGTCAGTTGAATAATTTTCAGCAGTTGCGATTCTTTTATTTAATTCGTTAGTCATTTCATCAAGTGATTTTGACAAAATTCCCAATTCATCATTTCTTGTCTTAACCCTTTCAATATCTGTTTTTTCGTTACTTTTATCTTTTATAATTTTTGTATAATTAACTAAATTTTTAATAGGTTTTAAAAAATATCTATTTAAGACATATGAAAAAATAATAATAACCAAAAGCACCACAAGAGCTGTTCTAATAATAAAGTTCTCTCTCTCTTCAATTTGTGCAATTATATTATCAGCATTTTCAGATATAAGAATATAACCCTTATTATTTAAATTATTAATGCTCTTAATACTAAAAACAAAAAACTGTCCTTGGATTTCTTTTAAACTAGTTAAAGTTTTTTCAGATCCTGATAAATAATATTTATTAAGATCTTCATCGAAAATTGTTTCATTTTTATTTTCTTGATCATTAATATTTGTCTCATTTGTTTCCTCTGTTAATTCTTCAATTAATAACGTCGAGGATGGAATAGATCTTGTATCGCCAATCCAATTTAATTTATCATCAAAAAATATTACTCTATCTAGTTTTTCAAAATAAGGAAATCGGGATTTTTTAGAAAATAGAAATTCGCTTAATCCATACTCATTTAATTTTATGTTTGATTTTTCTAGATTTGATATTGTTTGAGTTATTATATTTGTATGGTTTTTTTGTTTTTCGTTGATTAGATTTTTTTGAATAGCGCCTAAGTAAAAGAATGTGATTATTATTATAAATATGAAGACTACTAGATTAATAAAAAGAAATTTCTGTAATATAGAGAGATTTTTTAGTATTTTTCCCATAATTATTATTTAACATTCCATCTATATCCACTTCCGTATCTCGTTTCAATTGCTGAAAAATCACTATCTACCTTTTTAAATTTTTTTCTTATTCTTTTAACATGACTGTCAATAGTCCTATCCTCTATATCTGTGTCCTCTCGATAAGCTACATCCATGAGTAAGGCTCTCTCTTTAATCATACCTGGTCTTTTTGCTAGCTCCTCAACTATCTTAAATTCTGTGGTAGTCAGTTTATCTGGCAATTGTTTACCATCCCACTCACATTCGAGTTGGGAAGGATCTAATTTTAACTTACCATGAGAAATTACATTTTTATTTTCTTCTATATTGATGTCCTTATCTTTTTTTCTTAATTGTACTTTAATTCTTTCAACTAAAACTTTGGTTGAAAATCCTCCAGTTTTACCAACAAAATCATCTGCACCGAGTTTTAAACCACTAACCTCATCGGTTACTTCATCTTTAGAAGTTAGAAAAATAACCGGCATAGAAGTTTTTTTTCTAAGTTTTCTTAGAAGTTCTTCTCCATCCATTCTTGGCATTTTAATATCAATTACTGCAAGATCAGGTGGTGTTCTTGATAATCCAACAAGAGCATTTTCACCATCAATATAAGTTTGAACTTTAAAACCCTCTTTTTCTAAAGCCATCTGGACAGATGTTAATAGATTTCGATCATCATCTACTAACGCAATTGTTTGTGACATAAATTAGAATAAAAATACTAAATTGTTCAGATTAGGGCAATTGTTTGTTTTCAATGAAGTTCACCCCAATTTTCTCCAATATTCACATCGACTAAAAGAGGTATTGAAAATGAGTGAAGTTCACTATCTTTCACACTCAACATCAAATCCTTAATTAATTTAGTACTTTTTCTTGTTTTTTTTGAGCTTTCTTCAAAAATTAACTCATCATGTATTTGCAACAACATTTTTAGACTATTATTTTTATTTTGAGAGATTTCTTTATTAATCCTGATCATTGCTAATCTCATTATCTCCGATGCTGACCCTTGAATTGGAGCATTTATCGCTGCCCTCTCCTGAAAATTTCTTACATTAAAATTCTTATCATTAATTCCAGTGAGATGGGTTTTTCTTCCAAATATATTACTAACATAGCCACTTTTTCTACAAAAATTCACAGTTGTTTTCATATAATCTTTAATTTCTGGAAATTTTTTAAAATAAGAATTTAAAAATTCCTCTGCTTCATTATTCGAAACATTAATTTGTTTAGCTAAACCATACTGTGAAATACCATAAATAATTCCAAAGTTGATTGCTTTTGCTTTTCTTCTTGTTTCTAAATCAATTTTATTAATTTCTTTTCCAAAAACCTGACTAGCTGTCAAAGTATGAATATCCTCATTATTTAAAAATGCCTTTTTTAGCTGTTTTACGTCTGCTAAGTCAGCTAAAATTCTCATCTCAACTTGATTGTAGTCTGCTGAAATCAATTTGTTGTTTTTTTCAGAAACAAAAGCTTTTCTTATATCCTTACCATCATCTGACTTTATTGGAATATTTTGTAAATTTGGATCACTAGATGCAAGTCTACCTGTTGTAGTAGCTGCTAACAAAAAAGATGTATGCACTCTTTTAGTATTTTGATTTATATGTTCAGGCAATGCATCAGAGTAGGTGTTTTTTAGTTTACTAATTTGCCTCCATTCCAAGATGAGTTTTGGAAATTCATAACCTTTAAAAGCTAAATCTTCTAAAACTGAAGCACTAGTTGCAAAACTTCCTTTTTTGGTTTTTTTTAAAGCTGCTATTTTTAAATCGTTATACATTATTTCACCAAGTTGCTTAGTTGATCCAATGTTAAATATTTTTTTTGAAATCTTAAAAATAGATTTTTCTAATTTTTCGATTTTAGTTGAAAATTTTAAAGACAGTTTATTTAGTGAAGATTTATCAAGTTTAATACCTTTTATCTCCATCTCTGCTAGTATTTTTATTAATGGTTTTTCAAATAACTCATAAATATTTAATAATTTTTCTGTTTTTAGTGATTTTAAAAAAATTTTGTACAATCTAAATGTAATATCTGCGTCTTCAGCCGCGTAATCTTTGGCTTTAGATATATCTACTTCAGAAAAATTAAGCTGTTTTTTTCCCGTACCAACCAAATCTTTAAATTTTATAGTTTTATGACCTAGATGAATCTCTGAAAGAGTATCCATATTATGCCTATTTTTACCAGCATCTAGAGTGTAAGACATAAGCATGGTATCTTCCATGGAATTTAGAATTATTCCACGATTATAAAAGACAATGAAATCAAACTTAATATTTTGTCCTATTTTTTTAATGCTCTCATCCTCTAAATAATTCTTTAAAATGCTTAACACTTTTTTTTCGTTAAGATTATTTCCACTTACATGATTTAATGGAATGTAACATGCATTTCCAATTCTGTTAGAGATTGAAATACCTACTAAGGATGCTGTGTGAGGGTCTAATGAGGTTGTTTCAGTGTCTATTGCAAATTCACCTATTTCCTCAGATTGTTTCATCCAATCTTCAATTTCCTTCTCATTTTTAATTAATTGATAATTCATTTTGTCAATTTCTGATGTTTTTTCTGAATTTTTATCAATATCTTTAGATCCACGATTATTTGTACTCCCATACTTTGAGATAGCAGAACTCAATAGTCTATTAAATTCCATTTCTCTTAAAAAAGAATAAAGCTTATCTCGATCAACGCTTTTTAATATGAATTCTTCAATTTTATTTTTAACAGGCACATCTTTTTTTAATGTAACTAGTTTTTTACTTATAATTGCATCATCCTTGTTATCTATTAAAGTTTCTCTTCTTTTATTTTGTTTTATTTTTGATGCATTTTTTAATAAATTTTCTAAGGTTCCATATTGATTTATCAATTCAGCAGCAGTTTTAATTCCTATACCAGGTACACCAGGTACATTATCCGTACTATCACCAGCTAAAGATTGCACATCTATTACTTTTTCCGGAGTAACTCCAAATTTATTGTGGACATCCTCTTGATTTATAAATTTGTTCTTCATTGGATCATAAATTCTTACTCCTTTTTTATAAAGCTGCATTAAATCTTTGTCAGAAGAAACAATTGTTACTTTTGCACCTAAACTTAAAATTTGCTCCACGTAAGTTGCAATTAAATCATCAGCCTCAAAATTGATTAACTCAATTGAGGGTAAATTAAAGGCTTTTACAGATTGCCTGATGTATTCAAATTGAGGAATAAGATCGTCAGGTGCATCAGATCTATTTCCCTTATACTCTGAATATATTTCATTTCTAAAATTTTTTCTTGCTGAGTCAAATATTACAGCAAAGTGTGTAGGTTTTTCTAAATTATCATCTGATTTAGAGTCCTCTAATAACTTAAAAAGCATATTGCAAAAACCACTGACTGCACCAACTGGCAATCCATCACTTTTTCTAGTTAACGGAGGAAGAGCATAATATGCTCTAAAAATATATCCCGAACCATCTATTAAGTAAAAATGGTCACTTTTTTTTATTTTGTCCATAATGTAATGATATCTTAATTTTTATAAATGTAATAAATGTATGCCCTCATATGAATAAAAAAAATGTCTTAACTGTTAAAAACTTGAATAAAATTTATTCAAAAAACGGTTCTAAACAAACGCATGCGCTTAATAATTTAAACTTAGAAGTGAAAGAAGGTGAAATTTTTGGTCTATTAGGACCAAATGGCGCTGGGAAGAGTACATTTATAAACATATTAGGTGGATCAGTTGTAAAAACTGGTGGTGAAGTAAATGTTTGGGGGTTTAACTTAGATAAAAATCCCAGACAAGTTAGAGCCTCTATTGGGATTGTTCCGCAAGAGGTTAACTTTGATCCATTTTTTAGTCCTAGAAAACTTTTAGAGCTTCAGGCAGGACTATACGGAATTAGAGAAAAAGATAGAATTACAGATACTATATTAAAGTTGGTATCATTAGAGGAACAAGCTGACAGTTATGCTAGAGCTTTATCAGGTGGTATGAAGAGAAGATTACTTGTAGCAAAAGCGATGGTGCATCAACCTCCAATTATAATTTTAGACGAGCCAACCGCAGGAGTAGATGTGGAACTTAGAAATACAATGTGGAAAAATGTGAAATCTTTGAACAAACAAGGGGTAACAACAATACTAACAACTCATTATCTTGAAGAAGCAGAAAAAATGTGCGATAGGATTGGTATTCTAAGTGGAGGCAAATTGGTTGCTTTAGATACGACTAAAAATCTCTTGAAAAGGATTCAAACAAAAATTGTTTGTGTCACCACAGATAAAAAAACTAATATTAATGACAACACCTTTGAGTCATTAAAAGTTATATCAAATGATGGAAATAGGTTAACTTTATCATATGAGAAGAGTAAACTAAGCATTGACTCAATAATTTCAGAAATAAAAAAACAAGGTATAAAAATACATGATATTTCAACTGATGATGGAGATCTTGAAGATGTGTTTTTAAGACTTACAAAAAATTAGTTTATCTTGGAGATCTTTTAGAAAGGATTCTTTGAAGAGTTCTTCTATGCATTTTTAGTCTTCTAGCAGTTTCAGAGACATTTCTGTTACATAGCTCAAAAACCCTGTGTATATGCTCCCATTTTACTCTATCCGCAGACATTGGATTTTCAGGAGGAGCGGGTTTTTGATTAGGATCAGCTAAAAGTGCTTTTTCAACATCATCTGCGTCTGCTGGTTTAGCAATATAATCAATTGCTCCCTCTTTTATTGCAGCAACTGCTGTGGGGATATTTCCATATCCGGTTAGCATAATAATTCTACTTTTTAGGTTTGCCTTTTGAATTTCTTTGACAACTTCAAGTCCATTCCCGTCATTTAATCTAAGATCTACAACTGCAAATGCAGGACTTTGAGACTTTACTGTTTCGATCCCAACTTTTACACTCTCAGCTTGTGTTACCATGAAGCCTTTTTTCTCCATAGCTCTAGCTAATCTTTGTCTAAACGGATTGTCGTCATCGACAATAAGAAGTGATTTATCCTCGAAATCACTCAATTTTTGCAGTGTTGGTTGGTTAATCATAGCCCATATATGGAAATAAAATTTAATATTTCAATAGCATTATTTGCTTTACATTAATAATTTTTGCAGCATAAATGCTGCAATTATGAAACTTGCATACTAGATATGCAGTTTTTTTTGTAAATTTTTTTTAGAGGTGCAGATATGCAAAAATTTAAGTCAGTTGAAGAGTTAGTAAATCAACTGAGACCAACAAAACCTGTTTATTGTATTAGAAAAGAGTCCATAAAATTGGCCTCAAAATACTTTCAGAAAAACTTTCCAGGCAAAATTCTTTATGCTTTAAAAACTAATCCTCATCCGGTAGTTTTAAAAACTGTCCTTGAAAGTGGTATAAATAATTTTGACGTAGCCTCTATTAAGGAGATAGAAACTGTTAGAAAATTAAATCCAAAAGCTGATTGCTCTTATATGCACACCGTAAAGAGTAGAGAAAGTATAAAAGATGCATACTTTAAATATAACGTAAAAACTTTCTCTTTAGATACTAAAGATGAATTAATAAAAATTCTTGAGAGCACAAATCATGCAAAAGACTTAAATTTATTTGTGAGAGTTTCTGTATCTAATGAGCATGCAGAGATAGATTTATCGAAAAAATTTGGAGCAATTAATCATGAAGCCATTGGACTTCTAAGATTAACCAAACAATATGCAAAAAAGGTTGGGCTAAGTTTTCATGTTGGCTCGCAGTGCATGCACCCTATATCATATTCTAAAGGAATATTTGAAATTGGTAATATTATAAAAAAAACTAAAATTATACCTGATGTAATAAATATAGGTGGAGGCTTTCCAACTGTTTATCCCGATTTAGTGCCTCAATCTTTAGATAACTACTTTGATGAAATCAAAAAAAGTTTAGAAAATTTAAAGATAGAAAAACTTCCAGAAATTATATGTGAACCTGGTAGAGCAATTGTTGCAGAGAGTGGTTCAACAATAGTTAGAGTAGATTTAAGAAAAAAACAAAAACTTTATATAAATGACGGAACTTACGGAACTTTATTTGATGCTGGTGTTCCAAATATTGTATACCCTTCAAAAATGATTACTGATGGTAGAGTTATTTCAAAAAAACTAACATCATTTGATTTCTATGGACCAACATGTGATAGCATGGATTATATGAAAGGGCCTTTTATCTTACCTAACAATATAAAAGAAAATGATTATATAGAGCTTGGACAACTTGGAGCTTATGGACTTACTTTTAGAACCAACTTTAATGGATTTTACTCGGATGAAATTTATGAAGTTGAAGATAATCCTATAATGACCATGTATGACAAAGAAGCAAAGAAAGAGTTTCTTGTTGCTTAATGTCAGATAAAAAAAATCATTCAAACAATAGAAAAAAAGACCTTCTTAGTAAAGAAGTTGAACATATTGATATTACTTCTTTTGATGCAAGAAAGATTGTTACCTCAATGGAAAAAATGTCTTTTGTCTCAAGGGAGACTGCAAATGCTGCAAAAATTTACAGCGAGATGATTAGAGACAAAGATTGTACGATCTTTTTAACGCTTGCAGGATCAACCTC
>CACKGK010000002.1 GCA_902599665.1 uncultured Pelagibacteraceae bacterium | reverse complement strand
GCTTAATCAATCTTATTGCTACGTTGTTGGTGCTTTCAACTTTTTTGTATAAATATCTTTTTAATTTCATTAGATCATAGTAATTTTAGATACTATTTCTGTTATACCACTAGGATATATAAAATATGCTAATATAAATAATGTCGAGATAGCTAAGGTTATTTTAAGTCCTAAATTGTGAGATCTTTCATATTCCTCTTTTTCTGGATCGAAATATATAATTTTTATAATTCTTAGGTAATAAAAAGCTGCAACAACAGTTGCTAACAATCCTACAATTGCTAAAAAATACATAGATTGTTCTATAACAGCTAAGAATATATAAAACTTTGCAAAAAAACCTGCAAGCGGGGGTATACCTGCTAATGAAAATAAAACTATCAATAATGAGAAAGATAAAATTGGATGCTTTTTAGAAAGTCCTGATAAGTCCTCTATATTTTCATAATATTTCTCATTTCTTCTAAGCATAAATAAACAGCTAAAAAAAGCTAAATTCATTACCAAATAAATAGATATATATGTAATAGAACTTTGTATTCCTTGATTGCTAACTGTTGCCAATCCAGCCAAAGCATATCCGATATGACTAATTGAACTATAAGCGATTAATCTTTTTAAGTTTTTTTGACCTATGGCTGCTACAGCACCAAATATCATTGAAGCTATTGAAATAAATACAATGATAGTTTGCCACTGATCATTCATATTGGCAAAAGGTGTGTACAAAAACTTAATGAATACAGAAAGTGCAGCTATTTTTGGAAGTATAGCAAAGAATAATGTTACAGATGTTGGAGAGCCTTGATAAACATCTGGAGCCCACATATGAAAAGGTACAGCTGATATTTTAAATGCAAGACCAACTAAAATAAAAACTATCCCAAACGTGGTGCCATAATTAAATTCAGTAGAGTTTATAAGTATTTGATTAAAATTTGTACTTTCAGAAAATCCATAAGTTAATGAGCACCCATACAATAATAAACCAGATGATAATGCGCTAAGAACAAAATATTTTAGTCCAGACTCCGTAGAAAGTAAATTATCTCTATTAAATGATGCAAGAACATACAAAGCTAATGATTGAAGTTCAAGACCCATATAAAAAACTATTAAATCATTTGAACTTATCATTATCATCATTCCCAAAATGCTGCTTAATATGAGGATTGGATATTCAATTTTATTTAAATTGATTACTTGAATATATTTTGATCCAGTTAACATTACAAAAATTCCAGATCCGACAAGTATAATCTTCATATAATTAGATAAATTATCTATCAAATATGAATTATTGAATAAGTAAACTTTATCTAATGAGCTGAGATTTATTATTAGTGCCAATAAGATAACTAAAGATATATTAGATAAATTATAAATTAGACTCGCACTATTTTTTTTAAAAACTCCAACTAATAAGAATAACATTATAGATGCCGATATAAAGATTTCAGGTAATATATATTGTAAATTTTCCATTAGTCTCTTGATGCAATGTTGTTAACTAAGTCAAAGTTATACATGTTTAAAGTATTCTCGACAGATACTTCAATTGAATTTATCAAAGGCTCTGGATAAAAACCAAAAAATAAAATTGGTACTACTAGAGCTGATAAAGTGATAATTTCAAAAGATTTTAAATCTTTCATACTTTTAAGCTCTTGATTTTTCATTTCGCCAAAAACAACTCTTTTAAATAGCCACAACATATATGCTGCTCCTAAAATTACTCCTAAACTTGCAATCATTGCTACTAAGATATTTTTCTCAAATGCACCCATCAAAATTAAAAATTCTCCAATAAAACCAGTTGTTCCAGGCAGTCCTAAAGCTCCTAGTGTGAAAACCATAAAGACAATTGCATATCTAGGCATTATAGAGACTAAACCCCCATATTTATTAATTAACCTTGTGTGATGCCTTTCATAAACAACTCCAACACTTAAGAAAAGTGCAGCTGATACAAGTCCATGACTAATCATTTGGAAAATGCTTCCCTCAATGCCTTGTTGGGTCATTGTGAAGATGCCTAGTGTTACAAAGCCCATATGCGCAACAGACGAGTATGCTATAAGTTTTTTCATATCGTCTTGCATCAAAGCTACTAGAGATGTGTAAATAATTGCAATTAAACTTAAGATATACACTAACATTGTAAAATTTTCCGAAGCTATAGGAAATAAACCTAGAGAAAATCTAATAAATCCATATCCAGCCATTTTGAGGAGTATTGCTGCTAGTAATACAGAGCCAACAGTTGGAGCTTCTACATGAGCATCAGGTAGCCAAGTATGTACAGGCCACATAGGAGTTTTTACTGCAAAAGAACTAAAAAATGCTAGCCATAATAAATTTTGATATTCCACCTGGATACCAAGTTCATAAAGTTTTTCAACATCAGTGGTTCCTGTTATCCAATAAATTGCAATAATAGCAACCAACATAAGAACTGATCCCAATAAAGTGTACAGAAAAAATTTAAAAGCCGAGTAGACTCTTCTTTCTCCACCCCAAATACCAATTATTAAAAACATCGGTATAAGACCTGCCTCAAAAAATAAATAAAATACTACTAGATCAAGTGAGCAGAAAACACCAATCATAAATGTTTCCATAATTAATATTGCAATTAAGAAATCCTTTAGTCTATTTGTAATTGTAGCATTAACTGAAATAATACAAATTGGAGTTATGAAAGTTGTTAATATTATAAATAAAATTGAAATACCATCTATTCCAACTTTATAATTTATAAATCCTGATAACCATTCTCTATTTTCTACAAACTGAAAGTCTATTGAATTTTTATCAAAAACATACCAAAGATATAAAGACAATAAAAAATTTGCTAAAGAAATAAATAAGGCTACATATTTGGAACTTTGATATTTTCCACTTGATGATTTTGTGAATAATATAAATAAAGCTCCTATAGTCGGTAGTAATATTAAAGACGATAAAATTGGAAAGTTCATTAATTTAATATCAATATTGTTAGTAAAACCGAAAATCCAATCAACATAACAAATGCATATTGATAAATAAATCCAGATTGAAATTTGACTGCTTTTGTTGATAAATTTTTAATTACATTTGAAATCCCATCAGGACCAAATTTATCAATTATTGATCCATCAACCTTTTTCCATAAAAACTTTCCAATTCTTTTTGAAGGATTAACAAATAGGTAATCGTATATTTCATCAAAGTACCATTTTTTAACTAAAAATTGGTAAATTGGTTCATTCATTTCTTTCAATCCTGAAACTATGTATTTATTTTTTAGATACAAATAATATGAAAATGGAATTGCAGAAGTAACTAGTATAGGTGTTAAAAGTAAAAACCATGTTGGTGGATGATCTGTGCTGAGTGGTTCTAAGAATTTTATAGATTGACCCCAAAATTCATACGCTATTTCATGCCCTATAAATAAATCTTTAAACGCCATACCTGCAAAAATAGCTCCTATTGCCAAGATTACTAACGGGGCAATCATAACCATAGGAGACTCGTGTATTTTATCAAAACTAAGTTCTTTATTATTAAAATTACCATGAAATGTTTTAAATATAAGTCTCCAGGAATAAATTGATGTTAATAAAGCTGTAACAATACCAACAAAAGCTGCAAGTATTCCTATTCCATTTCCTCTTAGGTAAGCAAATTCTATTATTGCATCTTTAGAATAAAAACCTGATAAAAAAGGAAAACCTGTTAAAGCAAGAGTGCCAATAAGCATTAATACATATGTATATGGGAGTTTCTTAATAACTCCACCCATTTTATTTATATCTTGTTCCTCATGAAATGAATGAATTACAGCACCCGCTCCTAAAAATAGCAAAGCTTTAAAAAAGGCATGTGTAAATAGATGAAACATTGCAACATTGTAAGCGCCTACTCCGGCAGCAAAAAACATATAGCCCAATTGACTACATGTAGAATAAGCAATAATTTTTTTTATATCATTTTGAACAAGTGCAACTGTTGCTGCAAAGAAAGCAGTAGTCATTCCAATTATAGTTATAACTGTGAGAGCTAATGGAGAATATTCATATATAGGTGAGCATCTGACAATCAGGAATACCCCTGCTGTCACCATTGTTGCTGCATGAATTAATGCTGATACTGGTGTTGGGCCCTCCATAGCATCAGGCAACCAAGTATGTAATAAAAATTGAGCTGATTTACCCATTGCTCCAATTAATAGAAGCAAACAAATCAAATCAATAATTTCTATATTAATACCAATGAAATTAATTTCTTTATCTAAAACATTTGGAATTTGTTCAAAAACCTCATCATAATTGACTGTACCAAAAACATAAAAAATCAGAAAAATTCCAAGAGCTAAACCAAAGTCACCAACTCTGTTAACAACAAAGGCTTTTATTGCAGCTTTGTTTGCACTCTCTTTTTTAAACCAAAATCCAATTAAAAAATATGAGCATAAGCCTACACCTTCCCATCCAAAAAATAGTTGAATAAAGTTATCTGAACTTACTAAAGTTAACATTGCAAAAGTAAACAATGATAAATATGCCATGAATCTCGTTTTGTGAGCATCATGTGACATGTATCCAATTGAGTAAATATGAACTAAAGCTGAAACAAAATTTACCACAACAAACATAACTGCTGATAAGGAGTCAATTTTTATCGACCAATTAACATTTAAAGTTCCAGAGTTAATCCAGGTAGCTACTACAAGATTGTTTGAATAGTCCGAACTAATAACTTTATACAAAACAACTAAAGAAAGTATTGCTGAAATACTAACAAATGAACTTGTTAAAACTTGGGAATTTCTGTCACCTATTTTCTTTCCAAAAAAACCACTAATTACAGATCCTATAAGAGGTAGAAACAAAATTAGGTATTCCATTTTATCCTTTTAAATTTTTAATTTCTTCAACTCTTATTGTGTCTGAATTTCTAAAATAAACTACAATTATGGCTAACCCAATAGCTGCTTCAGCGGCGGCAACTGTTAAAATAAATAGTGTAAATATTTGCCCACTTAAATCATTAATAAATATAGAAAAGGCAACAAGGTTTATATTAACTGCAAGTAATATTAGTTCGATACTCATTAAAATAACTATTACATTTTTTCTATTAAGAAAAATTCCAACAACACCTATAGTAAATATTATTGCAGCTAATGTTAAATAATGTCCTAAACCTATGCTAAGCATCTATTTTAACTCCTTTATTTCTCTCAGCCTCAACTAAATCAACACCTTCGTCTCTTTCTCTAGAAATTTGTTTGACATAACTTTGTCTTTTAACTCCAGCTCTCTCTCTGTAAGTTAAAACAATTGCTCCAATCATAGCAACTAACAGTATCATTCCTGAAATTTGAAATAGAAGTATATAATCCGTATATAAAATATTTCCAATAGATCTAGTATTAGTGACTTCTGTAGATATGTTTACAGAAAGACTATTTAATAAATCAGGTTTATACTTCCAACCTCCAATTACAATAATAAGTTCAAAAAAAATAATTAAACTTACTAACAAACCAACTGGGATATGTGTTCCACCATCCCATCTTGAACTAAACCACTGACCTTTTTGTTCAGCTACGTTTAACATCATTACAACAAATAAAAATAAAACTGCAACCGCTCCAACATAAACTATAAGCATTATCATGCCTAAAAATTCTGCACCTATCATAATAAACAAACAGGATATGCTAATGAAATCTAGTATTAAAAAAAATACAGAGTGAACTGTATTTTTTGAAACTGTTACCATGACTGCTGAAACAATAGCTATTAAAGAAAAAATATAAAAAAAAACTGAGTGTGCAATCATAAGATTATCTGTGAGAGCTATCAGCCTTAATATTGGCAGCTAAAATGTTTTCCCATCTGTCTCCATTTTCCAAAAGTTTTTCTTTTGTATAATAAAGTTCTTCTCTAGTTTCTGTTGCAAATTCAAAATTAGGACCTTGAACAATTGCATCTACAGGACAAGATTCTTCACAAAGACCGCAATAAATACATTTAAGCATATCAATATCGTATCTTACAGTTTTTCTACTTCCATCATCTCTTTCCTTTGACTCAATTGTAATAGCCTGGGCTGGGCATACTGCTTCACAAAGTTTACATGCGATGCATCTTTCTTCCCCATTAGGATATCTTCTTAGAGCGTGCTCCCCTCTAGACCTCGTTCCTAAAGACCCCTTTTCAAAAGGATAATTGATTGTCTTTTTTGCCCTAAAAGTCTCTTTTATTGCAATTAATAAACTAGTCACAAAATCAATCATGAATATAGTTTTTAATAATCGTGAAATTTTCATTTATTTTCCTGGTAATAAATCAAAATATAGTAAAAAACTTGAAGTTAAAACAACATAAAACAGTGAAAATGGGAGAAATATCTTCCAACCAAGCTTCATTAATTGGTCATATCTGTATCTTGGAACAGTTGCTTTAACTAACGCAAATAAAATAAATAAAAACAATATTTTAAAGATTAACCAAAATGGACCTGGAATAGCATTAAATGGGAAGATGTCTATTGGAGATAACCAGCCACCCAAAAATAAAACTGCTCCCATTGCACACATTAACAAAATATTTGCATATTCTCCTAACCAAAACATAGCATACATCATTCCTGAATATTCAGTTTGATATCCTGCCACTAATTCAGCTTCTGCTTCTGGTAAATCAAATGGAGGGCGATTTGTTTCTGCTAGTGCAGAAATAAAAAAAATTACAAACATAGGAAATAAAGGAATTACAAACCATAAATTTTGTTGTGCCATAACTATGTCACTTAAATTTAAAGATCCAACACATAATAGAACGTTGATAATTATAACTCCTATTGAAACTTCGTATGATACCATTTGTGCAGCAGATCTGATTGCACCTAAAAAAGGGTATTTAGAATTGGAGGCCCATCCTCCCATAATTATTCCATATACACCTAATGATGAAACTGCGAAAAGATATAAAATACCAACATTGATATCAGCTAGAACAAAATCTTCGCCAAATGGTATTACTGCCCATGATATTAATGCTAATGTCATAGTCACGACTGGAGCTAATACAAATACAAGTTTATTTGAGCTTGCAGGTATTATTATTTCTTTAAAGGTATATTTTAATGCATCAGCTAATGATTGGAATAAACCAAATGGACCAACAACATTGGGTCCTCTTCGTTTTTGTACAAAGGCCCAGACTCTTCTATCAAGCCAAACTATCATTGCTACAGAAACTAAAACAGGCACTAATAAAAATAAAATTTTATAAACCTCAGTAAATAATATTGAAAAATAAGAGTCCATTAACCCTCGGTTCCAGTTTTTTTCAAATTAGTTCTTGCGTATCTACACTCTGACATTGTTTTGGATGCACGAGCAATAGCATTAGAATAATAATAATCAATATCTTCAACTAATATTTTTTCATCATTCAAATTATACGTAGGAACTTCAAAATTTTTAATATTTTGATTATTTAAATGATTTTGCATAGATTTTAGTAGTTCATCTTTATTTTTAAATAGAGGATTTCCAAGGATAGTAGAAGATAATTCATTAATTATTTGCCAATCTTCTTTAGCTTCTCCTGGTGGATATGAAGCTTTATATGCTTTTTGAAGCTTTCCTTCTAAGTTAGTGAAATAACCATCTTGTTCAGTATATGCGGCACCAGGCAATATAAGATCTGCCATATCTGCACCGTTATCGCCATGACTTCCAATATAAATTATAAATTCATTACTTTTTTTAATTTTGAGGTTATCTTGGCCTAACAAAAATATTATTTCTGCTTCACTATCATTGATTTTTTTAAGAGTTTTGTTACTTCCATCATTTGAGGAAAAAATGCCTAAATCATAAGAACCAACAGCCGATGCATCAGTTGATAAAATATTTAGTGCATTCCAATTATCATCAATTTTATTAATACTAGTTAAATACCTTTTTAACTCTTCAAATATATATGCACCATTTTTACTATTTAATATTGATTGACCTAAGATAATTATAGGTTTTTCTGCACATACAATTTTGTTTGAAAGATTGTGTTCATTTTTGATTATTTTATCAATTACTTTTGAATTATTTTCTAAAACTGTATAAGGATAAGTTAAATCACCCACATTTTCTAAAGAAAATATTTCAGTTTTATTTTTTAAATAAGTTTTTCTTATTCTTGAGTTTAATATAGTTGCCTCAAATCTTGGGTTTGTGCCTATTAGTAATATAATATCACTTTCTTCAATCCCTTCTATGCCAGAGTTAAACAAATAATTACTTCTGTTTTCAAAATTTATGTAAGTATGTTTAGCTCTTGAATCCAAATAACTTGAATTTAATGTTTTTTGAAATAAGTTTTTAACAGCAAACATAGTTTCCATGTTTGTCATGTCACCAGTTAAACCAACTATTTTGTCCGGCGATGTTATTGAAATTTTTTCTTTAATTTTTTTGTATGCATCTTGCCAACTTATTTCTTCAAAGTTTCCATTATTTTTTATAAATGGTGTGTCTAATCTTTGATTTTTTAAACCATCGCATGCATATCTTGTTTTATCAGAAATCCACTCTTCATTAATTTCCTCATTAATTCTTGGTAAAACCCTTTTTACTTCCCAATCATAAGTATCTACTCTAATATTCGATCCAACAGCATCCATAACATCAATTGTTTCAGTCTTTTTAAGTTCCCAAGGTCTTGCCTCGAACACATAAGGTTTAGAAGTTAATGCACCAACTGGACATAAATCAATTACATTAGCTGACATTTCAGACTCCATGGATTTCTCTAAATATGTAGTAATTTCCATATTTTCTCCACGTCCGATCGCTCCTAATTCTGGCACACCCGCTACTTCAGTAGCAAATCTAATACATCTAGTACAATGAATACATCTAGTCATTTGAGTTTTTATTAATGGACCCATGTATTTTTCAGGCACGAATCTTTTATTCTCTTTAAATCTTGATTTATCAATTCCATAAAACATAGATTGATCTTGTAAATCACACTCCCCTCCTTGATCGCAAACAGGACAATCTAGTGGGTGGTTAGCCAGTAAAAACTCCATTACACCTTTTCTTGCTTTTTCAACTTTTTCTGTATTTGTTTTGATAACCATTCCTTCGGTTGCAGGCATTGCGCATGAAGCTATAGGTTTAGGTGATTTTTCCATTTCAACCAAACACATACGACAGTTTCCAGCTATGGAAAGTTTTTCATGATAACAAAATCTTGGTATTTCAGCTCCAGCTTGTTCACATGCTTGGAGTACCGTTAGGCCATCTTCAACTTCAATATCAATATCATTTACTTTTAATTTAGGCATTTTCTTTTTCGAATAAATGTTGATCTACTAAGTAAGGAATGTTTTTTTGTTTTTTCACAACAGGATCAAATTTATTTCTTTCTAATATTTCATCTTTAAAATGTCTTATCAAACCTTGAACTGGCCAAGAAGATCCTTCTCCAAAAGCACAAATTGTATGACCTTCTATTTGTTTGGTTACATCAAAAAGCATGTCAACCTCATCAGGGGTTGCTTCGCCTGCTGCCATTCTTTCTAACATTCTCCACATCCACCCGGATCCTTCCCTGCAAGGTGTGCACTGACCACAGCTTTCATGCTTATAAAATCTGGCTATTCTTGCCATACACTTAATGATATCTTGATCATTATTGATTACAACAATTCCAGCAGTTCCAAGACCTGTTTTATTCTCAACACATGCATCAAAATCCATTTTAATATTGTCACAAATTTCCTTGGGCAACATTGGCATAGAAGATCCACCAGGTATTACAGCTTTAAGATTATCCCACCCTCCAACAACACCTCCAGCATGAGTTTCAATCAATTCTTTAAGTGGAATTCCCATTTCCTCTTCCACATTACATGGGTTATTTACATTTCCCGAAATACAATATATTTTTGTTCCCGTGTTTTTTGGTCTTCCAAGTGAGCTAAACCATTTTGCTCCTCTTTTTAAAATAGTAGGCACAGCCGCAACGGTTTCAACATTATTAATGATCGTTGGACATCCATAAAGTCCAATTAATGCAGGAAATGGTGGCTTTAATCTTGGCTGTCCCTTTTTACCTTCTAAACTCTCAAGTAATGCAGTTTCTTCACCACAAATGTAAGCGCCAGCTCCATAATGAATGTAGATATCTAAATCCCATCCTGAATCTAATGCATTTTCACCAATTAACTTATTTTTATAAGCCTCATCTATAGCAGTCTGAAGTTTTTGACCTTCATTAAAATATTCACCTCTTATATAAATATAACATTTGTGAGCATTAACTGCATAAGAAGCTATTAAACATCCTTCTATTAATTTGTGGGGTTCAAATCTTAATATATCTCTATCTTTGCATGTGCCAGGTTCTGACTCGTCTGCATTAATAACTAAATAATGAGGTCTAGATCCAATTTCTTTTGGTGCAAAAGACCATTTTAGACCAGTAGGAAAACCAGCTCCACCTCTACCTCTGAGTTCAGAGGCTTTAACCTCATTAATGATCCATTCTCTTCCTTTTTCTAAAATATCTTTTGTTCCAATCCAATCATTTCTTAATTTGGCAGACTGTAAATCTGCACCACTATCATTATATAAATTTTGAAATATTCTATCTTTGTCTTTAAGCATTTTTGTTTCCTAATAAAGTTTTACGATTATCAACTGGTTCTGCATTAATTCGTCCTGTATAAGATCCTGGTTTAGGAATTTTGTTTTGATATATTGTATCAATTATTTCTTCAAGTTTTTTATCATTTAAATCTTCATAATAATCTTCATTAACTTGCATCATTGGAGCATTAACACATGCACCAAGGCACTCTACTTCCATCCAAGAAATTTTTCCATCTTCAGATAATTCATTTTCTTTTTCAGATATCTTTTTTTTACAAACTTTAACTAGATCATAAGCACCTCGAAGCATACAGGGTGTTGTTGTACAAACTTGAAAAAAATATTTACCTACAGGAGATAAATTATACATTGAATAAAAAGTTGCTACTTCATAAACTTTTATGTATGGCATGTCTAAAAACTTAGCTATGTATTTCATTGCTTTCAATGGTATCCAATTATCATGTTGTCTTTGAGCGATATACAATAAAGCCATTACTGCACTTTGCTGTCTTCCATCTGGATAATTTGAAACTATTTTATTTGCAGCTTCCATACTTTTTTCATTAAACTCAAAAGTCTCAGGTTGGTCTTTGTGAATTTTTTTTACACTCATCTATCAACCTCACCAAAAACAATATCCATTGATCCTAAAACAGCAGGTACATCAGCTAGCATATGACCTTTTATTAAGTAATCCATTGCTTGAAGATGTGTAAATCCAGGAGCTCTAATTTTACATTTGTAAGGTTTGCTTGACCCATCTGAGATTAAATAAACTCCAAATTCACCTTTTGGTGCCTCTACAGCCATATATATTTCATCTTTTTCAACTCTATATCCCTCTGTGAATAATTTAAAATGATGTATTAAAGCTTCCATAGACTCTTTAATCTCTTTCTTAGGTGGTGGAGAAATTTTTCCATCATTCGTCTTAATTGGGCCTTTTGGTAAATTCTGTAAACATTGTTTAATGATTTTTACACTTTCTCTCATTTCTTCAATTCTGCAAAGGTATCTATCATAACAATCTCCATTTTTTCCAACAGGAATTTTAAATTGTAAATCATTATAACAATCATAAGGTTGACTTCTTCTTAAATCCCAAGCCACTCCTGAACCTCTTAACATTACTCCAGAGAATGAATAATCTAGAGCATCTTGCTTTGATACTATTCCTATATCTACATTTCTCTGTTTAAATATTCTATTGTCAGTAAGTAAAGTTTCTAAATCGTCAATGATTTTTGGAAATTTATCACAAAATTCATCAATATCATTATCAAGCCCTGAAGGGAGATCTTTATGCACTCCACCAGCTCTAAAATAATTTGCATGCAACCTAGATCCAGAAACTCTCTCATAAAATCCCATTAATTTTTCCCTTTCCTCAAATCCCCACAATGTTGGTGTTAATGCCCCAACATCCATTGCTTGAGTAGTTACATTTAATATGTGACTTAATATTCGCCCAATTTCACAGAAAATTACTCTTATATATTTAGCTCGAGCAGGAACTTCAATTTTAAGAATTTTTTCTATAGCTAATGCGAATGCATGCTCTTGGTTCATTGGTGCAACATAATCAAGACGATCAAAATATGGAACAGCTTGAGTGTAAGTTTTATTTTCAATTAATTTTTCAGTTCCTCTGTGCAATAAACCTATATGTGGATCAGCTTTTTCAACAACTTCTCCATCTAATTGCAGTATTAATCTTAAGACTCCATGAGCTGCTGGGTGTTGTGGTCCAAAGTTTAAGTTTAATGTTTTTTTTTCTTTAGCCATCACTTTTTTTAATTTCTTTTATGTATTTTGTTCCTTCCCAAGGACTTTCATAATCAAAATTTCTATAATTTTGCTCTAATTTTACAGGTTCATAAATCACTTTTTTTTCTTCCTCACTATAACGAACCTCATTATGTCCAGTTAGAGGAAAATCTTTTCTTAAAGGATAGCCTTCAAAACCATAGTCAGTTAAAATTCTCCTTAAATCAGGATGATTTTTAAAGTTTAAACCATACATATCAAATACCTCTCGCTCCATCCAATTTGCTGAGGGAAATAATGAAGTAATTGATGAGATAATATCATTTTCTTTTATTGAATAATCAATAATAACTCTTTTATTATATTCATGGCTTAAAAGAAGATACACCATCTTAAATCTATATTCATTCTCAGGATAATCTACAGCTGTAATTTCAATTAATTGCCTAAATTTAGTCTCCTTATTAGTCTTCAAAAAAGAAATAACATCAATCAATTCGTCATGATCAATGTTTAGATAAATATTATCATGTTTTATAAATGAATTATTTATTTTAGAAGTTAATTCAGAGTTTATAAACTTTTCAAAGTCCTCAAGATTTTTCATTTTTTTATCTTTCTAAAGAACCTTTATTTCTAATTTTTTTCTGTAATTGTAAAATCCCATATAGTAATGCTTCAGCTGATGGTGGGCATCCAGGAACATACACATCAACTGGTACTACACGATCGCATCCTCTAACTACTGAATATGAATAATGATAATACCCCCCACCATTTGCACAACTTCCCATTGATATAACATATCTAGGTTCTGGCATCTGGTCATAAACTTTTCTTAATGCAGGAGCCATTTTATTTGTTAAAGTACCTGCAACTATCATTACATCTGATTGACGAGGTGATGCTCTTGGTGCCGCACCGAATCTTTCAAGATCATACCTTGGCATAGATGTCTGCATCATTTCAACAGCACAACATGCTAGTCCAAATGTCATCCAATGTAATGAACCAGTTCTTGCCCAATTAACAAGGTTATCTAATGATGTTGTTATAAAACCGTTATCACTAAAGTCTTGAGCCAACTGTTTAAACTCCTCAGGAATATCTTTTTTTCTATCTTCTAAACTCATTCTATTCCCAATCTAAAGCTCCTTTTTTCCACTCATAAATAAATCCTACAGTTAAAATAAATAAAAATAACATCATGGAGCTGAAACCATATAAACCGATTTCTCCAAGTGAAATTGCCCATGGGAATAAAAATGCTATTTCAAGATCAAATATTATAAACAATATAGCAACCAAATAAAATCTAACGTCAAATTCCATTCTAGAGTCGTTGAAAGGTTCAAAGCCACACTCATAAGCTGAAAGCTTCTCGGGATCAGGTTTGTTTGGAGCAGCAATATAATTAATTGCAACAAAAGCAAGACTTAAGCCTAAAGCTATGATTAAAAATAATATTATCGGTAAATAATCTTTTAAAAATTCCGCAAGCATTTGATTCCTATGTAACAACTATTATATCAACTAAAAGTGAAGATATGTCACATTTTTATGCCTAGTTTTACTCAAAAAATGGCGGGAGTGAAGGGACTCGAACCCTCGGCCCCCTGCGTGACAGGCAGGTGCTCTAACCAACTGAGCTACACCCCCACAGGTGTAATGGTGGGTAGTAAAGGACTCGAACCTTTGACCCCCTCGGTGTAAACGAGATGCTCTACCAACTGAGCTAACCACCCTAATCAAAAAAACAAAGTGTTTTATATCTTTTAGTACAATAAGGTCAAGATCAATTAGAAAAATATAAAATTAAACTATAAAATGGTAGTTTAATTATAATGAAGCACAATTATCGTCCAGAAATTGATGGTTTAAGAGCAATAGCAGTTAGCGCAGTAATTATTTACCATGCACAAATTGATGTACTTAATTATAGATTGTTTTCTGGAGGTTATATTGGTGTTGATATTTTTTTTGTAATTTCAGGCTATTTAATAACTTTAATTTTACTAAAAGAATTGAAAACAAAAAAAAAAATTTCTTTTTTATATTTTTATGAAAGAAGAATAAGAAGAATATTGCCAGCTTTATTATTCATGATGATGGTGTGCATTCCATTTGCATGGATATACTTGCTCCCAAGTAGTTTGGTTGATTTTTCTAAATCACTTCTTTATTCAATTGGTTTTACATCTAATATTTATTTTCATTACTCAGGACAAGAATATGGAGCCCAGGGTGGTTTATTTTTACCATTATTACACACTTGGTCACTATCAGTTGAAGAACAATTTTATATTTTATTTCCAGCTATTCTATTTATAGCATTTAAGTATTTTAAAGAAGTTTATATATATATTTTTATATTAGCTATAATTATAAGTATAATGTTTGCAAGTCGAACTGTTGAGACAAATTCATCAATAGTTTTCTATTTTTTGCAATTCAGAATATGGGAGCTACTATCTGGTTCTATGCTTGCTTATTTTGAAATTAAAAATAATCACAGAAGTTTAAATAAAAAAATGAATTTGATAATGCCAAGTATTGGTATTATTTTAATCATATATTCTTTACTATTTTATAGTAATAATACATTACACCCATCTTATATAACATTAGTTCCTGTTGTAGGTGTTTGTTTTGTTATTTGGTTTTCTTCAAAAAACGAGATAACTACTAAATTACTTTCTTCAAAATTATTTGTTGGAATTGGACTAATATCATATTCATTATATCTTTGGCATTATCCAATTTTTGCGTTTTACAGATATGCATTTGCCTCAGGTTCTATTTTTTTTCAAATAATTTTAGTATTCATATTGTTCATTTGTTCTTTGCTTAGTTATTTTTTTATTGAAAGAAAGTTTAGAGATAAAAATTTTTCATTTAAGAAAATTTTTAATATCTTATTTTCAATTATTCTGATTCTAATTACAATTAATGTTATTATTATATATAAAAATGGCTATCCAAAAAGAGCAGTAATTGATGGAATCAATATAGATAGAGAATTTTATTTAGATGAAATATCAAATTGGAAAAAGACTATTTATAAATACAACGTCAAAAATAGTACAAAAAAATTAAAAAAAAATATTTTAATTATAGGAGATTCACATGCAGACAATTTTGCAATGGTTTTTCAGACAAATAATGATCTTTTTAATGAATACGAATTTAACGTACTCGGAAGGGCAAATTTATTGATAAAATATTTTGAGGATGAAATGATTAGACCTTCTGATCGGTTACTAATAGATGATGCAGAATACATATTGTTTTCTTATAATTATGATTATGAAGAACTAAAAATTGTCAAAAAAGCAATTAAATTAATAAATGATCGTACAAATAAAAAAATTATTTTAACTACAAATAATCCTATCTACTCCCTTTATGGTTCAAGATTTACAGATTTAGATTTTTTTTTACTAGAAAATAATAGAAAACCAAACAACTTAGAATTAGTTGAGCTAGAAAAAAAATATTATAATTTTTTGAAAAATAATGAAACGTATTTTCATTTTAATAATGAACTAAAAAAAATCTCTAGAAAATTTAATCTTTTATTGTTAGATAAATCAAATTATCAATGCAATGAAAAAAATAAAAGATGCTTAGTGCTCACTAACAAAGATGAAAAAATAAATTGGGATTCAGATCATCATACTTTAAGAGGTGCAAGATACTTGGGTGAAATGATTTTCAAAAATAAATGGTTTAAATTAGATTAATTTTTTTAAACTAGTTTAATATTTATTGAATGCTAGCTTGAGATTTATCGTCTTTTTTGCTCTCTGAAATTTTATCCACTTCTGTCCATTCTATAGGTTTAAGTTCTTTTGTAAGCGCAATTTTTAACACTTCATCAGCAGTTTCAACTGGTATGATTTTGATATCCTCCCTAACTTTCTTGGGTATATCAACTAAATCTTTTTCGTTTTCTTTGGGTATTAATACTTTTTTAACACCTGCTCTATGAGCAGCTAACAATTTTTCTTTTAATCCCCCAATTTGTAAAACTTGACCTGTAATTGTTACTTCACCAGTCATAGCTATCTCCCTATTTACAGGAATGTTTGTAATTGAAGATACTATAGATGTTACCATCGCTATGCCAGCTGAAGGTCCATCTTTAGGTGTTGCTCCCTCTGGAACATGAATATGAAAATCTTTTTTTTCAAAAAAAGGAGGGATTATTCCATATTCTAAACTTTTTGATCTTACATATGATTTTGCGGCTTTAACTGATTCCTGCATCACGTCACCAAGTTTTCCTGTTATTTGCATTCTTCCCTTTCCTGGCATATTGACAGTTTCAATTTTAAGAATTTCACCTCCAACTTCAGTCCATGCTAATCCTATAACAATTCCAGTTTTATTTTTATCCTCTACTTCTCCATATTTAAATTTTTTAACTCCTAAAAAGTCTGGAACATTTTTTTCGTTTACGTCTACCTTTTCAACTTCACCACTGACTACTTTCTTAACTACCTTCCTTGTTACCTTAGAAATTTCTCTTTCTAAATTTCTAACACCAGATTCTCTTGTGTAACTTCTAATTATCTCTTTTATTGTTCCATCTTCAAGGTTTAGCTCACCTTCTTTGACACCATTTTCTTTCACTTGTTTAGGTAATAGGTATTTATTGGCTATGTTTATTTTCTCATCTTCTGTATAGCCAGGAATTCTTATTACTTCCATCCTATCAAGAAGTGGTGGTAAAATATTTAGAGTGTTTGCAGTTGTTACAAACATTACATCTGATAGGTCATAATCAACTTCTAAGTAATGATCATTAAACGCTGTATTTTGCTCAGGATCTAACGCTTCTAATAAAGCTGATGAAGGATCTCCTCTATAATCGTTTCCGATCTTATCAACTTCATCTAATAAAAATAATGGATTTTTTGTACCAGCCTTCTTCATCATTTGAATAATTTTTCCAGGCAATGATCCAATGTAAGTTCTTCTATGACCTCTTATTTCAGCCTCGTCTCTAACTCCACCTAATGACATTCTAATAAACTGTCTATTTGTAGCTTTAGCTATAGATTTACCCAATGATGTTTTTCCAACTCCAGGGGGTCCGACTAAACATAGAATTGGGCCCTTAATTTTTTCCATTCTTTTTTGGACAGCAAGGAATTCAATTATTCTTTCTTTTACTTTTTCTAGACCAAAATGGTCTTCATCTAAAATTTTCAAACCTTTATTTAAATCAATATCTACATCATTTTTTTTGAACCACGGTAGATCTATCATCCAATCCAAATAATTTCTAACAACTGTTGCCTCAGCTGACATAGGACTCATATTTTTTAATTTCTTGAGCTCAGACATACATTTCTTTTCAACTTCTTTTGGCATTTTAGCTTTTTGAATTGATTTTTTTAAATTTGTTGTTTCATCTTTTCCATCTTCAATTTCGCCTAATTCTTTTTGAATAGCCTTTAGTTGTTCATTTAAATAATACTCTCTTTGAGTCTTTTCCATTTGAGTTTTGACTCTTCCTCTGATTCTTTTTTCTACTCCAATAATGCTTGTTTCGCTTTCCATCATCTTAATAGCTGCATTTAGTCTTTTCTTGACATCTAATGTTTCGAATATTTGTTGTTTTTCAGATATCGACGCATTTAGGTTCGAAACTATATTATCTACTATTTTAGATGGATCTTTTAATTGTTTGATATTGCTTATAGTTTCTGATGAAATTTTTTTATTAACTGAAGTTAATTTTTCTAATCTTCTTACAGCTGTGAGCGCTAGAGGTATAAGATCTTCATCTTTGTTAAAAATATCTTTTTGATGTTCATATGTACAAGTAATAAATTTTTCATCATCCTTAAAATCAATAATTTTTACTCTTTTGATTCCCTCAACTAAAACTTTAACTGTCCCATCTGGAAGTTTTAAAAGTTGTAATATGTTACTCTCACATCCATACGTAAATACATCGTTTTTTTTTGGATCATCAACCTCTGAATTTTTTTGTGTAACTAGTATTATTTTTTTATCACTTTTCATTACCTCGTTTAATGCAGTGATAGACTTGTCTCTTCCAACAAACAATGGAATTACCATACTTGGAAATACCACTATGTCTCTTAAAGGTAATAAAGGCTGTATTAATTTAACTTCCATAGTGTAAATATGGATATTATATTTTATAATGCAATAGGAAAATTTTGTTTATTAACTCTTATTAAGCCGCAGAAGTCTTTTCTGTTTTTGATTTGTTCTTTGTATGAACAATTATTGGCTGTGATGTTCCTTTGATAGCTCCAGCATCAATGATGACTTCCTCAATATTCTCTTGACCTGGAAGGTCAAACATAGTTTTAAGTAATAAGTTTTCTAAAATTGATCTTAGTCCTCTAGCTCCAGTTTTCTTGCTTATTGCCTTATTAGCAATATCTTTAACCGCTTGATCTTTAAATGTTAATTTCACACCTTCTAACCTAAATAGTTCTTGATATTGTTTAATCAAAGAGTTTTTTGGTTCTTGCAAAATTTTTACTAAAGATTTCTCATCTAAATCTTCCAGAGTTGCCGTAATTGGTAGACGACCTATAAATTCTGGTATAAGCCCATATCTTAATAAATCTTCAGGCTCTAAGTTTTTCATCCACTCACCAATTTTCTTATCCTCTAATGTTTTTACTTCAGCACCAAACCCAATTGAAGATCCTTTGTCTCTTTGAGATATAATTTTATCCAAACCTGCGAATGCACCTCCACAAATAAATAGAATATTAGTTGTATCTACTTGTAAAAATTCCTGCTGAGGATGTTTTCTTCCTCCTTGCGGTGGAACGCTAGCTACAGTTCCCTCCATAATTTTTAATAAAGCCTGCTGAACACCTTCTCCAGATACATCTCTTGTAATGGATGGATTTTCTGACTTTCTACTAATCTTATCGACTTCATCTATATAAACTATTCCTCTTTGAGCTTTTTCAACGTTATAATCTGCCGCTTGTAATAATTTTAAAATTATGTTCTCAACATCTTCACCTACATAACCAGCTTCGGTTAAAGTTGTTGCATCAGCCATTGTAAAAGGGACATCAAGTATCCTGGCAAGAGTTTGAGCGAGTAAGGTTTTTCCACAACCTGTTGGTCCGACTAAAAGAATATTTGATTTTGATAGTTCAACGTTTTTGCTTGATTTGTTTTCATAGTTTAGTCTTTTGTAATGGTTATGAACTGCAACTGATAAAACTTTTTTAGCATGAGATTGACCAATTACATAATCATCAAGTACACTGCATATTTCTTTTGGTAAAGGTAAGCCATCTTGATGTTTAACAAAGGTATCTTTGCTTTCTTCTTTGATGATGTCCATACAAAGCTCAACACATTCATCGCAAATGAATACAGTAGGTCCTGCAATTAGCTTTCTAACTTCGTGTTGGCTCTTGCCACAAAAAGAACAGTAAAGAATATTTTTATTGTTGCTCATATATTTTTATTCGAATCAATTATAATACTTTAATACATATGACACAAATTAATCAAGTAGAGGTTGTGGACAAACTATATCTTGTGACCTATTCTCTTTTTTCTACTACTTTATCTATAAGGCCAAAACTTTTTGCATTGTCAGGAGTCATAAAATTGTCTCTTTCTAATGCAGATTTTATTTCATCAACAGATTTTCCAGTATGTTTTGAATAAATTTCATTTAATCTTTTCTTAAGAGATAAAACTTCATTAGCATGAATTTCAATATCTGTTGCTTGTCCTTGAAAACCAGCTGAAGGTTGATGAACCATTATTCTGGAATTTGGTAATGAAAATCTTTTTCCTTTGGCGCCTGCTGCTAGTAAAAATGAACCCATGCTTGCTGCTTGACCAATACATAAGGTGCTGATTTCTGGCTTGATGTATTGCATCGTATCATAAATACCAAGTCCAGCTGTTACAAGTCCACCAGGACTATTTATATATAATGAAATTTCTTTCTTAGGATCTTCAGACTCTAAAAATAATAATTGCGCAGTAACTAACGATGCAACTGCATCATTTATGGGGCCAACCACAAATACAATCCTCTCTTTAAGTAATCTTGAATAAATGTCATATGCCCTTTCTCCTCTACTAGATTGTTCGACTACCATAGGGATAAGAGTATTTAATTGTTCTGGAATTTTAATAGTCATAACCGATTCGATTAATCTTATACAACTTGTGATTACTTTTTGCTAACCTTTTTTGCTTTTTTAGGTTTTGATGTTGGAGTTTTAGTTTTTTTAGTTTCTTTCGATTTTGCTTTAACCTCTTTTCTTTTAGGATCTATTTTTTTCTTATTTTTTCCATCTTCATCTTTTTTAGCAAGTTTAGCTTGCTCTTTAATGTTGTTTTCGTTTTCTTCTTTTAGAATTTTCTCAGCTTCTTCTTTAGTAATTTCTTTTTTAGTAGTTTTTGCTTTTTTCTTAATTTCTTCAATTATTTTTTCTTCGTAAATTTGTCCCCTTAAACTATCTATGGCTGCAGGATTTTGTTCATAATAATCTTTAACAATCTTCTCTTGACCTGGCATCATTCTAAATTGTTTTTGTATTTCCACATTAATTTCTTCCTGAGATACATTAATTTTATTTTCCTCACCAAAAGCATTTAAAATTAATCCAGTTTTAATTCTTTTTTTAGCTTGCTCCTCGAGTGATTTTTGGTTCTTTTTAATTTCGTCTTCTTTCATTCCTTGAGATAATATTTTAACTTCCTGTTCAATTAAGTTACCAGGTAATTGGTCTAATTTTTCTTTCTCTATTTGTTCAAGAATATTTTTCTTTGTAATCATGGCTAAAGAATTTTTATATTCATCATTTATTTGTTTTGAGATAAGTTCTTTTAAATTTGCTAAGTCTTTTGCACCCATATTTTTAGCAAAATCATCATTAATTTTTACTTCTTCTGGAATTCTAACTGCTGTAATCTTGCATTCAAAAACAGCACTTTTGTTAATAAGATCTTTTTCAGGAAAATTTTCAGGAAGATTAACTTCTACATTTTTTGTATCACCTGATTTGACACCTTCTAATTGTTTATCAAAACCTTTAATAAATAAATCCTTTCCAAGCACTAATTGGGTGTTTTTACCTTCATTACCCTTAAATTCTTTACCGTCAATAGTTCCTTTATAATCAAAAATTACAAGGTCATTTATTTTTGAGATATAATTTGATTCTGCATCTTTAAAATTGTTTTGATTTTTTGCGATTTCAGTAATTCTTTTATCTGTTTCTTTTGGATCAATTTTTACTACATACTCATCTACTTTAATTGAGCTTAGTCCTTTAGCAGAAACCTCAGGTAGCTCTGTAACTGAAATAACGTATTCTAAATCTTTTCCTTCGCCAAAAGACTTTAAATCTATTTTAGGTTGTCCTGCAGGTTTGATTTTGTTTTCTTCTAAAGCTTTTGTTGTTGTGTCTTTTAACAATTTATCAATTACTTCACCGTAAACAGCTTTGCCAAATTGTCTTTTTAATATTTCGGTAGGTACCTTACCAGGTCTGAAACCTTTTATTACAACGTCTTTTCTTATTTCTTCATATTTCTCATCCATAAAGCCTGAGATTGTTTTTTTATCTATAAATACTTTAAGATCTTTTTCTAAACCTTTTTTATTTTCTATTGTTACTTTCATAATCTATTTATGGTAGGCGAGAAAGGACTCGAACCTTCACAGCTTGCACTATTGGTTCCTAAGACCAACGCGTCTACCAATTCCGCCACTCGCCCAAATTTATGCTGTTTTATATAGTATTGAACTAATTTGTCCAATCAGAATAATAGTGTAAAAGGATATAAATATATAAAAAAATGATAGTTTCACCCTGTATAAGTATCTGCAAAATGGATCCTGTAACTGGATACTGTTATGGCTGTGGAAGAAATAATAATGAAAAGAAGATTTGGAAAGACCAGAATACCAAAGAAGAGTGGAAAAAACAAAATTTAGAAGATATTCAGAAGAGAATGCAAGGATGGCAGTTAGAAAGTTTTAGAGAATCTTATGATCATAAAAAAAATAATGGAATATCACTATTTAAAAAGAAACAACTAAATGACACAGACTAGATTAGTAGTAATAATTTATATAATTGGAATTCTTATTGGAGCATTTTTTTTTGATTTGTGGGGTGCAGAAACAAGTGCCATCAAAAGTTTAGCTGCAATGTTTTGGACAGCATTGTTACTTATAGCTATTGTATTTGCTGATAAAAAAAAGGAATAATTAATCTTTTTGAATTAGTTCACTAATAAATAGATCTCCATTGCCATCCTCTACCGCTTTTTTGTAAAAAGATTTTTTTACATCAGCTAGTTTTTCTGCATTTCCTAAATCTTTAAGCATTTCATGGATATAAGTAAGATCTTTCAAAGTATTGGAAGTTGAAAATTTAAATCCAGTATAATCATCTTTAAGCACATTATCAAAAATTCTATTTAAGGCTGTTGAGTTTCCAGATCCTAATTTTGCTACTGCAAAAAGTTTTTCTAAATCAATATCTAATTTTTTTGCGCTCTTGATGAATTCAATAACATTTGTTGCGGTACCGAGTGACAAAAAATTATTCAATAACTTTGACTTTGCTCCATTGCCTACTGCACCAAAATGAAAATAATCTTTGCAAAAAGTTTTTAAATAAATTTCGGCCTTTTTAAAATTTTCATCGGAAGCTCCAACAATTCCACCACAAACGCCTTCCTCTGCTTGAACAGGTCCTCCCATCACAGGACATTCAACATAACTAATTTTTTGTTTTGCAAAAATTTGTTCCATTTTAATTGATCCATTTTGGTTATGTGTTGTGACGTCAACAATTAATGTGCCATCTTTTAACAAATTAGATAATTTTTCTGCAATACTTATAGCTATTGGTGTATTGGTTACACAAAGAAATAAAGCATCTAAATTCTTTTCACATAACTCATTGTAGCTTTTAACCTCATTTGCTCCATCACTTACAATCTTATCAATAGGTGCTCTTTTTTTATTTGCAATAACAAATAAACTGTTTCCCTTTTTTAAAATATTTTTGGCTATTCCATAACCCATATAGCCAACACCAATAAAACCTACATTCATAATTTTAATTAATTATAGTATAAGACTAATTGATTAAAAATTAATATTTATGAATAAAAGTTTTAAAAAACTTGAAAACTCAATAATAAGCTGTAGAAAATGTCCGAGACTTGTAAACTTTAGAAGACAGATATCAAAAGATAAAAGAAAACAATATATAAATGAGAAATACTGGGGAAAGCCAATAACAGGTTTTGGTGACCAAAAAGCAAGAATATTATTAGTAGGTTTAGCACCAGCAGCTCATGGTGGAAATAGAACTGGACGAGTTTTTACAGGAGATAGATCGTCTGAATTTTTATATAAATGTCTTTACAAAGCTAAATTATCAAATCTTCCAAATTCTGTTCACAGAAATGATGGTTTGATACTAAATGATAGTTTTATAACTACTGCCTTAAAATGTGTACCCCCTGGAGATAAGCCAACTAAAAATGAACTTAATAATTGTTTTAAATATTTTAGGAACGAGATTGAAAATCTAGAAAATTTAAAGATTGTTGTTGCCCTTGGGAAAATAGCCTTTGATGCATGTGTAGAGTTTTATAAAAAACAATTTGAAATAGGATCTAATATTAAATTTGGACATAGTAAATTTTTTAAACTACCAAATAACATTTTATTAGTTGGTTCTTATCATCCAAGTCCAAGAAATGTGAATACTGGAAGAATTGATGTAAATAAAATGACAAATTTATTTATTAAGGTTAAAAAGGCTATTTAGTTAATTGTTTTTTGAATTCATCTGGAAGTTTTGATGGTTTGCCTTCTTTATTAATTGAAGCTAATAGTATTTGAGCTTCAGTAATCATAGACTCGTTAACATAAATATTTTGTCTCATTTTTATAGAAACATTTTTAACTTCCAATACTTTTGAAACAATTTTTAAATTATCTTCAAGTTTTGCTGGTTTAAAAAAATTTAAGTTGCAGGATTTTACTATTATGTAAATCCCAAATTTCTCTTTAATTTTATTATTACTAAAACCTAAAGATGTGATTGCGTCTGTTCTTGCTCGTTCTAAAAATTTTAAATAATTGGCATAATAAACTACTCCTCCACTATCGGTATCTTCATAGTAAACTTTAAAACTTGATTTAAATTCCATATTAAAAATATATTATCAAAGACAAAGAATATATATACTAATGATTATTTCTTTATGAAAATATATGTAATTTGGCTTATAGGTGTTGTATTGTGGAATTTTGGCTATCCTGAAGCAACACCTCTTCTTGATGTAATTGCAGCAATCTTGCTCTCGTTTTTAAGTTTAGTTCTTAAAAAATATTTAAAATAAATTATTCAGAGGAAAAAAAAATATTTTGATAGTAACTAATCGCTTTCAATTTAGAATTATCTGTATCAGCCATAATTGCAACTCCATCCAACTCTTTAACGTCTAGTTTATGAAGTTTTTTAAAATCCTCTTTTACGTTTGCTTTAACTGTAACCCATTCATCTAAGTTAATTTTTGTAGTAGATAAAACATAGTCAATCGATTTTTTTGTATATGGACTTGGCATATAATCATCAATATTCATATTACTTGAATAAACATAATTAATAGCTCTATTTGATAGTGGTGTAGCACCAGTTTTTTTAATTACAAAAACTCTTGCAGCAAAATCATGTCCTTTTTTCGTATTTTCTTTAATTCCTTTTAAATCTTTTTCAACTTTCCATGAAATATTAATAAAAGGAGTATCATCTAAGTCTATTTTTATCTCTTTGCCCAATCCTGAGGCAGCATTATCAGCTACTGCTTTTAAATAATTTCCATTTTCATTTTTTCCAATTGTGTAAATTGTTTTTGCGTCTGCACCTCTGACTTTTCTAACTTTTAATTCAGATAGCTCGTTTTCAGTAAATTCGAAAATAATTTTTTCTTGAGCGACAGAAACTGAAGAAAGAAAAATTGTGAATATAATTAATGATGCGATTTTTTTCATTAATCTTTCTATAGACGATTATATTATTTTTTCAATGTTATCTATTAACTAGGGTAACAAAACTATTTTTGGAGCCGAGCAGCTACCATCATGAATCTGTTTAAAAGCTTCAGCTCCTTTCTTTAATTCTCGGTATTCTATCCAAGAAAGATCTCCTATTTCTTTATCAGCCAAAATTTTAATTGTTTTTTCAAAATCTTTATTAGTATAACAATAAGTGCCTATAAATGTTACTTCTTGGAGTGTTGCTTTTCTAAAATTAAATATTCCAGATGGTTGTGTTAAACCTATGTGTATAATGCTACCACCAGGCTTGATCACAGATATAGCTTGTTGTCTAGATATCTCTAATCCAACTGTATCGAAAACAATATCGAAACTATTTTCTTTCACTTCTTTATCATTTGGACTAACAAATTTACCATCAAAGTATTTTGAACAAACATCTAACCTTAATTTGTTTGGATCAGACATTATGATATTTTTATTTCCTTTTATTTTAGATAAAATTAATGAACACAATAATCCAATAGCTCCTGCACCTTGCACTAAAGTTCGACATTCAGAGAGAGGTTTTTTTAATGATGTTTCTCCCATTAGTACAGCATGTAATGATACGGCTGTTGGTTCAGCAATTGTAGCTTCACTTAAATCAAGACGATCAGGAATTTCATAAATATTTTGATTTGGAGTTGATACTAACTCGGCAAATACTCCACTTCTCTCATATGGTCTATTCATGCCTAATAAAACTCTGTTCGGACATAAATGTTCTCTTTCATTCAAACAATACTCACATTTTCCGCAAGTTATTAATGGGTTTAATACAACATTTTTATCTTTGAATTTACCATTTTGTATTTTCCCACTTACTTCATGACCAAGTATTAAAGGAGGAATTCTTCTCTCATCTTTACCATGGTAAGCATGCATATCAGATCCACAAATTCCTGAAGCGTGAACTTTTAAAATACTTTCACCACTTATTTCTGTTGGATCTTTTTCATCTCTATAAGTAAGTTCTTCAACACCAGTATAAACTAAAGCTTTCATAATTATTTATTGTTCAAAAGATAATACATAATATATGAAACAACAAATCCTATAATCCATGAAAATGTTTTAAAATCTGCAAAAGTTATATTCCAAATAATTGAAAAAGAAAAAATAAAACCAATAAATACTGCATATACAGCTTTATAATTCCAACCTCCTGAATAAATGTACTCATTTTCTGGTCTAATATAAAAAAGATCTTTATGATTAATTTTTTCTTTCTTAACAATATAATAGTCAGCAATGATTATACCAAAAATTGGACCAAAAAAAGCAGCTAAACTATCGATTAACCTTATCACTTCTATTTGACTAAAGAGCGAAGGCCATAAACCACCAGCAATTATACCAAAAAATAAAATTAACATTCCAGTACTTTTTAGGTTAAGGTTTTTAGGTAAAAAATTAATTATACTATTTTGAGTTGGAACATAATTAGTTATTAAATTTGTTGAAAGTGATGAGAATATTATAAAAATCAATGCGTACACTGATAGATATACATTATCAATCTTTCCTATAATATCCATCGGCTTTGTAATTATTTGATCAACCACAATAAGTTTTTGATTCAATAAAACATCAACACCTATAACAATTGTAGTTGCAAGAAAAGAAAAGATAATCATATTCAAAAATAAAAACAAATTACCTATTTTAAGATCTTTACTAGTTTTCACATATCTTGAAAAATCCCCAAAATTCAAGAGCACAATTGAAAAGTAAGAAAAAATTGTTCCCGTAAGAACAACAAATGGCAATATATTTGATTTAGAAATCAGATTTGTAGTAGTTGTGTTTGATTTTAAAGATTGAAAAATTTGAGTACTATTTTCAGCGATTAGCACAACAAAGAAAAAAATTAATCCTAAGTAAACAAATATTGCCGAAAATTTTAAAAATCCTTGGTTATATCTTTGACCATTTGTGAATAAAAAATATTGTATAAAAAAAGTTATTATAAGAGAAAACCAATCTATAATGTTTAAACCTAGGAAAAATGCCAGAAGAAATTCATTTTCCAAGATTTGTGCATCAATACCGTAATAAATAATTATTCTTGTTAGGTAATTAATAGATTTAGATATGAAATATGTTTGTATTCCAAACATAAATATTCCAACAATTGATCTTAATAAACTAAAGTATCTTGCTCCATTTAGACCCATAGACATTCTCATCATAACTGGAAATGGCAATCCGTGTTTTTGGGATGGATGACCAATCAGATTAACAAAAAAATACACAAGAATTGATGCAGCTATTGAGGAAGATAAAACTAAATAAGAGCTTAAATTATATATTAAATACAAAGAGGCAATTAGAGCAAACCCAGCAATAGTTTGGATACTATTTGCCCAAAAACAGAATAAATCTGTCGAAGTCCATGTCTTGTTACTTGGATTAACTGTAGCTAATTCAAAATTTTTTAATTCTATATTTTGACTCACTTAGAAGATTCTAAACTAATATTTTTATATGTCCATAAAAGTGATAACAGTTAGCTATTAATAGATGAGTTTTATAAAAAGTAATATTGGTTACATTTCAATGTTCATTGCTGTTATAGGCTTTGGCTCTGGCCCTCCATTTGTAAAATTAGCACTCCAAGAATTTTATGTCATGGATTTAATGGCAGTTCGATTCTCTTTAGCATTTATTTTAATGTTAATATTTGCTCTTTTAATGAGAGTTGATTTATCTATTAAAAAAATTGGATTAACTCCTTTTTTAATGGGTCTACTAAATCCTTTTTTGGTAACTCTTAGTTTTCATATAGGTTTATTACTAACCTCTCCCGTAAGTGGTGTTGCTTTAATAAGTACACTTCCTATTTGGCAACCTTTTGTAGCAAGAATTTTTTTAAAAGAAAAAATTGAAGTTAAAGTAATTATTGGTGCATTTATTACAATTATTGGAACTTTAATTTTATTATCAACTCAAAAAAAAATAGGAGGTGGAAATTATTTAGGGGATTTTATTATATTTTTAGGAATGATGTGTGTTTCTATTAATGAAGTTCTTGGAAGAAGATTTATGCAAACTAAAGTAAATCAATTAGGTGTAAACACTTTTCAATACATGATTGGAGCAATCTTATCAGTTTTAATACTTTTTATATTGTGGCCTGATAGTAGTTTTAAATATAACAATTATTTAAATTTTAGTCCTCCAGTTCTTGCAGCAATAACTTTATCTTTTATAACTTTTGGGGCATATTTATTTTACAACTTTGCTTTGAGAAGAGCGCCAATTGGCAGAATTAGTTTGATGTATCCATTGACAGGTCCTATTGGTGCTACAATGTCATGGATAGTTTTGGGTTCAACGATATCTATTAATATATTTTTATCATTAATAATAATATTAGTGGGAACTATTATTCCTCAAATCAATTTAAAAGCTAAGGGCTAGGATACATTACACTTGGCAACCATAATGCTATTTGAGGAAATATAATAATTAATATTAAACCAATTAATTGAATGACCATAAATTGCATCATACCTAAGTAGATATCTTTCAAATCCCATTGAGGAACTACACCTTTTAAGAAATAAGCTGATAAAGCTACAGGTGGAGACAGCCAGGCGGTTTGTAAATTGACAGCTACAAGAATAGCAAACCATGTTAAGTTAAAACCTAATTCTAAAATTAAAGGTAAAACAATTGGTAAAACTATTAATACTATTGGAACCCATTCTAAAGGCCAACCTAGTAGAAAGATTGCAGCCATTATAATTGCTAAAATTACATACTTGTTTACATCAAGATTTAATAAGAAGTCTGTTAATAGAGATGGAGTTCCTAATTTTGAAAATACCGCACCAAAAAAATTTGAGGCTGCAACTAAAAACATAATTAATGCTGTTATCTCTAAAGTTTTTAATAGAGCTTCTTTTAAACCGTGGTAAGTAAGTTTTTTATAAGCTAATGCTAAAAGTATTGCTCCAAAAGCTCCCATTCCCGCACCTTCAGTTGGTGTGGCAAGACCAAATAAAATACTTCCTAAGGCAAAGAAAACTAAACCTGCAGGAGGAATTAAACCCATTAAAAACTCATACCAAACCTTAGCCATATTTTTTGGTCGTTCTGACGCTGGTAATACAGGACCAAGTTTAGGATTTAAAAAACATCTTAAAGTTGTGTAAGCAGCATACAAAAATGCTAAAAGAATTCCTGGGATAATTGCTGCTGCAAATAAATCAGTAACTGGTATTTCTAATACAGGACCCATGACAACTAACATAATACTTGGAGGAATTAAAATTCCCAAAGTACCTCCAGCACAAATTAGACCTGCTGAAAGTCTGGTGTCATATCCAGTCCTGATCATAGTTTTTCCAGCCATAATTCCCAAAATTGTCACTGACGCCCCAACAATTCCAGTTGCTGCTGCAAAAATTGTTGAAACAAACATTACGGCATAAAATAATGCCCCTCTAGTTTTTGAGAGCATTAGTTGTACAGCGTTAAATAATCTTTCCATTAATCCAGCTTGCTCCATCAAAATTCCCATAAATATAAACAGTGGAACGGCGGCCAGTGTATTCTCGGTCATTATCATATTGAATTGCAAAGTCATTAAATAGAAAACTAACTTTCCAAATCCCCAATAACCAAAAACAAGACCTAAAAAAATCAATGTAAATGATATAGGAAATCCAACAAAGATTGCAAACAACATGCAACCAATCATTATTGCGCCGATTATTTCTGGTGAAAAGAATTCCATTAAGGCCATCTTCCTTTCACAAAAGCATAATATGTTTTAAGTATTTCAGAAAAACCTTGAACTAAAAGTAAAAAGGCTCCAATTGGCATACAACTTTTCAACGGCCACATTATTGGCATCCATGTAGTATCCATCGCTCTTTGAATTCTTACTTTTCCACCTAAGCATTCTTCAAGATTTGATCTTCCACAAATTGATGTGTAAGCATAATCAAAACTTACATAAAAAAATACTAAGAAGCCTGGTATAAAAAATAAAAGATATAAAAATAAATCGACTCTAGCCTGATTTTTAACTGTCCAATTTCTGTAAAGAAAGTCAGCTCTTATATGAATACCTTTTGATAATGTATATGCTGCGCCTAACATGAATAGGGCTCCTGCCAACATTCTGCTAATATCAAAGGACCAAAGTGTTGGTCTGTTAAAAAAATGCCTTCCAATTACCTCATGTATCATTGCATAAATAAGTGGAATCGTGATCCACATTATTATTTTGCCTGATAAAAGCATTTTTGAGTCAATAAACTCGATTGTTTTTGCCATCCAAGGAATCATGTCCTCAGGCATTTTTGTACTTGTTCTTCTTTCAGCAATTAATTCGTCAGTAATATCTAGATTTTCTTTAACTTTAGGGTCTGAATCTTTATCAACCATTGAACAAGTATATTATTTAAAATTAAATTATTAAAAAACGGGAATTAATAAATCCCCGTTTTTTATATCATTACTTATTGTTGTGCTGCAAATGCAGATCCAATTGATGCATCAGATGTTTCCATTTGTGCAATAAAAGGTACTACAACTTTTGCGTGCTCAGTCATATGATCGTAAACTTGCTTAAAGAAAGCATTTTCTGCTGCATTCTTTTTAAGCGTAGCTTGAGCAGCGTTCATGTACTCAGTGAAGTAATCAGCTGGTGTATCCCAAAGTTTTACACCATGATTTTGAGTTAGATCAATTAGCGCTTTTCCATTTTCTACAGCTCTGTTTGTGATATTTCTTGTGATCATAGCTTCAGATGCAACTTCCATTGCATATTTTTGATGATCAGTTAAAGAATTATAAACATCTCCATTTATGTAAATGTCTCCATTTACAACGTTTTGGTGAAGACCTTGTAGATAGTAGTTTTTAAGAACTTTTTGGAAACCAAATACTGAGTCTGGTTTTGGACAACACCACTCTGCAGCATCAATTGTTCCTTTTTCAAGTGCTGGTAAAATATCACCACCTGATAAAGATACTGATGCAATTCCGATATCTTTGTATGTTTGTCCTGGAATTCCTGGAGGAGTTCTGAACCTGTATTTTCTGAAATCATCCATGTTCTTAATTGGCTCTTTAAACCAACCTAATGCTTCAGGTCCTGATGATGCCATCACGAAACCTTTAACATTCATTCCCATTTCGCTCCATAATTGGTCGTATAATTCTTTACCACCATTATCGAAATACCATGCTAACCAAGATTTAGTACTTAAACCAATTCCTCCACCAGCAACTGGCGATCCAAATAACATCGCAGCTGGGTGATAGTTTGACCAGTAGTGAGTCCATGCTGCACCACCATCTACTAGACCTTTGTCAACAGCTTCTAGTGTTTCTTTCATACCAACAACTTCACCTTTTGAAAGAAGCTCAAATTTTAACTCTCCACGAGTTAATTTTGTTACTCTGTCAGTCCACATTTTTACGATTTGTCCATCGTATGATGTTTTAGGAAAAGTAAGTTGGATTTTTAATGTTTTAGCAGAAGCAGATCCAATTACTGAAACTGCAAATACTAAAGCTAAAATCATTGAAGTGATTTTTTTCATTATATATCCCTCTCTTTTTATTGTTATTAAGACTTAATAATGAAGGGAGTAAAACTCATTGAGATACAAATGTAAAACGATAAATTGTTGCATTTACAACCTGAAGTTTAATAGTAACTATTTCTTACCCTTAGGATCAAAGGGATAATCCCAAGCATCTCCACCAATTTTTTTTGATATACCTGAATAATCTGTTTCGCTATCACCACCCTCACAAAATTCATTAAATATATCTAAGGCATGTTTTCCTAGAGGTGTTGACGCATTTACAGATTTTGCAGCATCATTAGCTAACTTTAAATCTTTAGTCATCATGGCCGCAGAAAAGCCTGGTCTATATTTGTTATTAGAGGGAACGCCATCTGTTAAATTTGGCAGCGGTGTATAAGTTGATAAAGCCCAATTATTTCCAGAAGCATTTTTCATAATTTCATGAACTTTTTTTAAATCCATCTTTAGTCTTTTTGCCAACATTAGTGCCTCTGATGCTGCTATCATTGAAATTCCTAAAGACATATTGTTACAAATTTTTACTCCAACTCCACTTCCCTGTGGTCCAGCATGTAAAATTTTTTGCCCCATAATATCCATTAATGGTTTAGCTAAATTTACAGCTTCATCATCTCCACCAACTAAAAAATTTAATTTACCTACTCTTGCTCCCATAACACCTCCTGTAACGGGCGCATCAATCATTTTAATTCCTCTATTTTTTGCTTCCTTGCCTAGTAATAAAGAAGTTTCAATATCAATTGTTGAACAGTCAATTATGAGAGCATCCTTTGAAATTTTATCAATAATACCTTTGTCTCCTAAAAAAAGAGATTTTACATGTTTGCCTTCAGGTAACATTGAGATTACAAAATTTGCACCCTCAAGGACCTCATCTAATGTATCAACCACATCTAAATTTGCATCTTTGGCTTTTTTTATCATTTCTGGTGAAACATCGTAGACTTTAACTTTTTTACCAGCCTTAACTAGTTGATCTGCCATTGGGTTACCCATGTTTCCAACACCAATAAAAGCTATTTGATCTGTCATATTTAAATATCTATATTTGATTTTCCTCTATTAATCAAAACCGTTTTACTTTGAGTAAAATGATTTATCATACTATCAAAGGCGTACTCTTTTCCTAGCCCACTCATTTTTAAACCACCATATGAAACATTTGCTCTAGGCGCTACACATTGATTTACTTGGACAAAACCTGCTTCAATTTCTTCAACAAACTGTAAAGCTCTAGATAAATTTTGTGTCCACAATACTGCTGATAATCCAAACGGTGTGTTATTTGCGCTGTTCATTACTTCATCAAATGTTTTAAATGGTATAGCACAAGCAACAGGACCAAATATTTCTTCTTGACAAACTGGAGAGCTTACTGGAACACCTGACATCAATGTAGGTTCATAAAAGAATCCGTTTTTATAATCACCACCTGTTGATTGATTGCCACCGTGTACAACTTTGGTTGTAGAGTTTTTTTTTGCAATATTCATATAATGTAAAGTTCGTTTAAGCTGTTCTTCAGAAATAATTGCTCCAATATCAGAACTTTCATCTAGAGCATTTCCCATTTTTAATTTACTTAATTTTTCAACAACTCCATTTAGTACTTTGTCATAAATTTTTTCCTGAATATAAACTCTTGATCCAGCAGTACATGCTTGTCCTTGTCGAGTATATCTCATTCCATCAATAACCCCTTGAATTGCAATATCTAAATCTGCATCACTCATTATTATATTTGGATTTTTTCCTCCAAGTTCTAGAGTAACTGGGCACAATTTAGGGGCAGCTTTTTGTGCTATAATCTTTCCAACAGCAAAAGATCCTGTAAACGTTACTTTTCTGACTTTTTCATGAGTTACCAAAGGTTCACCACACTCTTCTCCATAACCTGAGATTACATTTAAAACACCCGGAGGAAGTTCTTGTTGAAATATCTCTGATAATAAAAGTGCGCAAAATGGAGCTTGTTCAGCAGTTTTTAAAACAACACTGTTTCCTGCTACAATAGCTGGAGCGATTTTTGCAACTGTTAAAAATAATGGTGCATTCCAAGGGACGATTGCACAAACAACCCCTATTGGATCTCTGGTAGTATAATGAATACTGTTTGGAATATTGGTAGGATAATTTTCTCCTTTTAGCTCTCCAGATAAACCTGCAAACATATTTGTAAGTTCAATGGAAGCAGCCGTTTCTGGTATAGCCTGTGTTCTTAAAGCATTACCTGTATCTAATGATAATAAAGTTTCAATTTCAGACTTTCTTTCCTCTAATCTTTTTGCACCAGCAGCAACCATTTTTCCTCTTTCTCTTGCTGGTATTTTTTTCCATTTTTGAAAAGCTTTGTATGCTGACTCAACTGCAATATTTACATCATTTTTATCACACTGAGGAGCAGATCCAATATTGTCACCTGTGCTTGGATTTAATACCGGTATCTTATTATTTGTTTGAGCAGATATTAATTTGCCATCAATTAAAATTTTATCCGTTAATCTTTTTGCGTTATTAAGTGCCTGTTCAAGATTTTTTTCAAAGTTACTCATTATCTAATTCTCCTCTTCTAACTTTAGAAGAGAGCCATCCGCCATCTATTTTTATTTCAGATCCATTTATAAAATCGGATTCATCACTTGATAAAAATACTGCTGCTCCTACAATATCTTTTGGTTGTCCCCATCTTCCAACAACGGTTTCTTTTCCCCAAGCTTCTCCATGTTTTGGGTCTTCAGCATATTTTTGGTTGAAAGGTGTTGATATCAATCCAGGACAAATCGTATTTACGTTTATGTTTTTTCCGGTAAGATCAACTGACAATGCTCTCGTTAAGCCGAGTACCCCACTTTTAGCTGCAACATAACCTACTCTATCAGGTCTGCCCATAAAACTAGCTATAGAACCAAAGTTAATAATTTTTCCCTTACCATTTTTAATCATGTGAGGAATAACTGCCTGACTTGCAAGAAATGGTGCTGTAAGGTTTACTGAAATCATATCGTCCCAGTCTTGTTTGGTATGATCTAATAATTTTTTTACATGCCTTATGCCTGCATTATTTATAAGAATATCAATTTTTCCAAATGTTTGAATGGCTTTTTCTACCATTTCATTAATACTATCTTTTTTTGAAACGTCAGTTTTTACAATTATTGCTTCACTACCCGTATCTAAAATCTTTTTTTTAGCATTTTCTGAATTTGCAATATCTATTTCTGCTATAACAATCTTAGCTCCCTCTTTTGCAAGGCCTAAGCAAATTTCTTCACCTATGCCCTTACCTCCGCCTGTAACTATTGCTACTCTATCTTTAAGCTTCATTTTTTAAATGATTTGATGTTATTTTAAGAAGGAAACTAATGCTTTTTCCTCATTAATCCAAGCTTTAATTCCACCCTTTAAAACGTATACATTTTTAAAACCTAAGTCTTCTGCAAAGGCATTACCTAAAATTGATGCAGTCTCTCCATCATTGCTAACGAAAATAATTTCAATATTTTGTGACTCAGCGCCAGCTAAAGCTCTAACTCTATCCATTAAATAAACATTAAATTTTCCATTTTTATCAAACGCAGTTTCTTGAAATGATCCTTTAATTACTCCAGTTTTTTTCCATTGATCGTCCGTTCTAATATCTAATACAACTGCATTATTATCTAACAAATTTTTTAATTCATCAGATGAAATTAAATTATAATTTGGATCTAAAACATCAATAATCTTAAATTCAAAAATAAGATCTGAATTTGGTGGTATTACATCTCCAGCTCCAGAGGAACCATATGCTAATTCTGAAGGAATTTTTATTTTTCTGATTGTACCTTTATTTGTACCAACTATACCCATTTCAAAACCAGGTATAACTTCTCTCATTCCTATTTGAACTACCAAAGGTCTATCTTTTCCAACGTTAGTATCAAAAACTTTTCCATCAATAAATGAACCAGTATATTCAATTTGTACCCAGGAATGATTAATAATTTTTTTTCCTTCACCTGGTTTATCAACTAAAATTTCTATCTCTGCTGAAATTAAATTAGTTGTTAGAAATAAATATACTATTAAAAATTTTATAGTTCTCATTTTAAGATATTTTTAATTCTTTATACTTATTCTTTTCAACTTTTATGCATTCACTTTTATATTTTGGCATTCCACCAGGATAAGGTAAAAAAGTCTTTGGTTTGCCAGGTATATTGTCGCCTTTATACCAAGAACTTTTAGCTTTCATGAATAATGTTTTTTTAACTGAATTCATAATTTCTTTTTGCCATTTTTTTGCTGCAAGATTGGTAGTTTCAATACTTTTTTTTCTATTTTTTTCTAAATATCTAATGCAATTTGTAATCCAATTAACATGTTGCTCTATTTGTACTGGAACATTTGTTAAAACTGATGGGCTACCAGGCCCACTCACAATAAATAAATTTGGAAAATTCGGAACAAGAAGGCCTAAGAAACTTTTTGGACCTTTGCTCCAAAATTTAGATAAATTTATACCTTTTTTACCAGTTATATTTAGTTTTAAAATTGATCCAGTTAATGCATCAAAACCTGTTGCAAAAATAATTTTATCCAAAATGTATTCACCTTTTTTAGTTTTAATGCCTCTTTTAGTTATTTTAATTATTGGACTTTGCTTTAAGTCAACTAATTCGACATTTTTTTTATTAAACATCTCATAATAATTTGTATTTAAAGTAGGTCTTTTAGCTGTAAAAGGATGGTCAAAATTAGTTAATATATCAGCATATTTTTTATTTTTTACTGTTGAATATATTTTACTCTTTATAAAGTTAACTGCAGTTTGATTTGCTTTGATATTTTTTACTATATCATTAAATGTTGCCCTAAAAGATAGAGTTCCATACTGCCAAGATTTTTCATAAAGTAAATTTCTTTTTGTGTCGTTAAAATCAAAAGCAGATTTTTTAGGAAATTCAAAGGGATGTCCTCCTGGTGTTCTTTTTAAAAAATTTCTGAGTTTTTTGAAATTTTGTTTATAATTTTGAATATTTTTTTTAGTTAGTTTTCTATTTCTTGCAGGAATACTAAAGTTTGGTGATCTTTGAAATAAAATTAATTTTTTGGCTTTCTTTGCAATTTCAGGTGCTATCTGGATTCCAGTAGAACCAGTTCCTACTTGTCCTACAATTTTGTTTTTAAAGTTTATTTTTTTTCTTGGCCATCTTCCGCTATGATGTAATTGACCTTTAAACTGATTAATTCCTTTTATTTTTGGAAGATTTATAGATGACAATGATCCAACAGCACATATTAAATATTTGGTGTAATATTTTTTTTTATTATTTGTTTGAACTTTCCACAAATTATTTTTTTCTATATATTTTGCTGAAATTACTTTTTCGTTAAAAACTATATTTTTTTTTAATTTTAGTTCATTTGAAAAATATTTTAAATATTTTAAAATTACATTTTGCTTTGGATATCTTTCTTTCCACGTCCAATTTTTAAAAATTTTTTCAGAAAAAGTAAAACCATAGGTAAAACTTTCAGAGTCACAACGAGCTCCTGGATATGTATTCCAATACCATGTGCCCCCAATATCTTTACCCTCCTCGACAACTAAAGTGTTTAATTTTAATTTATCTCTCAAACAGTGAAGCTGATATAAACCTGAAAATCCAGCACCAATAATTAATGCGTCTAAATATTTCATATTAAACTACCTAATCTTATTATTTAATTTATAAAGTATATGTTAAAAGATTTTTAAAAAAATTTAATTATTTTTAATTAATATGGAAAACTTTGATTATATTATTTTAGGTGCTGGATCAGCAGGCTGTGTCTTAGCTAACAGATTGAGTGTTAACCCTAATCACAAGGTATTATTAATCGAAGCAGGAAGCAAAGATACTAATCCATGGATACATATCCCAGGCGGATATTTTAAGACAATGTTGAATCCTAAAACAGATTGGTGTTTTCAAACAGAGAGAGAGAAATATTGTGATAATAGAGAAATGGTTTATCCAAGAGGTAAAACATTAGGTGGAAGTTCATCTATCAATGGAATGCTTTATATAAGAGGCCAGTCTAATGATTTTAATTACTGGAGACAGCTTGGTAATGTTGGTTGGTCTTGGGAAGATGTTCTTCCATATTTTAAAAAATCTGAAGATTTCCAATTTGGTGAAAATGAATTTCATGGATCTGGAGGCCCTTTAGCTGTTCAAGAAATAAGAGGAACATTTAAAGTTTGTGATCTTTTTATGGATGCAGCAGAGGAGTTCGGCCATAAAAGAACTGATGATTTTAATAATGGAGATAACGAGGGCATGGGTTATTTTCCTTTTACAGTTAGAAATGGACTGAGATGTAGCACAGCAGTTGGATATCTAAATCCTGTAAAAAAAAGAAAGAATTTAAAAGTTGTAACAAATGCTCATGTTAAGAATATTGAGTTCGATAATAAAAAAGCAGACAAAGTAAATTACTGGATTGGTAAAAATGTAATATCTGTAAAAGCAAATAAGGAAGTGATTTTAAGTTCTGGAACAATTGGTTCTCCTCATATTCTTCAAGCCTCAGGTATTGGTCCAGGTGAATTGTTAAAAAAAAATAACGTAAATGTTGTTAAAGATCACCCTGGAGTAGGAATGAATTTAACTGACCATTTAATGCTCAGACCAGTTTACAAAGTCAAAAATTTAGAGAGTTTAAATGATATTTATTACAGTATGACTAAAAAATTTATGACAGGACTTAAATATCTTTTATTTAGAAAAGGACCGCTTACTGTTGGGGCTAGTTATTTATGTGGCTTTGTCAAAAGTGATCCACACTTGGCAACTCCTAATTTACAGTTTCACGTTTCTCCTGCTAGTACAGATGTATTAGGCAAAGGATCTCTTCATAAATTTACAGCATTTACTCCTAGTATAACGAATGTAAGACCCACTAGCAGAGGTTCTATTGAACTAAAATCTTCAGATACAAGAGTGTCCCCAAAAATTAAAATGAATTATTTGTCTACAGATGAAGACAGAGAAATTGCAGGCAAAGCATTAAAAATTACAAGAAACATTGTAATGAATTCTAAAGCATACAAAAAATATGAACCAGAGGAATATAGACCTGGTATTCATATCACAGATAATGAGGAATTAGCTAAAGAGGCAGGAAAATTTTGCAGTACTATTTTTCACCCTGTAAGTACTTGTAGGATGGGTTCGGATGAAAATGCAGTCGTATCCGATAGATTAGTGGCTCATGGCTTGAAAAATTTAAGAATTGTTGATGCATCTGTAATGCCATCGATAACCTCAGGAAATACTAATGCACCTACTATTATGATTGCTGAAAAAGCAGCAGATATGATAATAGAAGATGCTAGATGACAGAAGAAATTACAATTTTTTTTCAAATAATATTTATTGATTTAATTCTTGCCGGAGATAACGCAATTATTATAGGAATGGTTGCATCGAAATTTCCTCCAGAACAAAGAAAAAAAATAATTTTCTGGGGAATTGGTGGAGCAGTAATATTAAGAATTTTATTAACGCTCATAACTGCTTATCTTTTACAAATAACAGGGCTAAGACTCTTAGGTGGTTTGTTATTGTTATACATAGTTTACAAACTTTATGTTGATGTAATTAGAAATTCACAAAATGATGAGGAAAACATCAAAGTAGATAGTTCATCAATGCTTAAAGCAATTTGGACTGTTTTGTTAGCTGATTTTACTATGAGTTTAGATAATGTATTGGGCGTAGCAGGTGCTGCCAAAGATCATTACTTTTTATTAGTTTTTGGTCTTGTTTTATCAATTATATTAATGGCAACTGCTGCAACATTAATTTCTCGATGGATTAAAGAATACAAATGGATAGCTTGGGTTGGTTTATTTGCTATATTATTTGTTGCAATTGATTTAATTTATACGGACATCAAGTTATTTATTTAAATGTATTTGAAAAAAATTAATCTTAAAGGGAAATATGCTCTTGTAACAGGAGCAGGTAAAGGCTTAGGACGCGCTTGTTCAATCGCTCTAGCTGAAGCAGGCGCAACAATTATTGGTTTGAGCAGAACATCCTCTGATCTTGATAGATTAGAAAAAGACATAAAAAAGGTCAAAAGTAAATTAATCAAAATTAATTGTGATGTAATGAACTACAGCGAATTACAGGAAAAATTAAAAAAAATAAAAATTATTGATATTCTTGTAAATAATGCAGGGACTAATATTCCAGAACCATTTGAGAAAATAAAACAGCAAAGTATGAATTATTTGGTAGATCTAAACTTAAAAGCTGCCTTTAACGTTGCACAGTTAGTTGTAAAGAAAATGATTAAAAATAAAAAAAGAGCTGGATCAATTATAAATATGTCATCTCAACTCGGTCATGTAGGTATGTCCGGTAGAAATATTTACAATATGACTAAATTTGGAATTGAAGGTTTAACAAAGGGTATGGGTGTAGAGTTAGCAACGAAAAATATTAGAGTAAATACAGTTGCCCCGACATTTGTTGAAACTCCTATGGTAAAAAAATTTTTTAAAAATAAAAAGTTCAAAAATTTGGCTTTAGGCAATATTCCTATGGGCAAAGCAGCTAAAGAGAGTGATGTGGCTACAGCTGTATGTTTCTTAGCATCAGATGCTGCTGCAATGATAACTGGATCTTCTATTCTGATAGATGGAGGTTGGACAGCAAAATAATGAAAAAACTGTTGCTAATACTAGCAATTTTTTTTCCAACAAATATTTTAGCAATAGAATTTGATGGTAAATTTATTCAAGGTCATTTTATTTTAGGAAAAACAGATCCTAACTCAAAAATAATTATTGATAAAAAAAATGTCAAAGTATCAGATGATGGTTATTTTGTTTTTGGAATTGATCGAGATAGAAAATTTGATGTTTTGATAACCAAAATAACTAACGGAAAATCAGAAAAAATAATAAAAAAAGTTTTTAAACGTAAGTATAACATTCAAAGAATTGATGGTTTACCTGAAAATAAAGTAACACCACCTGAATCTGTTTACAAAAGAATTAAAAAAGAAAATGGAAGAATAGGAGAAGCAAGAGCAATTAACTCTAATTTAACTTTTTTTTCTGAAAAATTTATTATGCCAGTTGAAGGTATAATTAGTGGAGTTTATGGCAGCCAAAGAATTCTCAATGGGAAACCAAGATGGCCTCATTACGGTATTGATATAGCAGCAAAAAAAGGAACTGAGATTAAATCTTCTGGTACTGGGGTGGTAACGATGGCTGAAAATGACCTTTATTACACCGGAGGTACAATTATTATGGATCATGGTCATGGTATATCGACAATTTATTCTCATTTAGAAAATGTAATGGTTGAAGTAGGAGATTTAATTAAAAAAGGAGATATAATAGGAACTGTTGGCTCCACAGGTAGATCAACTGGTCCTCACTTAGATTTTAGAATAAATTGGTTTCAAACAAGGCTTGATCCAATGACAGTTCTTCAATAGGCTACAGATATGAAAAATGATATTCAATCAGTGTCAAAAAAATTAGTAAAGGCTTATAATACTAATAAACTTATCAATCCAATTCCTGAAAAATTCTGTAAGAATATAAAATTAGCACATAAACTTAGATTATTATGTGAAAGTAAAATTAAGGATATAAAAGTTGGTTTTAAAGCGGGGGGTACAATAATTGCTCTCTTAAAAAAATTAAAAGAAAAAGAGCCATTTCATTCGACTGTATTTGGAAAAAATTTAATCAAATCTGGAGGAAGAGTAAAAATTAATAAATATGCTTTAGGTACTGAAGTGGAGGTTTACTATATAATTAAAAAAAAATTTTTTGACTTTAAAGGAAAATTAAATTCAAAAAATATAACAAACTTTATTACTCATATGGGTCCTTGCATTGAGGTTGTTGGATTTAGGCAGAGAAAAAAAGGTATTAAATATTTAGGTGATTTATGTAGTGACTTTGGTGTGAATATTAAATTTATTGTTGGAGCTAAGAAAAAATTTAAAAAAATAAATTTCAGTAATTTAAAAACAAATTTAAAAAATAAAAAAGGATTAAACGTAAACGGTAATACAAATACTGTTTATGTAAACCCACTAAATTCTTTAAAATTTGTTCTTAACAAAATAAGAAAAGAGAAAGTTTCTTTAGATAAAGATTTTTATGTATTTACTGGCTCTACAGTTGGTGTTGTGCCAATTAAAAGCAAGGGTGAATATATAGGCAAAGTAGATAAGCTTGGTACTGTTAGAACAACTATCAATTAATGGGTCTTCATTTTTCTGTAGAAGAATTCAAAAGTAGAAAAGATAAAATAATTAAACTTTTAAAAGAGGAAAAATTGGATGCTCTCCTGATGTTTAGACAGGAGTCGATGTATTGGCTCACTGGATATGACACATTTGGGTATGTTTTTTTTCAAACATTAGTTTTGGATCAAAAAGGTGATATAATTTTATTAACAAGAGCTCCAGATTTAAGACAAGCACAAAACACATCTAATATTAGTGATATAAGAATATGGGTTGATAAAAATGGATCAAACCCAACTGAAGATCTTAAAGTTATTTTAGATGAATTAAATTTAAAAGGTAAAAAAATTGGAATTGAATATGAAGCATACGGATTAACTGGTCGAAATGCTTTAAGGCTAAATAAATCTTTGGAAAATTACTGCTCAATAGAAGATACTTCTGAATTAGTTACTAAATTAAGAGTTATAAAATCCAATGAAGAAATTGATTATGTAAAAAAGGCGGCAAATTTAGCTGACAAAGCTTTAAGTGAGGTTTGGAAACATGCAAAAGCAGGTGTAAGTGAGTCAAAAATTTTAGCTGAAATGAATAAAGTCATATTTGAGGGAGGTGGTGATTATCCTGCAAATGAATTTATAATTGGATCTGGTAAAAATGCACTTCTTTGTCGATACCAAGCTGAAAAACAAATATTAAATTCACAAGATCAACTGACTATAGAATGGGCTGGAACATTCAGACATTATCACTCTGCAATGTTTCGGACTATTCCAATTGGAAAAGCTGATCCAAAACATTATAAAATGCATGAAGCTTGTATTGAGGCTTTAAATAATTGTGAAAATAAATTGAAACCAGGGAACAAAGTTGGTGAAGTATATGATATTCATGCAAAGACTTTTGATGATTTGGGTTATAAAAATTCTAGAATGAATGCTTGTGGTTATTCTTTAGGAGCAACCTTTTCACCTAATTGGATGGATTGGCCAATGTTATACACTGGAAATCCATATATAATTAAGCCAGGAAATGTATTTTTTATGCATATGATATTAATGGATTCTGAAAATAATTTAGCAATGAACTTAGGTGAAACTTATCTAGTTACAGAAAGTGGTAACGAAAGACTTGGCAATCAAAAACTTGATTTAGTCGTTATTTGATCAAAAAAAGTTTTACATTCCCCATCTCATTGCCGCTGTATGAACTGGGGAGTCCCAATGCTTTAAGATTTCATCATCACATTTGAGAAGAGTAATTGAAGCACCTTGCATTTCAAGTGATGTACAATAATTTCCAACTAAACTTTTTGTTACTTGAACACCCTTTGATTGCAAAATTTGACATGCATCCTCATAAACTAAATATAATTCTGTTAAAGGAGTGCCTCCCATTCCATTTACGAAAAGTAAATTCTTCTCATTTTTTTCTGGTTTTAAATTATCTAAAATAGCTTCAAGAATATTTCCTACAATCGTTTTTGAGGCTTGAACTTTTTCTCTTTTTCTCCCTGGCTCACCGTGTATCCCTACACCAAACTCCATTTCATCATCGCCTATATCAAAAGTAGGTTTTCCTGCAGCAGGAACAGTGCAGCTTGTAAATGCAACTCCCATCGTGCCAGCGTTTTTATTTACTTTTTCACCAAGTTTTTTACATTCTTCGAGCGATCCGCCGTTTTCAGCTAAAGATCCAACTATTTTTTCTACTAATACTGTTGCTGCAACACCTCTTCTACCAGTTGTAAATGTAGAGTCTTCAACAGCAACATCATCGTTAGTAACAATACTATCATTTTTGCCAGAGTACATTTCAGCTCCCATTTGAAAGTTCATTATGTCTCCAGAATAATTTTTAACAATAAATAAAACCCCTGCACCACTATCAACATGTTCTGCTGCTGCTTGCATTTGATCAGGCGTTGGTGCTGAAAATACAAAACCTGGGCATGCAGCATCTAACATTCCATGACCAACAAATCCTCCATGCATTGGTTCATGACCACTTCCACCACCTGAAATTAGGGAGACTTTTCCATCTTTGGTTTTATTTTTTCTTGAAACAAAACTTGGGTCTAGATTGACATTTATAATGTCGCTATGTGCCTTACCAAAACCTGTAAGGCTCTCTTTTAAAAAATCATCGTTATTGTTAATAAATTTTTTCATTTTCCCTCCTAATTATTAATTACTGATTTACAAATTGTATCGATTATAAGCTGTGAAGAACGGGCTCCAGGATCTATATGTCCTTTTGCACGTTCACCTAAAAAAGAAGCTCTACCTTTTGTGGCTAACATATCTTTTGTGGATAACATTCTTTCTTCTGCAATTTTTATTACTTCATTTAAACCTGATTTAAATTCACTTTTATTTTTTAATTCGTTAAGTTTTTCTGAAACTGGTATTAAAACATCCATCATAGTCTTTTCTCCAACATCGGCTTTTCCTCTTTCTTTCATAGCTTTAATTCCACTAATAATCATTTCACATGCTTTATTAAAATCAACATCTTTATCTAGATCAGGAGATTTAGCCATGGTCATAAAAAAAGTTCCAAATAATGCACCTGATGATCCACCGATACCTGACAGAACTTTCATTGCTATCATATTTAAAGCTTTGGCTAATGGTAAATCTTTGATTGAATCCTCTAGTTCAACAACTAACTTTAAACCTCTTTGAATGTTAAAAATATGGTCTCCGTCTCCAATTTTTTGATCAAGAACCTCTATTTCAGCAGAATTTTCATCTATAACTTTTTGGACACTTTTTGCTTGAGAAATTAAAAAACTAACGCTCATAAATTCTGTTTCCTTCTTGATCAAATTTTAAAACTTTTTTATTGTTGATGTCAAAATTAATTGTCTCATTTATTGATGATTTATAATTACCTTGAATTGACACAAGTATTTCTTGGTCTTTAAAATTTAAAGCAACTACTGTTTCAGAGCCTAGATTTTCAATTGAGATAATTTTGGCTGAGTGGTTACCATTTCCTATTGTAATATTCTCAGGTCTTATACCAAAAGTAGGTACATCATTCATTCCAAGTAAAGTTCCAGGCAGAATATTGATTTTTGGCGAACCCAATCTTTGCGAAACATATATAGAATTTGGATTTTCATATATCTCTTCAGGAGTACCTATTTGCACCAAATGGCCTTCTTTTAAAACTCCAATTTTATCTGCTAAAGTAGTGGCTTCTGCTTGATCATGTGTAACATAAAGTATTGTTGCATTTAGATTCGTTTGAATGTTTTTTAATTCAACCCTTAAACTCTCTCTTAATTTAGCATCTAGAGAGGATAACGGTTCATCCATCAAGTATAAATTTGGCTCACGAACTAGCGCACGTCCAATTGCAACTCTTTGCATCTCACCACCAGATAATTGTGTAGCTTTATTATTTAGCTTATTTGAAATCTTTAACATACTTGCAATATTCTCAACCTTAGTTTTAATTTCATCCTCAGGTAATTTTCTCATTGGAGATCTTAAAGGGAATGCTAAATTTTCATAAACACTATAGTGAGGATATAAAGAATATTGTTGAAAGACAAAACAAACATCTCTTGATGCTGGTTGATCTTCGGTTACGGACTCATCGTTAAATAGAATGCTTCCATTATCTATTTTCTCTAATCCAGCAATACATCTTAATGTAGTAGTTTTTCCAGCACCTGAGGGGCCTAATAAAACAAAAAACTGACCATCCTCAATGGTAAAATTTATATCATGTAAGGCCTCAATTTTTTTATTATAGGTTTTAGATAAATTTTTTAATTCTATTTTTGCCATTAATTCATAAACTCACTTTTAAGAGATTTATCAGTCTCGCCATCAAAAATAATTATGTTATCATTTGAGGGTTTTACTTGAACGTTTTCATTGATTTTAACACTTGTTGAAATATCAGTTTTTACTTTGATTTCTCCAAAATTAGTTTTAACAGTTACAATTTTTCTTGAGCCTAAATATTCAACTCCAAATACTGAACCTTTAAGACCACCTTCGTTAGTAAGAGATAAATTTTCAGGACGAATACCAAATGAGTTTTTTTTGCCTTTTGATATCTCATACTGTTTAGGTATATTAAAATTTGTCCCTTCTATATTTAAAGTCGACTGTTCATTGGAAATCCCTTGATCAATACTTATAAAATTCATTCCAGGGGAGCCAATAAATGATGCTACAAATTTGGTAGCAGGTTTATTATAGATTACTGAAGGTTCATCAGCTTGTAAAATTTCACCACCATCCATTACGGCAATACGATCAGCTAATGACATTGCCTCTAATTGATCGTGTGTTACATAAACAGTAGTAGCGCCAATATCGATGTGTAATTTCTTAAGTTCTAAACACATTAATTCTCTAAATTCTGCATCCAAAGTACCTAAAGGCTCATCCATTAAAAATGCTTTTGGTCTTCTCACTAAAGCTCTACCAAGAGCTACACGTTGTCTATCTCCACCCGATAAAGAAGAAATATTGGAGTTTAAAATATGATCAATTCTTAAAAGTTTTGCTGCTTCTTCAACTCTAGTTTTAATTTCACTTCTACTATAACCTTGCATTTTAAGTGGAAAAGATAGGTTATTTTTTACATTCATATGTGGATAGAGGGCAAACAATTGAAAAACGAAGGCAATATCTCTCTCAGACGCTCTTAACATTCCAACTTCTTCATCTCCTAAATAAATTTCTCCTGATGTTGGTAATTCTAATCCAGCAATCATTCTTAGAGTTGTTGTTTTTCCACATCCAGATGGGCCAAGCAAAACAAAAAACTCTTTGTCATTAATTGTTAAATTAGAATTTTTAACTGCAGTGAAATCTCCAAATGATTTTTGTAAATTTACTATTTTAATTTTAGACATATTAATCCGGAAAGTGACTTGTGATTACGAAACCTATAGTTCCAACTAAAATTACAATAAATGAGTAAGTATACATCCACATTGCAAATGGTTGCAACAACATGAAAACTCCTAATAAAATTAATACTGTAGATAAATTTTCCCAGTAAACTCTTCTAAATATTTTTCTCATTAATGATTTTTCTTCTTGCATTATTTTCTCACTGCTCCAAAAGTAATACCTCTTAAAAGGTGTTTTCTTAAAATAATTGTAAAAATCATCACTGGTAATAAAAATAAAGTTGTACCAGCCCCAATAGCTGGCCAATCCAAACCTCCTTCTCCTATAATTGTCGGGATGAATGGTGGAGCTGTTTGTGCGTTAAATTGAGTGAGGAGAACAGCAAATGCATATTCGTTCCATGAAAAAATCATGCAAAAGATTGCTGTTGCAGCAATACCGGTCATCGCTTGTGGAAGAACAACTTTAAAGAACGCTTGAAGTCTAGAATATCCATCAATCATAGCTGCTTCTTCGTATTCTTTAGGTATTTCATCCATAAATCCTTTTAATAGCCATACTGCTAAACTTAAATTTACGACTGTATATAATATGATCATTCCAAGGTGAGTATCTCCTAATCCTAATTTTCTATACATAATGAATATTGGAACAGCCACCGCTATTGGTGGAAACATCCTGGTAGAAAGAATAAAAAATAATAAATCATCTTTCAATGGAACTCTAAATCTCGAGAAAGCATACGCCGCTAATGCACCCAAAAATACAGATGCGAAAGTTGACCCAAAGCCAATTATCATTGAATTTGAGTATCTACCTAAAAATTTTGATGGCCCTGTTATGACCATTTCTCTACTTCTAACTAATTCTTCATACCAAGTTTCTGGAGCAGGCAAAGAGTCAAGATATTCCTGAGATTGTCTTGATCTATTGGTGAACAAGTTAACATATCCCTCTAAAGATGGTTCGAACAGTACTTCAGGTGGATAAGAAATTGCACTATTAACATTCTTAAAACTTGTCATTACCATCCAGGAAATAGGTATCAATGTTATTACTGTGTAAACAATAATAATTGTTGCAGCAAGTTTCTTTGAAAACGATGAAGGTTCTAAATATGATCTGGATGTATCCATCAGCGTTCCTTTATTTTATTCATTACTTTTACATAAACATTTCCAAAACCAAAAATAGTTACAAATAAAATGACAGCAAAAGCTGAACTGTAACCGGTTTTCCATTTTTCAAATGCTTCTCTTTTTAAATTGATTGAGGCGAGCTCTGTAGCTGAACCAGGGCCACCAGATGTAAGTTCAACGACCATGTCGAACATTTTGAAATTCTCAATCCCTCTAAATAACAAAGCCAATAATAAAAATGGTAATACAGATGGTAGTGTGATGTATATAAATTGTTGCCATTTACTAGCTCTATCAACTTCAGCAGCCTCATATAAATAATTTGGAACTGATCTTAGACCGGCTAAACAAATCAACATTGTAAAAGGTGTCCACATCCAAGTATCAACTATAACTATCGACCAAGGTGCGAGTTCACTTGAACCAATCATATCAAAACTTCCAAAATCGTAAAAAAAGTTTACTACATAATTAAATAAACCTACTTGAGGGTTATAAAGATAAGTCCAAAAAACACCCACAACAGCAGGCGATAACATCATTGGTAATACTATTAGTGTGGTTAATAATTCATTACCTTTAAATTTCCTGTTTAATAATAAGGCCAAACCTAATCCAATTACTGCCTGAAGTAACAAAGTCCAAAACATAAAGTTTGCAGTAACCTGCATTTTTTCCCATATGGCCTCTTTATTGAGAACTTTTATATAATTTTTTAAACCGACAAACTGTGGTTCTCTCCCAATTTTATTTGCGTAAAAATTTGTAAAAGACATTCTGATTGCATAAATCAAAGGATAAATATTTATCGCCAATAAAAGAAAGACAGATGGTCCAATAAAAAGCCATGCTACAGCCTTATCAGAAAGTCCTTTAAATTTTTTTTTAACGCTCATATGATTTTCTTAAAAAAAAGGGGAGATATTACCCCCCCTTTTTTTTTATATTTTTAAATATTAATGTTAAAGTTTTCCGTCTGCTTCAAATACTTCAACCCACTCTTCGATAATTTTATCTAGAGCGCCTTTAGCAGTTCCTTTTCCATTAACAACGTAATCATGAATAGCTTCCTGCATAGGTAACATTAACTCAACAAATGTTGGTTCTTGCCAAAAATCTTTGACAATTCCCATTGAGTCCAAGAAACCTTGTGCATAAACTGTAGATGTAGGGAACGATGGTGAATTTAATACATCATTATGACATGAATATCCGCCTAAATCCCACCATTTTTGCTGTACATCTGGTCTTGCAAACCATTTAATATATTCTAATGCAAGATCTTGTTTATCTGAATATTTAACAACAGATATACCTTGTCCACCTAATGTTGCAGCAGCTACGTTTTGTTTTGGATTTGCAAAGAAACCACTAACTCTTCCGTCGCTATCTTCTTTAGAAACACCTGGCCAAAAAGCATACCAGTTCATTTGGAATGCTACTTGTCCTGATTTATATGCATCTAAGTTTGCTACCATATAAGCATCAGAGTGTCCTGGAGGAGCACAGTCCTCATATAATTTTCTATAGAACTCTACAGCTTCTACTGCTTGCGGAGAATTGAAATAACCTTCCATATCGTACGGTTTGTTTGGATTTTCATACTCCATACCCCATGCATACATAGCAGCAGTTACACCCATTGTAATACCTTCAGATCCACGCTCTGTATTTATAGCAGCACCGTATCTTTTTTGACCATCAATTTCTCTTCCTTGGAAAAAAGTACACATGTCATATAGCTGATCCCAACTAGCAGGTACACCTAAATCATAACCATGTTTCTTTTTGAATTCAGATTTAAGCTCAGGTCTATCAAACCAGTCTTTTCTATAAGCCCATGCTAATGCATCTCCCATAGCTGGTAGTGCATAATAGTTTTCACTTCCTTTTGGCCATGTTGAATACGCATAAACTGTTGCAGGTGAGAAATCGTTCATTGAAATTCCTTCTTTATCAAAAAAGTCATTCAATTTTACGTAGTGTCCATACACTGCACCAGCACCGATCCATTGTGAGTCACCAATTAACAAGTCAAAAGTTTTACCTTTGTTGTTAAGTTCGTTCAACATACGATCAGCAAAATTAGGCCATGGTACGAATTCGAAGTTAACATCTATTCCTGTCTCTGCTGTAAACTCTTTTGTAAGTTCTTGTAATGCATTAGCAGGGTCCCAAGCGGCCCATCCTAATGTTATTGACTTAGCATTTGAATTTGCAGAAAAAGTAAATAGAGAAACAAACAATAAAATCATTATTTTTTTCATTTTATCTCCTATTAATTTAATTATTCTTAATAATAGTCTATCCAAGAAGACTTGTGCCTGCTAGTATTTTTTTTGTAAAAAATAATTGGGTAAAAAATTAAAGAGAAAGGGGAATTATGAACAAAATAAAAGGTCCTGCAATTTTCCTAGCACAATTTGTAGGCGAAGATGCACCGTTTAATTCTTTAGATAATATTTGTAAATGGGCATCATCTCTTGGTTACAAAGGTATACAAATTCCAAGTTGGGACGGTAGATTAATTGATTTAAAAAAAGCATCTGAAAGTAAAGATTATTGTGATGAGATTAAAGGAATTGCTAAATCGCACAATTTAGAAATTACAGAATTATCGACTCACCTACAAGGTCAACTTGTTGCAGTACATCCTGCTTATGACACTGCCTTTGATGGTTTTGCTGCACCTGAAGTAAGAGGAAATCCCAAAGCAAGACAAGAATGGGCTGTGAATCAATTAATGATGGCTGGAAAAGCATCAAACAGTCTAGGAATAGATAAACATGTAACTTTTTCAGGAGCACTTGCTTGGCCTTATGTTTACCCTTGGCCTCAAAGACCTGAAGGGTTAATTGAAAATGCATTTGATGAACTATCAAAAAGATGGAAGCCCATTCTTAATCACTTTGATAATAATGGGGTTGATTTATGTTATGAAATACATCCAGGTGAAGATCTTCATGATGGTGTAACTTTTGAAATGTTCTTAGAAAGAGTTGGTAATCACAAAAGATGTAATATGCTTTTTGATCCAAGTCATTATGTTCTACAGCATCTGGATTATTTAACTCATATTGACATTTATCATGAGAAGATAAAAATGTTTCACGTTAAAGATGCAGAGTTAAATCCATCTGGAAAACAAGGAGTGTACGGTGGATTTCAATCATGGGTAAATAGAGCTGGTAGATTTAGATCGCTTGGTGATGGACAAGTTGATTTTAAATCTATATTTTCAAAACTAACTTCATATGATTATGATGGTTGGGCAGTTCTTGAATGGGAATGCTGCCTTAAACATCCAGAAGATGGAGCAAGAGAGGGAGCAGAATTTATTAAAAATCATATAATTAATACAACAGAAAAAGCTTTTGATGATTTTGCAGGTAGCGGAGCTGACCATGAAGCAAACAAAAAAATGCTTGGCATTAATTAATGAATAGAAAAATACGCATCGGTATGGTTGGTGGTGGTAAAGATGCTTTTATTGGAAATGTCCACAGAATAGCTTTAAGACTTGATGGGTATTATGAATTAGTTGCTGGATCATTTTCATCTGACTTTGAAAATTCAAAAGAAACTGGAAAAAATCTTGGTCTAGAAAATGATAGAATCTATAAAACCTATCAAGAGATGGCTGAAAAAGAGTCAACTAGAGCAGATGGTATTGATGTAGTTTCAATAGTAACTCCAAATCATTTACATGTACCTATTGCAAAAATTTTTGCAGAAAATGGGATAAATATTATTTGCGATAAGCCAATTGGTATGTCTAGTAAGGAAGCAATAGATCTTAAAAAGGTAATTGAAAGCAAAAAATTAATATTTGCTTTGACACATAATTACACTGGATATCCAATGGTTCGACATGCCAGATCTTTAGTTCAAAAGGGAGACTTGGGTTTTTTAAGAGTTATTCAAGCTGAATATCCACAAGATTGGTTAACAACAAAAGCAGAGGATAGTGGATTAAAGCAAGCCGAATGGAGAACTGATCCCAATAGATCCGGCGCTGGTGGTTGTATAGGAGATATTGGAACTCATGCTTATAATTTGATTAGGTTTATAACTGGATTGGAGGTAGATGAAATTTCAGCTGATATTCATACATTTATTGAAGGGAGAAAAGTAGATGATAATGCCCAAATAATGCTAAGATTTAAAGGGGGTGCAAAAGGATCAATATGGTCAAGCCAAGTAGCAGTTGGAAACGAAAATAATCTTAAAATTAGAATATATGGAGAAAAGGCTGGAATTGAGTGGAGACAAGAAGATCCAAATTACTTGAGTTATACTAAATTTGGTAGCCCTGCTCAAAACATTACAAGAGGAAGCAATATTACTAGTGATGAAGCTAAAAATGTAACAAGAATTCCCCAAGGTCATCCAGAAGGTTATTTAGAAGGTTTTGCTAATATTTATAGTGATGTTTACAAAGAGCTTTCAGCTAATATTAATAATCAAGAATATGATAAATCAAATAATTGTTACCCCACTATTGATGATGGGATTGAAGGAATGAAATTTATAGAAAACGTTATTAAGTCTAGTGAGAATAATAGTAAATGGACTGCATTTAATTCTAATTAAATTTTTGTTTAAAAATATAATTAATAAAACCCATTTTGAACCTTTGGTTTATATAATGATTTGAAATCAATTTTCTAAAATGGTAAATTACTTTTACCATATCTCATGGTGAAAAAGAGACCGATATCGCATCGGTTACAAGCGAGTTTTGGAAAACAAACAAGGAGAGTGTATGAAGAGAATGCACAGAGTTTTAAGTTCGTTTAGCCGAGGCTCAAAGAACGCTAAGCTAAATCAACTTATGTTTCGAAATTTGAAAACTGTAGAAACTAATGCAAATGGCACAAGTGGATACGTTATCAAATCAGGAAAAAACTCTGGAGAAACGTTAGCACACATAAAGAAAGAGACTAAAAAAATATAGCTTAAAGAATGAGATATGGGGCATGTAAAAATAACTGCCCCATATTTAAAAATTTACTTATTCACAAATCTATTTTAATGGGGTCATAATTTTTTGACCTTCAACACCCATAGCAACAACAATTGCTTTAACAGGAACATCTCCAATATTTTTAGACTCATGAGCCACACCTACATCTTCAATAAATGCATCTCCAGCTTTATAAACATAGCTTTTGCCACCTTGAGTAAGTTCAATTTCTCCTTGTTGTATCATTATTAAAACAGGGAACGAGTGAGTATGTGGAACTACAGGGCCTCCTACGGGCACAGTAAATTCAAAAGCTGTGATCTTTGCTTTTCCGGATGGATAAACAATATCGTTACCCATACCAGTCTGACTAGTTGATAAAATTCTTTTTACATGACCATCAGCAAAAACAGAGCTGTTTAAACCAAATAGTACAAATAAAATTACTAAAATATTTTTCATAAATTCCTTTCTGATTATAAATTGTCTTATAAATAAATAAAAAGAATATGCTATATGTAATTTTATCAATAATATTATTTCATCAGAATTAGATCAAATTCAACCTTATAATTAAAATATTTTTCAAGATCTGATATCCTAATTTGTTTAACATTTGAATGAATTAAGGGACATGAAATAAATATTTTTTTAAAAAATTTTATTTTTTTTTCAAAGATACCTTTTTGTTTATTTTTAATTTCTTTACATTCAAGAAAATAAATACTTATTAGTTTCAAATATTTATCATCAATTGAATTAAACAACTCAATATCATATCCTTGACAGTCAGTTTTTAATATTAAGCTAAGTTTCTTATTTTTTTTTACGATTCTATTCAGTACATTATTTGCATTTTTAAAATTGAAAATATGTTTTATGTTTCTTTGTTTGTTTGGAATTAAACTATAATCACCTGAATTTGCAGGATTTTCATAAAGTGGATATTTATTATTATTTTTTGACCAACCATAGTTAAATTGTTCGACATATTTTTTATCTTTCAAATTTAGTAATGAAAGCTCATAAATGTCTTTTACAGGCTCAAATGTAATTATTTTTTTTATTTTTTTTAAATTTGAAACTTGTTTTGATACTAGACCGTGGTTTGCTCCAACATCAATAAAAAGAGAATTTTTTTTTAAGTTTTTTTTCAAAAAATTAAATAAGAAATCATCAAATTTACCTGTCTCAATAATCTTTGGTAGTATTTGTCCATCAATTTTAAGATACAATGCCTCTCCTTTTTTTGCTAAGGATGTATTTTTAAAAAATTTTATTTTAACATTGTTAATATTGCAAAAATTTGTTTTTGATAAATTATATGCTTGAAATAATGTACTAAAATTATTTGATAGTTTCTTTATTATGAATTTTTTTGTTTTTTTTTGAATAAGTCTTTTGATTCTCATAATTTCACTTTTGCCATAAAATTTTGAACATAACCTCATTACGTCTCAACATAGGAAGTGTAAAAGGTCCATTATAGGTTGCTCTTATTGAAGGTCCTTTAATGATTACTTTATCCTCTAAAAGTTTTTTATTAAGAATTTCCTTATGTTTGAAGAAATTATTATCTGAGGCTCTTCCAGAATATTCTATTACAGCAAAAAAACCTTCTTCTATTGTTGAGATTTTAAGATCTGAATTTGTGGGTATAGGCGCATTCTCTTTTGTAAATTTTGATGGAAGATAAAATTGCATATAGTATCCATTGTCTTTCTCACCCTGAGTTACTGGCACAGTCATTTTAATTTCTTGGGATTTATTATTTTGACCTGAAATATATTTAAAAAGTTTTCTAAAACTACTGTCATCATTTCTACTTGAAGTCTCGACAACTAAACGGTCTTTATAATATCTCACTTCGTATATTTCAGATTTATACACTACATCATATTGAGATTCCTCATAGGCCATTGAATTAGAGTAAGGCAAAAAACAGAATATATAAATCAAAAAAGATATTGATATTATTGATTTTCTCATTTAGTTAGATCCTAACTCTTGCAAGTTATCAGACAAATAAGTTTGCTCACTATTATTTTCTGAAGCAAGTTTTATCATTGCATTCACAACTATCTCAACCTTTATTGGAGTATATTTTTTAAGTCCACCAAAAAAGAATAAGGATAGAAATTTCATCACAGGAATTCCTAAAACCTCAACAATTCTAAAGTCTTTTCTTTTTCCAACTAAAAATGAGGGTTGAATTATACTTAGGTTTGAAAATCCAATCTTTTTTAGCTCTTCCTCTACTTGACCTTTATTTTTTAAATATTTACTTGAGGCTTTTGGTTTTGCTCCAATTGAGGAGACGTAAATAAAATTACTAATTGAATTAAATTTTGCAATTTTTGCTATATCTACTGGCAGATCATATTCTATTCTTCTATATTCGTTTTTATCAGGAGTATCTTTGTGAGTTGTGCCAATACAAAAAAAACAATCATCACCAGTTAATTTTTCTTTTAAAGTGTCTAAATCTAAAAAATCGGTATTGATCACTTCAACTTTTGTATTATCAATAGAAGGTGATTTTCTAACAAATATTTTTATTTTGTTGTAAGTATTATTGTTGATTAAATTATCTAGTAAATTAGATCCAATTAATCCAGATGAGCCAAACAAAATAGCGGTTTTCATTGTTATTTTAAATACTGATCTTTCATAAATTTTTTTATTCTATTTACTCCTTCAATTATATCCTCAGTGCTTCTAGCGTATGAAAACCTTATTGTAGAATTTCCTCTTTTTTGATCGAAATCAAGTCCAGGAGTTATTGCAACTCCAGCTTTATCTAACACTTCTTTGCAAAAATTAAGGCTGTCATTAGAGTATTTAGAAATATCAACATAAATATAAAATGCACCATCAGGAGGAGAAAATTTTCCTAATCCGGCTTTAGGTAATTCTTCTAAAAGTATTTCTCTATTTTTTTTATAAACATTTACATTTTCATTTAATTCAATATCGGCGTCCATTGCCGATAACGCTGTCAATTGGCTTACATGTGGTGGACATATAAATAAATTTTGTGATAATCTTTCTACTTGCCTTACATGATCATCTGGAACAATCATCCAGCCTATTCGCCAACCTGTCATTGAAAAATATTTAGAAAAAGAATTTATAACATAACATCTGTCTGTTATTTCTAACGCTGTTGTGGGATTATTTTCATATTGAATACCGTGGTATATTTCATCACTTATAAAGCTCACATTATTCTCATGTGCAGCGTTTATTAAATTTTTTAGAGTTTCCTTATCAACCATCGATCCAGTAGGATTTGCAGGAGATGCAACAAGGATACCGTTTAAATTATTTTTTTTTATATCATCAGGTATTGGCTGAAATTTATTTTGTATTTTAGTTTGAATATCTACTGGAATTAAATCTTGAGCTTTTAAAATTTGTCGGTAACTAGGATAGCCAGGTGCTGCTATACCCACTCTATCACCAATATTAAATAAAGATGTAAAAGATAAAATAAAAGCTCCAGATGAACCTACGGTTATTACAACTCTATTTGGATTTAAATCAATGTTGTACCAATCTCCGTATAACTTGGTAATACGTTCTCTCAAAGCGGGAAGTCCAAGTGTAACTGTATAGCCTAAGTTATTATTAGATATTTCTTTAGTGATAAATTTTTTTGCTAATTTTGGAGCTGGGGTACCTGGCTGCCCTACTTCCATATGTATAATATGTTTGCCATTTTTTTCAGCTATTCTAGCGGACTCCATTACATCCATTACAATAAAGGGATCAACGTTGCTTCTTTTTGAATTCTTCATTTTCTATTTGATTTTAAAAAAATTTATAAATTAATTTTAAAAGTTCTTGCAGATTTTTCTTCGGAAACTTTAAGAATTTTGAATTTAGATGTTTTCTCTAATTTTTGACCTTTATTTGTCACAAATGATTTCATTTTTTTTACTTCTCCTTCAGGCATTTTTCTTGTGTACTTAAGTGTATGTTTTTTCGAGCCTATAACAAAGATCGTTTTCATAATTTTTGTATATTATAAAGTATCGATTGATCCAATAATATTCAAGTTTTTATCTGTCACAACAATTTCACCAGAAGATGTTCCAATATTTAAAATTGCCCCAATAACTACGTAGTGCGTAACAAATACAATATTATTTTTACTATCTATACTGTCTATAAATTCATAAAAATCTTTTATCTGTTTATCCTCATTAGCTGCAAATCTTATATCGTAGAATGAATTTAGAGCGTCAAATGTCTCAAAGTCATCAAAAGCATATTTTGCAGTATCTTTACATCTGCACCACTCACTAGAATAAATATTATCAATTTTAATCTCATTTTTTTTAAAAATTAATCCAATTTTTTTTGATTGCTGAATTCCTATTTCATTTAAATTTCTTTGAGTATAACAGTTTTGCAATTCAAAATTTTCTGGATCACCATTACCCGGGGCAAGTGCATGTCTTATAAATATAAGTTTGCCTCCCTCTTTTAAAGATTCAATAACTTTGTCATTGGCAAATGAATAATTAAATTGAAACAATAAAACTGAAAAAATTAAAATTAATTTTTTCATTTTAAACAGATTGATCTTTAATTAGTTCCTTAATTTGTGGTATCATTATTTTTGGAGACCTCATTGATGGATAAATTTTTTTTACTCTTTCGTAGCTGCTTAAAGCTTTTTCATAGTTTTTTAATTTTATTTGCACTAAGCCTTGACCTGATAAAGCTCCAAAATGTCTTTTTTCTAATTTTAAAACTTCATCAATGTCGTCTTGTGACGCTTGATACTTACCCATCAAATAAAGAACTGTAGCTCGTTTATTCCAAGCTTCAGCCCATTTTGGATCCAGTTTGATAACAGTTGTAAATATATTTTCAGCTTTTTGGTATTCTTGACTGTTCATAAATGATGTTCCTCTAGATAATAAACTGGTTAAGTTTTGATCTTTTGGATGAGTTGTCCAAATACCCCAAATTCTCATTTCAGTTTCCCTTGCTGAGATTTCGCCATCCTCTAAAAGTTTTTCAAAAAGTTTATCTAATTGATTATTATCTGCTGAAAAGACTGGATTAAAAAATAAAGTTAAGACTATTAAGCTTTTTAAAATAATTTTCATTAATTCTTATTTCCCCCCAACAATCATACCTTCAACATGCATTGTTGGTGAATTGGTAGAATAATTAAATTCTAGATCGTCAGCTAGAGTTATATTTTGAAAAATATTATTTAAATTTCCAGCGATTGTTATTTCACTTACCGGATATGAAAATTCACCATTTTCAATCATTATACCACTTGCACCTACGGAATAATCTCCATTAATAATATTTGTGCCGTGACCGATAGTTTCTTTTATGTAAAGAAGTTTTTTTTCTGATTTTATCAACTCACTAAAAGTTTTTGATCCGTTTTCAAAATACAGATTTGTTGTACCGCTTGCTCTACCATTAGATTTTCTGTTTATTTTTTTTCCATTGTAAGTGTCAATCAAATAATCCTGAAGTATTCCATTTTTAATTAAATCTAAATTAATTATACCTATACCTTCACTGTCAAAATAACGTGATCCATTAGCTTTTTTGATATCACCGCGATCATTAATATTTATTTCAGTGTTGAATACTTTTTGGTTTAATTTGTCCTTTAAAAAAGTAGTGCCTTTTGCAATGGCACTTGATGAAATGGCGCTAGCAAAGATTGAAAGAAAGTTTTTTGATATTCTTTTGTCAAATATAAGGCTAATTTTTTCACTTTTAATCTTTTTTGGATTTAATTTTTTCACAGCATGATCCGCTGCGATAGATCCAAGCTCTTTTGGTTTTAAAATGTCATTATAAAATCTTTTACTAGTATATTCATAATCTCTTTCCATGCTTCCATTGCTTTTAGAAACAACTTCACAATAAGCTGTAAATTGAGAAGTTTTATATCCATCAGAAAATCCATTTGAATTAGCTAATAAAAAATTTGATTTATTTTCCCCAAATCCTGAACCATTGGTATTTACAATTTTATTATTTGAAAAAGCCTCATCTTCTGCTTCTTTTATATAATTAATTTTATCTTCATTACTCAAATGAGTTTCATCGTATAAATCTAAATCTTTCAAACCGCTAAAATGAAGATCTTTATCTGGCAGTGAATTATATTCATCTTCGGGCGTTATCTTCATTGTTTCAATACATCTATCAACTAATTCATTTAAGTTACTCTCTTTAAGGTTTGATGATGCAATTGAGGACTTTTTTTTTCCTAAATATGTAGTAAGGACAACTCCAAGATTTTCTGATCTTTCAGAACCATCTAATTTTTTATTCCTAACATTAATATTTTCAGATATAGAACTCTGTACCAAAATACTTGCATCAGTTGAGCCAAGTTTTTTTGATTTGCTAAGACAAATATCAGCAATTTTTTTTAGATAATCTTGATCTTTAATCATTGAGATTACAATTGAGTTCCACCCACTGTCATATTGTTTATCAACAAAGATGGTTGTCCAACACCAACCGGAACGCCTTGTCCTGCTTTTCCACAGGTGCCAATTCCTGGGTCTAACATCATATCATTTCCAACCATTAAAATTTCTTTTAATGATGATGGTCCATCACCTATTAAAGTTGCGCCTTTAATCGGAGCTCCTACTTTGCCATTAATTATTTCATATGCCTCTGTACAATTGAAAACAAATTTTCCTGATGTTATATCCACTTGACCACCACCAAAACTTACCGCAAATATTCCCTTATCGACTGATTTAATCATTTCCTCTTGAGTGTTTGTACCGCCTAACATGATTGTATTTCTCATCCTTGGCATTACGACATGTTTATAACTTTCTCTTCTTCCATTTCCTGTGGATTTTGTATTCATTAATCTGGCGTTTAATCTATCTTGCATAAAATTTTTTAGAATTCCGTCCTCTATTAAAACAGTTCTTTCGGTTGGAGTTCCTTCATCATCAATATTTAAACTACCTCTTCTATTATCTATTGTGCCATCATCTATTATTGTAACTCCTTTGCTTGCAACTTTTTTTCCTACCAAATCATGAAACGCAGAAGTTTTTTTTCTATTAAAGTCTCCCTCTAAACCATGGCCAACAGCTTCATGAATTAAAATAGCAGGCCAGCCTGGTCCGAGCACAACTTTCATCTCTCCAGCTGGTGAGGGTTTACTTTCTATGTTTGTGTTTGCAATCCTAAAAGCTTCATCGCAAACTTTTTTCCAGTTATCGTTCTTTAAATATTCATCATAATCTTGTCTTCCGCCAATTCCATAAACACCAGTTTCTTTTCTTCCATTTTTTTCAACCATCACTGACATGTTAATTCTTACCAATGGTCGATTATCTGATAATAGCTCTCCACCAGATCTAATAATTTCAATATTTTTCTTCTCAGCTAAAAGACTAGCTGTAACTTGCTTTACACTACTATCTTTAGATCTGGCATACTCATTCATATTATTTAGTAACTCTATTTTTGATTTCATTGATTTGCTTTCAATGGGATCAATGTCTTTGTAAAGTTTTTGATTAGTTTTTTTTATTTCTGAATTGTAAGTGCCACTATTGTTTTTTAAGGTTGATTTAAGATTATCACTTGAATTTTTTAACGATTTTTCTGAAATTTCATTTGAATGTGAGTAAGCCACGGTATCACCTGTGACCGCTCTAAAACCATAGCCTAAATCAGAGGTATAGTTTGAACTTTTGATTTTATTATCATCTAAAACAATGGTTTCTGATTTTGTATCTTCGACGTAAAGTTCACCATCATCACAACTATTTAAAGTCTCTGAAACAATTTTATCAGCTTTTTCTATAGATAATTCTGAATTTTTCAGTAAAGAGGTCATAGACCATATTTAAGGGCGAATTATTTATAATCAAGAATGATATGCGCGATCATTGATCACATCAAAACACATAAATTACCTAATTTTATCTAAAAAAAAATCGGTTAAATATTTTACAGTTGCTTTTGGGTTTTGTTCTGGAATGAAATGACCTGAATTTATTGCATGTCCTTCAATTTTTTTAGTTGTATATTTCTGCCAAATTTTTACTGGTTTGAACTGTCTACCAATTACACCCTTTTTTCCCCACAATACTTGAATAGGAATATTTAGTTTTTTCTTTCTGTCTTTTTTATCATGATCCAAGTCAATTGTTGCAGAAGCTCTATAATCTTCACATGATCCATGAATTCTTTTTGGTTGCTTAAAACATTTTAAATAAACTTCTTCAACTTTTCCAAATTTATGATTTCCAGACCATTTATCTAAGCAGTATTTCATCCATTTTCTTGGATCACTCATAATCATTCTTTCAGGTAGCCACTTAGGTTGAATTAAAAAAAACCAATGAAAGTATGCTTTAGCAAAGTCTTTAGTTGTTAATTCATACATATCTAGTGTGGGGCAAATATCTAAAACACTCAAAGCTAATATATTTTTTCTATGGTCCCTTGCTAATCTGTGAGCCACTCTTCCTCCTCTATCATGTCCAGCTACAAAGAATTTAGAATAACCTAATTTTTCCATTATTTGTTTCATGTCACTTGCCATTTCTCTTTTGGAATAATTAAAATGATTTTTATCTGAGGGTGGAGCTAAACTATTACCATATCCCCTTAGGTCTGCAGCAATAACCGTAAATTTTTTCGATAATTCTAGTGCAGTCTTGTGCCACATTAAATGTGTTTGTGGATAACCATGAAGTAAAAGTAACGGTGGACCCTTACCTCCAACTCTACAGAAAATTTTACCTTTTCTAACTTTTATGTATTTTGACTTAAATCCTTTAAACATGCTTAATAATATGAATTTTTGAAAGTATAACTAATGAAAGCTTAGTATCAATATTAATAATATTTAATTTGAATTTACTTTGTGCACCTGTATAAATTCGGATTTGTGAGAATTGAAGAAGAATTAAAACTAGATTATTCAGACGTCCTTTTTAGACCTAAAAGAAGTACGCTACAAAGTCGTAAAGATGTAAATCTTCTAAGAACATACAGATTTAAATATAGTAAAAATGAGTGGTCGGGTATTCCTATAATGGCTGCAAATATGGATGGGGTCGGAGAGCTTGGAGTAGCTGAGAAATTATCTGAATATGGCATGATTACATGTTTAACTAAACAACATGATATAAAAAAAATAAAACAATTTAAAAAAATTAAATCTATTTATAAAAATATAGCTATTAGCATTGGTACTAAAAAAGAAGATTTTGAAAATTTAAACAAAGTTTTAAGAGAATTTGGATTTATAAAGTTCATTTGTATTGATGTTGCTAATGGTTATTCTGAATACTTTAGTAAATTTCTTAAATCTGTAAGAGATAAATATCCTACAAAAACTATTATAGCTGGAAATGTAGTTACTGCAGACATGACACAAGAACTTATTTTATCTGGTGCAGATATTGTAAAAGTTGGGATTGGTCCAGGAAGTGTTTGTACAACAAGAATTCAAACAGGAGTTGGCTACCCTCAATTAAGTGCTGTAATTGAATGTGCTGATGCAGCACATGGTTTAGGTGCTCATATAATTGCAGATGGTGGATGTACATGTCCTGGAGATGTTGCAAAAGGTTTTGGGGGTGGTGCAGATTTTGTAATGTTAGGTGGAATGTTTGCAGGTCACGACGAAGGCAAGGGTAAAATAGTTAAATCAAACGGCTCAAAATATATTGAATTTTATGGTTCAAGCTCTGAAACAGCAAATAAAAAGCATTATGGAGGATTATCAAATTACAGAAGTAGTGAAGGAAGAACTGTAAGAATTAAATATAGAGGAAAAATAAAAGATACAATTCAAGATATTCTAGGTGGCGTTAGAAGTAGTTGCACTTATGTAGGTGCTCCTTCATTAAAACAATTAAGTAAATGTACTACTTTTGTAAGAGTTGCAAAACAATTTAACGATACTTTCACAAAATAAAAATGAAAGAGTATAAAATTGCATCCATTGCAGGAGATGGAATTGGTAAAGAAGTAGTTCCAGAAGCTCAAAAAATTTTAAAAGAGGTTGCCAATCAACATCAATTCAAATTACAAATTGATGAATTTGATTTTTCATCGTGTGATTATTATGAAAAACACGGAAAAATGTTGCCTGATGATTGGAAGGATAAAATTGGTAGCTATGATGCTATATTTTTTGGCGCTGTTGGAATGCCAGATCGATACCCAGATCATGTTACATTATGGGGATCACTACTTCAGTTTAGAAGAGAATTTGATCAATTTATAAATCTAAGACCAGTAAAATTATTTGAAGGTGTTAATGCCCCATTAGCTAATAAGAAACCCGGCGATATTGACATGATGATAGTTCGAGAAAATACAGAGGGAGAGTATTCTTCAGTTGGTGGAAAGATGTATCAAAATACTGAAAGAGAAATTGTAATTCAAGAAACTATTATGTCAAAACATGGGATAGACAGAGTGCAAAAGTTTGCATTTGAATTAGCAAAAAAACGTAAAAGAAAAAAATTAACCAATGCTACAAAATCTAATGGTATATCAATAACTATGCCTTACTGGGATGAAAGATTTAATGAAAATAAGAAAAGCTATCCTGAAATTGAAACTGATCAATTTCATATTGATATATTAACTGCTAGATTTGTTTTAAATCCTGAATGGTTTGATGTTGTCGTGGCTTCAAACTTATTTGGAGATATTTTATCAGATCTAGGTCCAGCATGTACTGGAACTATAGGCATTGCACCGTCTGGAAATATTAACCCTACAAACAAATATCCATCATTATTTGAACCGGTACATGGTTCAGCCCCAGATATAGCAGGAAAAGGTATTGCTAATCCCGTGGGACAAATATGGTCTGGTGCCATGATGTTAGATTACTTGGGAGAAAAAGAAGCTGCCAGACGAATAGTGAGTTCAATCGAAAAAACTTTGCTAGAAAAACAAAATAGAACTAAAGATCTAGATGGTGATAGCAATACAAAAGAATGTGCTAATAAAATCTTAGATAATATTAATTAACTTAGGTTGTTAAATATTGAATAGCAAAAAATATTGTAACAAATGATGCAAAAGTTGAGATAAATAAAGCTTTTATTATATTTGCAGGACTTACATTATAGGCAGAACACAATACGACAGCTGTATGACCACATGGTGCAACACTAACAAAAAAAGCACCAGGAATTTTTTCAGGTAGCCCAGCATCAAATATAATAAAGCCGATTATCAAGAGGATGATTGGTGAAACAACTAATTTCAATATAGATATAGAAGCAGTTAATTTATTAATAACTTTATGTGTGTAAAAAGATAATGTGATACCAATTGCAAAAAGTCCTATAGGCGAAACACAAGCTGCCAAAACAGAAAGTACGTAGTCTATTGGCGTATCGTCGATATTTATCTTAAATACAAATAGTAAAAGACCAATCAAGATTGAAAATATCATTGGATTAAGAACTATGTTCTTTATAAATATGGTTAAACGAATATTTTTTTTAGTAGTAAGTTCTAAAAAAAAAGCAATTACAGATAATAAAATAACCCCATCCATTAATATTATACTTGTTACTTGAGTTATTACTTCAGTGCCAAAATAGATTTTTGTAATAGGTAATAATAATGTTACATGATTAGATAGTGCTACCATCAATGCCCATATAATAGATTCTGGAATAGGTCTTTTAAAAAACTTAGATGTTAATAAAAATGTTAAAAACCCAAGACTTCCTTGCATTAAAAAATAAGAAACTATTTGTTTTATATCAACTTGGCCTATTTCACTTTGAGCAACAAATTTAATAATTAAGGCAGGGACCGCTACATAGAATAAAAACAAATTTAAAACTTTTGCATGACCTAAATCAAAAATTTTAAGTTTTCCAAAAACAAAACCAAATAGTGTGATAAAGATAAAAGGTGTTAACCCAAGAAATATTGAATACATTTTATTAAAGTATTGTTATTCTATGAAGTATTCTATTACCTTTAAACGGTGTAGCCTGATGGAGCATGGCTCTATTATCCCAAACAGCAAGCTGATCTTTTTCCCATTCTAATGAATATTGAAAGGTTTTTTTTGTCTGATGATTGAATAAGAATTTCTTTAGTTCTTTTTTTTGTTTAGTCATATGCGTATTAAATTTTAAAAAGTGCCCTGGGCTACAGTATATAGTTTTTTTATTTTTAATAGTTCTAATTATTTTATGTCTGGAAATCAGTTCTTTAGATATTTTTCCTTTTTCTTTTTCTCTCTCAACTGTTGTAATTGATATTGGTCCATGCGAAGAATAGATGCCTTTTAATTTTTTAAGCTTATTTTTATAATTTTTTGATAATTTTTCATAAGCTAAGTACTGTGAAGAAAAGTCAGTATTAGCAACACCTTTTTTAGGTACTAATTTTGAAAGTAACATGGTGTATCTAGGAGGTTTTTTTGTATAAGAGGAATCTGTGTGAAATTGTTCACCAAAACTAGGCCCTTTGTCAGTAGATTTACGTTGTACAACAGTTATTTGAGGATATTTTTTATTCAAGCCTTTCAATCTTGGATAATTGGCTGGTTTACCAAATTTTTTTGCAAAATTAAGATAATTCTTAGAAGTAAGTTTTTGTTTTGGAAAATAAATCATTCCATACTTATCAAGTGTTGATTTAATTTCTTTTAATTGCTTATTATCAATTTTATTAAGGTTACAAATAATTTCTGCAGCCTTATTTTTTTTTGAAATTATCTTTAACATTAAATATTTTTTATATTTTTTTGATTTAAAGGTTTTTTGATTATTGTTACAGGGTATTTTTTCTTTTCAACTTCAATAGATAAATTTTTATTAATCAAGTCTTCAATAGAATTTCCAGAGTTGACATAACCAAATGAAATATTTTTTTTAAAATTAAATGAATAATTTCCTGATGTTGTTCTGCCAATTATTTTATCATCTAAGTAAATTGGCTCTTCATGAAGTAACAAAGGTTCTCCAGGTACGTTATCTTTTAATACCATCATAGCTAATGATTTTGTAGGATTTTTATCTTTAATTTTTAATAATGCTTCTTTTCCAACAAAATTTATATTTTTTTTATAACTAATTGCAAAATTAAGTCCTGCTTGATATTGATTTTCTTCAGGTGATATATCATGTCCCCAATGTAAGAAACCACTTTCCATTCTCATAATATCCATAGCATGGGCACCACACAGTGATAAGCCATGATTTTTACCCTCTTTAATAATGGCTAAAAATAATTTTTTGCTTTCATCTATGTTTGTATATAATTCGAATCCTATTTCACCTACATAAGATAATCTTTGAGCCCATACTTTAACTCCGTCAATAGTAACAAATTTTCCATGACTAAACTTTATACCTTCATTTGTAAAATCGTCATTACTAATATTAGATAGTAATTGTCTTGAGTTGGGTCCGTATAATCCTAGGCATGTTAAATCTTCTGTTACATCATTAAAATTGACCTCTTCTGAAATATGTTTTTTTATGTGAAATTTATCATGTTCTCTTGTTGCTGCTGGACCTATCACTCTAAAATGGTTTTTTTCAAGACAAGTAACAGTAACATCAGTCTCTATTCCTCCATCTTCATTTAACATCTGGGTATAAGTTGCTCTACCCTCAATATCCTTTATGTTTGCTGTACAAATTTTTTGTAATTCTTCATGAACATTTTGCCCTTCTAGGTCAAATTTTGAAAAAGGAGATAGCTCAAATAATCCAACGTTTTCTCTGGCATTTTTGGTCTCAAATTCAGCTGATGGATACCAATTTTGATAACCAAAACTATAATTGTAAACAGCCTTTTCACCTTTCAACGCATACCACATAGGTCTTTCAAAACCACCCGAGGTTCCAAAACAAGCTCCTAATTTTTTTAGCTCCTCTTGGTAGGGTAATACAATTTGGTTTCTTGATGTTTTATGTTGTTTAAATGGCCAATGCATTCCATATAAATCACCAAGTGTTTCTGTCACTCTTTCCATTATAAATTTTTTTGATGAATGAAATTTTTGAAATCTTTTAATATCTAATGAAAATAAATCCTCATTAATGTGTCCATTAATCATCCATTCTGCAGTAACTCTTCCAGCGCCTCCTGAACTTGCAATTCCAATACTATTAAAACCACAACATGTAAAAAGTTTTTTAATCTCAGGCGTTTCACCTAAAAGATATTGAGTATCAGGAGTAAATGATTCTGGGCCAGAGAAAAATTTTCTAATTCCTGCATTTTCCAACATAGGCAACCTGTGAAATGATTTTTGTAAATAAGGTTCGAAATGATCAAAATCATCTGGTAATTCACCAAAGGAAAAATCATCTGGCACAACACCAGTATTTTTAAAGGCTGGTTTTGCATTTGGTTCAAAAATTCCAACTAACATTTTACCTGCGTCTTCTTTAAGATAGAGACAATTATTATAATCTCTTAAAACTGGTAAGTTTTTTGGTAAATCTTTCATTGGTTCTGTGATCACATAAAAATGTTCATTGGGATACAATGGAATACTAACATTCATTTTTTCACCTATTTGTCTAGACCACATACCTGTTGCTAAAACAACATATTCACAATCAATTTTTCCTTTATCAGTCTCTACTCCAATTATAGAATTATTTTTAACAAGAATTTTTGTTACAGGTGTTTTTTCAAAAATTTGTGCTCCTTCCATTCTAGCAGCTTTTGCTAAAACATTAGTTACGCCTACTGGATCAGCTTGACCATCTTTTGGCATAAAAACACTTCCAATAATGTCATCATTATTTACAACAGGATATAAATCTTTTGTTTCTTTTTTATCCAAAACATGTACTTCAACATCTGATAGTTGAGCGGTAGTTGCTTGTCTCAACAATTCTTGCATTCTCTCTTTTGTGGTAGCTACTGTAATTGCTCCATTTTGTTTTAATCCTATAGACAATTCAGTTTTTTTTTCTAATTCTTGATAAAGATCCAAAGTATATTTTCTTAACTTTGTAATAGTAGATGAAGCCCCTAATTGACCCATTAAACCAGCTGCATGCCATGTGGTTCCAGATGTTAACTGATCTCTTTCCAACAGAACAACATCTTTCCAGCCAAATTTAGCTAAATGATATGCACACGATGTTCCAGCTACGCCGCCTCCAATAACTACAACTTTAGTGCTTCTTGGTAAATCTTTATCCATGAGTATATTTTTAAAGTATAATATTACTTAAAAACAAACAATGTGGTCAATGTGAATTGGTCGTTTAATACCAAATTTTTCGTCTATTTCATGCTGGTGAATATGATGTGAATGAACAAATACTGGAATTTGTAACTCGCTTGGTGTTTTTAAAGTATAAATAAAATTTGTTCCTCTAAATTTACGATCAACGACTTCTAATTTTAAATTACTTTTATCATCATGTTCTAAATCTTCTGGCTGTAATAAAAGTTTTACCTCTGATCCATTTGGATAGTGTTTAACAAAATTACCTTTAATTGTTCCAAGATCTTTATTTTCTAAACTATTTTCACTGGTTACTTTTGCAGGAATTAAAATTCCTCTATTTAAAAAATTTACAACTTCTACTGAATTAGGAAAATGATAAACATTATAAGGATCATCAAATTGTTTAAGTTGTTTATTTAATATAATTCCACATTTACTTCCTAAGTAAAACGCTTCGTATGAGTCGTGTGTAACAATTATAGTTGTTATTTTGGATTTACTTAATAATTGTTTTAATTCGACTTGAATTTCTTCTTTAAAGCTTTGGTCAACATTCGACAATGGCTCATCTAATAATAATAAGTCTGGATTCGAAACTAAAGCTCTTGCTAGTGACGATCTTTGCGCTTCACCTGCACTAATCTCATGTGGATATTTATTTAATATTTTTTTTAAATTTAAAAATTCTACTATTTCTTTTGCATTTATTTTAATTTTTTTTTTATTTTTTTTTTCTGTACCAATTAATATATTTTTTTCAACATTGTAGTGCGGAAATAAACTATTGTCTTGAAAGGCGAGTGAAATATTTCGATCCTCTGGCTCAATGTGAATTTTTTTTGAAGATATAGTTTTATTATTGATAATTATAGATCCATTATTAATCTTTTCTAATCCAGCGATTGTTCTCAAAATCGTAGTTTTTCCTATTCCTGAAGGCCCTAGAAGACAAATGATGTCTCCTTCGTTTTGAACTGAAAAAGACACATTTTTTACTTTTGTTTTTCCACCAGCTTTGAAATCAACGTTATTTACTTCTAAAAAGTTATTAGCCATTATTCTCTTTTAAAATATAATTTGAAGTTATTGTAATAAAAAAGGCAGCAATTAAAATTAAAAACAATGATGGTACTGCTGCTGCTTCAAGCATATCCTCTGATGCAGAGATATAAGCTGTAGTTGCAAATGTTTCAAAGTTAAATGGGCGTAAAACCAAGGTAATTGGCAATTCTCTAATTATTTCAAGAGATATTAAAATAACCACAAATAATAATGAATTTCTCAAATATGGTACATGAATATTCAGAAATGTTTTTCTTTTTGAATAACCAAGAAGATATGCGCTCTCATCAACTGAAACGTTTATTTTTTCATATCCTGATTTTATTCCATTGAAAGCTAGTGAGTAAAAACGAACAAAATATACAATAATTAAACCTAAAACAGATCCAATAAATAATTTTTTAATTGATAAAAAACCTAAGGATTTAATTATATTCTCATCAAACCAGGCAATAAAAGTTATAAAAGCGACAGCTAAAATAACACCAGGTATGGCATAACCTGAAATCGACAGTGTGGATAAAAAATTTAATGTTTTATTTCTTGAAACTCGATTTCCATAATTAGAAATCAAAGCAAATGTTATTAGAACTAAACTGGACAATACTACTAAATAAAGTGTGTTTAATAAAAGATTAATTATATTTATATCAAAGAAATTTTCTGGAAATTTTATTGTCCAATAAAGCATTTGTCCTAATGGAAATAGAAAACTTATAAAGAACAATAAAAAACAAAATAAAAAAGCAATAAAAGAATTTGTTCCAGAAAGTTTTATTTTTTCTTTTTGTTTAAAACCACCTCTTGTATCCAAGTGATATTTCGCTTTTTTTCTAGATAGATTTTCAGTCAGAAAAAGAATAAATATAAATAACAAAAGAAAAAATGATATTCTATTAGCAAAAGCTAAATCATCAAAAGTTATCCAAGCATTATATATACCTGTTGTTAGTGTATTAACTGAAAAAAAATCTACTGCACCAAACTCTGCTAGTGTTTCCATTGCAACTAAAGAGAGACCTGCAACTATGGCAGGTCTGGCAGCTGGTAATATTATTGAATAAAAAGATTTAAATTTTGAAAAACCTAAATTTTTTCCAAGGTCTATTAAATTTTGTGATTGATATAAAAAAGAAGATCTTGCAAGAATATAAACATATGCATAAAGAGAAAATGAAATAGATAATATTAAACCAAACATTCCATCAAACTTTGGTATACTTTTATTGTACTCACCATCACCAAATAAAGTCTTTAATATTGTAAATGCAGTGCCATAATTATCAAAAAATGCAAATAAAGAGTATGCATAAATATAGGGTGGTATAGCAAAAGATAAAATTAATGCCCATTTAAAAAAGTTAACTCCTGGAAATTTGTAAAAAGAGACTATGTAAGCAGATCCAACACCTAGAAAAAAAGTTAGTATTAAGACACCAACTAAAAGTGACAAAGAATTAAAAATATATTCAAACAAAAAAGTTTTTTTAAGTATGTCAAAATATCTGGAAGTACCTTCAAAAAAACTAAAAGAGACTGTCAAAATAGGAATTATAACAAGCAATGAAATAAGCAGAGAGCTTAAAAACCAGATGTTAAATTTGTTTGTAAACATAGAGATATTTGTAATTTAAATGACCTATATAGTCTCTTTTAATATTTTTAAAAGTGCCTACGAAGGATGCATAGGCACTTTAATTAAGAAAAGTCAGATATTGAATACCTTTGAAATGTGCGGAAAATCTTTAGTACTTATCTCTGATAATTTCCTTTTATTTATTCTTTTGTTAATTTTTTTACACTCCTCAGCACATGGTACACATGCATTGGCTGATTTATTTAAATTAACCTCAGACATAAATTTTTTTTTTACTTTCAATGTTACTTCCAACCAGCAGCCGTCATCACCTCTAAGGCGTCAGCTTGCTTTGCTCCATAACTAGCAACACTCGTTGTTAGATCTTGTTTAAAATCTAAACCTAAGTTGTTTACTACCAATGGACTTGGTGAAACTCCAGCTATCATTGGAAACTCAAAAGTATTATTTGTAAAGTGTTCTTGAGCTTCTGGTGATAATAAGAAATCAACAAGTGCAATTGCATTAGTTTTATTGGGCGCTCCTTTAACTAAAGCTGCACAACTTATATTCATGTGTGTTCCTCTATCATTCTGATTAGGAAAAAAAGCTTTAACTTTTTTTGCAGCTTCTTGTTGTTCAGGTCCTTTATTCCCAGATAACATCAAAGCTAAGTAATAAGTATTTGCAACAGCAATATCAGCTTCTCCTGCTGCTACAGCCATAATTTGTGCTCTATCATTTCCTTTTGGATCTCTTGCCATGTTTGCAACAACTCCTTTAGCCCATTCACGTGCAGCTTTTTTTCCATTATTTTTAACTAATGAAGCTACAAGAGATTTGTTATAAATGTTGCTAGAAGCTCTAATTGCAATTCTGCCTTTCCATTTTGGATCAGCTAAACTTTCATAAGTTAACCCTGACAACTCAGCACCACTTACTCTTTCTGGTGAGTAGTAAACAATTCTTGCTCTTTTTGCTACTCCAACCCAGTGTGTAGTTCTAAAACTTTTTGGTACAGATGATTTAATTGTAGATGAAACTAAGCCTGATTGAGTCATTCCTTTTGCTTTAAATGCACCACATCTTCCAGCGTCAGCAGTTATGTAAAGATCGGCAGCTGAATCAGCGCCTTCTTCGATCATTCTTTTTTCTAAAGCACCAGCCTTACCATTGATTAAGTTTACTTTAATTCCTGTTGCTGCTGTAAATTTACTATAAAGTTCTGCATCAGCTTTATAATGTCTTGCATTAAAAATATTTACCTCATTTGCTATTGCAAAGCTTGATGCAAATAAGGATAAGATTAGTGCCGATATTGTCAATTTTTTCATATATCTCTCTCTTTTAGTTTTTATAAATTATAATGATTTTGATAACTATTCGCAATGATAATGATTATCAATCGCATTAATGACGCACTTAACGCCTATATTATTGATATTTTAAGACTTAAATTCTGAAATTTTACTATAAAGAAAGTTTCTGAAGGTTGTCACTCTAGCTACATTTTTCAAAGATTCTGGAAAGACAAAGTGAGCCTCTGTAATCGGACCCTCAACACTGGGTAGAACTTTAATTACATTTCGAGATAAAGAAACTAAATAATCTGGAAGAGCCGCAAGGCCTACACCACTTTCGACTGCTAACAGTAAACCCATAACGCTATTTACTTTCATAACAGGTTTTCTTTTTTTATTATCTTTTATACCAAGTTTTAATGCCCAATCTGGGTTAAACACTGGTGATGGGGCTCCTCTACCAAATGATATAAAGTTATGCTTGCTTAAATCATTAATAGATTTAGGCATGCCATGTTTTTCAAGATACTTATTTGAGCCATATATATGATAATTTATATCCATTAGTTTTCTTTGAATATAATTTAGTTGTTTTGGTCTTCTCATAAATATTCCAATATCGGCTTGTCTTGTACTTAAATCTAACTCTTTATCGTCAAAAATTAATTCTATTTCAATTTCTGGATTTAATTGCATAAACTCTTGAATTCTTGGGGTTAACCAGTGAGTACCAAAACTTCTAACAGTTGTAATTGTTAGTTTTCCAGTTGGTTTATGTTTTTGATCTCCTAAAGTTGTTTCTACCTCCTTTAGTTTACTAATAACTTCATGTGCAGTTTTATAAACATATTCACCATTTTCTGTGAGTGTTAATCCTCTTGCATGTCTTTCAAATAACTTTACTTTTAAATCTTCTTCTAAAGATTGAATTTGTCTACTAATTGCAGATTGGCTTAGATTTAGAATTACAGTAGCGCTTGTAAAACTACCAGCTTCAGCTACTGCATGAAAAATTTTTAATTTGTCCCAATCCATTATTTATTTACATCCACTAGAATTCTATTTTTCAGTTTTCCTTCAAGCATTTCCGGAAATACAGTCAATAGTTCTTCAAGCCCAACTATTTTAATTGATTTTTCTATAATACTAAAATCTACTAAACTTGGTACTTCACCCCATACAAATTCTTTTCTTTTGTTGCTTACATTAACTGAGTCTACGCCCCATAGTTTTACAGCTCTTATATAAAAAGGAACTACAGAAGTATTTAATTTGTTAGTTCCACTTGCATTACCACAGACAGCCACAATTCCTTTTAATCTTGTTTGAGATATTGCATTTGCTAAAATATTTCCACCAACAGTGTCAACAACGCCATCCCAAGTGCCTTTTCCAATTAATCTTGGCTCACCTTCAAATTCTTTACGATCAAGAACAGTTTTTGCCCCTAATTCCTTTAAATAATCAGCTTTTTCTGGTTTTCCGGTGATTGCAGTTACATTACATCCCATTTTAGATAAAATATTTACAGCAACCATCCCTACTCCACCTGTTGAACCTGTTACAAGGACATCGTTCACTTTACTTTGTAGTAATAATTCTTCTTTTGCTTTAACGGCAAATGCACACAACATTGCTGTAAAGCCTGCAGTACCCATCATCATTGCTTGCTTCAAATCAATACCTGAAGGTTTCTTTATCAGAAATTCTTTTTTAACTCTTGCATATTGAGAGAATCCTCCATGAAATAATTCTCCAACCCTACAACCAGTAAGAATTACCTCATCACCTTCTTTAAATTCATCTGACTTGCTTTCTGCTACTGTACCTGAGAAATCAATTCCAGGAATTCTTGGAAACTCTTTAACTAATTTTGCACCATCTTTTAAAATCAAAGCATCCTTATAATTAAGATCTGAGTATTGTATTTTAACTAAGACTTCACCTTCCTTTAAAAAATCAAAATTTAATTCTTTAACTTCTTGAGAAAAATTTTCACCTACCTGGTTTATAACCAGGGCTTTGAAAGTATCAGACATGTGTAATTATACTCTATTCTTTAATAAATCGTAAGTATCTATTCTGAATAGAAAGATCGTCCTTAAATTGACCTAAAAAGTAATTAGTAACTGTAGATGCTCTTTCTTTTTTTATCCCTCTAGTAGTCATACATTGATGAGCTGCATCGATTGTTACTGCAACACCCTTAGCATCAAGAGCAGTCATAATTGATTTAGCAATTTGTAGTGTTAATCTTTCTTGTGTTTGCAACCTTTTTGCAAATACATCAACAACCCTTGCTAGCTTACTTAGTCCTACAACTCTTTCTTTTGGTATGTATGCAACGTGTGCCATACCCAATATTGGAACCATATGATGTTCGCAATGACTTTGCACAGATATATTCTTTTGAATTACCATGTCATTATATCCTTCAACGTCACCAAAAGTTTTTTCTAAAACTTTATTAGCATCCTCTTTATACCCGCTAAAAAATTCCTTATATGCTTTTATTACTCTCTTTGGTGTTTCTAACAAACCTTCTCTATTTGGATCCTCACCAATCCAAGTTAATATCTTAATCAAAGCTTCTTCAGCTTCTTTATCTGAAACTTGTTTAGTCTCTAAATTTTTATTGTCTGTGTCTTTTACTAATTTCATAGCGCCTTTTTATACAGTAAATCCTTAAATTTAAAATATTTAATATATTCAGTAATATGTTAGATAATGCGACTTATATATGTTTAAAAAAAGAGAAAATGTCGCTGATATAGAGGAAGGTAACCTTTTATCTCCAAAATTCGATAATGATGGCTTAATCCCTGTAATTACAACATGTGCAGAAACTAAAGAGATCCTAATGCACGGTTATATGAATGTTGAAGCTTTAAAATTAACAATAGAAACAAAAGAAGCTCACTACTGGAGCAGGTCTAGAAAAGAAATTTGGCATAAAGGAAAAACTAGCGGCTTTACTCAAAAAGTAAAAGAAATAAGAATTGACGATGATCAAGATGCAGTTTGGATAACTGTAGATATTGGTGATGGTGCAAGTTGTCATGTTGGTTACAGATCATGTTTTTATCGATCAGTACCTACAGGAAAAATTGAAAATGGACGTAAAGTAGAAATGAAATTTGAAGAAGAAAAGAAAAAATTTGATCCAGAAGTTGTTTATAAAGGACAACCTAATCCCACTAAAATTTAATGAGTGAGGCGCAAAAAAATGTTCTTGGAGAAGATCTTGAAGAATGTTCTAAAAATCCATTAACCGGTTGGTTCAGAGACGGTTGTTGTAACACAGATGAAAACGATCGAGGTTTACACACAGTTTGCGTAAAAGTTAATGATGAATTTTTAGAATGGTGCAAAGAGGCTGGTAACGATTTAATAACACCTCACCCTGAATTTGGTTTTCCTGGATTGGTAGATGGAGATAATTGGTGTGTATGTGCCAGTTGGGTTGCAAGAGCTTTAGAAGCAGGAATTGGATGTTCAATATATTTGAAAAAAACTCACGTTAATACTTTAAAGTTAGTACCAATTGAAACTTTAAAAAAATTTGCAATAGATCTTTCTTAATTACATATTTCCGTACTTAGGTCCACCCCCACCTTCAGGCGTAACCCATGTAATGTTTTGTGATGGCTCTTTTATATCGCAAGTTTTACAATGAATACAATTTTGAGAATTAATCACAAATTTTTCAACATCATTTTCTTTTTGAATTTCATAAACTCCAACTGGACAATATCTTTGTGCAGGCTCGTCGTATTTTCCTAAAGTATATTTTATTGGCAAGTCTTTATCTTTAAGTTGAAGATGTACTGGTTGATTTTCAGCATGATTAGTTCCTGTTAGATAAACTGAACTTGTTTTGTCAAACGTAATAATGTTATCTGGTTTTGGATAATCTATTTTTGGCATTTCACTTGCTAGTTTTAAGGTTTCGTGATCAGCATGTTTGTGTTTAAGTGTAAATGGCAATCTTCCTTTAAATAAAATTTGATCAATTCCTGTAAATATTATTCCAAGAATTAAACCCCAGCTAAAGCTAGGTTTAACATTTCTAGCTTCATACAACTCTTTATAAACCCAACTTTTTTTGAATTTTTCCTCATAAATAGATAATTCTTGGCTTGATTTTATATGATCAATAATAGTTTCCGCTGCAATCATTCCACTTTTCATTGCAGTGTGTGATCCTTTAATTTTCGGCATATTTAATGTACCAGCATCACAACCAACTAATAATGCACCTGGCATGAACATTTTAGGTAGACTTTGAAAACCTCCTTCTATAAGTGCTCTTGCTCCGTATGATATTCTTTTACCACCTTCTAATATTGATCTAATCGCAGGATGAGTTTTAAATTTTTGAAATTCATCAAATGGAGAAAGATGTGGATTTTTATAATCAAGACCGATGACATATCCTAAAAATATTTGTTTGTTTTCAGCATGATAAACAAAGCTTCCCCCATAGGTGCTATTATCTAATGGCCAACCTGCTGTATGCATCACTAGACCTTCGTCATGATTTTCTTCTTTCAACTCCCAAATTTCTTTAAATCCAATTCCATACTGTTGTGGATCTTTTCCTTTATCTAAATCAAATTTTTTGATTAATTCTTTACCTAAATGTCCTCTACACCCTTCTGCAAAAACTGTAACTTTTGCATGAAGTTCTATTCCTGGTTCATAACCATCTTTTTTATTTCCATCTTTATCTAAACCCATATCTTGAGTTGCTACACCCTTAACAGAACCATCTTCATTATATAAAACCTCACTTGCCGGAAAACCTGGGAATATTTCAATTCCAAGACTTTCAGCTTGCTCTGCTAACCATCTACATAAATTAGCAAGACTAATAATATAATTATTATGATTTTGTTGCACTTTAGGTAATAACCATGTTGGCCAACTTATTTTTTTTGTCTTCCCTAGGAATAGAAACTTTTCTTTATTAACTTTAGTTTTAATTGGTGGATTAAGATCTTTCCAATTTGGCAATAGTTCATCTAAGGCCCGTGTTTCAAACACGTTCCCGGATAAAATATGTGCACCTATTTCAGATGCTTTTTCTAAAAGGCAGACATTAATATCTGGATTTAACTGCTTTAATTTTATAGCAGTTGAAAGTCCCGATGGTCCGCCACCTACGATTACTACATCGTATTCCATCACTTCTCTGGACATACTAATTTCTTACAGTATTTGTTATTTTTGTATAGTGTTTAATTTATTCAGTTCCTCTAGGAATTGAGGAAGTGCTTCGAATAAATCAGCTTCCAAGCCGTAATCTGCGACACTAAAAATAGGTGCTTCACCATCTTTATTTATAGCAACAATAACTTTACTTTCTTTCATTCCTGCTAAATGTTGAATGGCTCCAGAAATTCCAACTGCTATATATAGATCAGGCACAACAACTTTTCCTGTTTGTCCCACTTGATGTTCGTTTGTGATATATCCGGCATCAACTGCAGCTCTTGAAGCTCCTATCGCAGCATTTAACTTGTCCGCTACATCGGTTATCAGTTTGAAATTTTCTCCGCTTTGTAAGCCTCTACCACCAGAAATTACTACTCTGGCTGTACCTAATTCAGGTCTATCTGATTTGATTTCTTCTCTATTTATAAATTTCGTATTTTCAGTTTGGTCTGCTGCATCGATTTTTTCTATTTCAGCAGTTCCACCAGTTGTTTCAGCTGCCTCAAATGATGTTGGTCTAATAGTAACACATTTTTTTTTATCATTACTTTTAACTGTAGCAAATGCATTTCCAGCATAGATTGGTCTTAAAAAAGTATCAGGAGATATAACTTTTATAATATCACTCACTTGTGAAATATCTAATAATGCTGCTACTCTTGGCATAAGGTTTTTTCCAAATGTATTTGCTGAGCAAATAATATGCGAATATTTATCAGCGTGTTTTAAAATTGCTGCAGTGTAATTCTCAGCAATATAATTTTCATAAATTTCGTGGTCTATTTGCAGAACTTTTTTTACTATAGGAACTTCAGATAAAGATTTTGCAACATCATCTGCCTTACTTCCAATTAATAGTACATGAAGATCTTGATCAATTTGTGATGCAGCGGTAATTGCATTTAAAGTAAATGGTTTTACTTCTTTGTTGTTATGCTCTGCTATTAATAAAACTGACATTAAATTACTTTAGCCTCATTTTTTAATTTTTGTACTAATTCTTCAACACTCGCAACTTTGATACCCGCTTTTCTTTTTGGCGGTTCTTCAATCTTAATATGTTCTATTCTAGGGTTTGTATCAACTCCTAGATCTGACGCATTAATCTGTTCAATAGGTTTTTTCTTAGCCTTCATAATGTTTGGCAGTGACGCATATCTTGGCTCATTCAATCTTAAATCACATGTAATAATAGCCGGAATATTAACTTCAATAGTTTCTAAACCTTCATCAACTTCTCTAGTGACCTGTAATGATTTATCGTTCACTTCTATTTTTGAGGCAAAAGTTGCTTGTGGCCAATTTAAATGTGCTGCTAACATTTGGCCTGTTTGATTACAGTCATCATCAATTGCTTGTTTACCCATAAAAACTAAGTCTGGATTTTCTTTTTCAACAATTTTTTTTAAAATTTTAGAGACAGCAAGAGGCTCAACGGTGCTATCAATTTTTACATGAATTCCTCTATCCGCTCCTACTGCTAAAGCTTTTCTAACTGTCTCTTGAGCTTTTTCTTCGCCAACAGTAACTGCTATTATTTCTGTTGCTTTACCTGACTCTTTAATTTTTACAGCTTCTTCAATAGCATTGTCATCCGGTGGGTTTGTTGACATTTTAACGTTATCAGTAACAACTCCACTACCGTCTTCTTTAACTCTAATTTGAACGTTATAATCAATAACTCTTTTTACAGCGACTAAAATTTTCATTAAGCTCTCAATAATTTATTTTCTGCATCGTAAGGACTTTCTTCTAAAATTGTTGCCTCATGCATTTTACCAAGTATATCAATCCTTAGTTTTTGTCCAACATTTGCTAACTCAGGTTTAACCATTCCTAGTGCGATAGATTTTCCTAGCCTGAATCCAAAGTCACCACCAGTTGCACGTCCTACAACACTACCATTTTCATAAATCGGGTTATTTCCTAATACATCCGCATCACTAGTTTCGTGAACCTCTAGAGTAACAAGTTTATTATCAAAGCCTTTTTCTCTCCATTTATTTAAAGCATCAAGTCCAATAAAACTTCCTTTGTTTGGATGAATAAATCTATCTAGTCCACTTTCGTAAGGTGAATACTCAATTGATAATTCAGTTCCTACTAGTTTGTAGGATTTTTCAACTCTTAAACTGTTCATAGCTCTAATACCATAAGGTTTTAAACCTAGGTCTTGACCTGCATCCATAAGTTTATCAAAAATATGATTTTGATATTCAATAGGATGATGAAGTTCCCATCCTAACTCTCCAACAAAATTAACTCTCATTGCATTTACTGGTGCAAAGCCAACATCAACTTGTTTTGCGCTCAGCCATTTAAAATTTTCGTTTGAAAAATCGTCATTTGAAACCCTTTGCATTAGTTCTCTTGCTTTCGGTCCAGATACCACAAGAACACCTTTGCTATTTGTTAAGTTCTCAAATTGAACTGATCCATCTTTTGGCATCCAGCCAAATATCCAATCGTGATCCAATCTTTGATATGCTCCAGCAGAAACAAGATAAAAACTATTTTCTGACTCTCTCATAATTGTAAATTCTGAGTGAACACCGCCTTTAGTATTCAATGCGTGACATAAATTAATTCTACCGACCTTCTTTGGTAATTTATTGGCTACCAACTTATCTAGAAATTCTTCTGCCCCAGGTCCTTTAATTCTGCATTTAGCAAATGCAGTCATATCAAGTAGACCAACATTTTCTTTTACATTTTTGCACTCTTTCTCAACTGCTTTGAACCAATTAGATCTTCTAAACGACCAATCATCCTTTTGTTCCATACCATCAGTTGCAAAAAAGTTTGGTCTTTCCCATCCAAATTTTTGACCAAAAACTGCACCAAGATTTTTCATTCTGTCATAACATGGCGCTGTTCTTAAAGGTCTTGCGGCTGGTCTTTCTTCGTCTGGAAAATGGGTTATAAATACATGACTGTAAGCTTCTTCATTTTTTTCTTTTAGATAAGATTTTGAACAATAATCACCGTATCTTCTTGGTTCTACACCAAGCATGTCTATTGTAGGTTCTCCATCAACAATCCATTCAGCTAGTTGCCATCCGGCTCCACCAGCTGCAGTGATGCCAAAACTATGACCTTCATTAATCCAAAAGTTTTTTAATCCCCACGCTGGACCAACTATCGGATTTCCATCTGGAGTATAGCAAATAGCACCATTGTATACTTTTTTAACACCTACTTCTCCAAATGCTGGAACTCTATGAATAGCTCCTTCAATATGAGGAGCAAGTCTATCTAGATCTTCTTGAAAAAGTTCATACTCAGATTCCTTTGAAGGACCATCTACATAACAGGCAGGAGCACCATCTTCATATGGTCCTAAAATTAAACCACCCGCTTCCTCTCTCATATACCATCTGCTGTCACTATCTCTTAAAACTCCCATTTCAGGAAGACCTTCTTTTTTTCTTTTTTGAATTTCTGGGTGTGGTTCTGTTACAATATATTGATGTTCAACTGGTATTACTGGAATATCTAAGCCAACCATCTTGCCAGTTTGTCTAGCAAAATTTCCTGAACATGAAATTACGTGTTCACATTCTATAGATCCTTTATCTGTTTCAACAACCCATCCATCTTTATTTTGTTTCATTGCAAGAACTGTTGTATTTCTATAAATCTCAGCACCTCTATTTCTTGCGCCAGTAGCTAATGCTTGTGTTAAATCAGCTGGTTGAATATATCCATCTTCAGGGTGTTGAATTGCTCCAATTAAATCCTTTGTATTACACAAAGGCCAAATTTCTTTTACTTGATCTGGTGTTAGAAATTTTACATCTACTCCGATGGTTTTTGCAACTCCAGCGTATTGATGATACTCATCCATTCTATCTTTGTTGTCTGCTAATCTAATATTTGAAACAACACTGAAACCGACATTTTTACCTGTTTCTTCCTCTAAACTTTTATAAAGATTAACTGCATATTTATGTAACTGGCCAACGGAGTAACTCATGTTAAATAATGGAAGTAACCCAGCTGCATGCCATGTTGAACCTGAGGTTAATTCCTTTCTTTCAATCAAAACAACATCAGACCAGCCCTTTTTAGCTAGGTGATACAGAGCACTAACACCAACAACTCCACCACCTACTACTACAACTTTTGCTTTTGATTTCATCATGCGATTTTTACTAAATTTTTTCTATAAACTAAACATAATTCTAATAGTGATAATCGTCGTCATCGTCATCTCTCCAGCCCATTTGGTACATTAAATATGCAGCAGTTATGACACTAAAAACTCCTGCGGCCATGCCAAAATTTACTCCCATCTCCTGCCCAAAATAATACCACCCTATTTGAGTGGCACCAATTGGTGGGATGCAAAGTATTGCCATAAGTATTGCAATTCGTACTGGAAAACTTGGTTTTTTCATTAAATAGAAGAGCCCATTGGTATTGGTTGAGATACTGCAGTAGTGAGCCAACAATTTTTTAAAAATCCATCAACTTCGTATTTTTCAACTTGCCATTTGAATTTGTAATATTTTTTATCTTTATCCATTATGGTCACTTCAAATGTGGAAACACCTTTTGATTTATAAACTTCTACAATTTCATAATTTTCATGATTTAATAGCATTGAATAAGAATCAGTCTTGATCATATTTTTAAATCTTTCAATGGGTCCTGTAACTCTTTGATTGTTTGGATGAGCAAAAAACCAGGTTTGAATTATACCACTATCTTTTTCAGGACTATCGTTATTCATTAAAGCATTGAGTTGTATCTCAATAACTTCTCTTGGCTTTATCTCTGGATTTGGTTTTCTTATCTCGGCAGATAATTCATTTAAAGAAAAAATTAATAGAAAAAAGATACTATAAATTGCTGGCTGTATTTTTAACATCTTCCAAAAATTCAATTCTTTTTTCATTTGAAACAAATGGTACAGCAAAATATCGTTTATAGGTAATGTCATAAATACCACACTTATTAAAAATACCTTTTTTAATTCTTCTAAGTGGTAAATTTAAAAAAAAATCTGTGATTGAAAATCTTGGAGAACCATATGTGCAGAAAATAATAGCTTTTTTACTTTTTAGTTTTCCTACAGCGTAACCGTGATTTCCGATAAGTTTCTTAAAAGAAAAAGCCCAAGGTGGTGCTAATACTTTATCTATCCAACCCTCTAATATTGCTGGCATTCTATAGTTCCAAATAGGTGCGACAAGGACAATTAAATCAGTTTCATCTATTTTTTTTCTGTGGTCTAAAACTACCTCATCAGCTTTTTCTCCAGCATATACTGGGTTAAACTTTTCTTTATATAAGTCTATACATTCTACTGAATGTCCTTTTTCCTCTGCTGATTTAATAAAAACATTTTTGATTGCAGAATTGAAAGATTTTTCATTATAATGGCCATAAACCAAAAATACTTTTTTCATTAGTCTTTAAGAACTGGAAAAACTGGATTTGATTTTTGAAAAAGTTTTTGATATTCCTGTTTTATGCATCTGTTAGAAATGAACTCAATTTTTTCATTTTCTGCAATTGCTTGAGCTTCATCACTATGAATTCCATATTGTAACCACAATACTTTAGTTCCTTTTTGTATTGCCTCTTTTGCAATGCCCTCTGCCTCATTTGAAGGTCTGAAGACATCAACTATATCGATCTCTTCTTTAATTTTATCTAAACTTTCAACCATTGGCTCACCATTTACAATTTCACCTACTGCAAAAGGGTTTATGGGTATCACTTTATAACCAAAGTTTTGCATATACTTCATGACTACATTTGCTGGTTTTCTTTTAAGATTTTTTTTATCTTCCCCTTTTTTCTCAGAACTAACTCCAATCATTGCAATGACTTTTGATTTTCTTAAAATGGATTTAATTTGATCGTCTTTCATAATTTAATTTTAAAATAATTATTATTTATTTTTCCAGTTAGGTTTTCTTTTTTGTAAGAAAGCTGATATTCCTTCTTTTGCATCTTGTGAAGCCATATTTAAAGCCATCATTTTACTTGTAAATTTGTATGCATCTCCTAATGGCATTTCTAATTGTTTATAGAAAGCTTGCTTACCAATTTTAATTGTTAAATTTGATTTTGAAGAAATGGTTTTGGCAATTTTTAAAACTTCTGAATTAAGTTTTTTACTTGAATAACAATCATTGATTAAACCAATATCTTTCGCATATTTAGCATTTATTGGCTCTCCAGTTAAAAGCATCTTCATCATAATTTTTCTAGTTACCTTTCTACTAACAGCAACCATTGGCGTACTACAAAACAATCCAATATTTACACCAGGTGTTGCAAATGTAGCTGTTGTTGTGCTGTATGCAAGGTCACAACTTGCAGCTAACTGGCATCCAGCCGCATAAGCTGCACCGTGCACTTTTGCAATAACTGGTTTCTTTCCCTCAACAATTTTGATCATTAATTTTGAACAAAGATTAAATAATTTAAGGTGATTTGACCTGTTTTTCATTCCACCTACTTCTTTAAGATTATGACCAGCGCTAAAACCTTTGCCAGAACCCTCTAATATTATTACTCTTGTATCATCATCCTTATCCAATCGAGTAAAAGTATTCAAAAGATCTCTTAAAGTTTTAAATGACAGTGAATTATAAGTTTTAGGATCATTTATTATTACATTTGTAATTCCGTTTTCTAATTTTCTTGTTTTTACATTCATATTGAAGTTATTTTAACTCACCATCTTCACGCATTTTAGCTCTAATTTTTGTAGCAGAAATTTTTTGTATCTCTTCAGATAATACTATCTCCTCAATTTTGTAACCAACTCCTCTCCCATAACAAATATTTGTAATATTTGGCACCATCATTATTTTAAATCTTCCCTCAAATTCAGGATTTAATTTATTTTCAATATTTTTTTTTACTGTTTCAAAGTCGAATGGATTGTCATCTACCCCTTGTACATCTCTTATTTGAATACAGACTTGACCAGTTTTTTTGATGATCTCTTTAAATAAAGTATAGTGACCTTCATGAAATGGTTGCCATCTTCCGAGCATTTGTGCTGTTGGTTTTTTATTATCCCATTCATAACTCATTATGATATCTCCTTAATTATTTTATCTGCCCAAACCTTAGCATCTTGAGTGGTTACATGAAAATCATATTTTTCAGGTTTAACAAACATTTGATTAGTATCGTCAAACCTTCCCTCTTTAATCGTATCTACCCAAATAACAAAATCTGCAGGGAATAATTTTCTTGCCTCTGGTGTTGGGCAAATAAAATCTGCTACAACATAATTTCCTTGATTTTTAAGCTTTAAAGCAAAGTCTGCCATTCTTTTAGCTTGTCTTTTTCTACCCTCTTCAGAAAAATCCCAATCATTTGCTTCTTTTCTAACTTCGTCAGCATTTAATCTTTTTGCCTTAAGTTTTGGAGCAAGTTCTTCTGCCAATGTTGTCTTGCCAGCTCCAGGCAAACCCATAATTAAAATTATTTTCATTAAATTTGTTCTAAGGGATGATGAGACATTAACTCTAATCCATTCTCACCAACTAAATATTGCTGCTCTAATTTCACTCCTTCATTCCCTCCGACTTCTCCAATATAACTCTCAAGAGTAATTGTCATATTTTTTTGAAATGTACCACCTCTTTCTCCTCCATCTGTTGGATATCTAATCGCAGGCCATTCATCACATAAGCCTATACCATGGAGCATAACAGAGTATCTATTTCCATAATATTTTTTAGGAAGTATCCATGCCTTTTCACTAAATTCTCTAAATGATACTCCATCCTTGATTAATCTTGAATTATAGTCAATTTGCTCAACAGCTGTTTGATATAATTTCTTTTGATGCTCGTTGAATTTATTTCCACAAACAAATGCTCTTGAAATATCAGCACAATATCCATATGGGCCAACCATGTCTGTATCAAAAGACACTATTTCACCATCTTGTATAATTTTATTACTACTTTCTTGCATCCAAGGATTGGTTCTAGAGCCTGAAGATAATATTCTACATTCTATCCACTCTCCACCATTTTCAATGTTTGTTTTATGTAAAATCGACCATAACTCATCCTCAGTAATTCCTGATTTCAAATAATCTCTCATTTTTATTATTCCAATATCAGCAACATCTAAAGCTGCACGCATGCATTTAATTTCTTCGGATGATTTAATAACTCTGGCCTGTTCAAGTATTTTTTTTGCTTCTAAAACTTGAATGTCTTTTTTATTAAGTTCATTTACGGCTGGACCATTGATTACATCGATTGCAATTTTTTTACTTTTAAAATAAGAATTAGATAAATCATTTACTTCGTTAACCCATTTTTTTAGTTGTAATTCTGATTGGTCACCGTTACTAAAATAATCCCAAGTAATTGCTGGTCTTATTTCATCTATTAAATCAAGGCCTCTAGATAATATTTCACAATTAAAATATTCATATAATATTGTTGGACCATCGACAGGGATAAAACAATATCTTGTAAGATTATGCATATTATAAACACTCATATTTACGGAATCTAATGCGTACCTTACATTTACTGGATCAAATAAAATGCATGCTTCGATATTATTTTTTTTTAATTCATTTCTTACTCTGTCAAGTCTATAAGATCTAAGTTTATCAAAATCAATTTCATCTTCTCTTAATCTTTTTTTTGAAATGTATTTCTTAGTTGGTTGGGTTTCTGAAAGAATTTTTCTTTTAAACTTCATTCCTATAACATCTGTACACCAACTCCTGTCTTTGGATAGGTGTATAAATTATAATTTGCACAAAGTTCATCTCCAGGTTTCAAATCTTTTATTGAAACCATAAAAAAATATTTTGCGTCTGGTTTCTCTCTTAAATTATAATACATGTTTTCTAAGTTATTATCATTTTCATTAAACTTCTTTGCTTTTGCGGTAGGATCAATTGGATCACCAAATTTTAATGTAGGCAAAACATTAGATACCATTCTTTGAACTGTAGGATTATCGGAATGATTATAAAAACCACCTAATGGAGTTCTTATATATTTATTTTCAAACTGCTCATCTCTTATGTGAGTAATGCCAATAAAAGTATTAGCTTTAATTTCTTTGGTTGCGAATAATCCCAAACCTTCAATTGGTGAACTTTTTATTGTTAATTCATCTGGTAAAGGTCTGTACATATATTTCGCATTTTCTACACAATATGAGTTGCTACCCACTTGTGAAATTGATGTGTTGGATTATCCATATCAGGAGAAAAATTTCCACCATTATATGCATGTGAGTTGCGGCCTAATTGCATTCTTTCAATTATACCTAAATCTTCTTTTTGAATATCTTCCCACAATTTATGATTTTGTTTTCTTAATGATTTAAATTCTAATGATTTTGAGGCTTTTTCACCTACATAATATATTTCCATATGCTCTAAAGTTTTTTTTTGACTAATAGGTTCTAACCAATATGTGTAGAAATGATCTTTATGTATACCTAACATAACATTGGGAAACAAAGCCACATATTCTGCAATATTTTCTTTTTCTTTGGGCCAGTTGGGAAAGCAAGGAAATTTTTTCTGCCCTTTAAATTTTGGATTATAAACAACTGTACCTTGACCTGCAAAACGATTTGGCAATCCTTGAATATGATAGTGATCTTCAATTTTTGAATAAGAATTTAGATCTGGGTGAACCCAGGGCAAATGATAACTTTCACAGTAATTTTCAATAGCAAATTTCCAGTTACATTTTGCATTTAATTTAAAATAACCAAAATCATTTGCATGATTAATTAACTTTCTATCTTTTATTTTCCAAAATTTAGCCCACCTATCACTTAAGGGTTTAATGTATTTTTCAAATGGAATTTCGTTGTTACTGATATTAATAAAAATTAAATCTAACCAAACATATGATCTTACTTCTTTTAAATTGTTTTTATCTTTTTTAAATTTTGGGCTACTATGTTGGTTCATGCCACCTATATGAGGTGTTGCAATTAGCTTTCCATCTGTTGTGTATGACCATGAATGATAAGGACATCTTATAACATTTCTAATATTACCTTTTTTGTTTACTAACTTTACTCCTCTATGACTACAGACGTTATGAAAAACTTTTATCTGATTTTTTTTATTCCTTACAAAAAATAAAGGCAGTCCTAACAAATTAAATGGTTTTACATCACCGATATTTGGCAAAGAACTTGCTACTCCTATTACGGTCCATTTATTTTCAAATATTTTCTCTCTTTCTATTAAAGTATAATCTTTACTTGTATAACATTCGTTGGGAAGTCCATGTGCTTTAGAAATTGTACTCTTAACTGTATCTAATTTTTTTTTATCTATAATTTTATAAATTGCTGACATTTTATTTTGTCACTTCATATAGACCAAGCCATGCATTTACATCTTTACTAGCAATATAATCAGATTTAAAAAACTCTATTTCTCTCCATTTATTTTCATTTTTTAATTGTTTAATTTTTTTATCAAACCCATATTCCTCATATATACCCTCGTTAATAGTGAAACAAATTAGACCTTTATTTTTAGTAATTCTAATAAACTCATCTAAGGAAGGTGGTTTTACATGTCCAAAAGTAAATGTACCCACACACATTAAAGCATCATATTGATCATCTTTTTCATTTATTGGTTTATTTAAATCTAATTTATCTAATTTTTTATAAAGGTTATTTGGAACCAAATCTAAAAGTTTTTGGGATAGATCGGCGCCAAAAAAATTAGTGAAACCATACTTTTTCAATTCTACACCAACCAATCCGGTACCACATCCAGCATCATAAATATTAATATCTTTTTCTTTTTGATATTTGTTGAAAACTTCTACTGTTTCCTTTGGACCAGTATAATTCCATTCAAACATATCTTTATCATATTTATTATCCAGACCCCATTCGTCATAGAAATCCATCACCTCTTTTGTTTCTTTTAGTTTGTAAATTGGAACTTTATTTCCTACATCTTTTTGGGCCATTAGCCTCTCATTTTTTCTCCACTTGGGTCATAAAGTGGTTCTTTGATAATTGAACAATTGAATAAATCACCATTAATTTCTACTTGTATTCCATCTTCAGATGATAAATTTTTTTGATCTAGATATGAAAAAGCAACACTTTTATTTACAAAATGAGCAAATCCACCTGAGGTTATATATCCAATACTATTATCTCCCTTTATTACTGCTTCATTGTTTGTGACATCTATGTCGTTTGTTTGAATTATTAAAGGAACTAATCTATTCGAACTATTATCTTGTTTAGCTTTTTCTTTACCAATAAATTCTTTATTCCAATTAATAAAATTATCTAATCCAGCTTCTTTAGCAGTAAAATCAGGTCGATAATCTAAAGTCCATGCACCCCAATTTTTTTCTAATCTCATAGACATTAAAGCTCTTCCACCAAAAGGTTTAATATCAAATTCTTTTCCAGCATCTAATAACTCCTCATAAAGTTTTATTTGAAAATGTGGCGCAACATATATTTCATAACCAAGTTCACCCGTGAATGAAATTCGGTTTATAATTGCTGGAACACCCCCAACAAACATTCTTCTGGAGTCTCTAAATTTAAATTTTTCATTAGATACATCATCTCTAACTATTTTTTCTAAGACTTTTCTTGAATTAGGCCCTGCTATTGATATCCCATGAAATTCATCTGATCTATTTTTATATTCGACATTAAATTTATCCAAATGATTTTCAAACCAACGTCTGTGCATTTCTTGAGCTGCACCTGAACCAAAAACCATAAATTCATTTTCATCAAGGCATGAAACTGTAAGATCGCCACATAATTTTCCTCTATAGGATAACATTGGAGATAACGATATTCTTCCAGGATTTGGAAGCTTGCCTGCCATTATATGATCTAAAAATTTTCTTGCATCTTTTCCTTTAAATTGATGCTTTGAAAAATTAGCAACCTCAATAAAACCAACATTTTCTCTTACATTAATAACTTCTTTTGAGACATAATTATGCGATCTAGATCTTTTTATAGTTGGCTCTTCGTATGCATCTTTTTTGTCATTTGCAAACCACAAAACATTTTCTAAACCAAAGCTATCTCCCATAACTGCACCCTGATCTACGAACCGGTCATAAAGAGCTGTTGTTTTTTGTTTTCTTCCTTTTGGTAAAGTTTCATTTGGAAATGTCATAATAAATCTTCGTTCATAATTTTCAGAAGATTTAATTGTTCCGTATTGAGGTGATGCATAATCTCCAAATCTTGCAACATCCATTGCCCAAACGTCTATTGATGGTTCTCCGTCAATTATCCATTCAGCAATACATTTTCCAACTCCACCTCCTTGACAAAAACCAGCCATTACGCCCACTGCTACCCAATAATTTTTCATTCCGGGAACAGGACCAATTAATGGTGATCCATCAGGTCCAAAAGTAAAAGGCCCATTTACAATATTTTTAATTCCTGCTTTTTCTAACGCTGGCATTCTTTCAAAACCTATTGCTAATCTATCTTGAATATTATCTAGTTTTGGTTCTAATAACTCATGACCAAAATTCATAGGTGTTCCTTCAACCTTCCATGGTGTTGATTTTGGTTCATAAGTTCCAAGAAGCATTCCCTTTCCTTCTTGTCTAAAATAAATGTTACCTTCAAAATCAGTTCCAATAGGAATTCTTTGATCGCCCATTGCTTCAATTTCTGAAATAGCTTCTGTGATTAAGTAGTGATGCTCCATTGGTTGAACTGGTAGATTAATTCCTGCAAGTTGACCTACTTCTCTAGCCCATAAACCGCCAGCGTTAATAACTATTTCTGCTTTTATATTGCCCTTGTCAGTTATCACATCCCAAGTTCCATCCTCTTTTTGTTTTGTGTCTTTTACAACTGTATGTGTATAATATTTTCCACCATGAACTTTTGCTGCTTTAGCAAAAGCATAAGTCACACCTGATGGGTCTACTTCCCCATCAATTGGATCCCACAATGCTAGAAGGTATCTTGATGGATCAATTAAAGGATTTTTCTTTTTTACTTCCTCTAAAGAAACAAACTCTTGGTCAAGACCCATATATCTTGCTTTAGACCTCTCTCTTTTTAAATAATCCGCCCAAACTTCATTTGAAGCCAAATAAAATCCCCCACTTGGTTTGAAGCCAACTGAATGACCAGATTCTTTTTCAATATCTTTATATAGTCCAATTGTATAAGCCATCATTCTAGAAATATTTGGATCAGATGAAATCACATGTACATTTCCAGCTGCATGCCAAGAGGATCCAGATGTGAGTTCATTTCTTTCAAGAAGAATACAATCTTTTAAACCAAACTTTGATAAATGATAAAGAATGGAACAGCCTACTACACCACCACCTATGATGACTACTTTTGCATGATTTTGCATGTTAGTATTTTATTTCTTTATTGATGTCTTTCAATGTCTTGTCTGTCCCATGGTGAAAATGTTTAGTCATATCTGGCATGTACTTCATGGCAATTGGTTTTTTACCAACTGCAACAGCCATTTCTCTAACATGATGAGCTTCAGCACCACAACAAATACCGATTAAATTAATTTTTTCTTTAAGACATTCTTTTGCAAATTCAGCCATTTCAAATCTGTTACAATATAAATTATCTAGAGCAACAGGGAATGCATTTCCACCTGGTATGCAATCACATCCATGATCAGTCTGATTTAAAAATCCTGGTTCTTCCTCTGTCGTTCTATATGGAACAGGAAGACCTGCAACATGACAGGAAACTTTTTTTCTTATTTTTTTTAAAAGTTTCATGGTCATTTCTGGACCTCTGTAACAATTCAAACCAACAACATCTGCACCAAGATCTTCTATTATTTTACATGCATCTTCGGCTGTATGACCATCTCTTGTTAAATCTCCACGAGGTATAGCGTAATTTGCAACTGCAATTAATCCTTCGTCTTTGATAGCCTTGAGAGCAATTTTCATTTCATCTACCCAATTAATTGTTTCTGCAACTACAAAATCAACTCCAGCCTCTTTTGCCCAAAGCACTTGCTCCTCGTACATCTTTTGACATTCTTTGAAGGAATTTTTATCATTTGGATCAAAAATGTTTGTGTTAGCTACATCTCCACAAACCATTAAATCCAAATCTTTAAATTCATTAGCAGCATCCTTTGCAATTTTTAGTGCATTTTTTTGCATTGGCTCTAGCAAATGTTCTTTTCCAATAATTCTTAATTTCTCTCTATGTCCATAATAGGTGAAAGCTTGAACAATATCTGAACCAGCTCTAATAAATTCTCTATGCAATTGTGTAACAACATCAGGATGTTCTAAAACTACTTCTGGCACAAATGGACCTGCAGAAAGATATCCTCTCCTTTCCATCGCAAATAAATATCCCTCTGCGAATATAACGGGACCCTCATCTAATCTTGATAATAAATTTTTACTCATTTTTATTTAATAATTTATTTCTAAATAAAGAGAGGATAAAGACAATTTTAACACAACTCAAAGTTGAAACTAGTTTGCAATTTTTCCATCTATATGTTCTGATGTTTTATAATTAATTAATTAGGAGAAATAATGAAAATTAAAAAATTACTTCTATCTGCTGCTGTAATATTTGGACTAACTTCTTTTGGAAGTGTTGCCAACGCAGCTTGTGGAAATATATCTATTGCTAATATGAACTGGGCTTCTGCTAACTTTATGGCTGAAGTTGATAAGATCATATTGGAAGAAGGATATGGGTGTACAGTTGAACTTGTGCCAGGTGCAACAATGCCAACATTTACATCTATGCAAGAAAAAGGTGAGCCGGATGTAGCACCAGAATTTTGGGCTAACGCTGCTATAGTTGCTCTCAATAAGGCTGTCGATGAAGGAAAACTTCATTCAATAAATCTAGCACCAATTACTGGTCTAGGTGAAGGATGGTGGGTACTTCCTGCTACTTTAGAAAAACATCCAGAACTTACTACTGCTGATGCAATTTTAAAAAGACCTGATTTATTCCCACACCCAGAGGATCCATCAAAAGGTGGATTCCACATATGCCCTCCAGGATGGAACTGTGAACTAAGTAACAGGAACCATTTTAGAGCATGGGGTATGGAAGAAAAAGGTTGGGCAATTGTAGAAACAGGATCAGCTGCTGGTCTTGATGGATCGATTGCTAAAGCTGCTGAAAGAGGAGAAAACTGGTTTGGTTACTACTGGTCTCCAACAGCATTAATCGGTAAATATAATATGCAAGCTGTAGATATGGGTGAATGGGGAGGCAAAGATAACTGGGATAACTGCTTAGTTAAGCCAGAACAAGAGTGTGCTGATCCAAAAAAATCTTCATGGGTAAAATCTGAAGTATTCACAATAGCTACTGATAATTTCAAAAAAACTGCTGGTTCTGATGGCATGAACTATCTTGAGAAAAGAGTTTATCCAGGTCCAGTAATGAATGGAATGTTAGTTTGGATGGGCGAAAACCAAGCTGAAGGTGCTGACGCTGCAATTGAATTCCTAAAAACACAAGAAGATGTGTGGACTAAATGGGTTTCAAGTGATGCTGCTTCAAAAATTAAAAAAGCACTTTAATATTTAAAATATGATTTCGAACCCGTTGAAATACGGGTTCGATTAATTTAAAAGAATTTTTATGGACTTCTTTAATAAAATTCCTGTAATGGATAGAACGGCATTAAGAGAATTAAAGAAGGGAATAGATTTAAGTTTTAAGGATTTTTCAAGAGCTTACGGGGATGGTATCGAGAGTTTCTTTGATCCACTCTTATATTTTTTAATTTGGTTAGAAAAATTATTAGTGAACAGTCCTTGGCCACTTGTTATTGGTGTATTTGCTTTATTAGCTTGGATTGGTTCAAGAAGTATTAAATTGGTAATAGGAACTGTAGTTTGTTTTGTTGTTATAGGGTACTTCGGTATGTGGAAAAACTGCATGGCAACAGTTGCTATCATTTCTGTATCAACACTAGTTTGTATTGTAGTCGGTATTCCAATTGGTGTGTTAATGTCTAAATCAAGCAGAGCAGAAAAAGCAATTTTACCCGTTTTGGATATGATGCAAACTATTCCAAGTTTCGTTTACCTTATACCTATAATTATGCTTTTAGGTATTGGAAAAGTGCCTGGTTTATTGGCAGTTTGTATTTATGCTTTACCACCGGTAGTAAGGCTGACAAATCTTGGAATAAGAGAAGTAGATAAAGAAACACTTGAGGCAAGCGAAGCATTTGGTGCAACTCCAATGCAAAAATTAAAATCTGTACAAATACCATTGTCGTTACCAACAATTTTTGCTGGAATTAACCAAACAATTATGATGGCTTTAGCTATGGTGGTAATTGCATCAATGATAGGTGTTAAAGGTCTAGGAGTGCCTATTTTGCAAGCTATTTCTAATCAATATTTAGCACTTGGGATGATGAATGGTTTGGCAATAGTGGCTCTAGCAATCATCTTTGACAGAGTTACACAGCAGTATGGTCAAAGAATTCAAAAACACAGAGGTCAGAAAAAGTAACCCTGACACTTTGATCTAATATTTTTCTAGACAGTTATTTTAAAATAAATAATTATTCATTAATGAATTTTTCATTAGAAATCGGACCCCACACAAATCTTGATACTTTGCCTGAAGTTAAAGATGTTTATGTTACAATGCTACCTGGAGGAGATTATAAAGAGACTGCTGATAAATCTGGAGATTTGGTAAACAAAGGATTTAACCCAGTTCCTCATTTTCCAGCTAGATCAATTAATAGTGAAAGTGAATTAAAAGATTATGTTTCAAGATGTAAAGATTTAGGTGTGAAACAAGTTCTAGTTATTGGAGGTAGTCGGGAACCAATTGGAAAGTTTGATAGTTCCTATCAAATATTAGAGACAGGATTTTTTGATGGAATCAAGATCGGAATCGCTGGACATCCAGAGGGGAGTCCTGATATATCCGATTCAGATTTAGAAAAAGCTATGATAGATAAAAAGCCTTATGCTGATTATATAGTTACTCAATGGCTGCTTGATGCTCAGCCTATTGTAGATTTTATTTCTAAACAAACGATACCAGTTCATGTTGGAATAACTGGGCCAATGAAAATTTCAAGCTTAATAAAGTTTGCAAATATTGTAGGGGCAAAAAATTCCATTAATTTTCTTAAATCTAATTTTAGTAAGGCATTAGATTTATTGAAACCTAAAGACCCTAATGATCTAATTGAGAAAGTTAAATCGCATACTGATTATTTTCACATTTATACATTCGGCGGCTTGAAGGAAACAAACAAGTGGTTGAAGGAGAATAACTATGTCTAAAGAATTTGACTATAGTAAGCTAAGACACGTAACATCAGTAGATCAATCTGATAGAAAAGTGCCTTATAATTTAAGACAAAGCGGACCAACAAAAGTTGAAATGTTAATTTCAACACGTGTAAGAAAGTCACCATACTGGCATTTATCAATGCAAGCTGGTTGTTGGAGAGCAACTGTATACAATCGTATTTACCATCCAAGAGGATATGTAAAACCTGAAGACGGAGGTGCAATGGTTGAGTATGATGCAATTGTTAATCATGTAACAATGTGGAATGTTGCAGTTGAAAGACAAATTAGAGTGAAGGGTCCTGATGCAGAAAAATTTGTAGACTATGTAATTACAAGAGATGCTACAAAAATTTCTCCAATGAGAGCAAGATATGTAATTCTTTGTAATGCATATGGCGGTGTATTAAATGATCCTATACTTTTAAGAATATCAAAAGACGAATTTTGGTTTAGTTTGTCTGATAGTGATATAGGTCTTTATTTACAGGGTGTAAACTCTGACGAGAGATTTAATGTAGAAATTGATGAGATAGATGTAAGTCCTGTTCAAATTCAAGGACCAAAATCTAAAGCGTTAATGAAAGATTTATGTGGAGATCAAGTTGATTTTGATAACATGCCCTTCTATGGTTTAGCAGAAGCTAAAGTTGGTGGAAGAAGCTGTGTAATTTCTCAATCAGGATTCTCAGGTGAAGCAGGTTATGAGATATATTTGAGAGAGTGTACTTTATACGCTGAGGATATGTGGAATGCTGTTCTTGAAGCGGGTAAAAAACATAGTTTAATGGTAATTGCTCCAGCTCACCATAGAAGAATTCAAGCTGGAATTCTTTCTTGGGGGCAAGATATGGATAATCAACACAATCCATTCCAATGTAATTTAGGTTATCAAGTTTCATTATCCGGTAAAGGTGAATGGAATAAGAAAGCAGATTATGTTGGAAAAAAAGCTCTTGAAAAAATGAAAGCTGATTTAAAAGCTGGACATAAGCCTTATAAACTTCAATTGGTTGGTCTAGAATTAGGTGGAAAGCCAATTGAGGAATACGCTCCTGATTTTTGGTTAATTTCAGATGAAGGTGGTGGAGAGCCAATTGGATTTATTACTTCACCTTGGTATCACCCTGAAAAAAAACAAAATATTGCAATGGGATATGTGCCTTTTGATGGAACATTGAACGCAAATGGTTTTCCAAAAGGAAAAGTAGGATCTAAATTCAAGGTACAATTGCCTGAAAAATATTCTGAAACTCCAGGCAAACCTGTGGATGCTGTAGTTGTTGATATACCATTTAAAGAGTCTTACAACGCAAACACTAGAGAAGTTGTAAAAGGTTAAAAAATTAAAAGGGAGGAGTAAAACTTCTCCCTTAAAACTTATGCTAGCACAATTTCTCGAGATTTTTTTTAAATCATTAAAATTAGATAGAAGTTTATATAAAGATAATAAATATTTTGGAGAAGCTGCAATCTATTTTGCTGGTCTTATAATGATATTTGATGGTGTTGCAGGAGCAGTTGCAGCAAATTCAATTGTAAGAACCTCTATTGGTATCTCTGGCTTGACTGCTCTTCTAACATGGGTTGTTTGGGCAATTTTTATTTTTGTAATTGGTGTAAAAATTTTTCCAGATAAAGGTAGTAAAGTTCCTTTTAAAAAGATTTTAATTGCCGTAGGATATGCTCATGCGCCAGGTCTAATAAGGTTTTTTGCAGTTACACCTGACTTAGTTCTACCGATTATTTTCCTTACTCAATTTTGGATTTTTGCATCTCTTATAATATCAACTAAACAAATTTTAAATTTAAAATCTAATTTAAAATCATTTGGAATAGTATTTTTATCTTTTCTTATAATTGCTTTTCTCTCAATAACATTCATCATAAATAGAATGAACTCAATCCCAGTCAGCAATATAAGTTAAAGAGGAAATACAGTCTTTGAAGTTCTACAAGTTTTACACAACTTGTATCCTGTCATAATTAAATTTTGCGTAACACTTTCATCTTCTTTATTACATTCTTTTCAAATATCGTCTAAATCTTTTAAATTTTTCTCTAAAAAATCATCTTTTTTTTTATCAGTCATTATCTGTTAAACCAGCTCCTGCAGTTCTTGATTTAGATTCCTCGCTTTCCTCGACATAAGTTTTAATTGAAAGTTTATGCATTTCTGTCCAATCATCCTCGGAAAAGTTATTTTTATTATCTAAAAATTGAATATTTATTTTCTCTGATTTTTCTAAAATATCTCCACTTAAATAATTAGAGTAAATAGATTCATTAAAATTAAACAAAAACTCTTTATTGTCCATTTTTAAGAATATTCTTTTGCCAATAATCTCTGACGCCCTACTCAAAAAAGATAAAAATATGAGAGGAAAAGCTATTTTGTTAATTTCAATTTCATTAAATTTTAAAATTACAGGTGATTGATCATAAAAATTTAACCCACAAAGTATGGGACAATAATATCCTTTTGCTGTATTTGAAGATGAAATTTCTCCAATATTTTCAAAGTTACTAATATTATAAATTTTAAAGTATTGGTTAAGATTTTTAAGTCCTGGCAATCCAAACATTTCGAGTAATCTTATATTTTTTCCAACTTCCTCAGAAATACCCCATGAAAAACCTTTAGCCTTAGTTGCTCTTTTAATTGTAGTTTCTATTTCGCTATAACTTCTCATACGAAATTAATTATACATCCAATAATTATCAAAATTTGAGAGTTCTAATGGCAAAGGTGCGCCCTGAAACATGCAAATACGTAACCACTTGTCTGATCTAGGATCAAATTTTATTGCACCAAAAAAAGACAACTTAAGCCTTAACATATCAATAGGCATTAATTTAGAACCAATTGTATTATCTTGAATTTCTGCATAAGGACATTTTTCAGAAATAAATACTCTTCTTACCACATGTCTTAAATGATTATTATCCAATAAAAATTTTCCAATTTTGGAACTATTTTTTTTTGTGAATACTATTTCATAAAGCTTTTTGATATCTCTTGCGATTGCAAGTGGTTGTTCTAAATTTGATCCATCATCGAGATACCTATCCCCAATTCTTGGCTCCTCTTTATTTTTTGAAATAAACCAGAAATTTTTATTATTTTCTTCCTTATTAAAATCAATTTTCAAAATTTCAGAGTAATTCTTTTCAATTATATTTCTTAAATCCTCGATAGTTCTTTCAACAGGAATATTGAAATATTTTTCTTCATTTGAACTCATTTTAGAAACTAAAGGGTCTACTATTTTATCATATGGCTCCATCATCATAGAAACAATATACTCAATACATTCATCATTTAAATTCTCCTCAGCCCACATATAAATATTATTAAATTGATAAGAATTTTCAAATTTAAACTCATCTTTCATAAATTTTATAAATTTTTTTAAATCAAATATTAAATTTTTAATTTTTTCTTTTTGAAATTCACTGTCAGTATGCCAGCTTGTGATATTTTTTAGTGATTTAATTAAACACTGATAAAAAATACCTAAATCATTTTTAGAAACTTTTTCTATTTCTCTTATTTTTTTTAAAACTGTTTCTCTAGCAGTTATCCAGTTATTAAGTAGAGTGGGATGGTTTACTATAAATGGTGCCATGCCAAGTCCTGTAGAATTTCCTATGCCTAGAGTTCTGCTGATATTGTTATCTAGTTCAACAGCGTTCTTCGGACTTATACTTTTTGCAATATGATTAACTTGGTCAAATGTAAATTGTCTAACTAAATAGACCAACATCATCTCTAGTCTAAATGGCCCACAAATTTCATCCCTATTTTTAATCCTAAATCTATCAGCTAAACCAAATTTACCAGATCCATAAACTGCAGTAGTTCTATAAAGATAACCAACTTTAGATATAAATTCTTTATCTGGTTGTTGGCCTTTCGATAAATTTTCAACTACATGATTAAACAACCTGACAGATTTATTAGCTCTTGATAGGGTTAATTCTTTGTAAGATAGCCTTCCGACCTCTTGTTTAGGCACATTATTACTAAGCCTATCAACATCTTCTTTTGTTGGAATTCCATCAAATAGAGTAAATGCAGCATCCCATTTAGTGGCAATCACTCTGTCTGATCTTTCGTCATCCTTAATTTCATTTGCAAAACAAATTAAAGAATAAGTTTTTTTTTCTTTAGTAAAAGAGTAAATTGCTCTTCCAAATCCTTTGTCATTTAATTGAAAAAGGTCTCTACTATATTTCCAATCTTTAAACTCTTTTAAGAAAGATCTCAAAAAAGAGAGTTTTGATTGATGGAAAGAACCAAGTTTAGACAACTTCATCAGTAATTTAGGGTCTCTTAACTTAATTTCCATTAATTAATTCCTTTATAAAAATTAAACCAATTGTTTCCTAAAATATCATTTACTTCATTTTCATTAAAACCTATTTTTTTCAATCCTTTTTCTAAATTACTAAACCCTCTTGCATCAATAAACCATTCAGGTTGATCAGGAAATTCTGGTTTACTTTTGCTTCCCTCACCAAAATTTTTTGTTTTACTCCACGTTCCATTCCTCATCCACTCAACGACACTATTTGGTTGATTCAAACAAAGGTCAGAACCAATACCTATATTTTTTACGCCCATTATTTCAACGGTTTTTGCAACCATTTCACAAAAGCTATCTAATTTACAACTCGTTCCATCTTTTAGATGATGTGCATACAAAGAAAGCCCAAGCATTCCTCCACTGTTTGATAAATGTTTTAAAAGTGTTTCAGATTTATTTCTTAAAGCACTATGCCAAAAAGACGGATTAGCATGAGTAATTGCAATTGGTTTTTCGCTAATATCTATAGCATCTAATGTACTTTTTTCACCTGAATGCGACATATCAATAACTATTCCAATTCGATTCATTTCTTTTATAGCTTCTCTTCCAAAATTTGTCACACCAGAATCGTTTTTTTCATAACATCCTGTAGCTAAAAGAGATTGGTTATTGTAAGTAAGTTGCATAAATCTGCATCCATGATGATGAACTTTCTCAATTAAATTAATATCATCCTCAATTGGAGAACAGTTTTGAAAGCCAAAAAATATTGCAGTTTTATTTTCTGACTTAGCCTTTATAATATCTTCAAAAGTTTTTCCCAAAAATATTAGATCTGAATTTTCATTAAGTAAGTTATCCCATTCTTTTAATTTAATTAAAAACTCATCATAGTCTTCATGATATACTACTGTTGCATGTACTGCGTTCAGTCCAGCATCTCTGTTGATTTTAAAAATATCTCTTGACCAGTTGCAATATTGAAGATTATCAATTCGATAATTCATATTAAAAACACATTATAATTATTACAAATTTTGTCGACTAGTTTTAATTTTAAGACTATATTGATCATATTAATTCAAAAACTTAGCATGAAAAAGAAAAGATATAGTCACAGAGTATCCATTATAATGGGAAGCAAATCTGACTATTCCACAATGAAATTATGTGAAAAAACTCTGAAATTACTTAAAGTTAATTATGAAACTAGTATTGTTTCCGCTCATAGAACACCTGAAAGAATGTTCAATTATGCAAAATCAGCAGAGTCAAGAAACATTAACGTAATTATTGCAGGCGCAGGAGGATCTGCACATTTACCTGGCATGATTGCTGCATTGACAAGAATACCAGTAATAGGTGTTCCTATTGAAAGTAAAAAACTAAAAGGTCTAGATAGTCTTTTATCTATAGCCCAAATGCCTAAAGGTATTCCGGTTGGAACAGTTGCCATAGGAACTGATGGTGCCATAAATGCTGCATTGTATGCAGCATCTATAATTTCTAATTTTGATCCTAAAATTAAAAACAGCTTAATAAAATGGAGATCTAAACAATCCAAATCTGTTAAGAAAAAACCAAATTAAATGAAAAATCCTATTTTAGGAATTATAGGTGGAGGTCAACTTGGAAGTTTGCTGTCAGTAGCTGCTAACAAAATTGGCATTAAAACTGTTATTTTAAGCGATGATGAGAATGCGCCAGCTAAAAACTTTACGGAAAAATTCATATATGGAAAATATGATAACAAATCAATTACTCAGGAATTTATCAATAGTGTCGATTTAGTTACTTACGAATTTGAAAATATTCCATTTAATATTCTTCAAAGTATAAATAATGAAAAAACAGTTTTGCCTAAACCTGAGATTAATAATTTAATCCAAAATAGATTGACAGAGAAAAATTTTCTCAATGATATAAATATTCAAACTACCCAATATGTTTCTATAAAACATATAGACGAATTAAAAGAAAATGAAAATTTTTTGCCAGGATTGCTAAAAACAACTACATTAGGATATGATGGGAAGGGTCAATACAAATTAAATAGCAAAAAAGATATATCTAATGAAATAGATTTTTCTAAAGAATACATATTAGAAAAATTCATTAATTTAAAAAAAGAAATATCCGTTATCATTACAAGATTTGGTAATCAAAAATATGAAATATATGAACCAATTGAAAATGTTCATGAAGACCAAATTTTAAAGCACTCTAAAATTCCTGCAGATGTTTCGAAAGCAATTATAATTAAATCCACTGAGTGGTCAAAAAAAATTGTAGAGGATTTAGATTATATTGGAACATTATGTGTAGAGTTTTTTATTGACAAAAATGATAATTTATATGCTAACGAAATAGCTCCCAGAGTTCATAACTCAGGACATTTGACAATTAATTCTCACAATATAAGTCAATTTGAAAATCATGTCAGAGCTGTATGTGGTTTAGAAAAAATTAAAACAAAGAAAATATATAATGCCAAAATGATAAATTTAATAGGTGACGATATTTCAATATATAGAGACAAAAAATTTTCTGAGAACGAATTCTTTTTTGACTATCTTAAAAAAGATATAAAAAATAAAAGAAAAATGGGTCATATAACAATCATTGAAAAATAATATCTTAAATTTGTTGAATTAATGAGGCGCTATTATTTGTTGGTTTATTGACATCTTTAGATATTTCGTGAAAAGTCAAACTTACTTTGTTACAATCTTTTAAAAAAGTTGAACCAAAATGTTCAATGTTTAAATATTTATCTATATCTTTTTCATAAAGTATTACTGGTTGTCTATGATGAATTTCTGAAATATTTTGGCTCGCCTCCTCAGTTATCATGCAAAATTTGCCTTCATCGTAAATTGCAGCTATAAAAATTGTTTTTTTATCATTTCTGAAAAAATAATATGGAATTTTGTTATCTTTTGTTCTTTTCCACTCGTAGAAGCCATCGGCAACAACTACACATCTTTGCGTTTTTATAAGTTTTTTAAATGAAACCTTTTCATCAATTGTTTCTAGTCTTGCATTTATCAAGGCTTTAAAGTCTTTCTGTTTTGCCCATGATGGAATAATTCCCCATTTAAGATTTTCAACAGTATTGCCATTTTTATATTTTTTGACTACAGGAAGATTTTGATATGGGTGTGCATTATAATTATCACTGTCTTGAACATTAATCGCAGTTTTAACGATATTTTTTGTTTTTGTTACAGCATTTGTAATTACGTATCTTCCACACATATATTAAATATTGGTTTAATTTGTTTTTAGATTATATGTTCTTCAAAATGATTAAATCAATAGAAAATAACTTTGATAACCCACAGGTAAATGAACTTCTAAGAATTCATTTTATTGAATTAAGATCTGTATCGCCAGAAGGCAGTTCGCATGTGTTAGATGTGCAAGGTTTGAGAGTTCCCAGTATCAAATTTTGGAGTTTATGGGAGAATAATGATTTAATTGGATGCGGAGCTTTAAAAACCCTTACAGAAGAACATGGGGAATTTAAGTCAATAAGGGTTGCAGACAAATTTAGGAAAAAAAGATATGGAGAGAAAATTATCACACATTTAATAGATAAATCAAAAAAAATTGGAATTAAAAAATTAAGTGTTGAAACAGGAGCTGGAGAATTTTTTGCCCCAGCAAGAAAATTATTTAAAAATTTTGGATTCAAAAAATGCAAACCTTTTGCACATTACAAAGAGGATCCAAATTCATGTTATTATTCTCTAAATTTATAATTTCATGAAAAAAAATTTGACCAAACCTTATATACTTTATGTTGCAGAGGTTATTTATTTGGCAATAAGTGAAATTAAAAGTAAAGAGCAAAATATAAGTAATATTGATGCTATGGAAAGATTCATTGGTTCACCGCTATATGAAAAAATAAGTAGTGGTAAGTATCATGATGATTGGTTTGAAGAGTTAAAGAAAAATAATTATATTGATAATAATTCTGGAGAAAAAATTTCTGCCGAAGTAATTCGGCTTTTAAATCTTCAAAAAGAAGCAATGATGAAGCAATTAATTAAATTTCCTGATTTATACTATGCAAAAAGCCATTTTCCTTTAGATATTTCTCAAAGAGCTATTAACCATCTGTGGAGAGTGTGTGAAAGTTACGAGTTGTGGTGTAATGAAACAAAGAATACTAAGTTAATAAAATTAAACATAATTGAATAAATTTATGAATCAAATTTCCAAATTTATCGACTCCACTTTGCTAGATTTAGGAAGACAATTTAAACTATCTTATTTACCACCTTTAATGATTTATCTTGCAGCTGGAATTTCAGGTTTAACAGGAATAGTGGGTACATTTTTTGTTAAAGATTATCTAAATTTATCAGCTGCCTTTCTTGCTGGGCTAGGGTTTTGGGCTGGTATTCCTTGGGCACTAAAAATGCCATTAGGTCATTTAGTAGATCTAATTTGGAACAAAAAAAATTATATGGTTTATGTAGGAGCTACACTAATTGGTTTAAGCTTATTGATAATGTATGGATTAATTATCCATACGGAATGGATGTCCACAATTCTAAAAGTAGAGACTTGGTTTGTAATAAGTGTTCTTTTAGCTCCCATTGGATATGTGGTTCAAGATGTTGTTGCAGATGCAATGACAGTAGAAGCTGTTCCAATTGTTAATGAAGAAGGTCAAAAATTTTCACAAGATCAGATTAAAACAATGCATACTACAATGCAGACACTTGGACGATTTGCAATTATCGGTGGTACTGTTCTAGTTGCTTTAGTGAATGTGATCTTATTTAAAGGAGTAGATAGTTTAGAGCAAGCAGATAAAATAGAGCTCTATGGATCAATTTATATTTATGCACTAGTAATACCATTTGTTTCAATTTTAGGAGTAATTTTTGCTAACTATCTTAAAAATAAAAAGAAAAATAAATTAATAGGTCAGGGATTAGTTGGTAACGAAGATAATTACGAACATGAAAAAACAGAGGTTAATTGGTGGATTTTGGGTGGTAGTTTAATTTTTGTAATTTTTACACTCAGCGTTGGTTCCTTCGGAGTTCCTTTTGCTCAAGAAATAGTTTTTTTAGGATCTATGATAATTATTTTGTTCCTGATGAGTAAATTGATAAAAGAATTGCCTCAAAATTTAAGATCTACGATTGTGGGAACGGCTGTGATTATATTTGTGTTTAGAGCAATGCCAGGTCCAGGTCCAGGACTATCTTGGTTTGAAATAGATGAGCTAAAATTTAACGAACAGTTTTTTTCTATATTATCATTACTAGCTTCGGTCTTAACATTGTTAGGAATTATTTTGCTTAGACCTTTTATGTCAAATAATTCCATAGCAAAAATTATTGTAGTTTTGTCAATTGCTGGTGCAATATTATTTCTGCCAAGTGTTGGTATGTATTACGGATTTCATAATTGGACTTCATCAATAACAAATGGAATTGTTGATGCTAAATTTATTGCACTAATTAATACAGCATTAGAGTCACCTTTAGGTCAGGTCTCTATGATACCTTTACTAGCTTGGATTGCTAAAAATGCGCCTTCGCACCTAAAAGCTACTTTCTTTGCAGTTTTTGCGTCTTTTACAAATTTAGCATTATCTGCAAGTGCTTTAGGAACAAAATACTTAAATGAAATTTATACAATTACTCGCGAAGTCAAAGATAAAGTGACTAATGCAATATTGACGACTGCTGATTACTCAGAATTGGGAATATTATTAATAACTGTAACATTGCTGACTTTAATTTTACCGATTTTGTTCGTATTTATTATTCAAAAAACAAGATTTAAAACTTTAGAATAATTTCTAAATACATTTATAGCCATATTCTAGTGAAGCATCGGTTATTGAATGGTACATAGATTCCCCAAAACTACGAAGTGAAAAAATTCTAGCTTTTTCAGGATCATCTTCAACCATATCAACTAAAAAAGATATTCCGTTATATGATGAGTTGATGCACATATTTTTACTAAATATATTGAAATTAAACGGACAACCTTTTTTTAAAACCTCTTTAACATTAGGTCCTTCAATTTCTATGATCGCCTTAGAATGAGATAGATCTGTAATAGCAAAGTCGCTTTCATTAAAATTTTTTAAAATTTCGCTAAAAAGTTCTTTTTTATTTGAAACAACAAGCCAATTGTTAGGTGAATTCCACAATATTCTTAAATTTTCATTTGCGACAACTTTTTGTGCTTCATTAACAAATTGTAAATTATTAAGTTTAATATCATTTATTTTAATTGAAGAATTTTTGTACTGAACTATTTGAACAATTAATAAATTTTTTAACTCAGAAACTTTCAATAATTCATTTTCAGTTTTATTTTCAAAATTTCCATAAGAGCCTGCAAAATGAATTTTCTGCAAAGGTGATATCATCGTCATGATCTAACTCTCTTTCCTTCAGGATCTACATAATGAGAAGAGACAATCTCTACAGGTATCGTTTTGTTTTTTAAAGGTGACATAGCAAAGAGTTTTTGTCCTATCATATTTTTACCATCTTTGATTATTGCTAAAGAAAATGGGTTATCATATTCAACACTCCAACATGAAGCCGAAACATGACCTAATTTTGGATTAGGTAATTTTGCTTTTGGATCTTTTACTATATAAGATCCCTCAGGTATACTTGTAGTTTTATCGAGCGGAACTACACCAACTAATTTTTCTCTATCCGTAGAGGTAAAGGCAGATCTGTTTAAAGATCTTTTGCCTATAAAATCTTTTTTCTTACTAACTAGCCCTTCTAAAGATGCATCATAAGGGATTGTTCTTCCATCTAATTCAGATCCTGCAACATGGCCCATCTCTATTCTTAGAGTTGATAGAGCTTCAGTTCCATATGGCTGTATTTGAAATTCTTGTCCGACTTCCATGATTTTTTCCCACATGAAATATCCGTTATCGGACTCAACGTTAATCTCATATGCTAACTCACCAGAAAACGAAATTCTGTAAATTTTTGCAGGAACTCCAAATAAATCAGCTTCTTTATAACCCATAAATGGCAAACCTTCGTTTGAAACATCTAAATTAGGGAATAATTTCATTAATAATTTTCTCGAATTAGGTCCTGCGATTGCTGCACCTGCCCATTGTTCTGTGGTTGATACAACATTTACATTTAATTCTGGCCACACTAGTTGTAAATAATATTCTAAATGAGATAGAACATTTGCTGCTTGAGCTGTTGTAGTTGTCATGTGATAATGATTTTCGGAAATCCTTGTTGTTGTTCCATCATCCATAACAATTCCATCTTCTCTTAACATTACACCGTATCTTGCTTTACCCACTGGAAGTTTAAGCCAAGCATTAGTATAAACTCTATTCAAAAACTCTGCTGCATCTGGACCTTTAACATCTATTTTACCTAATGTTGTAACATCACATACACCTACATTTTGTCTTACATTCTTTGCCTCTCTTTTTGATGCTTCAAATAACCCTTCATTTCCTTGCTTGTAATATCTTGGTCTTAACCAAACCCCTGCATCAACAAATACTGCATTATTTTTTTCATGCCATGAGTGCATAGGTGATTTTCTTGTTGGTTTAGAATGCTTACCAACTTCTCTTCCTACAATTGCTCCAATTGAAACTGGGGTATAAGGAGGTCTAAAAGTAGTATGTCCTACTTGTGGAACAACTTTATTCTCAATATCAGAAACTAATTGTAATCCATTTAAATTACTCGTTTTTCCTTGGTCGGTAGCCATACCAAGCGTTGTATATCTTTTTACATGCTCGATAGACCTGAAACCTTCTCTTAGAGCTAGCTCAATATCAGAAACTGCTACGTCATTTTGAAAATCTAAAAACCTTTTGTAAGATTTACCTTTAGGTAAAGGAACACACCAAAATTTGTCATGATCTGTTGATTTTTTTTCTACCACTGTTGGCACTGAAACTTTATTGTTTTTTTCAGTTAGTTTATTTGAAACATCAAAACCTTTATCAAAAGCATCTTTAATTGTTTCTTCTAATGTAAATATTCCATTTGCTGATCCAATTGTATTTTCTTGTTGTTTGGATTTATCTGGTACAAATGCATCAATTTTTTCGTTAAATTTAGATTTGTTTCCTGACTGTGATGCTAAATGAATAGATGGTGTCCAAAAACCTGATACACAGATACAATCACATTCTATATTTTCTATGTTAAATAATTCTTTTTTATCGTCAGATATTTTAGCAATATCTGCTGATTTAACTTTTTTATAGCCTTTTGCGGCAACAACTACATAGGAGAATTTAATTTCAATATTTAAACTTTTTGCCTCAGTTATAATATCTGAAGAAGGGTTGCTTCTTGTGTCCAATATAATTGGATCTACTCTGTTTTTCTTAAATTCAATTGCAGTTTCATAACCACTATCATTGTTGGTAAAAATTAAAGGTTTTTTTCCAACTAATACGCCGTAAACTTTCATATACTCTTTGGCAGCTGACGATAACATAACTCCAGGAGTATCATTGTTTCCAAAAACTAAAGGCCTTTCAATTGAACCTGACGAAATCAATACTTCATTTGCTCTTATGTACCATAAACGTTGTTTTGGTAGATATTTTTGGGTTTTTGGCAAGTGATCACTAATACGCTCTGACATTACTAACATATTGTGATCATAGTAACCAAAAACTTGCGATCTATTTTTTACAGTAACATTAGGCATGGACTTTAGTTCTGCTATAATTTTTTCTGTCCACTCAACACCTGTTTGGTTTCCGATATTTACATCACTTGTTAATAAGCTACCTCCAAATCTTGGTTTATCCTCAGCCAATATTACTCGGGCTCCATTCTTTGCAGCGGCATAAGCACTTGCTAAACCTGAAGGTCCAGATCCTGTTATTAATAAATCACAATACTCATATTTATGCTCATATCTCTCTTTATCATGTTTGATAGAGGCTTGTCCAAATCCAGCCGCCATTCGAATAAAAGGTTCATATATTTTATACCAAAAGCTAGGAGGCCACATAAATGTTTTGTAATAAAAACCAGCTGGAAAAAACATTTTTAAAAAATTATTTATCGCTCCAATATCAAAATTTACACTAGGCCAACAATTAACACTCTTAACCTCTAGTCCTTCAAAAATTTCTTGTTCTGTTGCTCTTATATTTGGATCTCTCTCGTTATTTCTATCTAACTGCAGAATTGCATAGGGCTCATCAACGCCAACTCCAAAAAAACCCCTAGGCCTATGATATTTAAAACTTCTACCTACTAAATGAACTCCATTCGCTATTAAGGCAGATGCGATAGTATCTCCCTCGAAACCAAAATATTTTTTGCCATTAAACTTAAACGAGATTTTTTTTTCTCTATTAACCATTCCAACATTATTTAATCTAAAATCCTGGGACATTATTCTATTGCTTCGTTTGCTTTATAAGTTTTAAAAATTTCGTGAGTTGATGTATCTCTCTCAACTTTAATCCATTGTCTACATCCAGAAACATGATGCCATAATTCTAAATGTTTTCCTCTTGGACTTTTTCTTAAGTATACAAAATTATCCCATTCTTGATCGCTTATTTCTTTATTTAGCTCAGGACGCTTTACTGTTGCATCTCCGCCATAAGCAAATTCATTCTGAGATCTAAGTCCACAATGTGGACAGTTGATATATAACATTTATGATATCCAGGTTTTAGTTCCTAGGCCTTTTTCATCAATTAAATTTCCAGTGCTAAATCTGTTGAGGCTATAACCAGCATTTAAATCATGAACTCTATCTTGAGCAATTGTATGTGCAAAAGTCCACCCGGAAGCTGGGGTTGCCTTAAATCCACCATAGCACCAACCACAATTTAAATATAATCCATTAATGTGCGTTTTATCAATAATTGGCGATCCATCCATGGACATATCCATTATTCCACCCCAAGTTCTTAACATTTTTAATTTGCTAAGAAATGGAAACATCGCAATCCCTTCTGTTAAAACATGTTGAAGAGTTGGTAGGTTTCCTCTTTGAGAATAACTATTATATCCATCTAAGTCTCCACCCATAACCATTTCCCCTTTATCTGATTGGCTACAATAAAAATGTCCTGCACCAAATGTAACAACATGATCAAGCAAAGGTTTAATAGGCTCTGAAACACATGCTTGAAGCAAGTGAGTTTCAATTGGTAAAGTCATATTTAACATTTCTGCCAAAATATTTGTACTTCCTGCAACACATAAACCAACTTTCTTTGCTTTAATATCTCCTTTAGAAGTTCTTACTCCAAGAATTTTTCCATTTGAGACGTCAAATCCCGTAACTTCACAATTCTGAATTATATCAACACCCATAGAGTCTGCTTGTCTCGCATAACCCCAGGCAACAGCATCGTGTCTTGCTGTTCCAGCACTTGGTTGCATCAAACCTCCAAAAATTGGAAATCTTACATTGTCAGAAAAGTCTGCCATTGGAATTAACTTTTGAACCTCTTCTCTATTTAACAAAACCGCATCAATGCCGTTCAAACGCATCGAATTTCCCCTTCTTGAATAGGCATTCATTTGTGCATCTGAGTGAGCAAGATTAATTATTCCTCTTGGAGAAAACATTACATTGTAATTTAAATCTTGGCTCATCTTTCTCCATAGGTCCATACCAAATTCACTAAACAAACCATTCTCATCATGCATGTAATTAGACCTAATAATTGTAGTATTCCTTCCAACGTTTCCTCCACCTATCCAACCTTTTTCAATGATAGCAACATTTGTAATGTTGTGTTCTTTTGCTAAGTAATATGCGGTTGCTAATCCATGACCTCCCCCGCCAATGATAATTACATCATATTCTTTTTTAGGAGTTGGGTCTTTCCATGCAACTTCCCAATTTTGATGATCTGAGAATGCATTTTTTATTAGACTAAAAACTGAGTATTTTTGCATTTTGTAATTTTATCTAATTAAACTTAAATTTATTCTTATTTTTTATATATATATTTTTTAGATGTTTAAAATCCTATTAAAAAAGTATAGAAATTTTGCACATTAATTTATTAAAGGTTTTAAACCAAATGTCAAAAACAGATATCCAAATTGCAAGAGAAGCAAATATGAAACCAATTCAAGAGATTTTGGATGAAGTTGGTGTTCCAGATAATGCTGAGGCATATAGTCCAATAAGTAGATACATAGCTAAGATCAAACTGGAATATCTTGAAAAATTTAAAAATAAAAAAGACGGAAAATTAATATTAGTTACAGCAATTACTCCTACTCCAGCTGGAGAAGGAAAAACAACCACCTCAGTGGGATTGTCAGATGGATTAAATAAAATAGGTAAAAAATCTATTGTTTGTTTAAGAGAGCCAAGTTTAGGTCCTTCATTTGGAATGAAAGGTGGTGCGGCTGGTGGTGGTTATGCACAAGTTGTTCCTATGGAACAAATAAATCTTCATTTCACAGGTGACTTTCACGCAATCACTTCTGCTCACAATCTATTATCTGCTTTAATAGATAACCATATTTATTGGGGAAATAAATTAAATATAGATGTGAGAAGAATAGTTTGGAAAAGAGTGCTTGATATGAATGATCGAGCATTAAGATCTATCAATATTAATCTTGGTGGGGTTGCAAATGGTTTCCCAAGAGAAGATGGTTTTGATATCACAGTTGCATCCGAAATCATGGCGATCTTTTGTTTATCTAATGATCTACATGATCTTGAAAATAGAATTGGAAATATAACTGTTGCTTACACAAGAGATAAAAAACCAATTTATGCAAAAGATTTAAATGCACATGGTCCAATGACTGTTTTGTTAAAAGACGCAATTAGACCAAATGTAACTCAAACTTTAGAAAATAATCCCGCAATAATCCATGGAGGTCCTTTCGCTAATATTGCGCATGGTTGTAATTCTGTATTAGCAACTAAAACTGCATTAAAACTATCAGACTATGTCGTTACTGAAGCAGGATTTGGTGCCGATCTAGGTGCTGAAAAATTCTTAGATATAAAATGTAGAAAATCAGGATTAAAACCGAGTTGTGTGGTGATTGTAGCAACTATTAGAGCATTAAAAATGCACGGTGGTGTTAACAAAGATGATCTTAAAAATGAAAATATAGATGCTGTAAAAAAAGGATTGGTGAATTTAGATAGACATATTGAAAATATTCAAAAATTTGGCTTACCTGTTACTGTAGCTATTAATCACTTTGTTTTGGATACAGACAAAGAGGTCGATGAAGTTATAAAATTTTGTCAACAAAAAGGTGTAACAGCATCAATATCAAAACATTGGGAAAAAGGTGGAGAAGGAGCAGTAGATTTAGCAAACAATGTTGCTGAACTATGTGAAAAAGAAAGTGACTTCAAATTTTTATACGATGATAAAATATCATTGTTTAAAAAAATTGAGACGATTGCTAAGGAATTATATAGAGCAAGTGAAGTTGTAGCGGACACCAAAATAAGAGAACAATTAAAAAATTTTGAAGAGACAGGTTACCAATCCTTGCCAATTTGTATTGCAAAGACACAATATAGTTTTTCTACAGACCCTAATTTAAAAGGTGCACCATCTGGACATGTCCTACCAATAAGAGAAGTAAGGTTATCATCAGGAGCAGAATTTATCGTAGTTGTTTGCGGTGCAATAATGACTATGCCTGGGTTACCAAAGGTGCCAGCTGCAGATAAAATAAAAATTAATGATAAAGGTGAAACAGAAGGTTTATTTTAAAAGATAATTTAACCAATTTTCAAGTTCTCGCATTCTAAGATCTTTATTTGTAATCTTATCTTCTTCTGCAATCATTCTTACATGATTATTTATCTCTTGCTCATCAACAAAAGCATTATTGTTTAAAAGACGTTCTTTCCTGAAATGTATAAGGCTTATCATTTTATCGTAAGTTATTTCAGGATGATATTGAATACCCCAAATATCACTTGCTACAGATTGAAAATTAACTCCCATAACTTTATTTATAGGGTTTGAGGCTAGCAATTTTGAATTTTTTGGTAATGTTGCAACTTCATCAAAATTAAAAGCGGGTGTATTAAAAATTTTACCTTTATTTTTATATATTGGATGTTGTAATCCATCATTATTTATTTCAATATTAAGTGCTATGCCTCTGTGAGATCCGTTTGTACATCTCTTTACCTGCCCTCCTGCTACTGTAACAGCAACCTGAAGTCCCCAGCAAATAGCTAATATTTTTTTAATTTTTTTTTGACACTCTCTCATAAATTCGATCTGTCTTCTTATTTCAATAGTGTCATTATAAATATTTAGACTACTTCCTCCCCATATCAGTCCATCATATTTATAGAGATCTGTTACTTTTTCAGAAATATTTTTATCGGATGAGGGGTTTACAACATCTATTTCAATTTTATCGGTAAAATAGGCTATGCTATCTTTTAGACTTTCTGTATGTGTTTTAATTCCACCATCAGTAAAACTCTGATTCTCTTCTCTTAAATTTCCCTCAACTATTAATATTTTTTTCATCAAAATAATTTTCCCAAAATACTATGCTCATACATAACTTTCATATCATTTATAGTCAATTTTTTTGGGTTTGAGGATGTTGAAGGATCCTCAAAAGCCATCTTTGATAAATCATTTAAGTTCATTTTATTTGTTTCTATTACATCTGATAGTTTATGCGGAATATTCAATTCTTTTCTTAGCTCTAGTATCCACTCAAGAAAAGCATCAAAACTTTTACTTAAGTTAAGATAATCACAAATAGAAATAATTCTTTCCTCAATATTTTCCTTATTAAAAGTTAAAACATAAGGCATAAATATTGCATTAGATAATCCGTGATGAATATTAAATTGAGCATTAAGTGGATGGCTTAGTGAATGAATAGCTCCTAAGCCTTTTTGAAATGCAGTAGATCCCATACTTGCAGCAGCTAACAAATCAGATCTAGCATCTAAATCACTTCCATTCTTCACAGATTTTAAAAGAGATTTTTTTATCAACCTCATTCCTTCAATTGCAATACCATCTGCCATAGGATGAAAGCCTGGTGCACAAAATGCCTCTAAATTGTGTGCTAATGCATCCATGCCTGTTGCTCCTGTTAATCGTGGAGAGAGATCTTTTGTTAAAATCGGGTCTAAAATAACTATTGATGGTAAAAATTTTGGATGGAAAATTATTTTTTTAATTCCAGTATCTTTATTAATTATTGCAGAAGCTCTTCCTGTTTCTGAGCCAGTTCCAGCAGTTGTTGGAATTGCAATTATTGGAGAGATATTTTTTTCATCAGCTCTTTTCCAATAATCACCAATATCCTCAAAGTCCCATATAGGTCTTGTTTGTGCAGACATAAATGCAATTGCTTTTCCCACATCAAGTCCGCTTCCGCCTCCAAAAGCAATTACCCCATCGCAATTATTTTTCTTAAATTCTTTAACGCCTTCTTCAACATTCTCACCAAAAGGATTTCCTGAAAAATCAGAGAAAACTTCTATATTATCAATTTTATTTTTAATTTTTGAAATTACCTCTTTTACCATTGGTAAGTTTATCAAATCCTTATCGGTCACAAATAAAGGATTTTGAATTTTTAAATTTAAACAGGCCAAATAAAGATCTTTTATTCTATCTTTGCCAACCCAGATAGTAGTAGGATAATTCCAATTATAATTACTCATATTTATTTTCTAAAATTAAATCTAAAAATAAGGATGCAGTCCATGAAAAGTTGGTTGCGCCAAATCCTTTTCCAGTTTTACAACTAAAATATTCATTAAAACCTTTTTGTTTTACAAGATCAATTGTTTTCTTTTTGATTTGATTTGCAAATCTATTATCTTTATTTTTTAATCCTTGATAGATAATCCAATTACAGTTTATCCACACTGGGCCTCTCCAATATCTTTTTTCTTCAAATTTTCTATGATTTGATTTTATACTTGAAAAAAAATATTTTTCTTTTTTGCTATGTTTTTTTAGGTTTTTGATAATATTATTATTTAATTTTTTATCTTTTAAATCAGCAAATAAAATAAAATAATTTGTGATAGATGGGATGGTTATTTTTTTTTTATTTTTTAAATCAAGATTAGAAAAATTGTTACTCTTTTTATTATATAGTTTAACAATTTTTTTCTCAGACCTTGAAATATAAGAATCTATTTCATTACTTTTCAAATCAAACATTTTTAATAGTTTTACAAGATCTTTATTCGCCCTCAAAAATATCGAATTAAATCCAACATCAACAACATTAAATAACGAAGCTTTGAAAAGTTTGTTTGGATTGTAATTATTTTTTCTTAAGTGATTTTTAATTGTTACGTATCTATCATAATCAATGTCTAAGGGTCTGTATTCAGGGTTAACCACTTTGTTATCACCTCTTTTGTATTTTAAATCCTTTGGAATTTTTACTTTACTCATCGGATCATCCCATAGAGGTGAATTGTCATATCCACTCTCCCATGGATGTAAAATTGAGACTAATCCTGAATTATTTGGGTCTCTAAATTTAATGAACCATTTGTGATATTTTAAAACACCTTTAATAATTTTTTTAAATTCAGCTTTTTCTTTTTTAATTTTATTTTTATCTAAAATTAACTTAATTATTATTGCCAAAATAGGAGGTTGGGTAATTCCAGATGAATGAATTTTATTTCCACAGGCCCAAACAGAATGGTTTGGATAATAATTAGTATTTAAATCATGAAACAAAATATGTGGTATCATTCCATCTTTCCATTGACCTCTAATAAGTGTATTTAATTCATCTAAAGCATATTTAAGTTTAAAATGTGAATAACCTAAAGCTATGAATCCAGAGTCCCAATTCCATTGGGCTGGGTATAACTTATTATTGGTTGGTAAAGTATATCCCTTTTTTTTATTACCTAATAAAACTTTTTTTGCTGAATTAATAAATTTTTTCATTAACCCTTAACACTTCCGGCAGTTAATCCACTTACTAAATATTTTTCAAAATAAACAAAAATAAATAAAACTGGAATAGTGACTACAACTGATCCTGCCATTAAATATTGTCTAGGGGTTTCTGCATCACCACTCAAATATTGTATAGCTCTTGATAAAGTAAATGAATTAGGATTATCTAGAAACATTAAAGAAAACAAGAATTCATTCCATGCAATCATAAACACATAAAGAGCAACTGAGGAAATAGCAGGAATACTTAATGGTAAAATAATTTTTATAATAATTCTAAACCAGTTTAATTTATCCATAATAGCAGCTTCCTCTAATTCTTTAGGTATACTTTTGAAATATCCTTGAAGCATATATATCGCAACCGGCAAAGTAGTTGCTGTATATACTATTAAAAGTCCACCTACATTATTTCTTAACCCTAGTTGACTAAATACTGTATACAAAGGTATTACTAAAACTATAGCAGGAAACATATAAATAATTAATATTGAAGTAGACAAAAAGTTTTTTCCAAAAAAATTTAGTCTTGCAACTGCGTATGCTGCTGGAATAGCAAATATTAAAGTAACAATAACTGTTCCAACTGATACAAATGTACTGATAAGTATATATCTCCCAAATTTGTAAGTATCAAATATGATAAAGTAAGATTTAAATAGTTCTTTAATATCCTGTGCAAAATTAATACTAAAATCCAAAGGATTTATAAGCAGTGCAGCTTGTGTTTTAAAGCTAGTAACTATCATCATGTAAAATGGAAATAAAATTACAAAAGAAAATAATACAATTCCAAAAAGAGTTAAAAATTCAAATACAACTGTTTGAGATGAATGATCGAGGTCTAAATTTTTTTGATTATATTTATCAATTTTAAAAGAGTAAAAGATTAAAATCCCAAAGATGCCAATATTGTACCAAATAGGCATCAATTGGACTAAATATCCATCAACAAAAGTAAATAAAATTGCAAATATTATTGACTTTATAGCTTTATGAAACTTGTCTCCAACAATCAGATTTATTAGAGATATTCCAATTCCTAGAGTTAGGATAATTGCGAAATTAAAATTTTTAAGATCTATTCCTTGTAATGTTGATAAAACTTTCCAAATTGAGACTAGGGAAAATAAAAAAATAGATGAAATTAAACAATATAATATTAGACTTTTAATTTTCATCAGCTTGCCTTCCTATTAGTCTAAAATAAATAAACATAAATATTAAAAGAAGCAAAACTATAACTATTGATACAGCAGATCCCATTCCAATATCAGATATTGTGAAACCTTGTTCATAAACATTAATTGGTAATGTTCTAGTACCGGAAGCTCCTCCAGTAAGTAAAAAAATATCTTCAAATTTGTTAAAATTCCAAATAAATCTAATCATAAACAAAATTGATATTACAGCCATAATTTGTGGCAGTGTTATACTAATAAATTTTTGAAGCGGTCCAGCTCCATCGACATCTGCTGCCTCATATAATTCTTTTGGAACAGCCTGTAGTCGAGCAAGTATAAATAAAAAAGCTAATGGAAAGTATCGCCAAATTTCAAAAATAATGACAGTTGTTAAAGCAAGTCTAAGCTTTAAATCAAAACCAAAAAAATTAATAGTTAAATATTTTTGACCTAATAAATTTAGAGGTTCCTGAATAACTTTAAAATTTAACAATAGATTATTTAATGTTCCACTGTAAGGATCCAATAATAGTTCCCACGTATAAGCTAATGCTACAACAGGTCCTACATATGGAAAAAGAAGAATACTTCTCATAAATGTTCTTCCAAAAAATTTTTGGTTTACGAGCTGAGCTGCTAAAATTCCAAATACTATTGATCCTACTGTACCAAAAAAAGTATAATAAAAAGTTGTAGACAATAAATCAAAAAATTCATTTTGAAAAAAAACTTTTTTAAAATTTTTTAATGTAAAATTTGTATTTAAAAGAATATTATCTGATTTACCTGATAATTTTGGTTTGATTGATTTAATTTCTTTTTTATCAATTTTCTTCCCTGACTTGTTGACAAGTATTATTTGAAAATTCTCTTTATACTTAGCTTTCCAATCTCCAAAATTACAATTTATTATTAATGATTTTAGTTTACATCTTTCATCCAAATTTAATGGTTCAGTATTTTTTGGGATCTTATCTTGAAACATAACATCCCTAATATCTAATATTAATGAACTATTTCTTAACTTATAAATTATTTTAATTTTATCAGGACTTTCTTTTACTGATTTAACTATTTTTTTTGCTCTTGGTTCAGGTATTCTTATATCTTTTAAACCTACTTCCTTAAAACTAATCCAAACATTAGCAAATATAGGAAATAATATTATTGAAAAAACAAGAAAAACTGCAGGTAATAATAAAATATAAGCAGTTCTTTTTTCTATTTTTGAAAGTGTATCGCTCATAATAAAAGCGGATAATACACATTATCCGCTTTTATTAAAATTTATTTTATAATCTAGAATTGAGCAAGTTTTTGATTGATCATGTCTACTGCTTGATCAATATCAATCTGCCCGTCAACGTATAATCTAGTTATTCTATTTATAAACTTATTATTTATAATTTTAGAAGCTCTAGCGAGTTCACCTTCTTTAACACCCCATCTAGTAGCTTTGTCTAAACCAGCTACAATGTTATTAATAACATCCTCAGAGTATAAATCTGATAAAGGTGCTTTTCTATCAACTCCTACAGGTAATTTACTCCATGCTTTTGTAAATGCTTCAGGATCACTTGCATTTCCTCTTCTCACAGGAAATTTACCTTCTGGTGCAATTGATAAAGTTTTTGTGTAACCCTCATCCATTGAATATTTAATGAATGCACTTGCTTCTTCAGTATCTGCATCAGCTGTTATACCAAAATATCTTATATCAGCCCAAGCAGCTCCTTTATTATTGTTAGGTCCTTTGAACTTAGTAATAAAACCTGTCTTCGAAGCTAGTTCGCTTGAGGTTGGATCGTCATTTATTGTTGGAGGTGCAGAGTCTCTTAAGCCTGCAAGTTCATCCATTATAAATGGTGACCAAATTATCATTGGAGTTTTTCCAGCAAAGTACAATTCTCTAGATTGTTTCCAATATAATTCTCCTGGAGGACTTGCATTTGCAATTACTTTATAAAACTCTAAAGCTGCCTTTAACTTTTTACCTTGTTTTTTTACTCCACCTTTTTTAACAACGTTTACTCCATTTGCTAAAAGAACATGTTCTAAAACCTGACTCATAAAATTTTCGTCAGTTTTAGTAGCTGCAACAAAACCAAACATTCCGTCTCCTGAAAGTGCTTCTACTGCTTTAGTAATATTTTCATAACTTGTTGGTGGTTCAAGACCTGCTTTTTCAAATAAATCTTTTCTGTACACAACCATCTGTGTCCAACCATCAACTGGAACAGCTGCTATTTTAGATCCACTTTTAGCCATGTTTAATGCGCCTGGTGCAAAAGTTTTTTTGCCAAGTTCTTTAACAACTGCATTATTAGCATCTACATCTAATATTCCAGCTTCAGCCCAAGGTAAAACATATTGTAAAGTGTGGTATATCACATCTGGAAGATCACCAGCTGCAGCTGCGGCTGTTGCTCTTGTTCCTAAATCTTTTTCTTCAACAGGAATAACTTCAACCTTAATGCCAGTTTTAGCCTCAAAATCCTTGGCCATAGCTTCTTGTTTTGCCATTCTAGCTGGTTGAACTTCTGTAGTCCAAAAAGTGATGTCTGCAAAACTAATATTTGTTACAAAAAATATTAGCGCGCAAACAGTTATTGTTATTTTTTTAATCATTGATTTCCCCTCTTTTCGTTGATTAACACGGTAAATGTATCAGCGAGAGAAATGAATGACAATAGGTATAAAAAGTCTCTATAACTCAAAAAGTCAACAAATATAATATTTTTTAAATCAAGAATTTTTTATTTTTTAGAATTGATCTAATCATTTGAAACATCAAAGGAATTTTTTTTGAATTAAACTTTTTTAAAATAAAGGGCGCAATTTCTCTCACAAGTTGTTCACCTTCTACAGTATCATTTGCCATAAACTTTTTTTTAGCCTTTTGAAAAGTAAAACCTTGTCCTAAATAGTTTCCCATTTTACTATTTCTTCCACCTGCAGCGCTTACATACAAGTCTCCAACACCTGCTAAACTTAAAACTGTATCTTCTTTTCCTTTTAAACGTTTAGTTATGTATTTCATTTCTGACAATGATTTTTGGAACAAACTTGAAGATTTATTCAAACTCATACCAGAACCAATTATCATAGAATAAATATTTTTTATTGCAGAACATATTTCAACACCAACCACATCTTTAGAGTATTCAATCAAATAATATTTTGTTGAAATCATTTTCCCTAACAATTTTGCAATCTGAATATTTTTATTAGCGATGATCACACTTGTTTGACATTTTCTAGCTAATTCTTTAGCTAAACATGGTCCTTTCAAAACTGATAAATTTAATTTAGGGAAACTTTTTAAAAGGGTTTGTGAAATAGTCAAAATCTTTTTGTTTTGCTTTTCATATTTAAGACCTTTTGTAAGTACTAAAATCGGAGATTTTACTTTAAATTTTTTTAATTCTCTCGCAATAAATTCTATACCTGTTAAGCTTAGTGCTATAACTACAAGATCATATTTTTCATAAAATAATTCATTGGAATATTTTTTAAATTTTAGTTTTTTTGGAAGATTTATTTTTAAAGCTGAATGAAATTTATTTTTTGATGATAAATTTTTAATAAATCTTTGACTGTATGGTTCTGTTATAAATACTTTGTGATTATTATCTAAACATGGAATAGAAAAGGCTGAACCCATGGCCCCACCTCCAATAATTAGAATTTTTTTCATAAATAAATTAACTAAATTTAACTATTTATTATTAACAAGTAATTTAAAAGAAAAAATAGTTTTATTTTTTTGATTTTATTAATAAAATAACTTTTAAAATTATACAGTTTATATGAACAAAATAGCGATAATTGGTGCGGGGCCGTGTGGTCTATCAATGTTAAGGGCTTTCGAACATGCTGAGAAAAATGGAGAAAAGGTTCCAGAAATTGTATGTTTTGAAAAACAGGATGATTGGGGAGGATTATGGAACTACAGTTGGAGAACTGGTTCTGATCAATATGGTGACCCTGTCCCCAATAGTATGTATAGATATTTATGGTCAAATGGACCAAAAGAATGTTTAGAGTTTGCAGATTATTCATTTGATGAGCATTTTGGAAAACCTATTCCATCATTTCCACCAAGAGAAGTATTGTATAACTATATAATTGGAAGAGTGAGCAAAGGAAATATTAAAAGCAAAATAAAATTTAGCACAAGTGTTAAGAGTGTAAATTATAATTCGGATAAATTTGAAGTTAGCTATCAAGATAAAACTAATAATAAAATATTACACGACAAATTTGATTACGTTGTTGTTTCAACTGGACATTTTTCAGTTCCATTCATACCTGAATATAAAGGTATGAGTTCTTTTCCAGGAAGAATAATGCATTCTCATGATTTTAGAGATGCTGAAGAATTTAGAGATAAAAATGTTATAGTTCTTGGAAGTAGTTATTCAGCTGAAGATGTTGCACTACAATGTAATAAATATGGAGCTAAAAGTGTAACTATTGGTTATAGACACAACCCTATGGGTTTTAAATGGCCTTCGGGTATGAAAGAAGTTTATTATTTAGACAGATTAGAGGGTAGCAAAGCAATTTTCAAAGATGGTACAGAACAAGAAGCGGACGTAATTATATTATGCACAGGATACCTGCATCATTTTCCTTTTTTGAATGAAAAACTGAGTTTAAAAACTCATAATAGATTATATCCACCAAAATTATACAAAGGAGTTGTGTGGCAAGATAATCATAAGCTAATGTACCTAGGTATGCAGGATCAATTTCATACATTTAATATGTTTGATTGCCAAGCATGGTTTGCGAGAGATGTGATAATGAATAAAATTAAAATTCCAAATGATAGTGAAATAGAAAAGGATATTTCTAAATGGGTTTCTATGGAAGAAAAATTAGAAAACCCAGATCAAATGATAGATTTTCAAACTGAATATACTAAAGAACTTCACAAAATGTCAGATTATCCAAAAATTGATTTTGAGTTAATAAGAAAACATTTCAAGGATTGGGAACATCATAAAATAGATGATATTTCTACTTACAGAAATAAATCTTTTTCATCACCTGTAACTGGATCCATTGCCCCTATTCACCATACTCCTTGGGCATCTGCGATGGATGACTCTATGGATACGTTTTTAAAATAATAAATTTTCTATAATAAAGTTTTCTTGACGGATAACTTCCACCCATTCAACAATTTGTTTCTAACAATATTACTTAATTTAGGTTTGAAAATTTTATCTTTTTTCCATATTCTCTTTATTTGATCTAATGATTTAAATACACCAATTTGGTATCCAGCAAATAATGCAACCCCCAGAGCTGTAGTTTCCAAAACTTTTGGTCTTTCTGTTTTTACATTGATAATATTTGCTAAAAATTGAGAAAACCAGTTATTTTTAACCATTCCGCCATCAATTTTAATTTTATTAGGCTTCAAGCCGTCTTTCCTCATTGCATTAAAAAGATCATAGCTTTGATATGCTACAGACTCTATCACTGCCCTTACTAAAGTTTTCCAATCACTGTCTCTAGTTAAACCTGTAATTATTCCTCTTGCAGCAGGTCTCCAATATGGGGCTCCCATCCCACTAAAAGCTGGCACAACATACACTCCTTCATTATTTTTTTTCGATTTAGCAATTTGTTCAGTATCATTAGCATTATTTATTAACTTTAACTTATCTCTTAACCATTGCACACCTGCCCCAGCAATAAAAATAGAACCTTCAAGAGCAAAAGTATTTTTTCCATTTAACCTGTAACAAATTGTAGTTAATAATTTATTTTTTGAGAAAATTTTTTTCGATCCTGTATTCATTATTGCAAAAGCGCCAGTTCCATACGTACTTTTTATTGAGCCTTTTTCAAAACAAGATTGGCCAACAGCTGCAGCTTGTTGATCACCTAAAACTGCAGATATGGGAATTTCGTGTCCAACTATTTTTTTATTTGTTACTCCAAAATTATCTGCTGAATTTTTTACATCTGGTAGAATGCTTTTTGGGACATTCAGCTTTTTTAAAATTTCTTTGTCCCAAGTATTGTTATTAATATTAAATAACATTGTCCTACTTGCATTTGTTGCATCAGTTAAATGATGCTTTCCATTGGTTAACTTCCAAATTAAATAAGTATCTACTGTACCAAATAGTAAATTGTTGGATTTTAAAATTTTCTTTGAAATTTTTACATTCTCTAAGATCCATTTAATTTTTGTAGCTGAAAAATATGGATCAATAAATAGCCCAGTTTTTTTTCTAAAAGTATTTTCATATTTTTTTTTCTTTAGTTTTTGACAATATTCTTGTGTTCTTCTGTCTTGCCAAACAATTGCATTATAAATTGCTTTGCCAGTTTTTTTATTCCAAAGGATGGTTGTTTCTCTTTGATTTGTAATTCCAATAGTTAATATTTTACCTTTTAAAGCTGAAGCTTTTCTAATTACATTTTTTAAAGATTTAATAGATGAAGACCAAATTTCGTTTGGATTATGCTCAACCCATCCATTTTTTGGAAAATATTGAGTGAACTCGAATTGAGATGTGAATATAATATTACCTTGTAAATCAAATAAAATTGCTCTTGAAGATGTTGTGCCTTGATCAATAGCGACAAGAAACTTTTTCACAAGTTTAATCTATACCCAAGTGTTTTTTTCTTTTATCAACCCAAGTTCTTATTAGATTGTCAAAAATTAAACCTATGAAAGCAACACATATTCCTAATGTTAATCCAATTCCTGCACCTTTTTTGTCTGACAAAGCTTTTAAAATATATTGTCCTAAATCTTCCGTGCCAATAAATGCCCCTATAATAACCATAAATAGAGCAAAAACTATAGTTTGATTAAGTCCTAACATCATATGTGGGAATGCTAAAGGAAATTCTATCTTAAATAATCTTTGAAATTTTGTTACCCCTGACATTGTTGCAGCATCATGTAAACCAGACGGGACACTTCTAAGTCCTTCTATTGTATATCTCGTTGCAGGTATAGTTGCATAAACTATTACCGCTATAAGAACAGAAGTATCAGTTATACCAAACAGCATCATTACAGGAATTAAATATACAAATGATGGAAAGGTTTGAAAAATATCACATACGTTTAACATAAATTTTGTAAAGTGTTTATTTTGAAAACATAAAGTTCCAACTGTAAATCCAATAATACAAGATACAATCACACCAAATGTTGCCATATAAGTTGTGACTAAAGCTCTATCCCACCAAGGACTTAATGCTATAAATAAAGTCAAACCACAAACTACTAAAGCTGATCTTGTGCCTCCAATCAAATATCCCGCTCCAACTACTAATACTATTGTCGCTATCGCTGGCATTCTTAAATATAAAGCTCTCATTGGCTGAAGTACTTCAACAATCAACCACGTATTAAATGCTTTTATGTAAACAAAAAATGTGTCGAATATCCAGTCAACTCCTTTATTCCAAAAACCAGCAGTTGATATCCCTTTATTATGTGGAACTTCAAATAAATAATTATATCCATCTTTAAAATAAATAGATCCAAAATAAGCTAACGCAATTCCTACAATTATTATTAATCCAAAAAATAATGAGTTTTTATTCCTTTGGAAAAAATTTAGATTCCCAAAATAATCAACTTGTTTATTTGCCCAAGCTAAGGACATTTTATCCAATAGAATTGCAATCAAACTAATACAAAGTCCTGCTTCTAAAGCTAATCCAATATTTAACTGATTTAGTGCTAACAATAAATTAAACCCCAAACCTTTTGCTCCAATAAAAGCGGAGATAACAGCCATAGAAAAACAAACCATTATAACTTGGTTAACTCCGATCAAAATATCTCTTCTTGCTGTTGGAATTAAAACTTTGAACATTAGTTGCCAATTATTACATCCACTCATTCTACCAGCTTCAATAACTTCTGGTGGCACAGCTCTTAATCCTAATAAGGTCAATAATATCATAGGAGGTACAGCTACAATCATTGTTATAATTACTGCTGCATGATCCCCAACTCCAAAAAGTACAAGAGCAGGAACTAACACAGCGTACTGAGGCATTGTTTGCATGACTAAAAGTATTGGATATAAAGCTTTTTCAACTCTTTTACTCTTAAAGGCAGCAATGCCAAGACTTAATCCAAATATAAATGATAGTGGTGCTGCAACTAAAATAAAAGATAATGTCTGCATTGATGGTTTCCACTGACCAAAAATAGAAATATAAGTCATTGCTAAACCTGCAAAAATGGCCAACCCTCTACCACCTAATTTATAAGCAAGTATTGCAGAACCTGCAGCAACAATAGTCCACGGCAAGCCAGGTAACTCTGCCCAAGGATTAGCATCAATCCAATCCCAACTTGTAAATGCTACGATAGTTTCAAGCCCACCAAGTAAAATCTCTCTAATTAATTCTATTAGAAAAGTCATAAAGGCAGTTAAGTTTCTAGTAATTTGTAAAACTAAAGGTCTAGTTTTATATTCTTGAGTATCTTCGTTCCAAAACTCCATTGGCATCCAATCATTCATTAAGAAGAATAATGAATCATTTATCCAAATTGGTAACCAACCAAGTAAAGGAGGCAGTCTCCAAAAAACATCAAAAGCGTAATACCTCACTTCTTTTCCTAAAAAAACAAACGTGCTTTGATTGGGGTCTTTTACAAATTCAGCTTGTCCTCTAATAAATTTATAAGTTTCAGGTACATCAATTGCAAAACATAAAGCAAAAAATACTATTAATAAAAATATCCACTGAAATAATTTTGGGTATTTTTTAAATAATTCCATAAATTAATTATTATTTTTTCTTCCTCCAAAAACTGTATTAATTATTTTTGTTGGATTAATAGATCCTACAATTTTATTATTATTGTCTATTACAGCTACAGTCTTTTCTTGTGTTAATATTTTTTCTGCTACATTTTCAATTATTTCGTCTTTTGTAACTTTTAAATCGCCTATATCTTCTGTTGTTGTAGAGTCCATAACATCTGCAATTAATAAAACTTTTTCTCTTGGCACCTCCTCAGTAAATTTTCTCACATATTCGGTCGCTGGATTTAAGACAATATTTGCAGGAGTATCTAATTGTTCAATAATACCATCTTTCATAATTGCAATACGATCAGCAAGTTTTAGAGCTTCGTCAAAATCATGAGTAATGAACATAATTGTTTTTTGTAACTTTTCTTGGAGTCTTAAAAATTCATCTTGCATCTCTTTTCGGATTAATGGATCAAGTGCTGAAAAAGGTTCATCTAAAAACCAAATATCTGGCTCAACTGCTAATGATCTTGCAATACCTACTCTTTGTTGTTGTCCTCCAGATAATTCTCGCGGAAAGTAGTTTTCTCTTCCATCAAGACCAACTAATTTGACCATATCCATTGCTTTATTGATACTCTCATCTGTATTAATCCCTTTAATTTGCAATGGAAAAGCTATGTTTTCCACAACTGTTTTATGAGGAAGAAGTGCAAAGCTTTGAAAAACCATTCCCATTTTGTTTCTTCTAAGATCTATCAATTCTTTATTGTTTAAATTTAATAGATCTTGACCTTCAATAAATATCTTTCCACCCGTTGCATCTGTTAATCTTGAGATACATCTTAACAATGTAGACTTACCTGAGCCTGAAAGTCCCATTACGACCAACATTTCTCCTTTTGATACCTCAAAGGAAGCATTATTTACGCCAACTATACATCCATTTTCTTGAAAAGTTTTTGCATCTACATTGCCATTCGCTTCCTTAAGCATAGTTTTAGCATTTTCACCAAATATCTTATAAACAGACTCACATTTAATTACTGGTTCAGACATAAATTATAATAAGGTTATACGAAATTAAGATAAAATAAAATCTCTTAAATTTGTTAAATTTCCTCCCTAAAAATTTTTTATAAAATAAACTCTTGTATCAATTCCTGTGCTTAAAAAACTTAAAGCCTCTCCACTTACAGAAATAGTTTCATCTACGCCAACATTATTTCCACTAACTACAAAACCTGCAAAGCATTTATTTTTTTCTTTATCCCATTTTACAAACGTTTCATCTATCTTATTACCATTAATGGTGTAAATTTCGTGTGCTCTAAAGTTTAAAAAATTTGCTCCCATAATTGCACGTTGAGGAATAAGTTTTGTTGCTTTGCAAACCGCCTCGTATAATTCATCAGATAATCTAAAATGATCTGTACCATCAAAAGAAACTAAAATTCCTGATGGAAGACTTGAGATTAATTTATTTAGTTTTCTCTCTTGAGCAATTCTTTCTTCTTCTATTTTCATTTTAGCAACCAACTCATCACCCTTGCCAAACATTTTATTTAAGATAAAAAAAGTTATAAATATAATAACCATTATTCCTATTAGGCCACCAAACTGTTTGATAGGCTCTGGTAATTCCTTAAAATTACTCTTGTAGTTTTCCATTTTTCCAAATACCAGTTTTTTGTTTTCCATCAGACCAAGTAAAAGTTCCTTTACCATTCATAAATCCCTTGGCCCATTCACCTTCGTAAGTTGAGCCATCAGGAAAAAATAAAGTTCCAACACCGCTCCACTCGCTATTTTTAAATTCGCCTTTGTAAATATATCCGTTAGGCCAGGTTTCTACTCCTTGACCATGTTTTTTGGTTGCAACCCACTCACCTTCATAAGTTGTTTTGTCTGTGTAAATCCATTTACCATATCCGTTTTCACAGTTGCCTTCCTTACATCCCGTGCTTCTTGCTTGAGCAATTGACGTTGCTAAAATGTAAAAAAGGATGCAAAATATTACTCTTTTCATGATTTCATTTTACACATTATTTATCAAAAAAAAATTAGGCATTTTTTGTTTTATTTTTACAATAATAAATAGTTATATATTTTTCTGAATTTTCACTGTTAATATTCTTGGTTATTTCGTGAATTAATTCTCCAGTTTTTCTAGTAATTATTGCAGATTCTGAATAACTTTTTTCTTTATTAAATGCTTTAAATAAAACCACATCTTTATTTACTATCTTCACATCAAAATTTGAGTTTTGTGAGAAAAAATCTGACAACCCATTTACCATCAAAGTGCTTGGTTGATTAGTATATAATTTTAAAGAATTTAAGTTCTGTTCATCAACTTCTTCCGCCAAAAACGTTTTGTAATTATATTCAGAGTTCTTGATTATTTTTTTTTCAAATTTACAATTAAATTCTAAATTAAGATCTTCATTTATATTAATATTTTTTGCAAAAACGTTGCTATGAATAATAAAGCTAAAAAATATAAAATAAAATAATTTGATCATCACATATTAGTTTTTGTTAAAAAAAATCTCCCCCAACATAGTTGGGAGAGATTTAATCTTTTAGTTTTTAAAGCTTATTTTGTAAAAGCTTGCCAAACACTCTTGTTGTCAGCTAACCATTTTTTAGCTGCATCTTCGTGAGTCATTTTGTCAACGTCAACTAAAGCTGCCATTGCACCAATTTGACTTGTAGAGAAAGAAAGTTTTTGAAACGCCTTAGCTGCTGCAGGATGAGTTTTTGGAAAATCTTCATGCGCTGCTTTTTTCAAATAACCATCTGGAGAACCACATTTTCCATCTCCACCATCTTCTGGTCTACAACCAGCTGTGTATGGAGGAAAGTCGATGAAAGTAAAACCAGCACCATCTGTAAAGTTTGGTGTCCAGTTAAATATGATAGTTCCTCTTCCTTCTTTTTTAGCTGCTGCTAATTCTGCCCATAATGCATCTGCACTACCAGCAAATTTAACCCACCATAGATCTCCTAAACCAAGAGCATCAACTCTTTGAGGTATTAAATCTCCATGCCAAGTTTGTGGTCCTTCCAACATTCTTCCTTTTCCATCTGGAGAGTCAGGTGTTGTAAAGTTTTTTGCACAATCTGGATTTTTTAAAGCAGTCCAATCAGGTAGACCTGGGCATAAGCCTTTTTCTACAACCCAGTTAGGATAACCCATATCTTCAAGAGTTCTTGCTTCGTGATCACCCATATCTAATAAACCACCTTTATCTAAAGCAGTTGTGAATGATTTACCAAAAGCAGATTCCCACACTTCGTGAGATATAGTTACGTCTCCAATTCTAATTGACTCGTATACTGCCTGTGAGTCAGCATTTACATATTTTACATTGTTACCCATGCTTTCAAATATTCCACCAATAACATATGCCATTACAATTTGGCTTGACCAGTTATGAGTAGGGATAACAATCGGTTTTTTACTATCCGCTGCGTTAGAAATTCCTGTAAAACTTACAAGAGAAATCACTAAAGCTGATAGTAGAGATATTATTTTTCTCATTATTTCCCCTTTCCTTAATATTAAGAACTAAATTATCTTCTCTATTAAAGAGACAGTCAACAAGCAAAATAGATACAAATGTATATATAAAATTTATATATAAATTTGTTGATACTTTAATATAGTTTGGGCATATTTAAATTATATATGCAAACTAGTTTAGCAATAAAAGAACCTGGTTTAAATGTACTACCACCTGGAGTTGAAAGATATATTGTCAATGCAGGTGGAATTACTGGAATTCAAATTTTTCCTGATGACGAAATTCAAATAATTAATAATGAAGGAAATCAAATTTGCGAAATCAATTCTTTCGATAAAAATGGAAACTCAGAATTAGGTATTTTAAATTTAAAAGAAAATAAAAATTCTTCTGAAATAAAAAAAATACTTTTTAAAAGAGAAGAAAGTTCTATGCAGGCTTTGCTTCAACTAAACAAAAGAAATTTAAAAATTGAAAAAGCTAAGTCAGCAATATTATTTGATAAAAATACTAAAGCTGGTGAAAAAATAAATTTGAAATCTAAAGATAAATGTTATTGCATATTTGCAGCACCTGCAGATGACATGCTTGTTCATGATCAAAATCCACCATCAGATTTAACAATAATAATAAAAAGAGCTAAAATTAAAAATAATGAGAAAGAATTTTCATTAATACCAGATCCAATTTATGATCCAGATCATGAAGTAAATATTGATAGAAAAACTGCAACTGGCTATCAAGTTAAAGCTGGTGATTACATTCAAATTATAACACCAACAGGAAGACAATGTTCGGACTTTGTGGCGTATGATACAGCTAAATTAGAAAAAGGTTTAGAGAGGGGTCTTGATTGGCAAACAACCAGAACTTTTATGGGTCACACTTTTCCTGGCCCAGGCCTATATTCAAAATTTTATGACACTGATCATGAGCCTTTAATTGAAGTGATAAGAGATACTGTTGGTATACACGATACATTCAACTTAGCTTGTACTTCAAAGTACTATGAAGATTCAGGATATTTTGGGCATGCAAATTGTTCTGATAATTTAAATGACTCTATGGAAAAATATGGAGTAGAGAAAAAAAAAGGTTGGCAAGCGATAAATCTTTTTTTTAATACATCTGCTGGAGGCCTTAATTCAGTAACCTCTGACGAGTCTTATGCAAGACCAGGTGATTATGTAATTTTTAAAGCACTTAAAGATTTAACCTGTGGGACAACGGCTTGTCCTAGTGATATTGATAGCTGTAATGGATGGAACCCTACTGATATTTTTGTTAGAACTTATGAAAAAAGTAAAGAATTTACAAAATCTTATGGATTTAGAATGAAAACAGACTCAGAAAATAAACTCACAAGGAACACAGGTTTTTACGAAAGAACTTCAAAACTAACTAGAAACTTTGTTGATGCAAGAGGTTTTTGGTTGCCAAATGATTATACAAAACATGGAGTTATTAACGAATATAATGCTTGTAGAGAAAAAGCTGTTTTAATTGATTTATCTTCTTTAAGAAAGTTTGAAATTCTTGGTCCTGATGCTGAAGAATTAATGAATTACACTTTAACTCGAAATGTTAAAAAACTTTCAGTAGGCCAAATTGTTTATTCAGCAATGTGCTATGAAAATGGTACCATGTTTGATGATGGTACTTTATTAAAACTTAGTGATCATGGATTTAGATGGGTTTGTGGAGATGAGTACGGAGGTGAATGGCTTAAAGAACAGGCAAAAAAGAAAAATTATAAAGTTCATATAAAAAATTCTACAGACCAAATAAATAATCTTTCTTTGCAAGGACCAAAAAGTAGAAAAATTTTAGAAAAAATAATTTTTACACCTCCTACACAGCCCTCTATATCTGAATTGGAATGGTTTAGATTTAGCATTTGTAGATTAGAAGAATTAAATGGAATACCATTAATTGTTTCAAGGACTGGTTATACTGGTGAACTTGGTTTTGAAATTTGGTGTCACCCAAGCGATGCACCAACTGTTTGGGATAAAGTAATGGAAGCAGGTAAAGACGAAGGTATGATAACTGCTGGTTTTGCTGCTTTAGATCTTTTAAGAATTGAAGCTGGTTTAATATTATTTGGAAATGAATTTGACGGACAACAAGATCCCTTTGAAGCAGGGATTGGTTTTTCTGTAGCTTTAAAATCTAAAACGGAAGATTTTATAGGAAGAGAAAACCTAATTAAAAGAAAAGAAAACCCTCAAAAAAAATTAGTTGGGTTAGAATTGATTGGTAAAGAACAAGCAAACCATGGAGACTGTGTACACATTGGAAGATCTCAAGTTGGAGTGATTACAAGCGGGTGCATTTCACCAACACTAAATAAAAATATTGCCTTATGCAGAATAGATGTAGGTCATTCAGAAATAGGAAATGAAGTTGAAATTGGAAAAATAGATGGTCATCAAAAAAGAATTCCAGCAAAAATTGTAGGATTTCCTCATTACGATCCTAAGAAAACTAAAGTTAGATCATAATGCCTAAATCAACAAAAGATCTATTAGAATTTTGGGAAGATCAAATGAAGCTTTCTCATACTTCTAGTAACTACTTTTTTAGAAAATCACCTTCACACTATCATATGATGCTGCTTGTAATGTCTGCATTTAAATTAAAACAAAATTTATCTGTAGAAGAATTAAAAACAAAATTATTTAAAACTTCACGACCAAAATCTGCTTTAATTATTAATGAGGCATGTGAAAAAGGGTTTTTTTATTTAGAGAAAACTTCAGAAGATCAAAGAAAAAAACATATTAAACCAAGTGCTTCATTTATTGAGGAATTTAACGATTATTTATCCACTCTTAAAAATTTAAGTTTTTAATAGTATGTAAATTTCAGGTTGTATAATTTTTTATTTCTAAATTTTATATATAAAAAAAATTATATATTTAACCTTTTCTAAAAAATAGTGTTTTATTATGTCATTACCGACAAAAGCAAAAGTAGTAATAGTTGGTGGAGGAATTCACGGACTAAGCACTGCTTGGAAATTATCTGAAACGTATAAAAATCCAGGTGATATTGTAGTCTTAGAAAAAAAAGATACCGCAGCGGGTGCAAGTGGTATTGCTTGTGGAGTTGTAAGAAATAATTATTTTCAACCTGCTATGAGGGAATTAATGGCTCATTCAGTCTCAGTTTGGGAGAGTGATCCTAAGGCTTTTAAATATAATGCAGTAGGTTATTTACAAATTTCTCCTGAAGTTATGCACGCAGATGTTGCTACAATCTATGAACAGCAAAAAGCAATTGGTTATGACTCAGAATTTATAGAAGGTGAAAAAGATTGCATGAACTACATGAAAGGTATGTTTGATGATTGGCAGGCAAAAGGCATAACTTCTGTTCTTCATGAAAAAAAAGGTGGATATGCATTTAATAAAGACTCAATTATAGCGCTTGAAAATAAATCTACTTCAAATGGTGTTGAAGTAATTAAAGGAATTAAAGTAACAGGTTTTAAAAGAGGAAGTAACAGTAAAGCTGTAACTGGGGTTGAAACAGACAGAGGAACTATTGAATGCGAACAAGTAGTTGTAGGAGCAGGTCCTTGGGCAAGAGATTTTTGGAACATGCTAGAACTTCCAAAAACTGCTCACATTAAAGGTAAAGATGGCAAAATGCATGAAACTGACATGTGGAAATATTGGATGCTTCAAGAAGGTGTAATTGGTGTGGAAGCAGATTTTTTGAAAATGAATAACGGTGAACAGCCACCAGTAATTCATGTGGACTCGACAGCTCCTTTGTATTCAGACAAAACTAAAAAATTAATTACAGATAAAATTTGGGGAATATATTACAAACCTGATATTGATGGTCTAGGTGTCCAGGGCGGAACATCACCTTATATTGTAGATAAACATTTTGACGAAGTGAATGTTGATCCTTACGGAATAGAGTCACCTGAATATCAAACAACTGAAGCTTTTAATGACATGTGGTGTTCAGCATTAGCTCACTGTCAAAAAAGGTTTGAGGGAAAATCAGATTTATATAGAAAAGGACCTTCGGGTGGTCTTGGATGTATGACGCCAGACTCATTTCCAATATTTGATAGATTTTTAGAAAACGTATACATGATAGCAGACTCTAACCATGGTTACAAAATGATTGGAGTTGGTGAACTAGTTGCAAAAGAAATTCTTGGAACAGAAAGTGATTTATTAAAACCATTTAGATTCAACCGTTACGAGAAAGGGGAATTGCACCCAACATCTAATAGTCCTTTTCCTTGGAGTTAATTTATCTAAGTAGACAGATGTTTTATTTTCAGTTAACTTTTTGGTCTAAAAATTCTTAAGGGGGAATATGACTGATCTAGAAAAGCATGTTAATCAACCAGGTAGAGCCAAATTGGTTAAGCAAGTAAGAGCTAAAATAAACGAACTTAAAATTGATTATATTTTTTTTCAATTCATATCAGTAACAGGAAGAGTTGTAGGAAAAGGAATTCCTGCAGATCATTGGGAAAGAACTTGTGAAAAAGGTTTTCAATTAGTTTATGGAGCAACTGCAAATTTATTTTTAGATCGTCACAATAACTATATTGGATATGGTCCTGAAGCTAAAGAACTTGTTGGTATTCCAGATCCAGAGACTTTTTGTCAATTACCCTGGGATAAAAAAGTAGCTCGTGTATTTGTTACTTGTTTTAGAAACAGAGAAGAAAGAGAAAATCCAGGTGGACATCTTACATCTGATTGCAGAGGAAATTTAAGAATAATCGCTAAAGAATTTAAGAAAAAACATGGGTACCAACTTAGAGTTGGAACTGAGCCAGAAATGATGTGGTTAACTAGAAATGAGGATGGGACTCCAACAGGAAAAGGTTTTTCTAAACCTTATTGTTATCATATAGATCAATTTGAATCTTTAAGACCTGTATTTATGAGAGTTATGGAATACGCGAGAGCTATGGGTTTTGATATGATTCAAGGAGATCACGAAGATGCGCCAGGACAATTAGAATTAAACTGGACATATGATGATGTTTTAAGAAATGCAGATAGATTATCTACTTATAGACAAATTTGTGCTCAGGTTGCGAGAGAATTTAATTTGATCGCTTGCTTTATGACCAAACCGTTTATGGGAGTTTCTGCAAGTGGTTGTCATACTAATATGTCCTTATGGACTGGTGGAAAAGATAAAGTAAATAAACTAGGTCACAAATCTTTACCAGGTATGGATGAAGTATTTACTTATGTTGAGGGTGGAACAAATACTTTTATGCCTGATACCAAAGATGTTCAGCTGCCAGGTAAAATTGGTTTAAAATCAATTGGTGGTGTAATGAAACACCTGCCAGCTCTTACTGCTATTGGATCATCGACTGTAAATTCTTATAGAAGATTATGGGACCAAGGCTTTTGGGCACCAGTTTATGCTGACTGGGGATACCAAAATAGAACTTGTGGTTTAAGAGTTTCAGCTCCAGGAAGATTTGAGTATAGATCAGTAGACTCAATGCATAACCCATACTTGATGGGAGCGGGTTTATTAAAAGCATTTGATGATGGAATTAAAAATAATATTGACCCTGGAAAACCAGAATCTAGAAATATTTATGAAGCTCAAAAAGCTGGAAAAAATGTTAAAAAATTACCATTGAGTCTTGGTGAAGCATTGGATCGTTTAGCTGAAGATAAAGTTATTCAATCAGCGATGCCGGATGAAATGTATAAAATATTTCATTGGTATAAAAATGATGAGTGGGAAAGATTTCTTGGCGCAACAACCCAATGGGATCTCGATACTTATTTGGATTGCTTACCATAAGGAAAAATATAGGAGAGAAAACAATGTGCGGAATTGCTGGACTAATTCATAGAGGAAAATCTTCAAACGTTGGCCAAGAACTTCAAGGAATGCTTCAGGCATTAAAGCATAGAGGTGAAGATTCAACTGGTTACGCTCTTTATGGAGATACAGATGGTCAAAATTTTATAATGCGATTTAAGGTAGGCGAAAACGTTGGTGAAGGTAGTTCATCAGTTGTGGAAGATGTATCTGTATACGATGAAAGAAAAAAAATTGTTGATAGTTATCTTTCTCAATTAGGAGCAAAGATTGTAAAAGAAGAAAGAACACTGCCCTATTCTCTAAGATATGAGATTGACTATGACAAAGGAGATTTGCTTGAATTTTCTCAAAAAATAGAGAGTATTCCTGGAGTTGAAATCCTTTCAATGGGAAAATCTCTGGAAGTTATTAAAGATTTAGGTAATGCAAAAGCTGTTTGTGATAGATACAATTTAGGTGATCTTGTTGGTACTCACGCAATTGGACATGCTAGGATGGCAACAGAGTCTGGTGTAGACATTAAATCTGCTCACCCATTTTGGGGTTACCCTTTCAGTGATGTTTCGGTAGTACACAATGGTCAATTAACTAATTATTGGAATAATAGAAGAATTTTAGAAAACAAAGGAATGAGATTTATGTCAGAATGTGACTCTGAATTAATTGCAGTCTACTTAGCAGAAAAAATGAGAAATGGAGCTACTCTGGAAGAG
>CACKGK010000001.1 GCA_902599665.1 uncultured Pelagibacteraceae bacterium | reverse complement strand
CAAAATATTTAGTAAAGTTTTTCAAATTGATTTTTATATTTTTTAACTATTTTATATCTTTTAAGTTTTAAAGTTGGGGTAAGCATTCCATTTTCAATTGAAAATTTTTCTTTAATTGTAAAAAATTTTTTTATCTGTTCTATTTTTGCAAGGTTTTGATTTACTTTATTAATTTCTTTTTCTATTTGTTCATGATTTATATTCAAATTTTCTTCAGACAAAACCAATAAAGCAACTAAGTATGGTTTATTATCTCCATAAACAATTGATTGATCAATAAATTTCGAATTTGATAATTCATTTTCTATTTTAACCGGAGAAATATTGTCCCCACCAGGTGTTATCAAAATATCTTTTTTTCTGTCAGTAATTTTTAAATAACCATTCTCAAAAATTCCAATATCACCAGTATGTAACCAACCATCTTTTAAAACTTTGTTAGTTTCTTCTTCATTATTCCAATAACCTAACATTACATTTTCACCTTTAACTAAAATTTCTCCATCTGACGCTATTTTTACCTCATTACCTTTAAACGGGGGACCTACAGTCTCAACCCTGATATCATCAATTGGGTTACAACTCACAACTGGAGAGGTCTCGGTTAATCCATATCCTTGTAAAGTAGGTAGTCCAATAGCATTTAAAAAAATACCAACTTCTTTGTCAAGTGCTCCTCCACCTGAAACGAAGGTTTTTAACTCACCTCCAAATTGATTTTTAATTTTTTTCCTTACAATTTTTTCTAAAATAATATCAATTAATTTTTCTATAATTGTTAAAGATTGTTTGTTTATCTTCTTGGTTCCAAGTTCTAACATTTTTAATACTAAACTTTTTTTTAATCCTGTTGCTTTATTAAAACTTGCATTAATCTTTTGAAATAAATTTTGGTAAAATCTAGGTACAGCTGTCATTAGTTGAGGTTTACAATCGTTCATATTTTTTATTAATTTTTCAATACTTTCTGCATAGAATATTTTTGCTCCAACGCTTATTTGAACAAATTGAACTGTATGTTCATAAGAATGTGAAAGAGGTAACCAAGTTAAAAATCTAGTCTGATCTGTTAGTAGAGGTTTTAATATATCAAGTGCACCATCACAATTATTTAAAATACCACCATGACTTAAGATTACACCTTTTGGATTACCTTGTGTTCCTGATGTATAGATAATGCAAGCTGGATCATTCCTTTTAATTGATATGTCTGGAATATTTAAATCTTGGTAATCTAAATTAGAAAATAATTTATTAACATTTATATAACTTTCAGAGTCTATATCTAATTGTTCAAAAGAAAATATTTTTGCAACAAAACTCTTTTTTTTTATAATTTCTTTAACTTTATTAAATTGTTCTTGATTAGAAACAAAGATTATTTTTGGATTACAATTTTCAACTATATATTCATAATCTTTCTCTGCATAAGTTGTATAAGCTGGAACAGTAATAGCTTCAGATAACATTACTGAAATATCAGTTATGAACCACTCAGGTCTATTTTCAGATATTAATAAACATCTATCACCTTTATTTGTATATTTTTTAATTTCTGAAGAAAGTTTTTTAATTGAATGAAATGTTTTTTCCCATGTAAAATAATTATTTTTATCTTTTAAGGATGTTAAAAGAATATTATTTTTTTTTTGTTTTATATAACTATTAAAAAAAAGTTCGACTAAATTATTAATATTTTTTGTACTCATAAATTCTTGGTGGGCAAAGAGAGAATCGAACTCTCACAGTATTGCTACTATTGGATTTTGAGTCCAACGCGTCTACCAGTTCCGCCATTCGCCCAAAACTTGGTATATTTTAACTAATAGTATTAAATCATTTATTATATTAAAAGAAAATATGTTTAAAGAACTGTACAATAAAACTATCAAACTAGCGGGTCATAAAAGATCCAAATCTATTTTGGGATTTGTATCTTTTATTGAAAGTTTTATATTCCCAATACCACCCGATGTTTTGATAATTCCTATGACAATAGCTCGAAAACATGAATGGATTAGAATTGCATTAATTGCAACTATAGGATCTATTTTGGGAGCATGCCTTGGTTATTTTATTGGGTATGTTTTCTTTAACGAAATTGGCCTTAAAATTTTTGAGATTTATGGTGTAGATGATGCTTCGTTTTTAAAAGATAAAGTGTCTTCAGATGGTGGCATTATAGCTTGGATTACTCTTTTAGCAATTGCTGGTTTTTCTCCAGTACCTTTCAAGCTACTAACAATTACAAGTGGTTTTATTAACTTCAATATTTTTTATTTTATTATTATTTCTTTTTTAACCAGAGGTTCACGTTTTTTTTTGATAGCATTTTTGATTGGAAACTTTGGACCTACAATGAAAAAAATTATTGAAAAAAAAATTTTAAAATTCTCTATTTTGCTATCAATTGTTTTAATTATTTTTGCTTATTTTATATATAAATTTTTAAATAATTTTATTAATTAAATATGATCCTATTTCCAAATAGAAAAAATTTTTATTTGATTATTTTTTTTATCTCATTAATTTCAATAATCTCAGCGTTATACATTGAGTATATATTGCAGTATCAACCGTGTAAGCTATGTATTTACCAGAGGTTGCCTTACCTAGCTGCAATATTTGTAAGTTTTATTGGTTTTAATTATTCTACAAATGATCAAATTTTAATAGTTACAGTAATGATCTTTACCTTAAGCGCTATACTATCTGGATATCATTTTGGAATTGAGAATAATATTTTTAATGAACTTTCTGTCTGCACAAATGGCTCATTGAGTATATCAAATAAATCGAAATTACTAGAGTCACTTAATGAAATTATGCCTGTTAACTGTAAAGATGCTTCTTTTAAAATTCTTGGATTTTCACTAGCGGCAATAAATACAATTTTTTCAATATTAATTGTAATTTTTTCTATTAGAACACTTACTTATGAAAAAAACTAACAAAAAAAAATTAGAAGAATTTATAAGAGTGGATCATGCTGGGGAAAGGGGTGCAATTAAAATTTATGAAGGTCAATTGCTTGCATTAAATACCATAATAAAGAATGATGATTTAAAAAAAACTATTTCTGAAATGAAAAAGCATGAGGAGGAACACTCAAATTTTTTTGAAGAAGAAATAGCAAAAAGAAAAATAAAGCCAACAAGATTGCTTCCATTATGGGATTTACTTGGTTTAGGTCTTGGATTTGGCTCAACTATACTTGGAAAAAAAGCTGCTATGCTATGTACTGCCTCTGTTGAAGAGGTAATCGATAAGCATTACAAAAGTCAAATTGATCAAATTGAAATTGATGAAAAAATTTTGAGAGAAAAAATAATTAAATTTAGACAAGATGAATTGGACCACAAGGATACAGCTTATGAAGAAGGAGCCACAAAAAAAGGTATTTACTCTATTATGGATAGGATAATTAAAACAGGTTCAAAGGTTGCTATAAAAATCTCAGAAAAAATTTAACTAAGGCTCAAGTTCGACATCCCAATACAAATAATCCATCCAACTTTTATGTAAAAAATTTGGTGGAAAGTTTTTACCATTTTTATGTAGATCCTCAGTGCTTGGTTGAAAGGGCCATTGGTTAAGGGTCATGCCCGAATCTTTAATTAACCTTCCACCCTTTTTAACATTACATGACGAGCATGCTGTAACTACGTTATCCCAATCAGTCTTTCCACCTTTTGATCTAGGTAATAAGTGATCAAAGGTTAGTTCACTCTTGCTTCCACAATATTGACAACTGAATTTATCTCTTAAAAATACATTAAATCTTGTGAAGTTAGGATTGGATTGAGGTCTGATATATGATTTAAGAGCAATTACACTTGGAAGTTTCATACTAAATGAAGGACTTCTTATTTGCCTATCATAATAACTTACTATCGAAACTCTATCCAAAAAAACTGACTTTACTGAATCTTGCCAGCTCCATAGTGAAAGAGGATAATAGCTTAAAGGTCTATAATCTGCATTTAAAACTAACGCAGGACATTTTTCTAAAGAAATATTTTGATCTGAAAGCTCAAACATTATTTAAACATACATTAAATATATTTTTAATCAACTTTACTAATTGTTTATTAAGGGTTTATTAATTAATTACTTTTTTTATAAAGTTTAATGCCGCACTTGATGCTTCTATAGGAATGTGATGATCACAATTTTTAATTATTAAAGTTTCAATATTGATATTCTTTCTGATAAAGAAATCTTTAGCCTCTAATAAATTGTTTGGTGGTACAATTGGATCGTTTTCACCGTGTATCATTAAAATATCTGTTTTATTTTTTATTCTTGCAGATAGGTCTTCCATGTTTATAATTTTTCCTGAAAACCCTACAATACAGCTAAATTTTTTTTCTGATGTTAGACCAACATTTAATGACATCATACATCCTTGGCTAAATCCTGATATACAAATTTGCGAATACTCTAGATTAAAATAACTACTTACTTCTTGAACATATTTCTTTAGGATATTTTCTGCTTTTTTTGCCTCTTGAAGGGTGTATTCTAGATCCTCATTATTTAAATCAAACCACTGAAACCCAGTTGGATTTATAGTGCATGTTTCATGTGCATCAGGACATAAAAAAACTGTATTTTTTAAAAATCTTTTCCAATTCAAAGTTAGCATACTAATATCTTTACCATCACCTCCATATCCATGAAGCAAAATTACTGCGCTTTTAACTTCCTCATTATTTTCTGGTTTTATTATTGTTGTATTTAATGAAAATTTCATAATTTTTTTGTTATCCAATTTAATAAAGATTGATCATTAAAATCAATATAGCCAACAATTCTTCCAATTTCAAAACCGTCTCTATCTATTAAGATTGTTGTGGGTAATCCTCTTAACTTAAATAACTGAGAAAACTTTGGTCCTGATCCAGTAAATATATCTAGATTCTTAATTTTAATTTGATCATAAAATTCCTTTGATTTTTTATAATTATCTCCACCAATATTAATTGGGATTATATTAATATTTTTAAATTCATTTAAATTTTTGAGATTATCCAAAGAAGGCATTTCTTTTTTGCAAGGGGCACACCACGTAGCCCAGAAATTTATTATCAATGGCTTTGATTTATAATTATCTAAACTTACATTTTGACCTTCAGATTTAATAAATTCTATATTTTCAATTTTTTTCTTGTCTTTATGTACTATAAGATTCTTAATTTCAGGTCGTTCTATTGAATATGAGACGTTAGATGATATTAAGTAAAATATTATTATAAGATAATTAAAAAAAATGGTTTTCATAAAATTTAAAATAATTAAATATCATGGGCAAAAATAAAAACAATCAACCAATTTGGAATACTAGAATAAAAAAGGAGTCAAAAAACCTTTTTAAGAAGGTTGGTGGATCAATTGAAGTCGATAAAAGGTTATTCAGAGAGGATATTGAAGCATCAATTGTACATGTTGAGATGTTGTTTAGACAAAAAATTATAAATTTTAAAATTAAAAATAAAATAGTATGGGGTTTGAGTAGGATTAAGAATGAAATTATAAAAAAGAAATTTATTTTTGATCACAACCTTGAGGATATTCATATGAATATTGAAAATAGACTCTTTGAGCTAATTGGTGAGGATGCTGGTTATATTCACACAGCAAGATCAAGAAATGATCAAGTAGTTACAGATTTTAAAATTTGGCTAAGAAAAGCTAATAAAGAGATTATAAAAAACATTGATGTAATAATTAAAAATATTTTAAAAAAAGCAGAAAAGAATGTCGAAACTATAATGCCTGGTTTCACACATCTTAAAAATGCACAACCAGTTTCTTTTGCTCATTATTTAATGGCTTATCTTGAAATGTTTAACAGAGACAAAAATAGATTTAAAAATAATTTAGAGTGTCTTAATGAAAATCCACTTGGTGTAGCCGCTTTAACAGGTACTTCTTTTAAAATTGACAGATTTTACACTTCAAAAAAATTAGGCTTCCAGAGACCAACTAAAAACTCAATTGATACAGTTTCTGATAGAGATTTTGTAATTGACTTTCTATATTCTTGTTCAGCATGTGCGATTCATATCTCCAGAATTGCTGAAGAGTTTATAATTTGGAATTCAGATGCTTTTAAACTTATAAATTTCAATGATAAAATTGTAACTGGATCATCTATTATGCCCCAGAAAAAAAATCCTGATCCTTTAGAGTACTTAAGAGGCAAAACGGGTTTTATATTTGGAAATCTTTTTTCTATGCTTACAACATTAAAAGGATTGCCTCTTTCTTACTTTAAAGATTTACAAGATGATAAAGAAATTGTCTTTAAATCATTTGATCAATTAAAAAATTCCTTAATTATATTGAATGATGTCCTTAAAAACTTCTCACCAGATAAAAAAAGAATGATTGAACTTGCTGAAAGTGGCTTCATTACAGCAACAGATTTAGCGGATTACATGGTAAGAGAATTAAATTATCCATTTAGAAAAGCTTATATACAAACAGCTAAAATTATAAATTTTGCAGAGAAAAATAAAAAAAAATTATCAGAGCTTACACTAAAAGAGATAAATAAAATTGAAAAAGGTTTAACATCTGATGTTCTAAAAATATTTGAATTAAATAAATCCGTCAATTCTAAAGTTTCTTATGGAGGAACTTCTTTCGACAATATTAAGAAAATGATATTAAGTTACAAAAAGAAATAATTATGTTTAAAAAAATAATACTAATTTGTATATGCCTAATTGTACTTGTGTCATGTGGTAGAAAAAATGAGCCAAAATATGAGGCATCCTTAAATGATAAAGTTATGGTGCTTAAAAATCCAGATAACATATTTAAAATGCCAAAAAAAGATGAAATATATCAATAACATTTTTACAGTTGAAAAATCCAGACTTACTAAAGTAATTAAAAAATTTGAAACACCAGTTTTTTGCTACTCTGAGAAAAAAATTAAAGAAAATATAAATAACTTTAAAGATAGCTTTAAATCATTTTCTCCAATCGTATGTTTTTCAACAAAATCAAATTGTAATCTGGAAATACTCAAACTCATTAAACGAAATGGATTGGGTGCTGATGTTGTCTCTAAAGGGGAATTAATGATTGCACTTAAAGCAGGGATAAATTCAAAAAAAATTGTTTTTTCTGGAGTAGGAAAAACTAGAACAGAATTGATTTATGCAATAGATAAAAATATTTTGCTAATTAATTCAGAGTCTAAAAGTGAAATATTAGAAATTGAAAGTATAGCAAAATCTAAAAATAAAAAAGTTGATATTGGAATTAGATTAAATCCAAACACAGATGCAAAAACAATTAAACAAATATCAACTGGTAAAAAAGAAAATAAATTTGGTGTAAATGAGAAGACATTTATTGAAATTTCAAAATATATAAAAAGTTCAAAATTTTTAAATCTGAAATGTTTAAGTGTTCATATTGGAAGTCAAATCCTAGATTATAAACCTTATCAAAAAATGCTTAACGTTTTGGACAGAATAATAAAAAAAGCTAACTTGAATTTTGAATATATCGATCTAGGCGGGGGTATGGGAATTGATTATAACAAGGACAATAAGAAATTTAATTATAAAAAATATAATGAAATTATTAAAAAATTTTTGAAAAAGCATAAATCAAAAATTATTTTTGAACCTGGAAGATCAATTATAGGTGATACTGCAATATTAATTTCAAAAATTATTTATATAAAAGAAAATTCTAAAAAAGATTTTATTATTATAGATGCAGCTATGAATGATTTTATGAGACCTGCTTTGTATGGAGCTAAACATAAAATTATCCCATTAAAAAAAAGTAATAAAATGACCAACAAAATCTATGATTTTGTTGGTCCCATATGTGAAACTACAGATAAATTCTTAACTACGAATAAATTTCAAAAACTGAAAGAGAAAGATTATATTATTATTTGTGACGTAGGAGCGTATGGCTCATCCTTAGCCTCGAATTATAATATTAGACCTAAACCTGCTGAAATATTAATCAAGGGCTCAAAAATAAACATAATAAAAAAAAGACAAAAACTTAAAGATATAATTTAGTTTTTGACAAAAATGATAAGAAAATTTCTATTTTTATTTTTTTTCTTCCTAGGTATATCTATAATTTCAATAGTATTCCTGCCATCATTAATAATGCCTACTAAAGTAGTTTTGTTTGGTGGAAAAATGATGGGAAGGTGGGCTGCACTGTGCCTTAAAATATTTTTAAAAACGAAAATTATTGTAAAAGGAAAAGACAATATAATTAAAAACGAAAAATTTTTTATTGCTTGCTCTCACCAATCAATGTTTGAGACTTTTTACTTACAAACTATTTTTAATTCACCAATATTTATTTTAAAGTATGAATTGATTAAAATACCTATATTTGGATGGTATTTAAAAAAGATAGGATCCATATCCATTAATAGAAATATAATTAGTAAGGATAATTTAGGTCTGATTGATAAAATCAAGAATTCTGTAAAAATCTCTGAGAGACCTTTAATTATATTTCCACAAGGAACAAGAGTTTTACCAGGTGAAACAGTCCCATTTAAAAAAGGTGTTGGAAGAATATATGATGAATTAAAAATAAATTGCCAGCCTGTAGCTATAAACTCTGGAAGGGTTTGGCCAAAAAATGGTAAATTAGCTTTAAAACAGACATTAATAGTATCAATTCTTCCAGCGGTGAAACCTGGAATGAATTCGTTAGACTTTACAAGTTATATAGAAAACAAAATTTATAGTGAATTAAATTTAATGAATTAACCCTTCATCGGCATTACAACATAAATACTGTCATAATCAGCTGGATCTCTTATTAAAGCTGGCGAACCGGTATCTTTTAAATAAATTTCAATTTTATCTCCATCAAGTTGGGAAGCGACATCAATTAAATACCTTGAATTAAAACTTATATCTAATTCATGATCAAACTTAACACTTAAACTTTCCTTGCCGTCACCACTATTTGTATTGTTAACTGAAAGATCAAGATTATCCTTTGAAAGATTAAATTTAACACCATCCTTTTTATCTAATGAAACTGATGCAACTCTATCTACTGAATTTAAAAATGATTTTAAATCAATTTCTAATTTTTTTTGGTTTTCTTTAGGTATTACCTGAACATAATTTGGAAATTTGCCATCAATAAGTTTAGATATTAATATACTATTATTGATTTCAAATTTAATTTTTGATTTTATATTTGATATTTTTACTTCACCTTCAAAGTCCTCTAATAGTGAACAAAGCTGAAAAATGGTTTTTTTGGGCAAAATTATCTGTTCAAATTGAACTTTATTTTGCAGTCTAATTTTTGAGATAGACATTCTATGACTATCAGTAGCTGCTGCTGTTAAAAAAATTTTATCCTCAACTTCCGTCTGATGTAAAAAAATTCCACTTAAATAATGTCTTGTTTCATCATTAGATAATGAAAATTTACATTTATTTAACAGTTTTAATAATTCTTTTGATTTAATTGAAAATTCATTTTCATTAAAATTTTCATCTGTCAAAGGAAATTCGGAAGCACTAATGCAATTTAAATTGAAAATAGATTTATCAGATTCTAAATGTAATTTATTTTCACTAGGGTTAGAAAAGTTTATTTTACTTCCAGCCGAAAATTTTCTAACAATATCATACATTATTGATGAGGAAGAAGTAGTTTTGCCCTCCTCTAATATTTCTACATTTGGAATTTGATGAATAAAAATTAAATCAAGATCGGTCGCTGTTATTGTTAACTTTCCATTACTTACATCTAACATCACGTTTGAAAGAATTGGTAAAGTACTTCTTTTTTCAATCACACCTTGACAATAATTTAATGATTTTTGAAGATCTTGTTGATTTAAACTAAACTTCATTTTCTTTATTATATAAAATCTTATTTTTTAAACTGTCTATATTAATATTTAATTCACTATCTTCTTTTCTCAATCTCTCTATAGTTTTAACTGAATGAATTACAGTTGTATGATCTCTATTGGAAAAGGATCTACCTATTTCTGGTAGGGACTTAGATGTTAACATCTTTGCTAAATAAATTGCAGTCTGTCTTGGTCTTACAAGGTATCTTGATCTTCTTGGTGAAAGCATTTCATTTTTGCTAATTTTATAAAATTTACAGACTATTGTCTGGATAGTGTCAATATCCACTTTATTTTCGGTAAGATTTAGCAAATCTTTCAAAACTATTTTAACCTCCGACAAGCTAGGAACTTTATTATAAATCCTTGTGAATGAGACAATTCTATTTAGTGCTCCAACTAATTCTCTAATACTAGTTTTGATTTCTGTGCTTAAAAATTTTTGAATTTCTTCAGAAATAACTAATTGATTTGAATAAGATAATTTTAATTCATCAGTTTTAGATTTTATAATTTTATATCTAAGTTCATAATCAGGGTTTTGAATATCCACAACTAAACCACCTGAAAATCTGGATTTTATTCTCTCTTGGATCCTAGTTAGTTTATTCGGTGGTCTGTCTGCTGAAATTATTATTTGAGAATTTTTATCTAATAAAGCGTTGAAGGTATGAAAAAATTCTTCTTGCATAGCTTCTTTACCATTCATGAACTGAATATCATCTATTAGTAAAATATCAGTATTTCTAAAGTACTCTTTAAACTTTACCATTTCATTTGATTTTATAGACTTTACAAATTGATACATAAATCTTTCTGCTGATATAAACATAACTTTATTCTTTTCTTTCAATTCTAGACCAATTGCGTTCAGTAAATGTGTTTTACCCATTCCTACCCCACCATATAAATATAAAGGATTATAATGAGCTATATCTTTGGAAACTTTTTTTGATGCTTCAAATGCTAATTTGTTACTTCCTCCAGTTATGAAATTTTCAAAGTTTTTGTTTGGATCTATCCTATTATATTGAAGATAAGAGTCTTTTATAAACGACACATTATCATTAGTGGTTTCAAAAGAATTTTGAGATGAATTATTTGTCTCACTAATTTCTGTTTCTTTACTATTTTTTATTGTGAATTCAATCCTGATCAAGTCTTTTTTATATTCTTTAATTGTCTGTAATATTTGGTCTAGATATCTTGATACTATCCAATCTCTTATAAATCTTGTGGAGACTGAAAATAATATATAATTATGAAATTCTTCAACTAATTCAATTTTTTTTACCCAACTCTCAAAAATATCGTTTCCAAGTTTTTCACGTAATTCTTTTTTAATACTTGGCCAATCAATTTTCTTTTCGAGTGCTTTATTGTTTTGTAAATTATTTTTCATGAGGGAATTCCACTTAAGACTTATGAAAAATTATTGCAATAAGTTTATTTGTAAAATTAAAAATAAATAAAATTTATGATTGAATAAATTTCTGATTGAATTTTTCTCAAATTATTTTTGCAACCCAGTGGGGTAACAAATTAAAAAATTTAAAATTTTACTAAATCTATATCTAGTAATTTTTTAAGTTAATCTTTTAGATGTAGTAAATTATTAGGAAATTGTACGCTTAAGTTGTAGATAAAAAAATTTTTACTTATTGTAGGTTGTTATAAAGAATTAATTTTTTTTGTAATTCTTGATACATTCCTTGAGGCGTTTTGTCTTTTAATGATTCCTGTTTTTGCAATTGACATTAATTCTGAATTTAACTTCGGTAGAAATGCCAAAGCTTCTTTTTTATCCTTTTTTTCAATTATAGAGTTCATTTTTTTCAATGCACTTCTATAACGACTCTTTCTGGATCTATTAACAGCTGTTTGTCTTATAATTTTTCTATTGCGTTTAATTGCTGATTTTGTATTTGCCATAAGCGTGAGTGTATATCTTCAGATAATGATTGGGTCAATACAATAATTATTTATTTTTGACATAAATCACAAAAAAAACTAGACCTATTTGAAATAAATTTTTTATGTATTGTTCCTTTGCAACTATATTTTAAACACTTTTTATTTTCTCTTTGATAAACATTAAAATTTTTTTGAAATGAACCTTGATCTCCACTTATATTCTTAAAATCTCTGATACTCGATCCTCCTTTCTCTATTGCTTTTCTTAAAACAACTTTTGAAAAATAAGAAATTTTTTGGCAATCATTTAAACTAAGTGCACTTGCCTCCTTAGATGGTAAAATCTTACATAAAAACAGTATTTCACTTGCATAAATGTTACCAATTCCTGAAACAAAATTTTGATCAATTAAAAAATTCTTAATATTTTTTTTTTTATTTTTAAAATAATTAAAAATATATTTCTTATCAAATAAAGGATCAAAGGGTTCTGGTCCGTATTTTTTAAAGTTATTATTTATCTGCTCATCACTTTTAAAATAAGAAAAATAACCAAATCTTCTTGGGTCGTTATAGATTAATTTAAGATTATCAATTTTCATTTCTACATGATTATGCTTTTTAGGTAATAATGGAGAATGATAAAAACTTGTGTTTGTTATAAAATTTTTTTTTCTAAATTTACTTTTTAAATGAATAGTTCCTGACATTCCAAGATGTATCATTAAACAAGAGTTGTCCTCGAATTTGATTATTAAATGTTTTGAAAACCTATCTACTTTGATAATTTTTTTTTTTACTATATTTTTTTCAAAATTTTTTGGGATCTTAAACCGTAAATTTCTATTTTTTATTAATACGTCTTTAATAATCTTTCCTGTAATACTCTTATTCAAAGATTGTTTGACGATTTCTACTTCTGGTAATTCAGGCATTTCATACTATATTAGTGTTTTAATATAATTTATATGCAACAAAATCTTCAAAATAAAGCAGGACTCGTCGAAGGAGTATTTAATAAAGTCTTTGATAAATACGATTTAATGAATGATTTTATGTCATTTGGAATTCACAGACTTTGGAAGAAAAACCTTATGAATTGGATGAATCCAACTAAAGACAAAAAGTATTTAGATGTTGCTTGTGGCACTGGCGATTTAGGCAAATTATTTTTAGATTATACAGATAAAAATGGAGAAATTACCTCTTCAGATTCAAATGACAAAATGATTGAGGAAGGTAAAAAAAGACTAAGCAAATATAAAAATATAAAATGGGTTGTTGCTGAAGCAGAAAAGTTACCATTTGAAAATGACACTTTTGATTTTTATACAATTAGTTTTGGTTTACGTAATACAAAAAATTTAGATAAATCTTTGTCAGAAGCCTTCAGAGTTCTTAAACCTGGTGGAAGATATATGTGTTTAGAATTTTCAAAAATTCAAAATTCCAATTTAGAATTTCTATACAAAAATTACTCAAAATTAATTCCTTATATAGGAAAGGCAGTTGTTGGAGAAAAAGATCCATACGAATATTTAACAAAAAGTATAGAAGAATTTGTTAATCAAGAAGAATTGATCGATTTAATGAAACAAAATAATTTTACAAATTGTTCCTATAGGAATTTATCTGGTGGAATAGTAGCTATTCATTCTGCCTGGAAAATATAATGTTCAAAAGATTAATTACATTGTTTAAACTTGGTAGAAAACTCGCTAAATCCGACGTTTTAAATATTTTATCAAAGTTTAATAAACCACCTTTGCTAATAAGTGTAATATTTAAATTACTTTCCTTTTCTTTTACAAAAAAAGATGTGTCATTTGATAATTTAAGTGAAGGTGAAAAATTATCTAATTCATTAGCATCTATGGGTACAACATTTATTAAACTTGGCCAGTTTTTAGCCACAAGGCCTGATATAATAGGTGATAAATTATCAAAAGAATTAGAAAATTTACAAGATAAACTTCCACCTTTTTCACAATCAAAAGCGAAAGATATGATTAAAAAAGATTTAGGTGATCAAATTTATAATTCAATAATTAATATAAGTGAGCCAGTTGCAGCTGCCTCAATTGCTCAGGTGCATAAAGCTCAAATTAATGACAATGGTACTATTAAAAATGTAGCAATAAAAATATTAAGACCAGATATTAGAAAGATTTTTAATGAAGAAGTAGATGCTTTGATGCTTTTTGCCTATATCATTGAGTCATTAATCAAAAAAACTAAACGATTAAAGCTAGTTGAAGTAGTTTTTTTATTGAAAGAAATTACAAGTCTTGAGATGGATTTGAGATTTGAAGCTGCTGCAGCTAACGAATATGCTGAAAATACAAAAAATGATGAGGGTTTTGAAGTTCCTAGAATCTATTGGGATTATACAAGTGAAAATATAATGACACTTGATTGGATTGACGGTGTATCTATTAGAGAAACAGAAGAATTGGAGAAAAGATCAATTGATACAAAAAAAATTGCTACTGACATAATTCAACATTTTTTAAGACATGCTGTAAGAGATGGTTTTTTTCATGCAGACATGCATCAAGGGAATATTTTTGTCAATGAAAGTGGTCAAATTGTTCCTATAGATTTTGGTATTATGGGCAGGTTAGACAATGTCAGTAAAAGATTTTTAGCTGAAATTTTATTTGGTTTTATCCAAAGAGATTATAAAAAAGTTGCAGAGGTACATCTTACAGCAGGACTAGTCCCAAATAATGTTCCTGTCAATGATCTTGCTCAAGCATTAAGATCAATTGGTGAGCCAATTTTTGGACATTCTATAAAAAATATTTCAGGTGGTAAGCTTTTAAAACAACTTTTTGATGTTACTGAAAAATTTAATATGCAGACGCAACCTCAGTTACTTATGCTACAAAAAACAATGGTAGTGGTTGAAGGAGTTGCAAGAAGATTAAACCCTGAAACAAACATCTGGGAAACATCTAAACCTGTTCTAGAAAAATGGCTAAAAGAAACTAAAGATCCTATAAATTCAATTAATGAAACGTTAAAAGACTCTGTCGAAGTATTAAAACGTCTTCCAAATTTACCAGAAGTAATGGATAAAGCAAACCAAGCCCTTAATTACCTTGCAAGTGGTCAAATACCTCAAAATTCAAACTCTTATAATGAATTAAATACTAAAATAGAGGAGATGAAGTCATTTAGAAACCAATCTGTTATTGGCATATTATCTCTTGTAATTTTAACTCTATTGGTATTTTAATTCTCTTCATGAAAAATAAAAAAATACTTTTAATCATATGTGGGGGAATATCTGCTTACAAAAGCTTAGAAGTGATAAGAGGTTTAAAAAAAAAAGATGTAAGTATTAAAACAATCCTTACAAGGAGTGGTAAAAACTTTGTAACACCTTTGTCTATTTCATCGCTCTCGCAGGAGAAAGTATATGAAGACATATTTAGTGCAGAAAATGAAGCTGAAATGGATCATATCTCACTTTCTAGATGGGCAGATTTAATTTTAATTGTCCCTGCAACAGCAAATACAATTTCAAAATTAAGTTATGGCTTAACTGATGATCTTGCTTCTACTGTTGTTTTAGCATCAGATAAACAAGTATTTTTAGTGCCCGCTATGAATGTCAGAATGTGGGAACATAAATCAACTAAAGATAATTTATCAAAATTAAAAAGTTATGGTTATAAAATAATTGGCCCTGAAATTGGAGATATGGCTTGTGGAGAGTATGGAAAAGGAAAAATGTCAGAGCCTTCATATATATTAGAGACTATAGAAAATTATTTTAAGAATATTGAAAATAATAAAAAGTATAAAGCATTAGTTACAGCTGGACCTACTAAAGAATTTATAGATCCAGTAAGGTTTATAACAAATAAATCCAGTGGAAAACAAGGTTATGAAATAGCTAAATCATTAAGAGATAATGGTTTTGAAACAACACTTATTTCTGGAGAAACAAATTTAGATCCAGTTGAAGGAGTTAAATTTATTTTAGTTAAAACTGCAGAAGAAATGTTTAGGGAAACTCTCAACAATCTGCCAACTGATGTTGCTATTTTTAATGCAGCGGTAGCTGATTTTAAAGTTAAAGAGATTAATAGTGAAAAAATTAAAAAAAGTGAAAATTTAGATCTTAAGTTAGAAAAAAATATTGATATTTTATCTAACATATCAAATCATAATTCTCTTAGACCAAAAATAATAATTGGATTTGCAGCTGAGTCACAAAGTCTTGAGATAAATTCAAAGAAAAAATTAGAACAAAAAAATTGTGATTGGATTATTGCAAATGATATTTCTGATAAAACAATAGGTTTTGATTCTGATGATAATGAAGTTTCTATATTTTATAAAAATAAAGAGAGTGAAAAATTACTAAAAAAGAAAAAATCTTTAATAGCATCTGAGATAGTGGATAGAGTTATCTCTGAGCTTAATTAAGTAATGGTAAAAGTTTTATTTAAGAGACTTAACCAAAAAGCAAAACTTCCAAGTTATAAAACTATTGGATCCTCAGGTATGGATTTGATGGCATGTATAGATGAACCTATTATAATCAAACCAAATGAGTCGAAAATGGTACCAACAGGTATTGCAATTGCAATTCCTGAAGATACAGAGGTTCAAATCAGACCAAGATCAGGCCTTGCTGCAAAATCAAGTATTAGCGTGCTAAATACACCAGGCACAATTGACAGTGATTATAGAGGGGAGCTAAAAATTATTTTATTTAACCATAGTAAAGACGAATTCATTGTAAATGATGAAGATAGAGTTGCTCAAATGGTTTTAATGCCAATTTTAAAAGTAGAAATTGAAGAAACAAAAGAATTACCAGAGACAATTAGAGGGTCTGGAGGATTTGGATCTACTGGTAAATAGTAAATGTTTAGCAACAAAGACCTCGAGCGATATTCAAGACAGATTATTTTAAAAAAAGTTGGTATTTTGGGTCAAAAGAAAATCCAAAATGCTAAAGTTCTAGTTGTTGGATGTGGCGGCTTAGGGACACCTGTTATTGATTTACTTTGTCGAGCTGGTATTGGTGAAATTGGTATGATGGATCATGATAAAGTGAGTATATCAAATTTACATCGACAAGTTATGTTCACTTCTGATGACATAGGAAAATATAAAATTAATATTTTAAAAAAAAAAATTAATAAAATAAATAAAAAGGTAAAAATAAAAACGTATAGAGTTAAAGCAGAGGATAAAAATTTAGGAAAAATTCTTAAACAGTATGATGTTATTGTTGATGGTACAGATAATTTTAAAGCAAAATTTCTTTTAAATAAATTCTCAATAAAATATAAGAAAAAACTTATTATTGGAGCAATAAGTAAGTTTGAAGGGCATATTTTTACATTTGATTTTAGTTTAAAAAAAAGTCCATGTTTAAAATGTTTTTATCAAGGGGAACCATCAGAGGGAGTTTTAGATTGTGAAACTGACGGTATATTAGGACCAACAGCAGTTATTACTGGTAGCCTACAAGCAAATGAAGTTTTGAAATCAATTTTAATTGTTGGGAAAGATTTAAGTTCACATATTTTAATAATAGATTTATTAAATCTAAAATTTAGAAAAGTGTTATTTAAAAAAAGAAAAGGATGTATATGCGAAAATATTTAGTACTTTTATTTCTTTTTCTTTTACCAATTTCATCGATGTCTCAAGAAAATAATTATTTTCTCATGTTAAAAAATAAAAAAGTAAATGTAAGATATGGTCCAAGCCTGGATTATCCTGTTAAATATATTTATAGAAAAATTAATTTACCTGTGAAGGTAATTGACAAAAAAGAAAATTTTAGAAGAATAATTGATCATAAAAGAAATAGTGGTTGGATCCATATTTCTCAACTAAGACCTTCTCGCTCATTAATCACTACAAATGAAAAGATACTTTTTAAAAACTCAACAAAATACTCAAAACCACTCGCAAAATTAGATCAAGGACGTCTACTAAAAATCATAAAATGTGAAGATAAATGGTGTAACATTAAAACTGGTGACTATTCGGGTTGGATTATAAAAGATAATAATATCTGGGGTACAGTTAATTAAAGTCTGCTGAAAGAGCTTTAATATTATCCTCTGAAAATTTAGTTGTATGTGAATATTCCTTATGATCAATACCAACTTCGATGATATTGCTCTGATCTTTAAACTTGTTAACTTGATTATCTGAAAAATTGAAATGTATAAATTGTACAGATGAAGCCTTTCCATCATCTGAAGTTCGATCTACATCCATCTCTGGGACAGCATATATTTTTTCATCATTAATTTTTATAAAAATATTTTTTTCTACTCCACCTAATTTTCCAAGAAACTCTGTTCTTATCACTGGATTATCGATCTCAAACATTAAAGTTGCAACTAATTCTTTACCATTAGGTATGAGAGGATTATATGCAGCTAATTCATCGGCAACTTGCTCATCACCACCTTTTTCAATGTAAAGCATTTCCTGAACTTGGGCTATCATTGTTTCATAACACTCAAAATAAAATGTTGCATAAGGACCTAAAAGAATTCTTCTATTCTTTTTAAATTCAACTAATTCTTTTCTCATTTGCCTTCTAACTTTTGTATAAGCATCTAAAGGCAAAAGATCTTCTTTCGTAATTATTTTTTGTTCTTTTGACATTCTATAATCCATAACTTTTTGAGACTATTTCAATTGGATGCACAGCTTCATCACTTACTATATTTGTGTCTTCAGCTAACTGCTTAATATGTTTTCCAGCCAATGGACAGTCAGATGCCATATATTTATTATTTTTTCGTTTAACAGTGCTTGCGGTAGTTTTGCCCACCTTGTTTGCAATGTCATGAGTTCCTTTCATTATTCCAAAGGTTCCGCCATGCCCTGCACATCTTTCAACAACATCTAATTTAATATTTGGGATGAGTTTAAGCATGTCTCTTGCTTTATTGCCCATATTTTGAGCTCTTGCATGACAAGCATTGTGAACAGTTACTCCACCGTCAATTTCTTTTAGGCCATCGACCAAACCCTCTTTGTTGGCAATATCCATAACATATTCGTCAATATCAAGAGTATTTTGAGAAAGTTTTTTGATTATTCCATCATTTGGCATTAACAAAGGCCATTCAAACTTCAACATTAACCCACAACTAGCTGTTAAAGTTACGACTTTGAAGCCTTTTTCAATATATTTATTTAGTTCTCTTGAAACTAGTTGCGCTTGTTTTGTAACTTGATCTAAATCGGCTTGCTCTAGGTAAGGCATACCACAACAACCTGCATAAGAATGTTCTACCTCTACATTATTATGATGTAAGACTTTTAAAGCAGCCTCACCAGTTTTTTTCTTATTGAAATTAACAAAACATGTTGAGTAAATTACTACTTTTCTCTCGTTTTTTTTTTTTATAATTTTTTTTTTGAATTTTTCAAAATACTTTGAAAATGTTTCTTCGTTGTACCTTGGTAAAATCACTCTTTTATCTATACCAGTAAAAAATTCTAAAACTTTTCTAGCAAATTTATTTTTTACATCAGTAATCCAATTTATTAAAAAGTTAAAAAATATTCCTATTTTTGAATTTCTATCAATCTTAGTTAATTGATTTGCAGTTTTTGATATATCACCATTTTTTCTTTGAGCTGTCCTATATCTCAACATTAAATGAGGGAAATCTAAATCAAATTCATGAGGTGGTACATAAGGACATTTAGTCATGAAACACATATCGCATAGAGTACAAGCATCAACAACTGGTTTAAACTTATCACTTGAAAGATCTGATACTTCACCACCTTCTGTTTCGTCTATAAAATCAAACAGCTTTGGAAAGCTATCACACAAATTAAAACATCTTCTGCATCCATGGCATATATCAAAGACTCTTCTCATCTCCTGATCAATTTTCTCAGGATTTATAAAATCTGGGTCTCTAAATTTTAATGGATGTCTTGTAGGTGCTTGTGTACTACCTTCTCTGCTCATATAAATTAATTGTAGTGTTTGTGGACGAGAGGGGTTCGTCCACAAATTTTGTTTAAGAAATACTTTCTAAAGTTTTTTGAAACTTTCCGGCATGAGATTTTTCAGCTTTTGCCAAAGTCTCAAACCAGTCAGCTATTTCATCAAAGCCTTCATCTCTGGCTGTTTTAGCCATTCCTGGGTACATATCTGTGTACTCATGTGTTTCACCTTGAATCGCAGACTCAAGATTTGCTTTTGTTTCACCGATTGGCTTACCGGTTGCTGGATCACCAACTTCTTCAAGATATTCTAAGTGACCATGTGCGTGTCCGGTTTCACCTTCTGCAGTTGATCTGAATACTGCTGCTACATCGTTAAAACCTTCAACATCAGCTTTTTGAGCAAAATAAAGATATCTTCGATTTGCCTGGCTTTCACCAGCAAATGCTTCTTTTAAATTTTCCTCTGTTTTACTACCTTTTAATGACATATTTACTCCTACTTATAATAATGATTCTAAAGTAGAATTTATATAGTCGTTATAAAATATAAGTCAACAGTTTAGAATAAATATAATGTATTATTTAAACTATTGATATTATTAATTTATTTTTGAGATTGATTATCACTCACAATTTTAGCGATAACTTCTACTGATTTTATTTTTTTTCCTGGGATTGTTTTTTTAATATTAACTTCATCAACATCATCTTGATGAATATCAATTAATCTATTTTCTTCTTCGTCAAAGAAATGGTGGTGATGAGTTACATTTGTATCGTAATAACTTTGTGAAGCATTTAGTGGAATCTCTTTTAAGTAGCCCTTCTTGATAAATGCATGAATAGTGTTGTAAACTGTTGCCAAAGATACCTTGATATTTGCTTGATTTTCAATGATTTTAACCAATTCTTTAATTGTAAAATGAAAGGTTTTATCAGTATCAAATAATACCTCACAAATTTTTATTCTTTGTTTTGTAGGTCGAAGTCCTGATTTTCTCAGTTTATCTATAAATTGCTCAGCGTAAGCCATTACTAATTATAATTATTCTAAAGAATATCTATATTATAATGTTCGTAAATCAAGTAATAAGATTACAAATTTATGAAAAAAAATTCCTTCAATTATGACGATTTAATAGGTTGTGCAAATGGTGAGCTTTTTGGCCCTGGTAATGCAAAATTACCATTACCTCCAATGCTTATGTTTGACAGAATTACTGAAATTGATGAAAATAAGGGCGCTTTTGGCAAAGGATTGATGAAAGCCGAACTTGATATTAAAGATGATTTATGGTTTTTTGATTGTCACTTTAAAGAAGATCCAGTTATGCCAGGATGTTTAGGTCTAGATGCAATGTGGCAGTTGGTTGGGTTTTACTTAGGTTGGCTTGGGAACCCAGGAAGAGGAAGAGCTTTAGGGGTAAGTACAGTGAAATTTACTGGAGAGGTTTTAAAGAATGTCAAAATGGCAACATATATAATTGATATGAAAAGAATATTAATTAAAGGTGAAACAACTGTTGGCTTGGCAAATGGAATTCTTCTGGCGGATGATAAAAAGATTTACGCAGCTGATGGTCTAAAAGTAGGATTATTTAAATAATGAGAAGAGTGGTAATTACAGGTTTAGGGATTGTTTCTTGTTTAGGTAATAATCAGGAAGAAGTTCATCAATCTTTATTAAATTCTAAGTCAGGTATTTCTTTTTCCGAAGAATATAAAGAACACAATTTAAAAAGTCATATCCATGGAAAGCCAAATATAAAACTTGAAGATCACATAGATAGAAAAACAATTAGATTTATGGGCTCAGGATCAGCTTATAATTACATTGCAATGAAAGAAGCAATTGAAGATTCTGGACTAGAAGAAAGTGAAGTAAGTAATTTTAAAACTGGAATTGTTATGGGTTCAGGTGGACCTTCAATAGAAAATGTTATTTTAGCAGCTGATAAAACAAGAGCTAAAACTCCAAAATTGATGGGACCTTTTATAGTTCCAAGAACAATGGCAAGTACTGCGTCCGCAACTCTCGCTGTTCCTTTTAAAATTAAAGGTACTAATTATACGATGAGTTCTGCTTGCGCAACAAGTGGTCACTGTATTGGAAATTCAATGGAATTAATTCAAATGGGTAAACAAGATATTGTATTTGCAGGTGGTAGTGAGGAAATACATTGGGCAATGACAGCTATGTTTGATGCGATGACTGCACTTTCCTCAAAATATAATGATACTCCTGAGAAAGCCTCAAGAGCTTATGATAAAACTAGAGATGGTTTTGTAATTGCAGGAGGTGCAGGGGTGCTTGTTCTAGAAGAGTATGAACATGCAAAAGCGAGAGGAGCTAAAATATACGCAGAATTAACTGGTTATGGAGCAACTTCAGATGGATACGATATGGTAGCTCCATCTGGTGAAGGAGCAGTAAGATGTATGCAAATGGCGATGGCAACGTCAAAAAATAAAATAGATTATATTAATACTCATGGAACATCTACTCCAGTTGGAGATATTACAGAATTGAATGCAGTAAAAGATACTTTTGGAAATGAAATTCCTAAAATAAGTTCAACCAAATCTTTGTCAGGTCATCCATTAGGAGCGGCTTCCGTTCACGAAGCTATATATTGTTTAATTATGATGAAAAACAATTTTATTGCTGGATCAGCCAACATCAGTGAAATGGATGAAGAGGCTAAAAAATTTCCAATCGTTGCTAAAACAGAAACAGAGGCTACTTTAAATACAGTTATGTCTAATAGTTTTGGTTTTGGTGGAACAAATGCAACTCTAATTTTTGAGAAAGTTTAATCAATGTCTTTAATGAAGGGAAAAAAAGGACTGATAATGGGTGTTGCAAATGAAAGGTCTATTGCATGGGGCATTTCTCAAAAACTTGCAGAAGCAGGTGCAGAGTTAGCTTTTACATATCTTGGCGATGCACTTAAAAAAAGAGTGGTACCTTTAGCTGAAAAACTCAATTCAAATGTTACATTTAGTTGTGATGTAGAAAAAAAAGAGGAAGTAGTAAAACTATTTGAAGATATTAAATCCCAATGGGGAGAGATAGACTTTGTTGTCCATGCAATCGCATTTTCAGATAAATCTGAATTATCTGGAGAATATTTAAATACTACTAGAGAAAATTTTCAAAGAAGTATGCTTATTTCATGTTTTTCTTTCACAGAAGTTGCAAGGGAAGCTTCCAAAGTTATGAAAGAGGGTGGTAGTATGATTACTCTAAGTTATGAGGCTAATAAAGCTATACCAAATTATAATGTCATGGGAGTTTGTAAAGCTGCCTTGGAATCTAGTGTAAAATATTTAGCGCGTGATTTAGGAGCTAAAGGAATAAGAGTTAATGCAATCAGCGCAGGTCCAATTAAAACTTTAGCAGCATCTGCAATTGGAGATGCTAAATTTTTATATAAATGGAATGCTGATCACTCATTTTTAAAAAGAAATGTAGATAATTTAGATGTTGGAAACTCTGCACTATATCTTCTAAGTGATATGGCAGGTGGTGTGACTGGTGAAATTCACTATGTGGATGCTGGCTATAACAAAGTGGGAATGCCAGACCCAAAAAATATATCTTAAATTCAATTGTTATGCTTATATTAGTTTGGTTTGTAGTTTGTATAATTTTTTTTATAGTACAACTAATACTTGAAGGTTCTGGTCATGCATTAGAAGTTTTTGCCCTATTGACTGCAATAGCTTTATTCTTAATAAATAAATTAGGAAAAAGAAAAGTTAAATAAGATCAATTTATTGTGAGAAGAAATTTTTTAAAAATTGCAGCAACATCTTTATTGGGATTACTGATACATCCTTTAAACTCTTTAGCTAACAACTTAGTTGGATTTAAAAAAAAATTGAAAAAAGATGAAAGTGAATACAATATAATAAATCCTGATCTTACTGAGGAACAGAAAATAATAATGTTTGAGGAAGGTACTGAGCGTGCTGGTACTAGTGAATTAAACTATGAGAAGAGAAAAGGGTCATATCATTGTGCTAACTGTGGTGTAAAATTATTTGAGTCCACTGCTAAATTTGACAGTGGAACTGGTTGGCCCTCATTCACTGAGGCAATACCAGGAGTATTTGTAACAAAAGTTGACTATTCATTCGGCATGAAAAGAACAGAATATAGTTGTGCAAATTGCGGCGCTCATCATGGCCATGTTTTCAACGATGGTCCTGATGGAGGAAAAAGATATTGTAGCAATGGTCTTTGCTTATTATTTGTGCCAGAAAGTTAAAAACTATATAGCCGCTTGCTTAATAGATAGTTTTACTTTTCCTCGATCAAATCCAATAACTTTTACTTTAACTTCGTCACCTTCTTTGACTACGTCAGTAACTTTGGCAACTCTTTTGTCTGCAAGTTCTGAAATATGAACTAATCCATCTTGTTTTCCTAAGAAATTTACAAAAGCACCAAATTCCATAATTTTCATAACTTTACCGTTATAAATCTTATTTAATTCAGCTTTAGCGGTAATATCTTTAATCATTTGCATTGCTTTATTTCTAGACTCTTCATCTGGTGCTGCTACTGTTACTTCACCCTCATCATTAACATCAACTTTTGCTCCAGATTTTTCAACTATTTCTCTTATTGTTGCACCACCCTTACCAATTACTGCTGCGATATCTTTTTTATCAACTGTGATTTTTTCCATTTTTGGTGTGTGTTTACCAACATTATCTCTTGATTTAGAAAGAGCTTTATTCATTTCACCTAAGATATGAATTCTACCATCTTTAGCTTGATTTAAAGCCTGCTCCATGATCTCAAATGTAATTCCAGTAATCTTAATATCCATTTGTAAGGATGTGATGCCATCCTTAGTGCCAGCAACTTTGAAATCCATATCACCTAAATGGTCTTCATCGCCAAGAATATCTGATAAGACTGTAAAATCATCGCCTTCTTTAATTAAACCCATTGCAATTCCAGCTACAGGTTCTTTAATAGGAACTCCTGCATCCATAAGAGCAAGTGAAGTTCCACAAACAGTTGCCATTGAGGATGAACCATTTGACTCAGTTATTTCTGATACAATTCTAAACGTATATGGGAAACTTTCTTTTGATGGAAGTGATGAGTTAATTGCTCTCCATGCTAACTTACCATGACCAATCTCTCTTCTACCTGTTCCAATTCTACCAGTTTCACCTACTGAAAATGGTGGAAAATTATAATGAAGCATGAATCTTTCTTTTTGAAGCCCATCTAAACTCTCAATTCTTTGTTCATCATCTGATGTACCCAAAGTAGTTGTAACAATTGCTTGAGTTTCACCCCTTGTAAATAAAGCAGAACCATGAACTCTAGGCAATATGCCCACCTCACACATGATTGGTCTTACATCTGCTAGGCCTCGTCCATCAATACGATTTTTGTTTTTTAAGATATCAGTTCTTACAATAGATTTTTCTAAACTCTTAAGTTGAGAATTCACATCTAGATCTGTATAATCCTCATTTTCCTCATAAAGCTTTTTTGCTTTTTCGGTTATTTCTGAAATTTGATTTGATCTATCTTGTTTATCTCTGGTAGAAAATGCTTTTTTCAAATCTTCGGTAAATTCTTCCTCTAATTTCTTTTTTATCTCTGAAAGATCTTTCTTCTCGACAGTCCATTCAGGTTTTCTACATTCTTTCGCAAGATCTTCAATCATTTCTATGACAGGAACGAAACCCTCATGTCCGAATTTTACAGCATTTAACATTTCTTCCTCTGTTAAACCATTTGCTTCTGACTCAACCATTAATACTGCATCTTTAGTTCCTGCAACCACTAAATCTAACTTTGAATTTTCTAATTCTTTTTTAGATGGGTTAAGGACGTACTTTCCTTCAATAAAGCCAACTCTAGAAGCTCCTACAGGACCCATAAAAGGCATACCTGATATAGCTAATGCAGCTGAAGAGGCAATTATTGATAAAATATCAGGCTCGTTCTCTTTATCATAAGATATTACAGTCGGTAACAGCTGAACTTCATTTTTAAATTCATCAGGAAACAAAGGTCTGATAGGTCTATCAATTAATCTTGATATTAAAGTTTCATTTTCTGTAGGCCTTGCCTCTCTTTTAAAATAACCACCTGGAATTTTACCAGCTGCATAATACTTTTCTTGATAATTTACTGACAAAGGAAAGTAATCCATGTCTGGATTAACTTTTTTTGCACCAACCACTGTTGCTAAAACAACAGTCTCACCACATTGAGCTATAATAGCTCCATCTGCTTGTCTTGCTATTTTTCCTGTCTCTAAACTAATTTTTTTCCCACTTATCTCTATTTCTTTTTTTACTACTTTGAACATTTATTTCCTTAAATTTAATTTTGTTAATACTGCTTTGTAAGACTCAATATTATTTTTTTTTAAATAATCTAATAATTTTTTTCTTCTATTTACTGCTCTTAAAAGACCAACAGAAGAGTGTTTATCCTTCTTCGATTGCTTTATGTGTTTAGATAAGCTCTCAATTTTTCCAGTTAGTTGAGCAATCTGAACTTCTGAAGATCCAGTGTCTTTATCATGGATTCGAAGTTCTTTTATTTTTTCTTTCATTATTTTCCTTATTTATTTGTTTGTTTAATTAAATTTTCAATTTTTTCTGCATAATCAAAAGAATCATCTTTGACAAAAAAAGTTTTGGTAGAAATTTCATAATAATTTTTTTTGATAAAACTTTTCTGATTATAAAAGAAGATATTTTTAGTTTTTCTATAATTTCCTCTGAATTTTTTCCTCCTAGGGGCATTACAAATACTTTAGCAGTTTTTAAATCTTGAGACATTCTAACTTCCGTAACTGTAATTTCTCTTGTAGATAAATTATGAATTTTTGCCTCATCTCTTACAAATAATGTTCCTAGAGCTTGCTTTATCATTTCTCCAACCCGAAGTTGACGTTGAGTAATTGGTTTGCCTAAATTTTTCATTTAAATTGTTCTCTCGATAACTGTTGAATTATAAACTTCTATAATATCTTTTTTTTTAAAATCAGCGAAATCTTTTAATGTAATTCCACATTCTAATCCTGCAGAAACTTGTTTAGTTTGGTCTTTCTCTCTAAATATTGAACCAATTTTTCCATTAAATATTATAGTCCCATCCCTGATGACCCTTGCACTAGAGTTTTGTGTTATTTCTCCCTCAACTACTTTTGAGCCTGCAACTTTACCAACCTTCGATACTTTAAATATTTCAAGTATTTCGGCACTACCAATTATTTTTTCCTCTACATCTGGGGACAGTAATCCAGCCATTTTACCTTTTATAAAATCTAAAACCTCATAAATTATATTGAAGTAGGAAATTGAAATTTTTTCTTGTTCAGCTCTCTTTTTGGCCTCCTTACTAGGTTTTACATTGAATGCTATTATTACAGCCTGTGAAGCCTTTGCCAAAGTTACATCAGTCTCTGTTACCATTCCTATATCAGAAAGGAGTATTTTTGGTTTTACTTCGTCATGTTTAATTTGATCTATTGCATTTTTAATTGCCTCAGATGTACCATGCACGTCTGACTTTATAATAATATTTAACTCCTCTGAAACTGAATTTTGAAAAGCAGAGTCTTGAGTAACAAAATTAAGTGGTATTTTATCATCTTTAGACTGTTGCACTCTAGCTTGACATAATGATTTGGCTTCTTTCTCATTTGGCAAAACTATAAAGTCATCTCCAGATTTTGCTGCACCATTAATACCAATTATTTCAATCGGAGTAGCTGGCTCTGCAATTTCAATATTTTTACCACGATCATTAATTATTGCCCTTATTTTTCCCCATTTTAATCCACTAACGAAATAGTCTCCTTTTTTCAAAGTACCTACAGTAACAATAATATTGGCTACAGATCCTCTTCCAATATCTATTTTTGACTCTAAAACTATTCCTTTAGCACTTGTTTCAAAGTCTGTTTTTAAATCCAATAATTCTGATTGTAAAATAATAGACTCTACTAGTTTATTTAAGTTTTTCTTTGTTTTAGTAGAAATTTCCACCATCAAAGTATCACCCGAAAGTTCTTCAGCAACTAATTCGTACTCTAAGAGTTGATTTTTTATTTTTTGTGGATCTGCTTCTGGTAAATCACATTTGTTTATTGCTACAACTATTGGTACTTTTGCAGCCTTCGCATGTTTAATTGACTCAATGGTTTGAGGTTTAACTCCATCATCTGCTGCAACAACCAATACAACTATGTCTGTTAATTTTGAACCTCTAGCTCTCATCTCTGTAAAGGCCGCATGTCCCGGTGTATCTATGAAAGTAATACTATTATTTTGGTAATTAATTTGATATGCTCCGATGTGTTGCGTGATACCTCCAAATTCCCCTGATACTACATTTGCTTCTCTTAAAACATCCAGAACAGAAGTTTTACCATGGTCAACATGACCCATAACCGTAACTATTGGAGCTCTATTTTTTAGATTATCTGATTTTACCTCTTTAATTTTTTCAATTATTTCCTCTGCTTTCTTTTCTCTAATTGGATTGTGACCAAATTCTTTGACTAAATATTCAGCCGTATCTGCATCTATAGTATGATTAATAGTAACTGTTACACCCATACCAAGAAGATGTTTTATAATACTACTAGACTGTTCAGCCATTCTATTTGCAAGCTCTCTAATTGTTATCAATTCTGGAAGATTCACTTCCCTTCTAATTGGCTTAAAATTATCTTCCTTTTCGTTTTGATTTAAACTTCTATTTTCTTTTTGTTTAGCTCTTTTTAAAGATGCTAAACTTCTTGACTTTATTTCAGCGTGTTCATCATTCAAAGCTCTTGAAATAGTTAATTTTAATTCTCTTCTTTTTCCACCAATTTTATTGGATTTATTTTCTTTATATGGTGTTTCACCTTTTAGTCTTCTAGTAGCTCTTTGCTCAGCTAATTTTCTTTTTTCAAAATCTGAGGAAGGTTGCGCAGAAGGTCGAGATAAATTACTCGATTTTGAAGGAATAATGGTGCTGGTTTTAAAATTACTACTATTTTGTCTGGAGAATTGTGTTTTTCCAGAAAACTTTGATGTTTTTTTTTCTATAACAACTGTGTTCTTAGATTTTGATTTAGCTTGTTCTATACTACTAAATGTTTTTTTTGAGTTTCCTGATACTGATAACTTTAATTTTTTTTTCTCCATTTTCCATCTCTCAATCTTTATAAACTTTTTCTCTAGCTGCCATAACCAAGTTATCGGCCTCTGATTTTGTTAATGCAAAGTCCTCCAAATAACCTTTAATTTTTACTCTTTCACCTTTAACAACATCATATGTACCTGTTAATTCATCGGACGCCAAATCTGCTAGATCAGTTAAAGTGAGTATTTTCTGCTCTCCTAAAGTTACAAGCATTCCTGGGGTTAGTCCCTCATGATTTATCAAGTCATTTTCAAGTCCAAGATCTTTTATTCTATTTGATATTTCTTCCTGATCTTTTTCGTAAAACTCTTTTGCCCTTTCAACCAATTCCTTTGCTGTGTCCTCTTCAATTCCCTCAATTTTTACTAGATCCTCTGTCGCACTGTCTTTTATATCATCAATTGATGAAAAGCCCTCGGCTACTAAAAGTTGTCCTAAAGTTTCATCAAGTTCTAGATTTTTTACAATGTTATCTGTTTTTTCTTTAAATTCTAATTGTCTTCTTTCAGAGTCTTCCTGCTCAGTCATTATATTAATTTCGTAATTCAAAAGTTTTGTAGCAAGTCGCACATTTTGACCTCTTCTTCCTATTGCTTTACTTAAATTTTCCTCAGTTAATATTACATCTAGTCTTTTTGACTCTTTATCAACGTTAACTCTCTGAACTTCTGCAGGTGATAATGCGTTAGCTACAACAATAGCTGGATCCTCAGACCAATTAACAATATCAATTTTTTCACCTTGTAGCTCATTTACTACAGCTTGAACTCTGCTACCTCTCATACCAACACATGCTCCGACTGGATCCAATGATGTATCTATAGCTTTAACGCAAATTTTTGCTCTACTGCCTGGATCTCTTGATGAAGATTTAATTTCAATTAAACCATCATAAATTTCAGGGACTTCTTGAACAAATAACTTATCCATAAACTTTGGATGAGCTCTTGATAAAAAAATTTGTTGACCTCTTGGTTCTCTTCTTACATCTAAACAATACGCCTTAATCCTATCTCCTGCTTTAATATTTTCGCGAGGTATCATTTCATTTTTTTGAATTATCGCTTCTGTTCTTCCAAGATCAACTATTACATTTCCAAATTCTAATCTTTTTACAATTCCACTTAAGATAGTATCTTTTTTATCAATAAAATCATTAAATTGTCTTTCTCTTTCGGCTTCTCTTACATTAAAGCTTATAACTTGTTTTGCTGTTTGGGCTGCAATTCTTCCAAAATCAAATGATGGTAAAGGTTGGAGAACTTCATCACCTATATTTTTGTCTTTATTCGAAGTATTTAATTTTACTGCATCGTCAAGTGTAATTTCTAAATTAGAATTCTCAGGTTTATCAACTATTACAAGTTTTCTAAATATTCCTATATCTCCATTATCTCTATTAATTTCTACTTTTATTTCGTTTTCTGATCCAAATTTTGACTTTGCTGCTTTCGCAATTCCTGTCTCCATAGATCCGATTATTAATTCCTTATCTATTGATTTTTCTAAGGCAACAGCCTCGGCTATCCTTAATAATTCAAGTTTATCAGCTCTTCTATTTAACATAATTTTTTTAACCAAAAAAAAATGGGCCTGGGCCCATTTGCGAATTTCAACAATGTACTTGAAATATAGTTATTTTTTATTGTTTATCAACAATATTTAATTACCAAAAACTCCAGATTTATCTGTTTTTTCCCATGAAAATGAGCCATCGTTCTCAGGAATTCTTCCAAAGTGGCCGTAGGCAGCAGTTTTTTCATAAATAGGTTTATTTAAACCTAACATTTCCCTAATTCCTCTCGGGCTTAGATCAAAGTTTTCTTTGATAAGTTTTTCCACGTGCAAATTCTTCTCTTCATCATTATCAAACAAATCAACATAAATTGACAGTGGTTTAGACACTCCAATAGCGTAGGCTAATTGAATTAAACATTTATCAGAAATTTTTGATGCTACAATATTCTTAGCTAAGTATCTTGAAGCATAAGCAGCTGATCTGTCAACTTTTGTAGGATCTTTTCCAGAAAACGCACCTCCACCATGTGGCGCTGCTCCTCCATAAGTATCAACAATAATTTTTCTACCAGTTAAACCACTATCTCCATCTGGACCACCAATTACAAAATTTCCAGTTGGATTAATATAAATCTCTTTTTCGTCAAGACTTCCTAGTAAGTTTTTAGGTATGGATCTCTCTATATAAGGCATACAAAGTTCTTTTACTTGAGCTAAGTTTACATCCTTAGAGTGTTGTGTAGAGATTACTACTGAAGTTACAGCTGAAGGCATGCCGTCCTTATACTCAATAGTAATTTGACTTTTTGAGTCTGGCTCTATTCCATTTAACTTTCCGGATTTCCTATCTTCAGCCATTAATCTTAAAATTTTGTGAGAATAGTGAATTGGAGCAGGCATCAAGACATCTGTTTCATTACAAGCATAACCAAACATAATTCCTTGGTCACCAGCGCCCTCATCTTTATTTCCTGCAGAGTCTACTCCCATCGCAATATCAGCTGATTGAGAGTGTAAATGAGTCTCAATTTTAGTTTGCTCTTTCCAAGAAAAACCATCTTGGTCATAACCAATATCTTTGATGCAATCTCTAACTTTTGAGATCAATTCATCTTCTTTAATTTCTGGTCCTCTTACTTCTCCTGCTAATACAACTTTGTTTGTTGTTGTTAAAGTTTCACAAGCAACTCTAGCTTGGGGTTCTGAAGCTAAAAAACTATCCACAACCATATCTGAAATTCTGTCACAAACTTTATCTGGGTGCCCTTCTGAAACTGATTCGCTAGTAAATAAAAAATTTTTCTTCATTTATTCTCCCGTATTTTAAAAAAAAAAATTAAACTAATATAAATAGATAGAAAATAAAAGAAGATCTTATTACCATGAGAGCCAAAGATTGTTTTTTTTGACTTTTTGAAAGATTTAATCTCAATAAATCCCTTATCAGTTGTTAAAATTTTCTCAATTACCTGTCCTTTAGGATTAATAAAGGCTGAAATTCCATTGTTTGATGAGCGGATGACTGGTTTGCCTTCCTCAATGGATCTGAAAATTGAGTGAGAGAAATGCTGGTATGGACCAATAGAATTTCCAAACCATCCATCTTCAGAAATGTTTAATATAAAATCGTAATTTTTGTCACTTCTATTTAATTGACCAGAATAAATGATTTCGTAACAAATAAGTGGAACAAAACTAAAATTATTGAGTCTAATAAGATCTCTTTGATTATCTGCAGAAAAAGATTGGTAACCTTGAGTGATTTTTTTAAATCCTAAATTACTTAATATATTTTCGAATGGCAAGAATTCTCCAAATGGTACCAATTTATTTTTGTAGTATTTTTGCAAAATATTAAGTTCATTATTCACTACTAAAAGTGAATTATAAATCTTTTGTTTTTCATTTATATTCATACCAAAAATAATCTTATGTTTTTTTGAAAAATTTTTTGAAAAAAGAGTTTTAAATTTTTTAAGATCCTCAAAATAGATAGTTGATAGAATACCTTCAGGTAGAATAAATATTGTTTCGCTCGATGGATTTGGTTTAGAAATGTTAATCAACTCAAGTATAAATTCATTGGTACTTTCATTTTGAAAATATCTATTAATATTAATTGTAGGAGAAATTATCTTAATATTGAAACCTAAATCTTTTTTTTCAGTAAATTCAAACTGTCTCAAATTAGAGTTGCCCCAAAGATAATTAGTAAAAAGAGCTACCAGAGAAAAAACAAATACACTTATTTTGATTTTTATTTTGTAATTAAAAAATAAAATGATTGGGAATAAAAATAATAAAATAACTAACGAATTAAAAGCATATGTTCCTGTTATGGAAAGTATTTGAATAAATTCTAAATAATTTACAAAACTAAAAGCAATTAAATTCCAAGGAAAACCACCAAATAAAAAGGTTCTAGTATATTCAAATATAGACAAAATAGTAGCCAAAATCAAAATTGATAAAATATTTTTTTTGGGGTTTAAAAAAGAAAAAACTAAAGTTGAAAGACCATAAAATAATCCTAAAAATAATGGAATTAAAATTAGAGCAAATGGTATCAAAGGTTTAAAAATATCTTCAAAAGTTAACGAATTTGTTATCCAATATAAATTTGATATAAAGTAGCCAAATCCAAATATCAATCCAATATTAAATGAAATAATTTTATCTTTTGAATATAGTAATAATGTCCACAGAAGAGCTGGGTATGAAAAGAAATTTAAATAGAATAAATTGTATGGTGGAAGACTAAAAGAAGATATTAGACCAAAAGAAAATACAAAAGAGTATAATATAATTTTATTTTTGTATAATAAAGTCAATTTACTTTGTGAAAGTATTTCAATATCAATTTTTCTTTTTTAAACATTTTTTTAAAATCATTTAATTTCTTATGATCATAGCCAATTAAATGAAGATATCCATGTATCCACATTTTATCAAACTCTAAAAAGAAATTTGTTTTTTTTGATCGTTTTTTAATAATTTCATAGCTGATTGCTATATCACCTAAATATAGTGTTTTTTTCACTTTAATTTTAATTGGAAATGATAAAACATCAGTAGGCTTATTTTTTTTTCTAAATTTAAGATTTAAATATTTCATTTTCTTATTGTTGGTCATTAATATTGAGAATTCATGATTTTTTTTTACAAATAAAGGTTTCTTGGACAGTATTTTAAGTCTTTTCTTTAAATAATCGTTTGGTTTTTTTATAATTTTTTTCCAATTTGAATAGCCAGTTATTACATTGGCTTTTATCATCTTTCTGAGCTTTGATCTGAATATGCCTTAACAATTTTAGATACAAGTGGGTGTCTAACTACATCTTTATGATCAAAATCAACTACAGAAATTTCTTTTAGATGTCCCAGTAATTTTTTTGATCTGTGTAAACCTGAAAGAGATTTATTAGGTAAATCTATTTGTGAGGGATCACCATTTATTACTATCTTCGAGTTTTCTCCAATTCTAGTTAAAAACATTTTAATCTGCGTATCTGTTGCGTTTTGTGCCTCATCAAGAATTGCAAAAGAATTTTTTAAAGTTCTACCTCTCATAAATGCTAGAGGGGCTATTTCTATATCACCAACCTCAATTTTTTTTTGTATCTTTTCAAAATCTAATAAATCGTACAAAGAATCGTATAATGGTCTTAGATATGGATCTACTTTTTCTCTCATATCACCAGGTAAAAATCCAAGTCTTTCACCAGCTTCGACAGCAGGTCTCGATAAAATAATTCTCTCTATTTTTTTGTCTAACAACATTGTTAGTGCTACTGCAACTGCTAAAAAAGTTTTACCAGTTCCAGCAGGTCCAGCTGAAATAATTATGTCGGATTCTTTTAAAGCTCTAACATAATCTTTCTGTCTTTCAGACCGCGGTATTACAGACTTTTTGGGAGTTTTAATTATATATTCTACTTTTTTTTTAGTATCATTTTTTTCGTCGATCATAAATTCGTTTATTGAAGAAATTATATCTTTTTTTTCAATTGTTCCATTACTTAAAAACTGTTCGGTCAAAAATTGTATTGCATTTTTGATCAGATTATTCTTTTCTGGATCACTTTTTACTAGGATAGAATTCCCTCTAGAATATAAGCTAGTTTTCGTAATTTTTTCTAATTCCTTTAAATTATTATTAAACTCACCTGCTACACCAAGTAACAAGTCATTATTTTGAAATATTATGCTTAAAGTATTATTTTCAGAATATACATATTTTAACTCTGAAATAATATTTTTTTTGATTAAATTACTCAACTTAAGCAGCTTCCATTTTTTTATCTAATAAACCAAATAAGGTATTCTGATTACTAGTTTGAATTTTTATTTTTACAACTTTACCAATAAGATTTTCATTGCCATCAAAAATTACAGGTGAAATATATTTATTTCTTCCAAATAATTTATTTTGTTTTTCCATTTTGTTTTCAACAAGAACATTAACTGTATTATTTTCCAATGATTTATTAAGTGCTATTTGATTATTAAATAATTCCTCTTGAATTAATGTCAGTCTCTCTTTAGCAATATTTTTTTCAATCATTTCTAATTTTGCAGCTTTCGTTCCAGGTCTAGGACTAAAAATAAAAGAAAAAGAATTTATAAATTTAATTTTTTTTATCAGTTCAAATGTTTCTTCAAAATCCTTTTGAGTTTCTCCAGGATAACCAATAATAAAATCGCTTGAAAATTCTATTTCTGCATTGATTTTCTTTAATCTTTCATAAACTTTTAAATAATCATCGACAGTATGTTTTCTGTTCATTAATTCTAATATTTTATTTGAACCACTTTGAATAGGTAAATGAACAAATGGCATTAATTTATTACTATAAGAATAACAATCGATTAAATCATCTGTCATATCTCTTGGGTGTGAAGTCGTATATCTTATTCTTTCCAATTCTGAAAATTGGTCTAAATGTTTTATTAGACTAGATATTCTAAACTCTTTAAAATTTTCTTTATATGAGTAAGCATTAACATTTTGACCAAGAAATGTGATTTCTTTTGCGCCGTTTTCAATTAATTGTTCTGCTTCTGCTACGATTTTATTGAATGGTCTAGAGTACTCAGGTCCCCTTGTATAAGGTACTACACAAAAATGACAAAACTTATCGCATCCCTCTTGAATAGTTAAGAAAGCAGATATTTTGTTATTACTGTTTTTTATATTATCAAAATATCCAAATTTTGAAATAGTATCAAATTCTGTTTCTTCTTGTTTAAGATTTACAATATGATTTTTTAACAATTCATTAACTTTGTGATATGATTGAGGTCCTAATACTATATCTATATATGGTTCCCTCTTAACCATTTCTTCATTTTCAGCCTGTGCAACACAACCTGCAACTACCATTATTGGTTTTTTTTTATCTCTATATAATTTTTTAACTCTACCAATTTCATGGTAAACTTTTTCTTTAGCTTTATCACGTATGTGACATGTATTTAAAATATAACAATCTGCATTTGATTGGTTTGTAGTCTTTGTAAAACCCAACTTACTAACAGAATCATAGATTCTATTTGAATCATACTCGTTCATTTGGCAACCAAAAGTTTTTATGAAGATTTTTCCATTCAGCATATTTTAACCTTTAAAAAAATTCTGAAGTCGCTATCATTTATTTTTTTTAATTCCGTAAAGCTCTAATTTATGATCTACTAAGTTATATCCATACTTTTCTGCAACTTTTTTTTGTAGTTTTTCTATTTCTTCATCAACAAACTCAATAATTTCTCCTGATTTAATATCAATAAGATGATCGTGATGACTTTCAACTAATGTTTCATATCTTGCTTTTCCACCTTTAAAATCGTGCTTAGTCAGTATGCCAGATTCCTCAAAAAGCTTAACTGTTCTATAAATAGTTGCAATACTTATCTTTGAATCTAACTTGGAAACTCTTTGATATAATTCATCAACATCAGGATGATCAGACTCACCATAAACTTCTTTTGACTCAGATAAAACTTTAGCAATTATTTTTCTTTGATCAGTAAGTTTAACACCTTTCTTCAGACAAATTTGTTCTATAGTTTCAGACATAGCTTATTCTAACTTGAATATACAGGTTTTATCAAACTTTTATTTTTATCCAATTTTATTAAATTTTTATAATTTTTATTAATTAAATCATGTGATTTAAATCCGATTAAAAATGCACTATTTACCAAACAAATAGCTTTGGCTACTGATAAGGAAATTCTAAGACTGGTAAATTTACCAGGTCCTAAATTGACAAATATTCTGTGAATATCACTTATTTTAATTTTTTTTTTATTCAAAAATTTCAAGAGTAGTTTCATAAAATTATCAAAATTTTCTCTACTGTTTATATGTTTGCTAGTATATGATTGTTTATCAGCAATGATCACAAAAACAATTTCTTCATTAGCCGCATCAATAATTAAATTTATCATTATTTACCTTTTTTTTTTAAATGCTTATGCAGATCCTGTAAATAAGAAATATGAACCTAAAGAAAAGGGAATTTTGGCCCTGATGTATCATAGATTTGAAGAAAATAAATATCCTTCAACCAATATAAAAATTGGTGTATTTCAAGAACATTTAAATATTATCAAAGAAAATAATTTCTCTTTTTTAAATCCGAAAAACTTTGAGAAAGAGTTTAATAAAGTAAGTGAAGAAAAAAAAATTTTACTTACTATTGATGATGCATTCTCATCTTTTTATATAAATGCTTGGCCAATTCTAAAAAAAGATAAGATCCCATTTATTTTATTTGTTTCAACAGAGACCGTAGGTAAGAGAGGTTATATGAGTTGGGATGAAATTATAGAGATATCAAATGAGGATTTTGTATTTATAGGAAATCACTCACATTCACATGAGTACTTAGTTAAATATAATTTTGAAAAATTTGAAAAAGATATTCAAAAATCAATAAAAATATTTGAGAAAAATCTTGGCTATAATTCTAAGTTTTTTTCATATCCATTTGGCGAGTATAGTTTAGAACAAAAGAAATATATAACTGAAAGATTTGACTATGCTTTTGGTCAACATTCAGGAGTTATTGATTTAAATAAAGATAAATATGAATTACCAAGATTCCCAATAAATGAGAAGTACGGAGACCTTGAAAGATTTAAATTTTTAATTAATCTTTTACCAATTCAATATAAAGTCATAACTCCAGAAGAAAAATTTTTGTTAGAAGCTAATAATCCACCTAAACTCATAATAGAATTTTTTAATGATCAACCTAAAATTAATAAAATAAATTGCTTTTCAAATGAAGGTGGGGAGTGGAAAAATTCTAAATTAAATTATAAAAAAGACAAAATTGAAGTTATTTTTACTGAAAAATTTATACCAAGAAGAGGAAGAATCAATTGTTCTATGAAAGACGAAGATAAATGGAGATGGTTTGGAACTCAGTTTACTCTAAATTAAATTTTTCATTTTCAAACTTGTTGGTAAAATGTCCACATCATCAAAATCAGTCAAAGAATTCTGATTAATAATTTTTTTAAGAACTTCTGTATATTCTTTTCCTGTTTCTGCGTATTTTTCAAGAAATTTTACTAATTTTAAACTGTCTAATTTTTTATCATTATCTCTTTGAATCGCTCGCTCAATTCTAAATTCTTTATAACTAGGATGTGTATTTAAATTTCTTTGATATGCTCTAACTGAAGCTTTCAAAATTTTAAATTTTGCAACTTTATGTTTTTTATTTTTTTCTAAATTTAAAGGTTTGATACCATCACCAGACCATGTCCACTGTCCAAATAATGCATTACCCTCTTGAGCAAACCGCGAACTTCCCCATCCAGTTTCTTTAGCTGCTTGTGCAATTGCTAGTGAAACTGGAATTTCATCCATCCTAATTTTTAGTTTTGCTAAATCATTATTTTTTACTCCATATTGCTTAAATTTAAGATCAAGCCATGCCTTATCTCTTAATGAGGTATTATTTTTATTTAAAATTTTAAAAAGTTTCTTTCGATCAAATCTTATTTTAAGATTTTCCTCAATAATTAATGGTAAAACAATTTTAATGAATAGTTTTTTTCTTTTTTTTGGACTTTCAATATTTTTAAGCTCTTTAGGTAGCTTTGTTAATTGATTGCCTGCATTAACTAATTTAGTTTTTTTAACAATATCAAGATTATATCCATTATCTTTAAACAACTCTTCAATTGTTGAGGCACTTAATCTTTGAGGATTTTCATCCTTTTCGTCCTTTTCAAAAACGTCAATATCTTCAAAAATATTCCAAGAAAATCTATCTTTTATTTTTTCTTCAATTTCTTTATTATTTTTTCTCTGCTTTTCTAGAATTTTATCGAAATTTTGTTTAGAGGAATTAATTACAACTTCATTCGGTTTTAAATTATTTTTTATAAAATTTACTGTGTTTGGTAAGATTGAAAATACAAATATGATTATCAAACTTGTTAAAAATGTTTTAAAAAAATTAAGATTGCTATTATTTTGTCTTTTTTTCATATCTCTATGAATCACTTATAAATAATATTTATAATATTATACAGCTAAAACTTCTTTTACTTCAGGAATATAATGACAAAGAAGGTTTTGAACGCCCTGTTTTAAAGTTAAAGTTGAAGATGGGCATCCTGAACAGCTACCTTTTAACATAACTGTAACTTTACCATCTTTAAATTCTTTAAATGTTATGTCTCCTCCATCTCTTGCTACAGCTGGCCTAATTTTAGTTTCTAATATCTTAATTATCTTATGTTCTATTTCTCCATATTCCTTATTCTCATCTAATTTTATATTTTTACTGATTATGAATTCATTTCCTTCAGCATAGTATTCGTTGAGATATGAAATCACAATGTGCTTTATATTTTCCCATTTTTCATCTTGAGATTTATTTATCGACAAAAAATCCTCACTTAAAAATATTCCTGTAACACCATTTATTGAAAGAATACTTTTTAATATTGGAATATCTGTTTGGCTCTCATTTATGAATTCATATGGCCCATTATTTGACACTTTTTTCCCTGTTAAAAATTTAAGAGAATTTGGATTTGGTGTTTCTTGTGTTTGAATGAACATAACAATTATATAATCATTTATTATTATATTTAAAGAATTTAAAAACCTATTATTTTCTTCATTTCTCTAATCTTTTTACCAGCGATTTCTTCAGCTTTACTTGCCCCTTGTTTAAGAATGTTATCTAGATACCCTTTATCGTTAATCAATTTTTTTATCTCATCTGAAATTGGAGAAATTTTATTTGTTAAAACCTCAGCTAAATCTTTTTTTAGATCAGAAAAATTTTTTCCTCCAAATTCCTCTAAAGTTTTGACCAAAGTTTGATTTGAAATACTAGAATAAATTCCGAGAAGATTTACAGCTTCAGGTCTATCTATTAAATCATGTTCCTCACTTGGAATTGCAAAAGAGTCGGTTTTCGCTTTTTTAATTTTATTAATTATATCGTCTTTGGTATCAGTTAAGTTAATTCTACTAAGATCTGATGGATCTGATTTACTCATTTTTTTTAAACCATCTTTTAAACTCATTATTCTTGAAAATTTTTTTTTTATTAATGGTTCTGGAACTTTTAAAAAATCCTCACAATTAAAATCTTTATTAAATTTTTGAGCTATGTCTCTTGTTAATTCTAAATGTTGTTTCTGATCTTCTCCAACTGGTACATGCGTAGTATCATAAAGTAGTATATCACTGGCCATCAATATTGGATATATGTATAGACCTACAGAAGCTTTTTCCTTATCTTTCCCAGCTTTTTCTTTAAATTGTGTCATTCTATTTAACCAACCCATTGGTGACATGCAACTTAAAATCCATGAACCTTCTGCATGAGCTTGCACTTTTGACTGATTAAAAATAATACTTTTGTTTGGATCAATACCACTAGCTATAAAGGTTGCCGCCGTTTCTCGTATATTATTCTGTAATTGACCTTTATCTTGCTTAATAGTTATTGCATGTAAATCCACAACACAAAAAATACACTCATTTTCTTTTTCCTTATTTAAGTCCACAAAATTTTTTATAGCACCCAGGAAGTTACCTAGATGTAAATTGCCAGTAGGCTGAACACCAGAAAATATTTTTTTGGACATCGATTAATACCTTAAATTAATATCTGAAATTTTAAAAGCTTTTGTAACAATTGAAATACCAATGTATAAAACAAAAGTTATTAAAACAATAAAAACAATAAAAATAAATTTATAATTATTTATATATTCTAAGGAGCTAGAAAGTAAATGTATTAAAAAATAAAATATAATAATTGCAATAATATTTGAGAGTATAATTTTTGTTATTTGAGTAATAAAATTAAAAGTAAATTTAAAGTAATTTTTGTTTATTACATATACCAACAAAATAATTCCATTAAACCATGAAGAGATCGTTGTTGCGACTGGTATAATAATAAAGCCAATTTTTGAGAAGAAAGTTATACTTATTATTATATTCAAGATTACAGAAATTAGTGAGAACTTAAAAGGTGTTTTTGTATCATTCCTTGCAAATAAAAAAGTAGAAAATATTTTAATCAAAGAAAATGCAGGTAAACCAAAAGAAAAATAAAACAATGCTTTTGCAGAATTGCTAACACTTAACTGATCAAAAGAACCATATCCAAATAATGCAGAAGTTATTTGTTCTGATCCAACCATAAGTGCTAATGATGCAGGCAAACTCAAAAATAAACTAAGTTCTAATGCTTTATTCTGTAATTCTATGGTTTTTATAGTATTTTTACTTTTAATATGTCTACTTAAGTTTGGTAGTATTACAGTACTTATTGCAATACCTGCGATTGCTAGATTTATCTGATAAATTCTATCTGCATAATATAAATAAGAGACAGCACTTGCTTGAAATGATGCAATAACAGTTCCAACTAAAATATTTATTTGAGTAACACCTGATGAAAAAATACTTGGTAAAAGTTTATTAAAAAAAATTTTAACTTTCTCATTAATTTTAAAATTAAATTTTATATTTACTACAAAGTGTTTTTTTACAAATATAAATAAAAATATAAATTGTAAAAGACCAGCAAGAGTAACTGTGTAAGCTAAGTAATAAACTAAATCATAACTTAAATTATCTTCATATAACAAACAAATTATCAATAATACATTTAGAATTATTGGGGCTGCCGCTGCTGCCGCAAACTTATTATGTGAGTTTAAAATTGCTGAAAAAAATGAAGCAAGTGAGATAAAAAATAAAAAAGGGAAAGTAATTCTAGTTAAATCTACTGCAATATTAAATTTTTCTGAGTCATTTGAAAATCCAGGTGCAATTAATTTAATAAAAGCAGGCATAAAAATTTCAATTAAAAGGATTATAAATAACAGGCCTAGGGATAATAAATTAAAGACTGTATTAGCGAAAGAATTTGCTTTGTTTTTTCCTCTAAGAATCTCTGAGGAATAAGAGGGAACAAAAGCTGCATTAAAAGTTCCCTCAGAAAACAATCTTCTAAATGTATTAGGGATTCTAAAAGCTACAAAAAATGCATCAGCTAATGGGCCAGATCCAAGGTATATTGCAATAAAAAAATCTCTTATGTAACCAAGAACCCTGCTTAATAAAACAAATATACTAAATGTGCTTGTTGACTTAATGAGGTTCATAAATCATATTAGTCCTAAATTTTACTTAATAGTATATTTAATTTTCTTAATGAAAAAAAATAAAATTGAACATTATTCCGATAAAGAAGCTCTTGAATTTCATAATTCTAAGAAATCTGGCAAGATTGAGATTAATTCCTCCAAGCCAATGACTTCAAAAAGAGACCTGGCTTTGGCGTATTCGCCAGGTGTAGCTGCACCAGTTAAAGAAATTTATAAAAATCCAGAAAGAGCGTATGATTATACCACTAAAGGGAATTTAGTTGCAGTAATAAGTAATGGATCTGCAGTTCTGGGTTTAGGGAATTTAGGTGCTGTTGCCTCAAAACCCGTCATGGAGGGTAAGGCTGTTTTATTCAAAAGATTTGCTGATATAGATGCTATTGATTTAGAGATTGATAGTAAAGATCCCAAAGAGATAATTAACAGTATTAAAAACTTCGCAGTTAGTTTTGGAGGTATAAATCTTGAAGATATTGCTGCCCCAGAATGTTTTATAATTGAGGAAAATCTAAAAAGAATACTTGATATACCTGTATTTCACGACGATCAACATGGAACAGCAATTATTACATCAGCGGCACTTATTAATTCGATACATATAACAAAGAAAAAAATTTCTAAGATTAAAGTCGTAGTAAATGGAGCAGGAGCATCAGCAATGGCATGTTCAGATTTATTTTTAAAGCTTGGTGTAAAAAAAAACAATTTAACAATGATTGACAGTAAGGGCGTAATTAGTATTAACAGAAAAAATTTAAATAGGTGGAAATTGAAATATGCAAAAAAGACCAAAGATAAAAATCTTAGTGATGCTTTAAAAAATGCTGATGTTTTTTTAGGTTTGTCATCTGCAGGAATTCTTAAAAAGGAAATGATTAAACGAATGGCAAAAAATCCAATCATATTTGCATGCGCTAATCCAGACCCAGAAATATTGCCTGAAGAGGCACACAAAATTAGAAAAGATGCAATTATAGCAACTGGCAGATCGGATTATGCAAACCAAGTGAATAATTTAATTGGGTTTCCTTACATATTTAGAGGAGCTCTTGATGTTCGCGCAAAAACAATAAATGAAGAAATGAAAATTTCTGCCGCTTATGCTATTGCTAAATTAGCTCGGGAAAGAGTTCCTGACGAAGTGGCAGCTGCAATGGGTGGAGATAGACCTAAATATGGAAAAAATTATATTATTCCATCAACATTTGATCCAAGATTAATAAGCGTTATTCCATTGGCAGTAGCAAAAGCTGCAATAAAAACTGGTGTGGCTAGAAAAAAAATCGAAAACTTTAATCTGTATTCTGAACAATTAAAACAACGATTAGACCCTTCAGTGACTATTCTTCAAGGAATAAATTCTAAAATTAAGAAAAATCAAAAAACCGTTGTTTTTGCAGATGGTGAAGACGAAAATACTCTTAAGGCTGCTATTGCATTTAAAAATAGTGGGCTTGGTATTCCTATAATTATTGCAAAAGAAAAGGTTGTTAAACAAAGATTAAATGAAATCGGTTACGGAGAAGATTTAGATATTAAAATTGTTAATTCAACTGATAAGAAAATGAGAGATAAATATGTTAAATTTCTATTTAAAAAAATGCACAGAGATCAAGGTTTACTTGAGAGAGATTGTGACAGAATAATTAGAAATGATAGAGTTATTTGGGCATCATGTATGGTTGAATTTGGAGATGCAGATGCAATGGTGACTGGTAATACACGAAGATATTCTCAATCACTTGAAAAAATTAAAAAAGTTGTGCCTGCTCGAGAAGGTGAAATAATGTTTGGATTAAATATGGTGGTGAGTAAGGGTAAGACTGTATTTATTGCTGATACATCTGTAAATGAATATCCTTCATCTAAAGAATTAGCTGATATAGCAATTTCGTCAGCAAGAGTTGTAAGATTATTCGGTTTCGATCCAAAAGTTGCGTTTTTATCTCATTCTACATTTGGCCAACCAATAACAAGTAGAACAAAACATATAAGAGATGCTGTAGAGATACTAAAAAATAAAAAGGTAGATTTTAAATTTGATGGAGATATGCAACCAGATGTTGCCCTCAACGGAGAATATACTGACTTGTATCCATTTTCAGAAATTGTTGGAAATGCAAATATTTTAGTTATGCCTGGTCAACATAGTGCAGCTATTTCTTATAAAATTATGAAAACATTAGGAGGCGCTAAAGTAATTGGTCCATTATTGATAGGACTTGCTCAACCAATAGAGATTGCTCCTTTAAGATCATCTACTTCAGAGATATTGGATTTAGCATCTGTTGCTGCTTATTCAGCTGGTGTAATAAAATACAAAAAAAATAATTAAGAAGTTTTTTACTTTTTAACAACTCTTAAATCATCAACTAAAAAAATACTAGTGATAACATCTTTAACATCAAGAATTTGTTTTGCTTCTTTTGTTATTTCATCTCTCTCGGTTTTGTTTTGAGCTATTCCATAAATATAAATTATCTTTTTATAAGTATCGATATTATAGTTTACCGCTTTAATTTTTTTATTCCCAATCATGGCTGCTCTTAATTGAGAAGTTATAAGTAAATCTTTTATGGATCTTTTAAAATTGAATTCTTCTTTAATCCGTAAGTCATTATTTACAGATCTTGCACCTTTAATTTCCCATGCTAGTTTTGTAATTTTAAGTTTATCCTCAATAGAATTTACTTTTCCTGTAAGAAATATTCTTCCATCAAGTATTTTTGTTTTAACTGATATAATATATCCTTTATCTTCTGATAGTAATTTTGCTCTTAAATTTTGTTGCATTAAAGAGTCGTCAATTTGAGTACCTAGACTTCTAGGATCCAAAGCTATTGATACACCTGTTCCTAAAACTCCAGTAGAAGAGTAACCAACACAGCCAGTAATTATTAAAAAATAAAATAAAATTATTATTTTTTTAATCTTCATTCTTTATTTCAAGACAATAATTATAAACAAGTTTTTTAGAAATTTCTCTATCTTGTGAAACTTTTCTTACAATATCTTTTATTGACATTTTTTTTATTAATTTATTAATTTTTTTTTTATCTGATTCTTCAAGTTCTTTAAAACTTAATTTGTTTTTCTTTATTTCTGAAATAACAACAGTTATCTCACCTTTTCTTGAAAAATTTATATTTGATAAATCTTTTACTGAAGATCTAATATACTCTTCATGATATTTTGTTATTTCTCTACAAATTAAGATATCTCTATTTAAAAAGAATTCTTTTACATCATCAATTCTTTTAACAAGTTTATTGGGTGAAATAAAAAATACGATTGAACATTCAAGTAGCTTTAAATTCTCAAATAATTTTTTTATTTGATTTTGTTTTTCAGGAAGAAAACCACAAAAATAAAAATTATCTGAAAAACCACTAATTGAAACAGCAGTGCTTACTGCTGATGCACCTGGAATAGGAAAAATATCAATTCCATTTTTAATACACTCTTTAACAATTATTCTTCCAGGATCTGAAATAGCAGGTGTTCCCGCATCTGAGAGTAAAGATACTATTTTTTCTTTTTTGAGAAGATCTAACACGTGCTTTAAATTTTTACTTTCATTAAACTTATGATTTGAAATTAATTTTTTATTTATATCAAATTTTTGGAGAATTTTTTTTGAGACTCTTGTATCTTCAGATAAAATTAGATCTGAGTGGTTTAGAATTTCAATTGCCCTGAATGAAATATCTCCCATATTTCCTATAGGTGTGGCAACACAATATAGCCCAGGTTTAAATTTATTATTGTTTACATTCATATGAATTGTTTATTTAAATATATTATTAAAACTTAAATGAAAACTTTAATTAAATTATTAATATTTTCTATAATTAGTATGTGTGTTTTCAATCAAAACATACACGCATCAGAAAAAATTAAGATTGGATTAATAGTCCCTTTAAGTGGTGATAATTTTCTAATTGGTGAAAGAATCATTAAATCAATTAGAATGGCTTTAAATAAAATAGATGATAAAAAAATAGAAATTATCCCAAGAGATACAAGGTCAAATCCTATTGATGCACTAAGAGTTTCCAAGGAGTTGTATAAAGATGGTGTAAGAATCATAATTGGTCCCGTATTTAATGAAAGTAATAAATATCTTGATGATCTAAAAGATGTAACTTTTTTATCCTTTACTAATAAGTTAATTGATAACCCAAGTAATGTTATCAGTGCAGGTGTAAATGCAATTTCCCAAGTACAAACTATTAAAAAATTTAACAACCAAAATAATTTATCAAAAAGTATTTTTTTAATTCCAAAATCAAATTTTAAGAGAGAAATAGAAGTAGCAATAAAAAAAACGAATATAAAGCATAAAGAATTATTTTATTATGATAGAGAACCAACTAAACTTACTAAGCAAATTGAGGATATAACAAAATATCAACTCAGAAAAAATAATCTAAAATATGAGATAAAAAGATTAGAAAAATTATCATTCAAGGATAAAGAAAAAAAAATTCAAAACCTAATGAAGAAAGATACGCTTGGAAATATCGACTTTGACTCTGTTATTATAGCTGATTTTGACGAAAATTTAAAAAGTGTAGCAACATCACTTCTTTATACAGATATATCATCAAAAAGGATTTCGTATATAACTTTAAACCAGTGGTTTGATGAGAGCCTTTTAAAAGAAAGTTCACTTCATCCAATTTATTTCCCATCTATAAATAAGAAAAACTACGAAAGCTTTATGAATGATTTCAAAAATACGTACGGCATAAATGGAGATCAACTTTCTTTTTTGAGCTATGATTTATTTGGATTGGTATACTTTTTAATTTATGAGAACGATTTTAAAATTTCAAAAAATATATTCTATAAAAAAAATAAATTTAAGGGTAAAATCGGTATTTTTGAAATTAATAAAAATATTATAACACATCAATTAAACTTTTATAGTGTCGAAGATAATCAGTTTAAAAAAATTTTCTAATTTTTTTGAATGCATCAAAACGATGATCTATTTTATATTTTTTTTTAGGCTCCATCTCACCAAATGTCAATCTCTTCCTATTTGGAATAAAAATTGGATCGTAACCAAAGCCATTTTTTCCTTTTTTCGAAATAGATATACGACCCTCTACTTTACCTAATTTACTCACAAATTTACCACCTGGCCAAAATATTGTGAGTACACAAATAAATCTTGCAGTAATTTTTTTTTTTTTCCAATTTCTATCTATTTTGAAAATTTCTCTGTAAACTCTTTTAATAGCCAAATTAAAATTTCTTTTTTTTCCTGACCAGTCTGCTGAATATATGCCAGGTGCTTTATCTAAAATATCAATTTCAATTCCAGAATCATCGGATAAACATATTTTATTAGTTTTTTTAGAAAAGTATTTTGCTTTTAAAAGTGAATTTTGTTCAAATGAAGCTCCGGTTTCTTTAGGGCTAGGTATCTGATATTCCAGATTAGAGCATATTTTGAGACTTTTAGGTAATAGATTAGCTATTTCCTCTAGTTTTCCTTTATTATTTGAGCCAATAAATATTTCTTTAATTTTTTTTTTGAACATCTAGCAATTATACTTTTTCTTACCATATAAACAATTATGGATAATGAAGATCTAAAAGAAAGTATAGGTAATAAAGAAGCTCCGGATTCTGAACCAGATGCAAGATCATCAGATAGCGAAGTTAATGATGGAACGTCTAAGGATGAAAATTCAGAGGCTGAAAAAGATAAAATAAAGGAAGAAAAGCTCACACCAGAAGAAGAATTAGAAGCAACCAAGGATAAACTGGCAAGAACTTTTGCGGAGATGGAAAATCAAAGAAGAAGGTTTGAGAAAGAGAGAGATGATGCATATGAATACGGTGGATTTTCTTTTGCAAAAGAAGCCTTAAATTTGTTAGATAATTTAGAAAGATCAAAAGCTGTGTTAGAGAGTGATGAGAAATTAAAAGATACAGTTGCACTTAAAAAAATTGTGGAACATTTAAGTATTATAAATAATGACATGCTCTCAATATTCAAAAAGAATAACATCGAGCCAATAAAATCTATTAATGAGAAACTGGATCCCAATCTACATCAAGCTATGATGGAAATAGAGGATGATTCAAAAGAGCCTGGCACTATAGTTCAGGAAATACAAAAAGGTTTTAAAATGAAAGACAGATTATTAAGGCCTTCTTTAGTAGGTGTTTCGAAGAAAAAAGTAGAGGAAAATAAAGAAAATGAGAAAAAAGATAAGAAAAACCAATAAAACCAGTGAAAATTTTAATTTTAAATACGGTTGTAGTCTAGAAATTAACACTTATATGAGCAAAAGGTAATTAAATTATGAGCAAAGTAATAGGTATAGATTTAGGAACAACAAACTCTTGTGTTGCTGTTATGGAGGGTACACAAGCTAAAGTTCTAGAAAATGCTGAAGGAGCCAGAACAACACCATCAGTAGTAGCTTTTTCAGATAATGATGAGAAGTTGATAGGCCAACCCGCTAAAAGACAAGCGGTAACTAATCCTGAAAATACAATATTTGCGGTTAAAAGATTAATTGGAAGAAACTTTGACGATCCATCTGTAAAAAAAGATATAGAAACTGCTCCATTTAAAATTGTTAATTCAGATAAAGGCGATGCTTGGATAGAGGCAAAAGGTAATAAATATTCTCCATCTCAAATTTCTGCTTTTACACTACAAAAGATGAAAGAAACTGCTGAAAAATATTTGGGGCAAGAGGTATCCCAAGCAGTTATAACTGTACCAGCTTATTTTAATGATGCTCAAAGACAAGCAACTAAAGATGCAGGAAAAATAGCAGGTCTGGAGGTTTTAAGAATTATTAATGAACCAACAGCAGCTTCGCTTGCTTATGGGTTAGATAAAAAAACAAATAAAAAAATTGCAGTTTATGATTTAGGTGGTGGAACTTTTGATGTTTCTATACTTGAGTTAGGTGATGGTGTGTTTGAGGTAAAATCTACAAATGGAGATACTTTTTTAGGTGGAGAAGATTTTGATAACACGATCGTAGAATATTTACTGTCAGAGTTTAAAAAAGAAAACGGTATCGATCTAAAATCTGATAAATTAGCTTTACAAAGACTAAAGGAGTCTGCGGAAAAAGCAAAAATTGAATTATCTTCAGCTGCACAAACTGAAATCAATTTACCATTTATAACTGCAGATAAAACTGGTCCAAAACATATTAATATGAAAATGACTAGAGCAAAACTTGAGGCACTTGTCGAAGACCTTATTTCTAGAACAATTCCACCATGTGAAACAGCTCTTAAAGATGCTGGACTAAATGCGAGTGAAATTGACGAAGTAATACTAGTTGGTGGAATGACAAGAATGCCTAAAGTTATTGAAGAAGTAAAAAACTTTTTTGGTAAGGAACCAAATAAATCTGTAAATCCTGATGAAGTTGTTGCAATGGGTGCCGCAATTCAGGCTGGAGTATTACAAGGTGACGTCAAAGATGTATTATTACTTGATGTGACGCCACTTTCACTTGGTATAGAAACTTTAGGTGGAGTTTCGACTAAATTGATAGAAAAAAATACAACGATTCCAACAAAAAAAAGCCAAGTTTTTTCAACAGCGGAAGATAACCAACCCGCAGTTTCAATAAGAGTTTTGCAAGGTGAGAGAGATATGGCTTCAGATAATAAAGTTTTAGGGAACTTTGAACTAGTAGGTATTGCTCCTGCACCAAGGGGTGTGCCGCAAATTGAAGTTACTTTTGATATAGACGCAAATGGAATTGTAAATGTTTCTGCAAAAGATAAAGGAACTGGTAAAGAACAAAAAATTCAGATTCAGGCCTCAGGTGGATTAAGTGAGGATGAAATTAATCAAATGGTTAAAGATGCTGAGACAAATAAAGAAGCTGATAAAAAGAAAAGAGAAGCGGTTGATGCTAGAAATCAAGCAGATACTTTGCTTCATTCTACTGAAAAGAATTTAAAAGAACATGGTAATAAAGTTTCTGATGCAGATAAGAAAGCTATCGAAGATGCATCTGCAAATGTAAGAAATGCATTAAAAGGAACAGATGTAGAGGAAATTAAAAAGAAAACTCAAGATTTGGTTCAAGCTTCTATGAAATTAGGAGAAGCTATTTACAAATCACAACAAAGTACTAAACCTGGTGATGCACCTAAAGATGCAAAAGATGAAGGGAAAAAAGACGAAAATGTTGTTGATGCAGACTTTGAAGAAGTAAAAGAAGATAAAGAAAAGAGCGCCTAAACTATCAACCATTTGTCTATAACTAGTTATGGCAAAAAGAGATTACTATGAAGTATTAGGTGTTGAAAAAAGTGCTAGCCCAGATCAAATAAAAGCAGCTTACAGAAAACAAGCGGTCAGATATCATCCAGATAAAAATAAAGGCGATAAAGGAGCTGAGGAAAAATTTAAAGAAGCTTCTGAAGCATATCATGTTTTGTCAAACTCAGAGAGAAAACAAAATTATGACAATTTTGGACATGCAGCTTTTGAAAATGGCGGAGGTGACAGAGGAGGCTTTGGAAACTTTGACTTTTCAGGATCATTTTCAGATATTTTTGAGGATTTTTTTGGTGAAGGTTTTGGTGGTGGCGGAAGAAGATCAAGAAGATCTAACAACCGTGGTTCTGATTTAAGATATGATCTCTCTATAAGTTTAGAAGAAGCTTATGCTGGAAAAAAACAAGATATTAAATTCTCAACTTCTGATAAATGCGATGTTTGTAACGGATCTGGTTCAAAACCAGGCTATAGTGCAAGTACGTGTTCAATGTGTGGTGGTCATGGACAAGTTCGCTCAAGCCAGGGGTTTTTTACTGTGCAACAAACTTGCCCTCAGTGTGCAGGATCTGGTGAACAAATAACTCACCCATGTACAAACTGTGGGGGCACAGGTAAAAAACAAACAAGTAAGAGACTTTCAGTGACGATTCCTAAAGGGGTAGACGATGGAACTAGGATTAGACTTTCAGGTAAAGGAGAGGCTGGATCAAGAGGAGCTAGTAATGGTGATCTTTATTTATTTATTAATGTAAATTCTCATGACCTTTTCAAAAGGTCTGAAGAAAATTTGTTTTTTGAATGCCCAATATCAATTGCAGACGCTGCTTTAGGAGCTGAAATAAAAATACCAACAATAGATGGTGGAAAAGCAAAGATAAAAATCCCAGCTGGAACACAAAGTGGTAAACAATTTAGACTAAGAGAAAAAGGAATGCCATTAATGAGAGGAAATGATTATGGAGACCTTTATGTCCAAGTTAACACTGAAGTGCCAGTATCTTTAAATAAAGAACAAAAAGAATTACTTGAGAAATTTAGAGAAATTGAAAATGAAAAATCAAATCCAAGTATTAAAAAATTCTTTAAAAAAGCAAAAAGTTTTTGGAAAAATTAGATGAAAAAAAAAATTAAATATACAATCTTTGGAATTATTTACGTTTTAGCAATTCTAATTCTAGGTGCCTATTTTTATAAAGAAGGAATTGGAATAATTTAATTATCTTTTGCTAATCTTATAAATATATCTCCCATACCACCCTGAACTTCTTCAAGAGGAGCATTATTTCTTAGCTCACAGTATTGTCCAGTAATCTCATGACTATCAATAGCAGCAATACTTTGAGAATTACATTTTGTGGTGTTATGAAATAAACCAATTACTAATCTCTCATCTAATACAACAACTTGATTATTATCGAGTTTATTTTCATGACAAAAATAATCCTTGTTTACTTCCCTTGGAAAGTCTTTTTTACTGCAGGGATTTTTTATTGTGAGAACAAAAAATTCTTTTTCACCATCTGTAAAAGTATATTTCATTTTTTTTACTTTAGAGTATTTCATCAAATCACACGAACATGGATAACAACACTTATAATAAAATCCACATATTTTCTCGTCATTTTCAGCATTTTTAAGATAAACAAATTCTGGTTTGCTATTTGGATCAATCAATGATCCAGACACAGCACAATATAACTTATTATATTCTAAAAAATCTTGGTATGTGATTTCTTTTGACAAAATATGTTTGAAAAATTTTGGACCTGCAGCATTTCTATTTTGATCAGGAAAAATTTTTGGCCAATCTTTGACTAAATCAGCATAATAATTAAATTGATTTGAATATGTTGGTTTTATTAAACTAAAAGTTACTAATAGAAAAAAAATAGTAAAGTATTTTAATTTTTTCATGATCTAATATTTAGAATACTTCATTAATTTTACTTGTTGAATTGAGTGTTATTGTCCTATTTTTTCTGATTTACTTGTATTGTTTTATTGAATTCATTTATTTTAAGTGACTGCGAAGAACCATCAGTCCAAACTATTTTTACTACAATATTTTTTTCACTCTCTCTGATGCCATAATGAGCTACGGGTTCCATTTGACATAAATATCCAGAACCAGCATCAATGGTTTTGGCGTGATTTCTTAGATTTGAGTTAAGTATAACTGTTGCACCTCTTGCAGGTGCACCATACTTATTTAATGGTTTAATTCTTATATAATTAAAGTTTTTTTTAATATCTGCTTTATACATTGTCAGTGGTTGCAGGCCAGATTCTCCATGAGAAACTAATAATTCTAAAATACCGTCATCATCTATATCCGCAACTGCTGCTCCTGTTCCTAATCCGTTAGATTCATAAGCATTTTGAATTTTTATCTCTTCAAAAAATCCATCTTCTTTTATTTTGAATAATTTGTTTGGTTCACCAATATTATTCATGAATATTTCGTCATAGCCGTCATTATCAAAGTCTGCTGATATCACTGTTCTAATTCTAGTAGGAATATTGTAAGTTGGAGTAGCGATATCTTTAAATTTATTATCTTCTAGTACAAAAGCTCTATGATAACCGTTCCAATTGGATGTGATTATATCTAATCTCCCTCTATAAAGTATGTCTGATAAAGTTGTGCCTCTTCCATTTTCATATTGATCATCAATTTTATAATCCTTAGCAATATCCTGAAAGAAACCATCAGAATTATAATATAAAAAATTTTTTCCCCTTTCATTTGCAGCAAATATGTCAGTTTTTCCTGATAAAATGTTTCCTGCAACTACAGCTCTTCCACCAGTTATTTTATCAATTTTAAGCTGCTCTGCTAAATCTAGTATTTGTCCAGAACTCTGCTCATAAAACCTAGTCGGACCCCCGTAATTAGCTACATATATGCCATATTTTCCATCACCATTTCTATCCACACAAGCAACAGACCTACCAGCAGTTAAGTTTAAATTTTTTTTATTAATTCCTTTTTCAAATAAATCAATAAAACCATCACTAGTGTAATCAATCAATCTATCTGAATATTTTTTTTCTCCACTATAGGTGTCGGTATTTAAAAAATATATTTCTTCAAATCCATCTTGGTCAATATCACAAGCAGCAACTCCAATTGTTTTTCTTTTAGCATCATCAAAGATTTCATTTTTATTTATATTTACAAGTTTTCCATTTTCGTAAGACAACGCTAAGTTTGAAAAACCAAACCCAGTAACAACAAATTCATATTTATTATCTTGATTTATATCAGTGACAGATACACCATAACTTAGTCTAAAATCATTATTATCAATTAGAGTTGTTATATCTTTAAAAAAGTCAGCTTTAGATTGATTGATAGACACGAAAAAAATAAAAACCAAAAATAATTTTAAAAGGTATTTAATAACCATAATTGTTGTATATTGTTGAAAAAATATATTAAAATAATTTAATGAGCAAAGTAAATTTAGCGATATCTGGTTGCATGGGACGAATGGGCCAACAACTGGTAAAATCTTCTAGAGTTGATAAAAATTTTAAACTAACAACTCTTACAGAAAATAGATTAATAAAAAAAAAAATTTCTGGAATTAAACCTACTTTAAATAATGAAAATTCCTTCAAAAATGTTGATTTAATTATCGATTTTACTGTCCCTAATTGTACTTTTGAAATTCTTAAAATTGCATCAAAGCTTAAAAAAAGAGTTGTTATTGGTACAACTGGATTTACCAAAAAAGAGGAAAGTCTTATTAAAAAATTTTCAAAGAAAATTCCAATACTGAAAGCTGGAAACATGAGCTTAGGCATAAATTTGTTAATGTATTTAACCGAAATAGCGTCTAAATCATTAGGAAATAATTTTTTAAGTAAAGTATATGAGGTTCATCATAAACATAAAATAGACTATCCATCTGGAACAGCGTTAATGTTGGGTAAAGGAATTGCTGCTGGCAAAAATAAAGATTTTTATAATTTATTTGGAAAAAAATATCTTAATAAAAAAAGTTTTCCTTATGGAAAAAAAATAAATTTTAACTCAATACGAAAAGGCAAAACAGTTGGTGAACATGAAGTCAAATTTTCAAGTGGAAAAGAAATTATTACATTAAATCACGAAGCATTTGATAGGGCTTTATACAGTGAAGGAGCTTTAACGGCTGGAAAATGGTTGATGAAAAAAAAACCGGGTTTATATTCGATGCGTGATGTTTTAAATTTTAAATGAGTGAGGAGCAAAGGGCAAAAATTGTTCTTCGAACTTTAAACAAAATATATCCAAAGACGCCAATTCCTCTTAAACACAGAAATATTTTTACTTTACTAGTTTCTGTTCTTTTATCTGCACAATGTACAGATGTTAATGTTAATAATGTTACTAAAAATATATATCCAAAATATAATAAGCCTGAACACTTTGTTAAGTTGGGAAGAAAAAAAATTGAAAAACTAATTAGAAGTATTGGTATTTTTAGAATTAAGGCAAAAAGTGTATACAATTTGTCAAAAACTTTAGTTGAAAAGTATAATGGTAAAGTTCCAAAAACTTTTGAACAACTTGAAGAATTACCAGGTGTTGGGCATAAAACAGCCAGTGTAGTGATGTCTCAAGGGTTTGGATATGCTGCATTTCCAGTCGACACCCATATTCATCGGCTAGCACAAAGATGGGGCTTAACTAATGGAAAAAATGTAGTTCAAACAGAAGAAGATCTTAAAAGACTGTTTCCTAAAAAATATTGGAATAAGTTACATCTTCAAATTATATATTATGGAAGAGAATATTGTAAAGCAAGAGAGTGCTATGGTTTATCTTGTAAAATCTGTACTACTTGTTATCCTAAGAGAAAAAAACCACTTATAACCAAGAAAGCATAATTAATGAAAATACTAGGAATTGGAAACGCAATTGTAGATGTAATTTGCAAAGTAGAGGACGATTTTATTGCTAAAAATAGTTTAACAAAAAGTACGATGAAATTAATTTTTGATGACAAAGAATTTAAAGAATTATTATCTAATCTTAAAATTGAAAAAACAGTTTCAGGAGGATCAGTTGCTAATTCAATTGTTGGTTTATCCCAACTCGGGAATGAGGTGGGTTTCATAGGCAAAGTTAATGATGATGATCTTGGAAGTAAATACGAAGATGGTTTAAAGCAGGAGAATGTTAAATATTTTTACTCTAAAAAAAAAGAGGAACTTCCAACTGGAACTTGCTTAATACTAGTTACTCCAGACTCTGAGAGAACGATGTGTACTTTTTTAGGTACGGCAGGAAAAATAAATGAAAATGATGTAAGTATTGATGCTATTAAACAAAGTGAAATAATACTCCTAGAAGGTTACCTTTGGGACGAAGGAGAGCCCAAAAAAGCTTTTGAAAAAGCTATTCAGAGTGCAAACAAAGTTGCCATGTCATTATCAGATCAGTTTTGCGTAGATCGACATAAACTACATTTTTTAGAATTAGTTAAAAATAAATTGGATATAACATTTGCCAATGAGCAAGAAATAATGTCATTGATAGATGCAAAATCTTTTGATGAGGTGATAAGCTTTTCCAAATCTCTTGGTAAAATAATTGTCTTAACTAGAGGTGAAAAAGGTGCTGTTGCTATTAATGGGGATGAAGTGGTAGAATGTGGTATCAAAAAAGATCTTAAAATTGTTGATTTAACTGGAGCTGGGGATCTTTTTGCAGGGGGCTTTTTACATGGACATGTAAATAATATGTCACTGAAAGAAAGTTTGGATAAAGGAACTGAAATGTCTTCTAAAGTCATTCAACAAATTGGGGCTAGACTATAGAGAATATAAACAACAATTTATTTTTTCTTCCTTTTAAAACTACCTTTACCTTTTTTAGGTTTTACAATTCTAGGCTTATATTTTTTGGAATATAAATCTTTTGCAATAAAATTTTTTTTAGATTTCATTTTTAAAAGTGTTGGATATTATATTGTCAATTAGAGATGTTTTCACTTTTTTGATATCGAGTAGCCCTGCTTGGTACTTATTATAAAATTATTATCCTTAAAATTTTTATTAATTTTTTTTCTTAATCTATATATATGTGTTTCTACAGTATGAGTTTCTAATTTTGAGTTGTGACCCCACACTTCAGTTTGGAGTTGAGAAATTTTTACTGGTTTTTTTAATTTTTCAAGGAAAACAATAATATTTGCTTCCCTTTCAGTTAAATCAAGTGAATTAGTTCTATTGAATATTTTTCTGGAATTTAAATTTAATTTATAACTCCCTAAATCTATTTCTGATTGTTGATTGTATATTTTTTTTAAAAATTTAATGTTTATACTTTCTACCAACTTTGAAATTTCTAATGGAAACTGATTAATTATGATTTGATTTTTAAAACCAGCTATTTCTTTTTTTGAAATAATCAAAAAATTTTCCTGATTTTTAATTTTTTGAATATCGAGTTTAGATTTTTCAATTTTAATTAGGTTGAAATTAAGATAGTCCTCTATTTCCTTTAATATGTCATAAATTATATTAAAGTCATAAATTACTAAATTTTGGTTATTCATATATTATTAAGATATGACAATTATTTTGAAAAATAAAGTAACTCTTAAATTTGATGACTTTTATTTTAAATGCAGTATTGGAGAAAAAGGATTAACTAAAAAAAAGATTGAAGGAGATAAGAAAACCCCAATTGGCACATTTTCATTAGGAAATATATATTATAGGGCTGACAGAATTCTAAAACCTACAACTAAGCTAAGGTGTATAAAAATAAGGAAAGTTATGGGTTGGTGTGATGATATTAAAAATAAAAAAAAATATAATAAATTGATAAATGTCAGTCGTAAGCTAAGGCATGAAAAATTATATAGGAAAGACTGCAAATATGATTTAATGATACCAATTAATTATAATACCCAAAAAACTAAATTAGGAAAAGGAAGTGCAATTTTTCTTCATCTCACAAAAAATTATAAGCCTACAGCTGGTTGTATAGCTCTTAAAAAAAAAGATTTTTTAATATTGTGTAAACTAATTAATAAAAGAACAAAAATCAAAATAACCTAACCTCTTTGTCCAAATATATTTGAACCTATACGTAAGAATGTAGATTTATATTCTACAGCTTTCATGTAATCTGAGGACATTCCCATGCTTAATTCATTTTGATTAATTTTTTCATTAAGCTCACTCATTTTCATAAAAAACTTTGTCGAGTCCTCATTAAATGGAGGTATACACATTAATCCAATAATATTTAAATTAAGATTTTGTGAATAATTATAAAATTCAGTTAAATCATTTATTAGTATCCCAGATTTTTGATCCTCCTCCCCAAGATTAATCTGAATAAAAATTTTTGGTTTTTTGCTTTGTTTTTGTTGTTCATCCGCTATTTTTTTTGCCAATTTTTCGTTATCTAATGAATGAATATAATCAAAAATTTTAACAGCAAATTTAACTTTATTAGTCTGTAATTTACCTATTAAATGAAGATTGATTTTGTTATTTTGATTTTTTATATCAGTCCATTTTTCTAGTGCTTCTTGAACTTTGTTTTCACCATAGTCTAAATGACCATATTCAATTAATGGCAAAATGTGATCAATCTTAAATGTTTTTGAAACTGCAATTATTTTTGGTATTCTTTCTTTTACATTTAAGTCCACTAATTTTGATTTAATTTGATTTTGAATTGATATTAGGTTTTGAACTGTTTTATGCATTATAAATTTATTAAAAAATATTACTTTATAGAAGAATTTAAAAAAAGTAATATTGATAAACAAGACTTAAATACAACAATAATATACCGAAATTATAAAAAAAATTACAGAATTGGTGAAATTCTTTTTTTAAAAAATTATTGTAGAAAAAAAAAACTTAAATTTCTCCTATCTAATAATGTAAAATTATCAATTAAATTAGACTTAGATGGTGCATATCTCCCTTCTTTCAATAAAAATTTTTCTCATCTTAGTTATAAATTTAAAAAAAATTTCATATTACTAGGATCAGCACATAACTTAAAAGAGATTAGAATTAAAGAGAAGCAAAATGTCGATAAAATTTTTATATCGTCAATCTTTAAAAATAATAATAACTTTTTAGGAATAAATAAATTTAATTTAATATCAAAACTCTCATACAAAGAAATTGTGGCCCTTGGTGGTATATCAAAAGATAATTTTGGATTAATTAATCTTACAAAATCAGCTGGTGTTGCTGGTATCTCGTTTTTTAAGTAAAAAAAAAGGCCCCTATAAAGGGGCCTTTTATATAAAAAAATAACTCTTTAATTAGAATGCAAAAGAGAAGTTTATTTCATAACCTGTGTTATCCGCTGTAGATGTTCCAGCAACGTTATCAGTAACCTGATATGAAGCTGAAATTGCTACACCACCTGCTGTAAATGAAGCACTTACTGCAGATGAATCTTGATCTTCTTTTGAAGATGAAGAATAATCAATTGTAGATACACCATAAGATACAGAAACATCATCGCTTACAGCGTATGATACACCGTATGCTGTGAAGTCTTCATCGTTTGATGATGTGCTGTGATCAGATTCGTTTGATTGAAGACCAAACGTCATTGGACCCATTGCATAGTTTGCACTAAATACAGTTAAGTCTACTTGATCCGCAGCAGCATTATTTTCACCCATTGCAGCTTTAATAGTTAAACCATCGATACCTGTGAACGCAACACCGAATTCAGTTGAACTATCAAGTCCACCACTTTTTGATGGTTTATATGCAGCTTTAAGAGCAATTGCATCACTAAATGTATAGTCATAAATGAATGAATCATTTAAAGTATCAGAATTGATTGGTCCATCAGCTGATCCACCGAGAGCTGTACTCCAAGACTCTTCATTTGCTGTAGGAGTTAAATCATCCCAAGCACCAACTGGTCCTGAACTACCATGTCCAGAATAAGTTAAAGTACCTGCATCACCCATTCCAATTACCAAGTTTCTGTCATCAAAATGATAACCAGCTGCTTGCTCGGCTGCTGAGTCGATTTGTAAGTGAGTAGATATAGTAAAACCGTTGTCCATTTCACCGCTCGCGTTGAAAGACACTTGGTCAGTCATTGACCAACCGTTACCAGAGTTACTGTTATCTTCTCCACCAAAAAAGATTGAAGTTGCAGCAGATACAGAAACTGTAGCAGCTTGTGCTGAACTTGCTACCATTGCAGTACCTAATGCTGTCAACCCTATTTTCTTTAGATTGTTCATATTATTACCTTTCGTTAATTGTTTAATATTAAACATAGCGATTATTATCAATATTTGCCTATTTTCCTTGCTTATAGTTTAGTGAGAGATCTTTTTTTATGGTAGTGTTGTATTTTTACATCACCTAATATGTTGAATTATATGGCATTTTTAACATTTATAAAAAAAATCTTTTAATTATCCTGTTTTTTAATCTATTACTAATTTTTAAAGCTTTATGCCAAAAATATTAAATTTTAAAATTATATTATTTTTTATCATAGCATTATTTGCTCTTAATTCCTGTAAAAACATAGAAAACTTACCAGGAGGAGATGCAAGGAAAACATCTCCAGATCCTCGAGAGAGAGTTAAAAAGAATTTAGAAGAGGGTAGAGGTTTTAGATTAGATAACTTTGGAAAAAACCTAAAAGGAGGAGATTTTTTGTTTGCTAGTGCAAATGAGTTGTGGAGAGCATCTCTTGATACTTTAGATTTTATGCCTCTTTCATCTGTAAATTACAGTGGTGGAATAATTATTACAGATTGGTATTCAGATGGTAATAGTCTTGATGAGTCTGTAAAAATATCAATTCGCTTTTTAACAAATGAGATTAGATCAGACGCTTTAGATATAAAAGTTTTTTATAAAAAATGTAATCAAGTAGCAAGCTGCAAAGTTTCACAAAAGACAGGGTCATTATCTGCAGAGCTAAAAAAACAGATTTTATCAAAAGCAGTAGTTTATAAAAAACAAAATGACGATAAAAATTTCAAGCCCTATAAAGGGAGTTCTGTCAATACAACAAGATAATTAAAAAAGTAATATTTTAATTTAATCCAATGGAAAGATATAATTTTAAAACTGTCGAAGAGAAATGGCAAGATAAGTGGCTTAAATCAAAAGTTTTTCAATCTAAAGTAGACCACTCTAAAAAAAAATTTTATTGCCTTGAAATGTTTCCATATCCCTCAGGAAAAATTCATATGGGTCATGTAAGAAATTATACTATAGGTGATGTTTTATCTCGTTATAAAACTTTACAAGGCTTTAACGTAATGCATCCAATGGGTTGGGATGCATTTGGTATGCCAGCAGAAAATGCGGCAAGGGAAAATAATTTAGATCCTAAAGAATGGACAAATAAAAATATATTAACAATGAAAGAACAGTTAAAAAAACTAGGTCTTTCTATCGATTGGGATAGAGAAATTTCAACATGTTCAGAAGAATATTACAAACATCAACAATTATTTTTTTTAGAGCTCTATGAAAAAGGATTGGTTTATAGAAAAGAAAACTATGTCAACTGGGACCCGGTCGATCAAACAGTGCTCGCAAATGAGCAAGTTATTGATGGGAAAGGATGGAGATCTGGAGCAGTTGTTGAACGTAAAAAATTAAATCAGTGGTTTTTTAATATTTCAAAATTCTCACAAGAATTATTGGATGGTTTAGATAACTTAAAGCAATGGCCGAATAAAGTTAAAGTGATGCAAAAAAATTGGATAGGTAAATCTTTTGGCTGTGAAATTTCGTTTAAAACAGAAGGAAACCTGCCAGTAAAAGAGATCAAATGTTTTACAACAAGACCAGACACTTTATTTGGATTTTCGTTTTTAGCACTTTCTGTAGATCATGAAGTTTCAAAATATTTTATAAATGATAAAAAATTTCAAGAGTTTAAAAAAGAATGTTCAAAAACTGGAACTACTGAAGAAGCAATTGCAATTGGTGAAAAAATTGGCTTTAAAACAAACTTAGTTGCAATAAATCCTTTAAATCCAAGCCAAAAAGTTCCTGTTTTCTTCGCTAATTTTGTTTTAATGGATTATGGTTTTGGTGCAGTATTTGGTTGTCCCGCTCATGATCAAAGGGATTTTGATTTTGCTAAAAAGTATAATCTTAATATTAAAACCGTAGTTAAACCAAACGATGAAAGTGATAATTTTGAGGTTAAAGATGAAGCTTATTCTGGCCCTGGTTCTTTAATAAATTCTGAATTTCTTAACAATCTAAAAGTACCAGAAGAGTCAATTATAAAAACAATTGACATTTTAGAGGAAAAAAAAATCGGTCAAAAAAAAATTAATTTTAGACTTAAAGATTGGGGAGTTTCTAGACAGAGATATTGGGGATGTCCAATACCTATGGCCTATGATGAAAATGGAAATGTCACAACAATTCCAAAAAAAGATTTACCTGTAAAACTCCCAGAAAATGTAAATTTAAATTCAAAAGGTAATCCATTAGACGCAAAAACAGATTGGAAGAATATTACTATTAATGGAAAAAAATATACTAGAGAAACTGATACTTTAGATACTTTTGTTTGCTCTTCTTGGTACTATCTTAGATTTTGTTCATCAAACAACTTTGAGTATGGATATACACAAGAGGAAATTGATTATTGGATGCCTGTAGATCAGTATATTGGTGGCGTCGAACATGCAATTCTTCACCTACTCTACTCTAGATTTTTTATAAAAGCCTTAGGTTACAAAAATGATAATTTTAAATTCAAAGAACCTTTTGAAGGTTTATTTACACAAGGTATGGTTTGTCATGAAACATACAAAGATAAAAACAATAATTGGTTAAGCCCTGATGAAATAGAGTTGGTAGGAAATCAATTTTATAAAAAAGATGACCAAAATCATAAAGTTACAGTAGGCCCATCAGAGTCGATGTCCAAATCAAAAAAAAATGTTATTGATCCTGAAAATATAATTAAGAATTATGGAGCGGATGCTGTAAGACTATTTATATTATCAGACAGTCCTCCTGAAAAAGATGTACAATGGTCCGAGCAAGGAATGATTGCATCTTACAAATTTTTACAGAAATTATGGTTGCTACATAATAAAATTAAAGAAAAAATTAATAGAGATAATGATAATAATTCAGAAAATATAAATCTAGAAAAATTTGCTAATCAAATGATAGATAAAATAACTAATAACTTAGAAGGTTTTAACTACAATGTAATTGTTGCAAATATTTATGAGACATATAATTTTCTTAATAAAATAATCGATAGAGAGATCAATAGTACAATCCTTAAGGAATGTTATAAAAAAATGTTAATTTTATTTTCTCCAGCAATACCACACTTCTCAGCAGAATGCTTAGATGACTTAAGTTTTTTGGAAAAAATTGAATGGCCCAAAATAGATAAAAGTCTTTTAGTAGAAGAAAAAATAGATTACGTTATTCAAATAAATGGAAAAAAGAGGGCTATTTTAAATGAAAATAGAGACATAGATCAAGAGAGTCTAATGAATAAGATAAAATTAAATAAATTGTCAGAAAAATATTTAAAAGATAAGTCTATTAGGAAAATAATTTTTGTGAAAAACAGATTAATCAATCTATTGACAAATGAATAACATTTTAAGCAAAACTAAAATTCTTTTATTAATTTTTTTACTAACTTCATGCTCTTATAAACCAATCTTCATTGAAAAAGATTATGATTTTCAAATCAAAGAAGTTTTATTAACTGGTGAAAAAGATATAAATAAGATTATAGAGAATAAACTTAAATTTATTAAACAGAGCGATGATGGAAAAAAGAAAAATTATACAATTGAGATAAATTCATTTAAAGAAAGAAAAACAGTATCTAAAGACTCAAAGGGAGATCCATTAAAATTTAAGATGAGTGTTAAAGTTGAGTATAAAGTTATTTATAATAATTCAGTAAGAATTATTAATGAAATCGAAAAAAATAGTATTTACAATAATGAATCTGATCAATTTAAATTAGAGCAAACAGAAGATATTATTTTAGAAAATTTAGCTGGAATTCTTAGTGACAACATTATGTCTTCAATTATTAATTTAGATGATAATTAAAAGTTTTGAATTAGAAAAACTTAATTTGCTAAATTTTAATATTCATCTAATTTATGGGAATAATGAAGGTATAAAACAAGATATCATTCAAAATTATTATCTAAAAGATTTTAAAGGTGAAGTATTAAAATATGATGAAAAGGAAATTTTAAATAATAAAGAAGAATTTTTATCAAGTTTGTTAACTAAATCTCTATTTGAAACAAATAAAATAATTATCATCTCAAGAGCGACTGATAAATTAACTGATCTCATAAGTGATATTGTTGAAAAAAAAGAAATTGAAATAAAAATAATAATTAAATGTTCAAATTTAGAAAAAAAATCTAAGTTACGAAATTTAATTGAAAAAGAGAAAAAGGAGATTTGCACTCCTGTTTACGAAGATGATTCTCGATCTTTGAATATTATAATTAATAATTTTTTAAAAGAAAAGAAATTTAATCTTTCCCAGGAAATTAAAAATATACTTATTGAAAGATCTAAAGGAGATAGAATTAATTTAAAAAATGAGCTCTCAAAATTGGAAAATTTGAAAATTAGTAAAAATAAATTAAATACTGATGATGTCCTAAAACTTTCAAATCTGGCAGAGAACTTCAGCGTATTTGAGTTATCGGACAATTACTTGGCTAAAAATTCAAAAAAAGTGGCAAATATTCTTAATGAGAATAATTATTCATCTGAAGACTGCATACTGATTATAAGAACAATATTAAATAAATCTAAAAGACTTTTAAAAATAAGAAATGAAATTGATAATAATAAAAATGTTGATAAAGTTATATCTAGTTTTAAGCCTCCAATATTTTGGAAAGAAAAAGATATTGTAAAAAAACAAGCTCAGTCATGGTCTACTCAAGAAGTAAAAGAAATTATATTTAGAATTAATGATTTAGAGGCTTTAGTTAAGAAAAATACAACAAATTCAATGCTTTTTGTCTCTAATTTTGTAAGTAATTATTAGTAATTTTGCTTAATAATTTCTACTAATCTATCTAATTGATCAGCTCCTTTATACTCTAAACTTATAGTCCCAGAATTATTCCTTTTGTTCTTAACAAAAACTCTCATTCCAATTTTGTCTGTTAACTCCTCCTCAAGACTTAAGATATTTGGATCTTTTTTCTTAATAGAGCCATTAGGGCTAGATTTCAACATACGGACTAAACTCTCGGTCTGTCTAACAGATAATTTTTTTGAAATAATTTTCTTTGCTAAGAGAACAGAATTATCTAAACCAACTAAAATTTTTGCATGACCTTGAGATAATTTATCTTCAATTATTAATTCTATAATTTCTTGTGGGAGAGTTAGAAGTCGCAAACAGTTTGATATATGTGCTCTACTTTTGCCAATAAATTTTGATACCTTATTCTGATCGTAACTGAATTCATCTATTAATCTTTTGTAACCTTCGGCTTCCTCTATTGGATTTAAATCTTTTCTTTGAACATTTTCAACAATTGCAAATTCTAATGATTTAAGATTATCTACATTTATTACAATAATTGGCACCTCATGAAGACCTGCATATTGTGCTGCCTGCCATCTTCTTTCTCCAGCTATTATTTCAAATTTATCTTCAACATCAGAAGATGGTCTTACAACAATAGGTTGGATAATACCTCGTTCTCGTATAGAGTTAGTTAACTCTTCTAAACTAATTTCGTCAAATTTTTTTCTTGGTTGATACTTATTTCTAACTAATGAACTTATAGATACATTTTTTTTATTATCGATTTTCTCACTATCACCTATTAAGGAAGATAATCCTCTTCCAAGTCCTTTTTTTGATTTAAATGGATTGATCATGCTGCACTCTCCACTGGTTTATCTTGGTTTAAAAATTCCTCTGTAAAACTAAAATATGCTCTACTACCTGGACAAGTCTTGTCATAAATAAGAACAGGAACACCATGCGAGGGTGCCTCTGATAGTCTGACATTTCTTGGTACAGCTGTACTGTAAACTTTATCCTTAAAATAGTTCCTTGCTTCTGTTTCTACCTCACCTGATAATTTATTTCTCTTATCATACATTGTAAGAAGGATTCCTCTTATATCCAAAGATGGATTTAAGTTTGACTTTATCCGCTCAATTGTTTTCATAAGCTGTGTCAGTCCTTCGAGAGCAAAGAATTCTGTCTGGAGTGGCACCACTAAAGCATCAGAGGCTACTAATGCCATGATTGTAAGTAAGCTTAGGGATGGTGGACAGTCAATTATGATATAGTCATATGATGGCCCAGAATTGTTTAAAATAGAGGTTAATTCATCTTTTAATTTAAAGGCTCTACGACTGTCTCCTGCTGTCTCCACCTCAAGTCCAGACAAATCAACATTTGATGATATTAAATCTAAATTTTTAAAACTTGTAGACTGGATCACCTCTGAAATTTTTTTATTTCCATTTAATACATTGTAAATTGTTTTAACAGAACTTGTTGTGTTAAGTAACCCAAGACCTGTAGTAGCATTACCTTGTGGATCAAGATCAATTACAAGAATTTTTTTTCCTTTCATTGATAAACCAGCAGCAAGATTAATGACAGTGGTGGTCTTACCCACTCCTCCTTTTTGGTTAATGACTGAAATAATTTTTCTATTCATTTTTTTTTTTTAAATTTGAAATTTTTATCACTGATGACTCTTCACTTGTAAGACTTTTCATCTCCTCTAAGTCAAAGTTCCATTTTGTGGAGACATCTTTTATAATTTTTTTTCCACTCTTTCCTAAATACATGACTATGTATTTAAAATTTTTAAAATTCGTCGTTGCAATATCAAAAATCACCGGTAGAGGTTTGAATGCTCGACAAATTATTACATCTGTCACTAAATTTTTCTCTTCAAATATATTTTTTTGATAAATTTTCGCCTCTAATTTAAATTTTTTTGCCATCTCTTCTAAGAAATTGCTTTTATGATAACTCTTTTCATAAAAAATTAGCTTAAAACCTTGTTTTTTTGATTTCATCAAAATACCTAAAACTATGCTAGGAAGCCCAGCACCAGAGCCAAGATCAGTACAAACATTTATGTCATTTTTATCAATAAAATCAATGGTTTGTGCACTATCGTAGATATGCCTTATATTTATTGACTTTTCTGTGCTTGAACTTATCAAATTTATTTTCTTGTTTGTGGTCAAAATTGATTTTGAATAGTCTTCTAACTCCTTAAGTGTTTCACGTGAAACATTTGGGAGGTGAATTTTATCTGTTTTTATAATTTTCGAATCAATCAAGCTATATGCTTAATAGACTTTCTTTTGACATGAGACAACAAAATATATACTGCTGCCGGAGTTATCCCATCTATTCTAAGTGCTTGACCTAGTGTTTTTGGTTTTATTTCCTTAAGTTTTGACTTCACCTCATTTGATAATCCAGAAAATTGATCATAATCTAAGTTTTCTGGTATTTTGAGATTTTCATCTCTTTTAAATGCTAAAATATCCGCATCTTGCTTCTTCAAATATCCTTTATAGTGAGCTTTTATCTCAATTTGCTCATCAATTTCACGTGAAACATATTTAATTTCTGGCCAAATTTCTCTAATTTTAATCATGTTTACTGGCTTTTGGCTTAATATCTCTATTGCATTCCTTTTAATCCCGTCTTTAGCAATATTAATTCCAAATTTTGATGCTTTTGAGGGGGAAATTAAAGAATTTTCCATCTTTTCAAGACTTTTTTTTAATTTAAACGCTTTCTCTTTAAATATGATTTTCCTTTCATCTAATATCAAACCAATATCAATTCCTTTTTGGGTTAGTCTTATATCTGCATTATCAGATCTCAAAGATAACCTGTATTCTGCCCTTGAAGTGAACATTCTATAAGGTTCTGCAACTCCTTTTGTAACCAAATCATCTATCATAACACCTATATATGCCTCAGATCTATCAAGTATAAATGGTTCTTTACCTTTAATAGAGAGAGCAGCATTTATTCCAGCTATCAATCCTTGTGCTGCAGCTTCTTCATATCCTGTTGTTCCATTTATTTGTCCTGCAAGGTAAAGATTTTTAATTTTTTTTGTCTCTAAAGTAAGGAATAGCTCCCTTGGATCCACAAAATCGTATTCTATTGCGTATCCAGGCCTTAAAATTTTAACATTTTCTAAACCATTGATATTATTACATATTTCTTGCTGTATTCCAGCAGGAAGAGAGGTTGAAATTCCATTAGGGTAGATTGTATTATCATTTAGACCTTCTGGCTCTAAAAATATTTGATGCTTTTGCTTATCTGCAAACTTTACAATTTTATCTTCAATTGATGGACAGTATCTAGGACCAACTCCTTGGATACTTCCTGAGTACATAGCACTACTTTTTATATTTCTAGAAATAATTTCATGAACTGTTTGATTAGTATAAGTCATCCTACAAGAAATTTGTTTATTGATATTTTTTTTTGTAAGGAAAGAAAAAAAATAAGGATCATCATCTGCATGCTGCTCCTCAAGTTTTTCGAAATTAATTGTCGTTGCATCCAGTCTTGGAGGTGTCCCTGTTTTCAATCTTCCGATTTTAAAATTATATTTTTCTAATTGTTCACTTAATCCAGTTGAAGGTTTTTCATTAAATCTTCCAGCAGGTGTTTTTTCATTACCAATGTGAATTAAACCATTTAGAAAAGTTCCGGTTGTTAGAATTACTTTAGATGATAGTACCTTTTTACCTTCTTGTGTAATAAAACCAATTATATTATTTTTTTCAAAAATAAACTCAATTACAGGATCTGAAAAAATGCTTAAATTACAATAATTTACAAGTTTTTCTTGCATATATTTCTTATATAATGATCTATCACTTTGAGTACGTGGTCCTCTTACGGCTGGGCCTCTACTTCTATTTAATAATCGAAATTGTATCCCTGATTTATCCGCAACTTCTCCCATTACGCCATCTAGTGCATCTATCTCGCGAACAAGATGACCTTTACCTAATCCACCAATAGCTGGATTACATGACATTTCACCGATAGTATCAAATTTATGTGTAAACAAGGCAGTATTTACACCTAATCTAGCAGATGCTGCTGCTGCCTCACAACCAGCGTGACCACCACCAATTACGACTACGTCATATGACATCTCATTTTTCATAGCTGTAATTTATTATCGATATTGGATTTTACAAGAAAACAGTTATAAATGCCCTAAAAGTAAAGAAATTCAATACTTATTTGCCTATACAAAAGTCACTAAAAATTGAACCTAGTATCTCTTCAACATCTACTTTTCCAACAATCATACCTAAGTGTCTAGTTGCCAATCTTAAATCCTCTGCAGCTTTATCGAAGTCTCCCTGGTAATTTTTTTCTTCAAAATTTTTTAAATTTTGAACACAAGCTTCCAAACTTTGTCTATGTCTTTCTCTCGTAATTAAAGTTTCATTTGAACTAACAAATTTATTTTTTAATTTTTCTTTTATTCGATTTATCAGTTCATCTAGGTTTGTTTCGTTTTTAATTGATAAAAAAATTGGATTAAATTTTGAAATTTGTTGGTTAATACTTTCATATCCAAGATCTATTTTATTTATTACAATTATTGATTTCTCACTCACTAAATCGTTCAAAAATCCTGTAAAATCAATACTTTTTGGCTCTATCACTATTATGTTTAGATCAGCATCCTCAGCACTTTTCAGAGCTAGTTTAATTCCTTTTTTTTCTATTTCGTTTTTAGATTCCCTAATCCCAGCAGTATCAGAAATTACAACTGGGTACCCATCTAAATTTAAATGAGCTTCAATGACATCTCTTGTTGTTCCAGCAATTTCTGAAACGATAGCAACATCTCTGTTAGAAAGATAATTTAATAAAGAAGATTTACCTGCATTTGCTGGTCCAATAATTGCAATCTTAAAACCTTCTCTTATTCTTTCTCCAACTTTTTGATCATTTAAAATTTTTTCAATTTCATTTCTTATTTTTTCGGATTCTATTTTAATATTTTTAATCACATCTTCTGGAAGATCGTCTTCAGGAAAATCTATTTTAGCCTCAATGTTTGATAAAATTTTTAAAAGTTTTTCTCTAAGAGAATTAAATTTTTCAGAACTTCTTCCACTCATTATTTTAATAGCTTGTTGCCTTTGAATTTCTGTTTCAGCTGAAATTAAATCTGAAATACTTTCGGCTTTTAATAAATTTACTTTTCCATTTTGAAAAGCAAGTTTTGTAAATTCACCAGGTTCTGCCAATCTACAATTTGCAAATTTTGAAACGGAAGCATGTATAGCTTTAACCACTGCTATACTACCATGAACATGGAATTCAGCCATATCTTCACCTGTGTAGCTCTCCGGGCCAGGAAACCATATAACAATCCCCTGATCAATAACCTCTTTTGATCCAATTTTAATGATTTTTTTAAGAGTAGCTTGCTTTGCCTTTGGAAAATAGCCAGAGGTCATTTTTGTTATAATTTCTCTAGTTTCTGGGCCTGATATTCTAATTACAGCTATACCTGAAACTCCAGATCCAGAAGATAATGCATAGATTGTCATAATATCAAATATAACTAGTATTATATTTTATTATATATTTTTTTATGATTATTTGGTTGGCATCTTATCCTAAAAGCGGAAATACATGGGTTAGAACAATCATTAATCAAATAATCTTCAATGATATAAAATCCAAAACTGAAGTTTTTGATAAACTGACTAGAATAAGAAGGTATCCATCTAAAATAGATATTATTGGATTACCACAATTACCAAATCATAATGAATTTACAAAAGAACAGAAAAAGGAGGTTATTGATTTTACAATTAAAAATTGGTCGGTTTCTCAAGACAAAATTAATACAAATAATAAAACAAACATTTTAAAAACGCATAATATTCTTTGTAAATTAAATTTGGATGGAAAAAATTATTCATTTGCTGATTTAAACAATACAATTGGTGTTATCCATATTGTAAGAGATCCTCGCAATATTGTAACTTCTGTTAAAAATCATTTTTCAATTAATACTGAAGAAGAAAGTGTTGAGATGCTCTGTGATAATTATAATTGGACAGGTTTTGCAAATAATGAGATACCACAATTTCTTTCTTCATGGAGTAACCATTATAATTCTTGGAAAAAATTTCCTAATAACTATTTATTAATAAAATATGAAGATTTAGTTACAGACATAAGTAAAGAAATTATCAGAATAGCTAAATACTTATCAAATCATTTTGAATATGAATTTTCCGAAAAAATAGTTGATGAAATTAAAAAAAATACATCCTTTGAAAATTTTAAAGAATTAGAAACTAAAGGAAAATTTAACGAAAATTCTATAAATGAAATAACTGGGGAAAAGAATACTTTTTTTAATTTGGGGCCAAAAAATAATTGGAAGGAAATATTAAAAAAGGAAAGTATATATAAAATTGAAAAAGAATTTAATAAAGAAATGAAAGAATTAGGTTATTTATAATTTTTTATGATGGTTTGTTCATTGAGTTAAAAAATTCAGCATTATTTTTAGTTGTCTTTAATTTAGAATTAATAAAATCGATAGCATCCATAGATCCCATTGGAGCAATTATTCTTCTTAGAACATTCATTTTTTGTAGATCATTTTTGTCAAAAATTAATTCTTCTCTTCTTGTTCCTGATTTAGTAATATCAATTGCAGGGTAAATTCTTTTCTCTGATATTTTTCTGTCTAAAATTGTTTCGCTATTTCCAGTTCCTTTAAATTCTTCAAAAATCACCTCATCCATTCTACTACCTGTATCAATAAGAGCAGTAGCTATTATTGTTAAAGATCCACCTTCCTCTATATTTCTAGCTGCACCAAAAAACCTCTTTGGTCTCTGAAGAGCATTGGCGTCAACACCGCCTGTTAAAACTTTTCCTGAGCTTGGAACAACTGCATTATAAGCTCTACCTAATCTTGTTATTGAGTCTAAAAGTATTACAACATCTTTCTTATGTTCTGTGAGTCTTTTAGCTTTTTCAATTACCATTTCAGCAACTGCCACATGGCGTTGTGCAGGCTCATCAAAAGTTGAACTTATAACTTCGCCTTTCACAGTTCTTTGCATGTCTGTAACCTCTTCAGGTCTTTCATCGATTAGTAAAACCATAAGATAACATTCAGGATGATTTGCAGTAATAGAGTTTGCTATACTTTGTAAAATCATTGTTTTCCCAGCCTTTGGTGGCGATATTATAAGTGATCTTTGACCCTTGCCAATTGGACTAACTAAATCAATTAGTCTTGGAGTTAGATCAGGTTTTTTTTCTATTTTGTTAGTTTCAACTTCCATTCCTAATTGTTTATTCGGATAAAGTGGAGTTAAGTTGTCAAAAGCGATTTTATGTTTAAATTTATCTGGTTCTTCAAAGTTTATTTTACTTACTTGAAGTAATGCAAAATATCGTTCTCCTTCTTTTGGAGATCTAATTGGACCTTCTACAGTGTCACCTGTTCTTAAACCAAATCTTCTAATCTGACTCGGGCTTACATATATATCATCTGCACCTGGTAAATAATTTGACTCCATTGCTCTCAAAAACCCAAAGCCATCTTGGAGTAATTGCAAAACTCCTCCACCCGTAATTTCTTCACCTTTTTCTGCAAGCTTTTTTAAAACTGCAAAATAAATTTCTTGTCTACGAAGTGTACTAGCATTTTCTATGCCAAGCTTTTCAGCTTCTGTAATTAATTTTTCAGAGCTTTTTTCTTTTAATTCTTGAATATTCATGTATGGAAGTTTTTGTTATAGATAATCTAAATATATATACTGATTTAAAAATTTCAACCCTAGATAGGCTTAAAAACCACAATAAAAACAATGAAAATAAGCATCACTGTGGGTATTTCGTTTATTATTCTAAAAAATCTGGATGATTTTGAATTTTCTTTAGACTTTAAAGAACGCATACATTTACCTAGATACTCATGGTAAATTGTTAAAATCACTACTGATAGAATTTTAAGCTGTAACCATAGATAAGTAAAACTTTCGATACCATTAATCCAAATTAAAATAATTCCAAAAAGCCAAGACAAAATCATGGCTGGTCGCATGATATAATTATAAAGTTTTCTTTCCATCGTTTCAAAAATTTCGGTAGCTTGATCCTTTTCAAAATTTTCAACGTGATAAACAAATATTCTTGGTAAATATAATAAGCCTGCCATCCAAGAAATTACTGCTATTAGATGAAGTGATTTAAATAAAAGATATCCGCTCATTGATTATAAATTTTTCGAAATAAGATATTTGAATAAAGAAATATGATCTTCATTATCATTTAAGCAAGGTATCACTTCAAAGTTTTCACCTCCTGATTTGATAAAACTTTCTTTCCCTTGGATGGATATTTCTTCTAAAGTCTCAACACAATCAGATGAAAAACCAGGACATATAACTAAAATATTTTTTTTTCCATCTTTGGGCAAGGCTTCAAAAGTTTTATCTGTATAAGGTTGCAACCATTCTTGAGGACCAAATCTTGATTGAAATGTTGTCATAATTTTAATATCTGAATATCTTTCAGAAATTAATCTAGTAGTTTTATGACAATAGCAATGATAAGGATCACCTTTATCAAAATATTTTTTTGGAATTCCGTGATACGAAGCTACTATTAAATCTGGTTTCCAATTAATTTCGTTAATTTTTTTTATAATACTATTTTTAATAGCTTCTATATATAAAGGTTCGGATTCATAATGTGGAATTATTTTTAAATTTGGTTGCCATCTCATTTTCATAAGAGTTCTATAAACCTCGTCGCATACAGTTGCGGTCGTTGCAGCAGCATATTGGGGATAAAGCGGAAGTATAATTAAATTTTCACAACCTTTTTTGTGAAGTTGATTTATTTTACTTTTGATACTTGGATTGCCATACCTCATAGCAAAATCAACAATCAACTTTTCATTCCCAATTTTCTTGGATAATTTATGAGCTTGGCTCTCTGTAAAAAACCTAAGTGGTGACATGTTTTTGTCTTTCATCCATATTTCTTTGTAGGCTTTAGCAGTTTTTGATGGCCTGAAAGTAAGTATAAATAAGTTAAGAATTACTTGCCAAATAAGAGGATTTACTTCGATAACTCTTCTATCTGATAAAAATTCCTTTAAATATTTTCTTATATCCAGCCAACTGGTAGAGTCAGGTGTTCCAAGATTTATAATTAAAACCCCTGTTTTGCCATAATTAACTTTTGGATGGTCTGATTTCATTTAAAGTTTCTTACGATTTTAATCAAGTCTTCAACCATTTCAATTTTAGTTTCAGGTAGAATTCCATGTCCTAAATTAAATATATATGGATGATCCTTAAAAATATGAAGATATTTTTCAACTTCTTTTTTAAGAACTTCTTTATCAGTCAATAATATTTTAGGGTCAAGCCCCCCTTGGACAGGAATTTTTATTTCTTTTATTATTATTTCTGGATCAACATCATAGTCTATATTTACTGCATCTGGTTTAACTATTTCACAGAAATTTTTGTAGTCTTTAATACCTCTTGGAAAACAAATTACAGGCACACCTAATTGTTTAACATATTCTACAATATTTAGTGTGGGTATATAAATGTATTCAGGAATTTTATCATCTAATAATCCTGCCCAACTATCAAAAATTTGAATTACTTTGGCCCCAGCTTCAACTTGATTTTTTATATGAACTTTTAAGAATTTTTCAATAATTCCTAATAGTCTGTTTATTAGAAATTCATCTTTGAAGAATTCAGCTGTTAGACCTTTTTTTGGTGATGATCTATTGATCATGTAAACAAGAATAGTCCATGGAGCTCCAACAAATCCTATCATGTCTCTATTATCCATTAAAGGATCCTGAGAAGTTTTGGAAATTGCTTTGTAAACTTTATAAACTTTTTCTGTAAAATTAATCTCATCAACATTTTTAATATTATCTAATTCTATTTCTCCAAGCTTTGGTCCAAAATTTTTTTCGAATTCTACCTTTTGACCAAGACCATATGGTAACATCAAAATATCAGAGAATATTACTGCACCATCAAATCCAAATCTCTTTATAGGTTGAAGAGTAATTTCAGATGCTAAATCGCTATTCAAACAAAGCTTAATAAAATCTGTATTTTTTTTTCTTATCTCCCGAAATTCAGGCAAATACCTTCCCGCTTGTCTCATTAACCATATGGGATTAGTTTTAGTGTCTTTATTTTTTATACAGTTAGTTAAGGGACTCATATAAATAGATATATATTATTTACTTTATTAGTATTATGTATTGTGAATAACGTAAATTAGTCAATTATCACACTTTATTAACTCTTTATTAATAATTTAGATCTTTATTTAGATCGATTTTATAGGGATTAATTAAGATTTCTCACATTTCGTGTATATTGTGTATAACTTTGTTAACATTTTATAATTTTGGTAATTTGATGGAAAAAAAACTAACTATTAGTACCCAGAAGGATAAACCTGAATCTTTCTTATTTTACTTATAGATTATAAACACTTTATACATGAGAAATTTATATCAAATATATTTAATATCAGACTCTACTGGCGAAACACTTGATAGAATTTTTTTAGCTTTGAAAGCACAATTTCCTAGTTTCGAATATGAGACAAATCACTTTTCTTTTACTCGTACCGAGAGTCAAACTCTCACTATACTAAAACAGGCAAAAAAAGATAGAAATTCAATTATTTTATATACTATTGTTAATAGTAAATTAGCAAAATTTCTAACAGAAAAAGCCTACGAAAGAAATATACCTTGTTTTGGAGTTCTTGGAGACCTTATTTTAAACTTTTCGAAAGTCTTAAACCAAAAAGCTTCCCATCAGCCAAGCGGACAACATATTTTAAATGAAGAATATTATGATAGAATTGAAGCTATCCAATTTACGATGAACCATGATGATGGTAATCAAACTGATGATATAGAGAAATCAGATATTATTTTATTAGGTGTAAGTAGAACCAGTAAAACACCTACTTCCATTTATCTAGCCAATAGAGGCTTTAAAACTTCAAATATTCCACTAGTAAATAAAAATTCTATACCATCTAAAGTTACTGAAAAAAATTTTAAACCATGCGTTGTTGGCTTAGTTACAGAAGCAGAAAGATTATATGATTTAAGAAAAAATAGATTGAATTCGTTAAAAGAAGATCAAAATAGTGAATATGTAAATATTGATAAGATTAGAGATGAGTTAAATAGTTCTAGAAAATTATTCAAAGAAAATAATTGGCCAACAATAGATGTAACAAGAAAATCAGTTGAAGAAACAGCCGCATCAGTAATAAAAATTTTTGAGATAAAGAACAAAAAAAATGCCTAACATAATTTTAGCTTCAAAAAGTAAAGTAAGAAAAGAAATACTAGATAATCACAATATTAATAATAAGGTTGAAGTCTCAAATGTTGACGAGGACCCTATAAAAGAAAGTTTATTAAAGGAAGGAGCTTCACCAGAAATTATTTCTAAGAATCTAGCAGAATTAAAAGCAAACAAAGTAAGTCAAAAAATTAATAATGCTCTAGTATTAGGAGCAGATAGCGTCATCGATTTAACTGGAGAATTAATTTCAAAACCAGAAAGTAGAGAAGAGGCTTTGGATATTTTAAAGAAACTCAATGGAAAAAAACATTCTTTGATCAGTTCGGTTTGTATATCTAAGAATGGATCTATGGTTTGGAACTATACCGACAAAGCTTACTTGACTATGAAGGATTTTTCTGAAAATGAATTAACTACTTATCTAAGTAAAATAAGTGATGAGGCTCTATATGCTTATAATGTTTATCAAATTGAAGGAGAAGGAAGAGCCTTATTTTCAAATATTGATGGCGATGAAGATACTATAATGGGCTTACCTATAAAAAAAATAAAGGAATACCTAGAACTTCAAAAATGAAAAAAATTCTACTGATATTAGTCTTAGGATTTTTGTCCATAAGTTTTTCGTATGCAAAATCTATATCGCATAAAAAAGAAAAGAGATTTTGTCTACCAAAAGACATATCAAATGGATTTGGATGTGTTTGGAAAGTTGGTCACAGAACCAAAGGAAATAAACATCAAATTCAAATAGTTTCAAAAAAAGATGGTCACCCAGTTAGGGACGGAAAACAAAGTATAAGATTTGAGGTAAGGCCAGGGGAGTGCGGAGGAACTTTTGATGGCTCTAAAGTAAAAGGTGAAGGCGGATTCCAACTTAGCAATGATTGTGAAAGAGATCATAAGTCGGAAAGAGCAGAATTATACTCAAAGTATTTTAAATTAGGTGAAAAGTGGTATTCATGGTCAATTTATGTGCCAAAAGGTCAAGAAAAATTTAAACCTGCGAGTTTAAAAATGGGACAGTTTCACTCAAAATTACATAAGAAATATATTCAACAAGCTCACTTTGAGCATAATGATGGAAAGTATACATTCAACAATGTGGTGTGTGGATCTGAATGCAAGAGCAGAAGCATTGATCCGGTTGGTAAATGGACTGACATAATTATTAATGTAAATTGGTCAGATAAAGAAGATGGATTTTATAGAGTTTGGGCAAATGGAAAATTTATTTACGATGTAAAAGGACCAACTGTTTATGAAAATAAAAATAATGCCTATTTAAAGATTGGAATATATAGAAATGCTGTAAATAGACTGTGGGGCATGGGAAGAGACGGTGGTACCACAGTTGTTTACTATGACAACATTAATGCAGGAGAAACAATGGAAAGTGTTTTAGGTAAATTAAACTATCCAATTGAATTAGAGCATAAAAAAAGTGAGAAAGAATTTATACAAGAAGAATTAGCAATACTTAAAATAAAGATTAAAGAAAATAATGATCCAGAAATTTCTAGAAAAATACATAAGTTAAAAAGAAAATTAAAAAGAATGAATTTAAATTAAAAAAATGAAAAAATTTTTAGTAATAGGGAATCCAATTGAACATTCTTTATCTCCAAAGTTACATAATTATTGGATAAAAAAAAATAATTTAGATGCAATTTACGGAAAACTGGAAACCTATGACAATGATTTGTCCGAACTATGCAAATCTATTAAAAAGGGAGATTTAGAGGGTTTAAATGTTACTGTCCCTTTTAAAAAATCAATAATACCTCACTTAGATATTTTAAGTAGTAATGCATTAAGAACACAATCAGTAAATACTATCTCATTAAATAAAGGTCATTTAATTGGAGATAACACTGACATTAATGGTTTTGAATTAAGTGTGAGAAAATTGAATTATGACATTAGTGACAAAACAGTTCTGATATTAGGTGCCGGTGGAGTTGTGCCGTCAATAATTTTTTCGTTGTTAAGGATGAAAGCATCAAAAATATTTTTGAGCAATAGAACAAGAGAAAAAGCTAATAATTTAAAGAAGTTTTTCAAAGAGATTAATATTATAGACTGGGGTGATTTACCTGATTTTGATATGATAATTAATGCTACGACTATAGGTCTAAAAGAAAAAGATAAATTTGGCATAGACTTTTCTCAGGCTGGTCAAAATAAGCTTTTTTATGATGTTATATACGCACCGTTTCAAACAGAGTTTTCAGAGTCAGGAAATGCAAAGGGTAATTCAATTGAAAATGGTTTAAATATGTTTTTATTTCAGGGCCAACAAGCTTTTAATATTTGGCATAATGTTGAACCAGAAATTAATAAAGAATTAATAGAATTTCTAAAAAGTTGAAACTATGAGATTTAAAATTAAACATGATTAGAGTTGGAATAATTGGCGGTATAGGTTCAGGAAAATCTTTTATTTCAAAGCTTTTTGGATATCCAGTATTTAATGCAGATGATGAAGTAAAATATATTTATAAAAAAAATAAGGAATGTTTTAATAAATTAAAAAAAAAATTACCAAAATTTATAAAAACATTTCCTATAAAAAAAAAAGAACTCATATTGTCCATAAGCTCAAATAAGAAAAATCTTAAAATTATATCTTCAGTTGTTCACCCATTAGTAAAAAAAAAATTGACAAAATTTATAATAAGAAACAAAAAGAGTGAAATGATTATTTTTGATATACCTTTGTTAATAGAAAACAAACTCAATAAAAAAAAAGATATAATTATTTATGTTAAATCAAAAAAATCTAAAGTCTTAAACAGATTAAAAAAAAGACCTAACTTTGACGAAAAATTAATTAGGAATCTTAAAGAAAACCAAGTTATATTATCTAAAAAAGAAAAATTAGCTAACTATGTCATCAATAATAATTTTTCAGCAAACGAGATAAAAAAAAAAGTAAAACTAATTAAAAAAGAAATCTTAAATGAAAGAAATAGTTCTAGATACTGAGACAACAGGCCTATCAGTTAGAGATGGTCATAGAATTGTTGAAATTGGCTGTATAGAGTTAGATAATTTAGTGCCAACAAAAAATATATTTCATTTTTATTTAAACCCTGAAAGAAAAGTATCAGAGAAAGCATTTGAAGTTCACGGTTATTCTGACGAATTTTTAGCAAATAAACATAAATTTGCTTATATAGCTGATGAATTTATAGATTTTATTAAGGATAAAAAAATTATTATACATAATGCTGAATTTGATATTGGTCATTTAAATAATGAATTAAGTTTAATTGGAAAGCCAAAGATAAGTATGGCAAATGTTATTGATACGTTAGAACTAGCGCGAAATAAATTTCCAGGATCAGGAATAAGCCTAGATGCATTATGCAAAAGGTTTAGAATTGATAATTCAAGAAGAGAAAAGCATACAGCTCTGATTGATTGCGATTTACTTGCAAAAGTTTACATTAATTTAATTGATCAAAAAGAACCTACTCTAAATCTAGTCGAAAATAGTGAAAATAACATTTCTTTATATCAAGGTGGACTAGAATATTACAAAAAAGTTATTAAACCAACTGAACAAGAGTTACTGAACCATAAAGAATTTCTTAAAAAAAATTTAAAAAAAAACTTCTTTTAATTTAATCTTTCTTTATATAGTTTTTCAAAATCAATCTTATTGCCAAATTTTAAATCTGGTAAACCTGAGGATCGTAAAATAGTTAAAAACTTTTCCTCTAACTCTGGGTACATCATTATTTGAAGATCACATAATATTATTTTTTCTAGATCTCCCTTTTTAATTTGTAAATCAAGTATCTCTATGACATTTGCATATGCGATTTGAAAAAAACCTTTTTCTTTTTTTTTGTTTGGATTTTCATATGTTAAAGTAGTTAAAACTTCTATCATTTTTCTTTTTAAAGGTTTTGTATTAATATCAACTTTCATCTTATATTCTGGAATAGTATTTCTAATTGTTAGCAAAGCTTCTGGGCTTGGAATTTCAACTGATAAATCTTTTATATAACTTACAATTATTTTAAATTTATTTTCCATCTTTATCCTCTATATCTTCATATTCTCCCTCAATATAATTTTTTCCTCTATCATTATCTTTTCTTTTAGATGTATTTTTTTTTGAATATTTACTGATAATTATTTTTCTTGTAACAGGGAAAATCAATAAAATACCTATAATATCAGTAGCAAAACCTGGTAATATTAATAAAAGTGCTGCAAAAGCAATTGCCGCGCCAGAAACAATTTCATAAAGTGGTAGTTCATTTTTAACTAACTGAGACATGCCTGAACGCAATGTGTTAAATCCTTCATATCTTGCGTACCAAATACCCACAACCGCAGTTGTAAGAATTAATAAAATGGTGTTTAAAGCTCCTATTTCTGATCCAACCTTTATAAATAGGTAGATTTCAATAAGAGGTATCCCTAAAATAAGTATTATTGCTGTGTTCATTTGTCTATAATGTAAATTGCAGGTTGAAATTAATCAACATAGTAAATATTATTAGTATATGAGTTACAGCTTTGAGTACATCGATATAATATTACTGGCCATGATTGCCGGTTTTATTTTCCTAAGATTAAGAGGAATTTTAGGTAAAAAAACTGGTTTTGAAGAAAATATTAACTCGAGTTTTCCTCATGAAGAGGTTCCAGAAACAAAAACTTCTCCTATTTTAAACGCTGATACTTTTGATGATGCAGCAAAGAAAGATTTCTTAAATGGCGCTAAAATTGCTTATGAAAGTATTATTACTAGTTTTTCTAAAGGAGATTTAAAGTCAATAAAAAATCTTTTAGCAAAAAATGTGTACGATCAATTTGATGAGGCTATTAAAGATAAAAAAGCAAGAAATGTTACATCAGAAACTACATTCATTGGTATTAATTCTGCAGAAATAAAAGAGCATAATCAAAATAAAAATATGCTTGAAGTAAGTGTTGAATTTGTGAGTGAAATTATATCTTGCATTAAAGATAAAGATAATAAAATTATTTCAGGTGATGCTCAAAAAGTTAAAAAAGTATTAGATACTTGGAAATTTACAAAAGATAGTACTTCAAAAAATCCTAACTGGTTAATAGTAGACACCCAAGCTTAGTTGATTAAAAAAATATCAGATAAAGATAAACAGGATTGGCAAAATTTCTTAAATAGTTCTGACAAACTAGAAAATAAAGACCAAAAAATTTCCACAACACCTAAAAGATATATTGAAAGATCTATTGATTTGCACGGTTATACTTTAGAGGAAGCAAATCAAAAGATGACTTCTTACATTGAAGAATGTTATGCAAATGGAGTTAACAAAATTAGTGTCATTACAGGAAAGGGACTTAGATCTAAAAACTTAAATGACCCATATCAATCTAGCAATTTGAGTATATTAAAACACTCAGTACCTAATTTTATTAAAGGTAGTGATTATCTAATGAAAAGAATTATAAGTATTGATTTCGAGGCTGTTGAAAACCCATCCGTTGGAAACTTTGATATTTTTTTAAGAAAAAAAAAGTAATTTTTACAAAATAAACTTTGATAGGTCTGCGTCCTTAACAAGTTCACCAATATTTTTCTTAATATAATCTGAATCTATGCTAATCTTTTCACCAGCTCTATCTGTGGCTGTAAAACTAATTTCATCTAAAACTCTTTCAATTATGGTATGCAGTCTTCTAGCGCCAATATTTTCAACTGTTGTATTTACTTCGCTTGCAATTGTCGCAATTGTATCAATTCCATCTTCAGTAAATTCTAAATCAACGTTTTCGGTTTTAAGTAAAGCTTTATATTGTTTAATCAAACTATTGTCTGGCTCTTTCAAAATTCGTTTAAAATCATCACTATTCAAAGCATCTAGCTCTACCCTAATTGGTAGTCTTCCTTGAAGCTCTGGCAAAAGATCTGATGGTTTTGCTAACTGGAATGCTCCAGAAGCTATGAATAATATGTGATCTGTTTTTATTGGACCGTATTTTGTACTCACCGTCGTTCCTTCAATGAGAGGAAGTAAGTCTCTTTGAACACCTTCTCTTGAAACATCTCCACCAACTCTATCAGTTCTTGCTGAAATCTTATCTATTTCATCTAAAAATACGATACCGTTATTTTCTGTTGTGTTTTTTGCAGATTTAATAATTTTATCTTGTTCGATTAATTTATCAGCTTCTTCATTAAGTAATATCTCATGAGATTCTTTTACTGACATTTTTTTCTTCTTAGCTTTTTGACCCATAGATTTACCAAGCATGTCTGAAATATTAATCATACCAACATTTGCACCAGGCATACCAGGAATTTCGAATGATGGCATACCACCACCACTTTCAGTAACAGCTATTTCAATCTCATTGTCGTCTAAATCACCATCTCTTAATCTTTTCCTAAAACTTTCCCTTGTTGCAACACTTGCTTTATTACCTACAATTGCATCAAGAACTCTATCCTCTGCTAATTTTTGTGCTTTAGCGTGAACTTCTTTTCTTTTTTTAACTTTTTCCATTGCAATAGCAATTTCTAAAAGATCTCTAATTATTTGTTCAACATCTCTTCCAACATAACCAACTTCAGTAAATCTTGTAGCTTCAACTTTTACAAATGGTGCTTCAGCTAATTTTGATAATCTTCTAGATATTTCAGTTTTACCAACACCTGTTGGCCCCATCATTAAAATATTTTTTGGAAGCACTTCATCTTTCATATCGCCTTCTAAAGCTTGTCTTCTCCATCTATTTCTTAAAGCAATTGCAACAGCTCTTTTTGCATTATTTTGTCCAACGACAAATCTATCTAATTCAGAAACTATTTCTCTCGGAGATAATGAATTTTGAATATTATTTTTTTCTTTTTTTACTTTAGCGTTTGGGAGAGTTGTAACGTTTGATTTTTCCATTTAAATTTTCTCTATGTTGCAATTATTATTTGTGAACACACATATTTCAGAAGCAACTTTAATTGCTTTTTTTGCAACTTCTTCTGCAGATAAATCTGTATCCATCAATACTTTTGCTGAAGCCAATGCATAATTTCCACCTGATCCTATTCCAATGACATCACCTTCAGGCTCTAAAACATCACCAGTTCCTGAAATAATAAAACTATTTTCTTTATCACCAACAGCCATTAAGGCTTCTAATCTTCTTAAATATTTATCTGTTCGCCAATCCTTAGCTAATTCAACAGCAGCTCTTGCTAGATTTCCAGCATGTTTTTCTAGTTTAGACTCTAATCTTTCAAATAATGTTAAGGCATCTGCTGTAGATCCAGCAAAACCTGCGATCACATTTCTTTTCTCAATCTTACGAACTTTATTTGCAGTTTTCTTAATTACTGTATTTCCCATACTAACTTGGCCATCTCCAGCAACTACTACTTCATTATTTTTTCTTACTAATACTATTGTTGTCATGGAATATAGATGGATACTAAATCTAATAGTTCAAGACCAAGGCTAGAATTATTGCCATAATTGAATAATAGATATATACCTTTTCAAAATATGAAACGTAAAGCCAAAATAAGTAGAAAAACAAAAGAGACTAACATCAGTGTTGATTTAAACATTGATGGTAAGGGTAAGTACAAAGTTGACACAGGCATAGGATTTTTAGATCACATGCTTGAGCAACTATCGAAACACTCTTCGATGGACATGAATATTAAAGCTAAAGGTGATACGCACATTGATCTTCACCACACAACTGAAGATACGGGAATTGCAATTGGCGAATGTTTAAAAAAAGCATCAAAAAAGTTTGTCGGTATTAAAAGATATGCTCATGCAATGATTCCAATGGATGAAACATTAACTAGAGTTGCAATTGATGTATCAAACAGACCTTATTTAATTTGGAAAGTAAAATTGAAAGTAGAAAAATTAGGTGAGATGGATACAGAACTATTTAAAGAGTGGTTCCAAGCCTTTTCACAAGCTGCAGGAATTACTTTGCACATTGAAAATATTTATGGTGATAACAGTCACCACATAATCGAGTCTTGCTTTAAAGGATTAGCTAGATCATTACGAGCTGCTTTAGAAATGGATCCAAGAAATAAAACTACAATACCTTCGACAAAAGGTTCTTTATAAATTTAATGAATGTCACAATTGTTGACTACAATTCAGGCAATATTAGTTCTGTAATAAATTCGTTTAAAGAAGTTGCAAAAGACAAAGTAAACATTGCTGTTACATCAGATCTTTCGACCATAAAAACTAGCGATAAAGTTGTATTACCAGGACAAGGATCTTTTAAAAGCTGCATTGATGGGCTTAATAGCATTAGTGGTTTGACAGATACTCTTAACGAATTTGCATTGGAAAGTAAAAAACCACTACTTGGAATTTGTGTTGGACTTCAAATGTTTGCAGACATCGGTTATGAAGAAGTTGAGACTAAAGGTTTAGGTTGGATTTCAGGAAAAGTGTCTAAAATTGATAACCAAGGTGGCAAATTTAAGCTTCCACACATTGGTTGGAATGAAATTAATATAACTAAAGAAAGTAAGATTTTTAAAGGCATAAAAAATAATTCTCACATGTACTTCGTTCACAGTTATGAATTTGTACCTGAGGATAAATCTGTAATTTCAGCAACAACTGATTACTCATCTAATGTTGTTTGTGCTGCAGAAAAAGAAAACATATTTGGAACCCAATTTCACCCTGAAAAGAGTGATAAAATTGGTCTTAAAATAATTAATAACTTCATAAGCTTATGAAAATTTTTCCTGCAATAGATATTAAAGATAAAAAGTGCGTGAGGTTAGTCAAAGGAGACTTTGATAATAAAACTGAATATGAAATGTCTCCAGTTGAACAAGCTGGTAAATATAAAGATCACGGTTTTAAAAATTTACACGTAGTTGATTTGGATGGAGCATTAACAGGAGAGACTGTAAATATTGATATTATTGAGAAAATTGTTGGAAAATTTGATCTTAAAATTGAAATAGGTGGTGGTGTAAGAAACTTTGAGAGTATTCAAAATTATACTGATGCTGGAGTAGAGAAAGTAATTTTAGGAAGCGCTGCAATAAAAGATAAAAATTTTTTAAAAGAAGCTTGTCAAAAATTTCCAGACAAGATTGCTCTAGGTCTAGATGCTAAAGATGGTTATCTGTCTGTATCTGGATGGAAAGAAAATTCTAATTTAAAAACCTTAGAATTTTTAAAAGATGTAAATGATTATGGAGCCAGTAGATTAATTTATACAGATATTAATAGAGATGGAATGAAGCTAAGCCCAAATTTTGAGGAAACAGAAAATTTAGCTAATAATTCAAACTGTCCTGTAATTGTATCTGGGGGTGTTTCATCAATAGATGATATTAAAAAGGCCAAAGAATTAGGAAATAAAAATATTGAAGGAATTATAGTTGGTAAAGCTATATATGATGGTGATATTAAATTAGATGAACTTGCAAAAGAGATAGATGCTTAAAAATAGAATAATACCTTGTTTAGATGTTAAAAACGGAAGAGTTGTAAAAGGTATTAACTTTGTTGATTTACAAGATGCGGGTGATCCCGTTGAGCAAGCAAAGATTTACAGTGATGGTGGGGCAGATGAAATTTGTTTTTTAGACATTACAGCTTCAAATGAAAATAGAGATACAATTTACGAAGTTGTAAAAGATACTTCAAAAAAATGTTTTGTACCTCTAACTGTTGGTGGTGGGGTTAGAAGTGTGGATGATATCAGTAAATTATTAAATTGTGGAGCTGATAAAGTTTCAATTAATACAGCTGCAGTTCAAAATGCCGATGTTGTTGTTCAAAGTTCAAAAAAATTTGGATCTCAATGTATCGTCGTTGCAATAGATGCTAAGAAAAATGGAGAGAAATGGGAGGTTTTTACCTATGGGGGTAGAAATAATACTGGAATTAACGCTTTAGAGTTTGCAAAGAAGATGGAAGAGAGTGGTGCAGGTGAGTTGTTGGTCACTTCAATGGACAGAGATGGTACGCAGGTAGGCTATGACATAGATTTGATGTCTAAAATTTCATCTATGGTAAACATACCCACAATAGCATCAGGAGGAGTTGGAGATCTTGACCACTTAGTCGATGGCATCAAATTAGGCAATGCTAGCGCGGTTTTAGCAGCATCCATATTTCACTATGGAAAATACTCTGTGAAAGAAGCAAAAGAATATCTGGACTCAAAAGGTATTCCTGTTAGGATTTGAGATGCTAAATACCCTTGAAAGTCTATTTAAACTTGCAAGAGAAAGAAAATCTTCACCAGTTGATGGTTCGTATACCAATAAACTTCTGAGTGATAAATCTTTGAGTAAAGCTAAAGTGCTTGAGGAAATAAATGAACTAATAGAGGCAGTTGAAGAAGACTCAAATAAAATTCATGAAGCTGCTGATGTATTTTATCATTTAATAATGTACCTTGAGGCAAATAATATAAAAATTGAAGATGTAATGAGTGAACTAGATAAAAGAAAAAAATGAGTCATAAATTTTATAAACCTGCAAGATCAAGATTACAAAGAAGTGAATTAGCAGTTCCAGGTTCATCACCTAAAATGTTTGAGAAAGCCCTTAGTTCTGCAGCAGATTATGTTTTTTTAGATTTAGAAGATGCAGTTTCACCTAATGATAAAATTACTGCTAGAGCAAATGTTATTAAATCTTTAAATGAAATGGATTGGAGAGGTAGTGGTAAAACTATTTCTGTACGAATAAATAGTTTAGATACTCATTACATGTATTCAGATTTAATTGAGATTGTCGAACAAGCTGGAGAAAATGTAGATACGATTTTGGTTCCAAAAGCTGGAACAGCAAGTGACGTTTATATGGTTGATTGTTTATTAACTCAAATTGAAACAAATAAAAAATTAAAAAATAAAATTGGAATTGAGTGTTTAATCGAAACTGCGTTAGGTATGTCGAATATCAAAGAAATAGCAACTTCAAGTGAAAGATTAGAGGCATTACATTTTGGTGTTGCAGATTATGCAGCCAGTTTGAGAGCACGAACTACAGTTATAGGTGGGCTTAATGAAAATTATCCAGGAGACCAGTGGCATCATGGTTTATCTGAATTAGTTATGACTTGCAGAGCGTATGGAATAAGGGCAATTGATGGACCGTTTGGAGATTTTAATGATCCAGATGCTTATACAGCAGCCGCTAAAAGAGGAGCTGCAATTGGTATTGAGGGTAAATGGGCAATACATCCTTCACAAATTGAATTAGCAAATAACGTGTTCTCTCCACCTGAAGCCGAGGTTACTAAGGCTAAAAGGATACTAGAAGAGCTAGAAAAGGCTGCAAAAGAGGGCAAAGGAGCTGCTCAACTTGATGGTAGGATGATAGATGCTGCTTCAGCTAGAATGGCTGAAAATATTGTAAACATCGACAAGTTAATCCATAATAAATAATTTAAATTATGGATATTCACGAATACCAAGCAAAAAAAATACTTTCAGATTTTGGAGTTACAATTCCAAGAGGTGGAATTGTTTATAGCCCAGAGAATGCTGAGAATAAAGCTAGAGAGATTGGTGGATCAAGATGGGTAGTAAAAGCACAAATTCACTCTGGTGCGAGAGGAAAAGCTGGTGGCATAATAGTTTGTGATAGCCCATTGGAAGTTGCTCAAGCAACTGACAAATTATTAGGAAAAAAATTAGTTACAAATCAAACAGGCCCTGAAGGTAAAATAGTAAATAGAATTTATATTGAAGAAGCAACAGATATAGAGCGAGAACTATACCTTGGTCTTGTTTTTGATAGAAGTTCAGAGAGCATTATGGTGGTTGCATCAACGGAAGGTGGTATGAGTGTTGAAGAAATTTCAAAAGAGAAACCAGAAACTATAATCAGATCAAAAATTGAAGTTGCAGTTGGAATGCAAAGTTTTCAAGCTAGAGAATTAGCATTTGGTTTAGGAATTGAACCTGATTTAATTAGAAGAGCATCTGAAACAATTATTGGATGTTACAAGGCATTTAGTGAACTGGACGCTACAATGGTAGAAGTCAATCCGTTGGTAATTTCAAAACAAAAACAAATTTTAGCTCTAGATTGTAAAATGAGTTTCGATAACAATGCAATGTTTAGAAGAAACCAAGTTTCAGAACTTAGAGACAAGACGCAAGAGGACTCAAAAGAAGTTTTTGCATCCGATAGAGGATTAAACTATGTAAGTTTAGATGGAAACATTGGTAATATTATAAATGGTGCTGGCTTGGCAATGGCATCTATGGACATGATAAAACTAGCTGGTGGAAGTCCTGCAAATTTTTTAGATGTGGGTGGTGGTGCCACTCCAGAAAAAATAGTTAAAGCATTTAAGCTAGTTACAATGGATGAAAAAGTAAAAGTAATTTTAGTAAATATTTTTGCTGGTATAAACAGATGTGATTGGGTAGCAGAAGGAATAGTAGAAGCTCTTAAAAAAATAGAAGTTAATGTTCCATTGGTTATCAGATTAGCAGGTACAAATGTTGAAAAAGGAAATAAAATTTTAAAAGATAGTAAGATAAATTATATTGAGGCAAACACTTTAGAGGATGCAGCTAACAAAGCGGTTGCAGAGCTGAAAAAATAGAAAATGACTGTATTAATTAATAAAAATAGTAAGATTATTATTCAAGGTTTTACAGGAAAAATGGGCTCTTTTCACGCAGATGAGATGATTAAGTATGGCTCTAACGTAGTTGGTGGAGTTACTCCAGGAAAGGGTGGCTCTAAGCACCTAAATTTGCCGGTGTTTAATACAGTGAAAGATGCAGTTAACGAGACAGGAGCAGATGCATCAATTTTATTTGTACCGCCAGCTTTTGCGGCAGACTCAGCAATGGAAGCTGCTGATGCTGGTATTAAAACTTGTGTAGCTATTGTTGATGGAATTCCATCTCACGATATGATCAGAATTAAAAGATATATGAGAAGGTATACAAAAAGTTCTAAAATGACTTTAGTCGGACCTAATTGTGCAGGAATTATTAGTCCTGGAAAATCAATGTTGGGTATTATGCCAGGACATATTTATAAAGAGGGAAGAATAGGAATTATAAGTAGATCAGGAACATTAGGTTATGAAGCAGCCCAACAACTCAAAAATTTAAACATAGGTGTATCAACAAGTGTAGGTATTGGCGGAGATCCAATAAATGGAAGTTCATTTAGAGATATTATTGAAAAATTTGAGACAGATGAAGAGACCGATGCAATATTAATGATTGGTGAAATTGGTGGTCCTCAAGAAGTAGCAGCTGGTGAATTTGCAAAAGAAAATATGAAAAAACCAGTAATAGCCTACATTGCAGGTTTAACAGCTCCAAAAGGTAGAGTTATGGGTCATGCAGGGGCAATAGTTTCAGCATATGGAGAAAGCGCAATTGAAAAAGTTGAAATTTTGAAAGAATGTGGAATTACAATCTCTAAAAATCCATCGGTTATGGGTGATACAGTAAAAGCAGTTTTAGAAAAAATGTAAATATGAGTTACGACGATAATAATATATTTGCAAAAATATTAAGGAATGAGATACCTTGTAATAAAATTTATGAGGATGAATTTGTTTTATCCTTTCATGATATAAATCCTCAAAAAAAGATTCATGCATTAGTAATTCCAAAAGGCAAGTATGTTGACTTAGATGATTTTAGTCAAAACGCATCACCTAATGAAATGGTTGGATTATTAAAAGGTATAAATACTGTTGCAAAGAAATTAAATATATCTGTTGATACAGGTAAGGGATATAGAGCTCTAGCAAATATAAGTGAGGATGGAGGACAAGAAGTTCCACATTTGCATTTTCATTTATTTGGTGGAGAGAAAATTGGTAAAATGGTCTCGTGAAAATTGATGTAGACAGAAGTTTCTTAGAAATAAATACAATAGAAAATCTAAATCAATCAAAGAGTCCTGGACCAAACTTTAAAATTATTAAAGTGGATCCTCCAGATTTTCAATTAAACAGGTTTTTTTATAAACAAATTGGAAGAAAACATAGATGGATAGATAGATTAACCTGGGGAGACAAAAAATGGATTGAGTATGTTGAAAATCCTAGAATAAAAACCTTTGTTTTAAAGGATAATAACAACCTAGCTGGATATTATGAGACTATCCGAGATCAGAATAACGACCATTGTGAAATTGCATATTTTGGAGTTTTAGAGGAATATATCGGAAAAAAATGTGGTGGCTATTTGCTCTCAGAAGCTATTAAAAGTTTATTCGAGGAAGGAATGTCAAGAGTATGGCTACACACTTGTTCACTCGATCATGAAAATGCAATTAAAAACTATTTAGCTAGAGGAATGCAGGTATTTAAATCTGAAAAAATAAATGTTGAGCTTAATTAATATATTTTTGTATTGAAAATATTTTTTCTTCAACTTCAATATTAATATTAATATCACTTAAAAAAGTTTGTATTAGGTTTTGATAGATATCTTTAGTTTCCCATCCCATTAAATCTAAACTTTTTTTATCAAAAAAAACTTTAATTAAATTATTTTCGTACTCAAAATTAAAGACATAATAAAAAGGATAATTTTTATCATTGTCAGCTTCACTCATTTTTGAAATTAAAAAATTTTTATCGAGTATAAAATTTAAAGGTGTTTTATCTAGTGGATATCTATAGTAATTTGTGATTTTATCTGAATTTATAACTAGGGACTTACCGTTTGAAACGAGTATCTTGTTATAAATATCATAATATTTACAAAAAATTTTTTTAGGGTATAAAATTACACATTCTCCTTTCTCTATATTATTGTTATCAATTCTCTGGGTAAATTTGAATTGTAAAGAGTCTATATTTTCTAAGTGATTTATAATTTTCTGGTTTGATGAACTCTGTGCATTAATATTAAAAAAAAAGATAAATAATAAAATTACATATTTTTTCATTTAAGAACTTCTCTTTTACCAACATGATTGGCTTGACTTACTTCTCCATTTGCCTCCATTTGGTCAACTATTCTAGCTGCTCTATTGTAACCAATTTGTAGTTTTCTCTGTAAAAAAGATGTTGATGCTTTTCTTTCAGATTTTACGATTTCAAGGGCAGTATTATATAGTTCATCTAAATTTTCATCATTGTTTGAATCAAAATTAATTTCTTTTTCATCTGCAAAATTAAGAATTTCATCTACATAGTCTGGTTCAGCTTGATTTCTTAAAAAATTATTAATTTTTTCAATTTCACTTTCTGATACAAATGGTGCATGAATTCTTGTCATTCTATTTGCAGAAGTCATGTAAAGCATATCCCCTCTCCCAAGAAGTTGTTCAGCTCCTTGTTCACCAAGAATTGTTCTACTATCTATTTTAGAAGTAACTTGAAATGATATTCTTGTTGGAAAATTAGCTTTTATTGTTCCAGTAATAACGTCAACACTAGGTCTTTGAGTAGCCATTATGATATGTATACCTGCTGCTCTTGCCATTTGAGATAGCTTTTGAATATAATTTTCTATATCCTTACCAGCTACAAGCATTAAATCTGACATTTCATCAACAATAACAACTATATAAGGCATAGAAATCTTATGTTTTTCGTTATATCCATCAATATTCCTCACCCCCACTTTTGTCATTAGCTTGTAGCGATTTTCCATTTCTTTAACTACCCAACCTAAAACAGATGCGGCTTTTTTAGCTTCAGTTATAACTGGGCACAATAAATGTGGAATTCCTTCATACGTAGATAACTCTAACATCTTTGGATCAATCAATATAAACTTACATTTCTCAGGGGAATGTTTGTACAAAAGTGACAAAATAATTGTATTTATACAAACTGATTTACCAGATCCAGTTGTCCCAGCTATGAGCAAATGAGGCATAGTGCTTAGATCCCCTGTTATTGGTAATCCAGAAATACTTTTTCCAAGAGCAATCGGAAGTTTGGTATCCTTTTTTTTAAAACTACTATCAGAAATTACTTCACTTAAAAAAACGTTTTCTCTTTGTGGTTTAGGGAGTTCAATTCCAATGGTATTACTGCCAGGTATAGTTGCAATTCTTGCAGACTCAGAACTAGTATTTCTGGCAATATCTTCTGAAAGGTTAATAATTTTTGATACTTTAACGCCAGGTGCAGGTTCAAATTCATATAAAGTAACAACAGGACCTTGACTTACTTTCTTAACCTCACCTTCAACTCCAAAATCAAGTAAAATTTTTTCTAGAGTTTTTTCGTCAATTTTATTTTCTGACAAATTTTTATCCTTTTTTGTAGGTAATTTTAAAAAGTCTAAGGATGGAAGTTTATATTTGATGGTTTTTTTATCAGATGATATTACATTTTTATCAAATGAAAAATTTTCTTGAACTCTAGTTTCAACGTTTATGTAATCATTTTCATTTATTAAATTTTCATCAATATTTTCAACAATACTTTTATTTGCTACTTTTTTAGATTTTAAAAATATTATACCAATAGTTTTAAGATATTTAAGTTTAAAATTAATACTAAAAAGAAAAAATACGATAATTAAAAATATTAAAATTATATAACTTGCTTGATTATTATATTTTATTAAATTTATTAAAAAAGTTTCTTCAAATAAACTGCCTATAAACCCATTATTACCATTAATCGTAAGCCAGTATGTTTCAGTATGAAAAACTGTAAAGAATAATGTTCCTAAAATTGAGTATAAAATTACAAAAAATAAGCTTTCAATAATCTGTAATATTTTCTTATTAAATATTACAGATATTGATATGAGAATGAATGAAAATGGCACCAATAATGAAATTAAACCAATGGATTGATATAAAATATCTGATGTATAACTCCCTCTTGCGCCCAACAGATTATTAATTTCAGCGTTTTCTGGAAAAATAAAGTTGGGATCTTCTGGTGAGTAACTTATTAATGATATTAGCAACAATACAGATAGAACTAATAAGACTAAACCCGCAGCTTCTGATAGTCTTTTTAAGAGAAAACTTGTTGTTTTATCGACTAAATTTTTAATTTTCATTTTGTTATTAATGATTTGTCACTTTGTATCATTTAATTTTTGTTGATAAAATTAAATAATATTATGAATATTTGTCTATTAGGAAACAATTTAACAAACCTTGTTCTAGCAAACGTATTATTAAAAAAAAACATTAAAGTTGATATTATCTCCCAATCTAAACCAACTTTATTAAAAGATACTCTTAGGACAATTGCAATTTCGAATGATAATTACAAATTTTTAGTTGAAAATATTGGAGGTATTAAAAATTTAGGATGGCCAACTACAAAAATAAAAATTTATTCAGAAAAAAATAAATCACTTGAGTTATTTGAGTTCAAAAATAAAAATCAGAATAATTTTTATTTGTTAAAATATGTTGACCTTTTTAACTTATTAAAAAAAAACAAATTTTTAAAATTTATTACCCTTAAAAATTATGATTTAGAGATTTTGAAAAAAAAAAATTATGATTTAATAATTAACTCACAGCAAAATAATTCAATAACCAAAAAATATTTTCAAAAAAAAATAGAAAAAAATTATAAATCTTTGGCTCATACTGCTATAATACATCATAAAAAAGTTGAAAACAAAATTGCAAAACAAATTTTCACAAAAAATGGTCCGTTAGCATTTCTCCCTCTATCTAATAATCAAACTTCAATTGTATTTTCAAATAATTCAATAAAATTAATTGATAAGATAAACTTTTTAAAAATCATAAATAAATATAATTATAAATACAAGATAGATAGAATTAGCGAAGTTGAAACTTTTAGTATTAAGTTCCATGTTCTACGAAATTATATTTTTAAAAATGTTTTATCTTTTGGAGATTTAATACATAAGGTTCATCCATTAGCAGGACAAGGTTTTAATATGACTATCAGAGATATTAAATCTTTATCTAGTATTTTAGATGAAGATATTAAATTAGGTATTGATGATGGTGTATTAATTGCTCAAAAATTTCAAGAAAAAAATAAACATTTAAATTACATATATGGATTAGGTATAGACGCTTTAAATTCTTTTTTTAAACTTGATAGTAAGTTAGAAAATAATTTATCTGATCCAATATTTAAAATTTTGAAAAATAATAAACTTTTAAATAAATATGCAACAATGTTATCCAATTAATTTGCTTTTAAATTATTTATTGTAAGGTTTTATTATTAAAATTATCTAAAATATAAGTATTCAAAATTTCCTCTAATTTTTCTTTTCTTATATTTAAATCTTTACTTTCGAGTAAAACTTGTTTTTCCTCTAAAGAAAATGGTGATGCCATGGATAAAGTATTTATAGTTTGATCTAAACTTTGTTTTTCAATTTCTTTCCAGTTTATTTCATATCCTTGCTTTTTAAAAAGGCCTTTTAGATTTTGAAATATTAACCTTAAATCCGAAAATTTTATTTCATCTGATTTTTCCGTCAAATCACTTGAAAATTCTTCGTATTTTACTTCACATTCTCTAAATAAGTTGTCACTGTTTACTTCATCAATAATTTTAAATCTGCAGATACCATTCAAAATAATTAAATATCTTCCGTCATCTGTTTCATTAAAACTTGTTATTTTTCCAACACAGCCCACGTTATGTAAATCTGGTTTTTTTAATTCACCAGTTTTTTTTGGTTGAATCATACCTATCATACGGTCACTTTTCATGCTTTTATCAATCATTTGTATATATCTAGGCTCAAATATATTTAATGGGACTGTTGTACGTGGAAAAATAATAAAATTTGACAATGGAAAAACTGGTATAATTTTTGGAAGATCTTCTTTTTTCATATAATTTAAATTATAACATCTAATCAATGAATTCAAATAATTTAGAAAAAGAAAAAATTTTAACTTCTTTTAAAGAAAATAAATTTGAAGATGTAATAGCTGAAGGTAAAAAATTATTCAAAGAGAGACAAAATGATGCACAATTAATATATTTATTAGGCTTGTCATCAATAAAACTTGAAAATTTTGATGATGCAGAAAACTATTTTAATAAATTAATTTTACTTAATAAGAACCCAGAGAATTTTTATGTTTTGGGTAATATTCAAAAAAAGTTAAAAAAATTTGATAATGCAATTATCTCATTTGAGGAAGCTATCAAATTAAATCCTAATTTTACTGAAGCATATAATAATTTAGGTACTGCACAAAAATCTCTAAACAAATATGAAGAAGCCATTGTTAATTATAAAAAGGCTATTAGTTTAAAAAAAAACAATCTTGAAGCCCATTACAACCTTGCGAGCTTGTATTTTTTATTAGAAAATTATGTAGAGGCTTTAGATCATTATAAAAATATAATTAGTTCAGAAGTAAGACATGAAGAAATTTGTGAAAAATATACAATCTGTTTATTTAAAACAGGTAAGAAAAATGAGATAAAAGATTTTGTTTCAAGAATTGTCATAAAATATCCAAAAAATAGAACTTTAAATAATTTATTAGGACAATCATTGTTAGCTTTAAATTCCCACAAGGAAGGTTTATCTTACATAAAGAAGGGAGCAGGTTTTTTACAATTTGATGAAAATGGAGTTAGTCTGTTAAAATGAAAAGAGTTGATATAAGTAGTGACAAATCACCAAATTTTATTGGATGTTGGTATCTTGATGATAAAAATATTAGCAAAGGTATAATCGAATTTTTTGAAAATAACCAATCTCTTCAAAAAAAAGGGTCAACTGCAAAAGGAGTTGAAGAAAGCAGAAAAAAATCTACAGATATTACGATAAGTCCAAATAAATTATCTGATCCGAAGTATAAAGTTTTTCAAAACTATTTTTCTGAACTTCAAAAATGTTTTTTGGACTATAGAGAACAATGGCCTTTTTTAAAAGAATTCTTAACAAAAGTGAACGTTGGTCCTTTCAATGTACAAAAATATTTTCCAGGCGATCATTTTGCAGCCTTGCATTCCGAGAGAACAGGTCTATCGACATTACACAGAATTTTTGCTTTTATGACCTATTTAAATGATGTGAATGATGGAGGTACAACCGATTTTGATCACTATGGATTAAAAATTAAGCCTGAAAATAATAAAACATTGATTTGGCCTGCTGAGTGGACACACGCACATACTGGATCAGTATTAAAAAGTGGAACAAAATATATAATTACAGGTTGGTTTGATTTTGCATCATAAAATACATATTCAATGTCTTAATTTCATTTATTTAAATGAACTCTAAAAATTTCTTAAATAATAAAAAAACTATTTTAGATAATTATAATAAAGGAAAATTAGAAAAAGTAATTAAACTTGGAAAAAAATTTTTAAAAACAAACAATGACTTCCAAATATTGTATGTTTTAGGTTTGACATATTTAACTTTAAAAGATTATTTAGTAGCAGAAAAATATTTTAAAAATATTATTTTATTGAAGCCAAATGCAGAAAACTACTACATTTATGGTAATATTCAAAAGCAATTAAAAAATTATAACGAAGCTTCAGAGAATTTTTTAAAAGCAATAAATCTTAAATCCGACTATTCAGAAGCCTATAATAATTTAGGAAATACCAAATTTAAATTAGGATTTATTGGTGAAGCAGTTGAAAATTACCAAAAAGCGATCAAATATAATAAGAAGAATATTCCAGCATATTTTAATCTGGCACATGTTTACAGTGAAGAAAAAAATTTTAATGATCTCAAAAAAGTACTTCAAGAGGTCTTAAAATTTGATGAAAATAATACAACAGCTTTAAATGATTTAGGCTACTTAAACTTAATACTTGGAAACATAGATGAAGGAAGAAAACTATTTGAGAGAGTAATTGATATTGATGATAAGCATATTAGAGCCTTTAAAAATTACTTTTTGATTACAAAAGCAGATAAAGATAATAATTTTTTAAAAAAACTAGAAAAACTTGACCTAATAAACGTAAATGATGAAGATAAAATAATTGCTTATACTAGCTTGAGCAAATGTAACTTTGATTTAAATAAATCTGATCTAGCTTTAAAATATCTTGATGAGGCAAACAAAATAAAAAAGAAAAATTCAAATTTTAGTCTTCAAGCAGAAAAAAAACTCTTTGAAAATATTAAAAATATTTTTAAACAAAACGAGACAGAATTAACTAGACATAATCACAATATTAAATTCACCCCAATTTTTATTCTTGGTATGCCAAGATCTGGAACAACTTTTTTAGAACAAGTTTTGTCATCTCATTCAATTATACATGGAGCAGGTGAACTTAACTACTTGCCTAAAATTATTGACAATATCAAATTAGATAAACTACAAAATTTTGATAGCATTATTAAAAATATAAGATCTGAATACCATGAAAAAGTATTACAATTAAGTAATAAAAAATTTATTATTGATAAGTTACCAATGAATTTTAGATGGATAGGTTTCATAGCAAAAGCTTTTCCAGAGGCCAAAATAATTCACATTCAAAGAAATCCCATGGCTATTTGTTGGTCAAATTACAAAATTAATTTTCCTGATCCAGGCATGGACTTCTCTCTTACTCAAAAAGACACTGCAAAATATTACATCTTATATGAAGATTTAATGAAATTTTGGTTTGATAAATTAAAAGAAAGAATAATAAATATTAACTATGAAAATTTTGTTAATAATTTTGAAAATGAAACACGTGATTTAATTAAAAAATTAGGTATTAACTGGGAAGAAGATATTAAGAATTATAGTAAAAATGCTAGACCAGTACAAACTGCCTCGTTGTTACAGGTGAGAGGATCAATAAAAAAAAATACATCAGAAGAGTGGAAAAAATATAGAGTTCATTTAAAAATTATGCAGGAAACTCTGGATAGTGCAAAAATAAAATATTAATTTGATATAGGTTTATATTTGACTATTGCTTAATTGTAAAAAAACTAATACTTTCAACACTTATAGAACAGGCGGGCATAGCTCAGTGGTAGAGCGTCTCGTTGCCAACGAGAAGGTCGTGGGTTCGAGTCCCATTGCCCGCTCCAAAATTATGATTATTTGGATCGCTTCCTATCCTAAAAGTGGAAATACTTATTTAAGATCTTTCATTGCTTCATATTATTTTTCAAAAAAAGGGAAATTTGATTTTGATTTGCTTTTGAATATTCTTCAATTTCCTTCAGTGAAATTTACTAAAAAAAAAATTATTTCTGAATTAGAAGCGAGCCAAAGTTGGATTTATAATCAGCAACAGTTTTTTTCTGGTGAAAAAATACATTTTTTAAAAACACATAGTACTCTAAACAAATATAAAAGTAACAATTTTACCACAGAAAATTTATCACTTGGTGGTATTTATATAGTCAGAGATCCAAGAAATTTAATTACATCTATGACTCATCATTATTCATTGGATTACGATCAAGCATACGAAAGGTTAATTAATGAAAGTCAAACCCTTTTAGAAAAATCTATAGATGGAGATTATAGTAATTTTACTTTTCTAGGGTCATGGTCAAATCATTATAAATCTTGGAAAAATAATAATAATTTTAAAATTTTATTTGTTAAGTATGAGGACTTAGAAAATAATAAATTTGATACTTTTAAAAAAATAATAAATTTTATAAATACTTTAAAAAAAGATAAATTATCAATTAATGAAAAAAAACTTATAAATTCTATTAATTCTACAAATTTTTCTAATTTAAAGAATAAAGAGAAAAACGAGGGATTTGAAGAAAGTGTATATTCTAAATCTGGAGAAAAAAAACCTTTCTTTAATTTAGGATTTAATAATAGATGGCAAAAAATTTTACCAAAAAATATTTTAAATAAATTAAATAATACTTTGCAAAATGAATTAAATGAATTAAATTACGATATTTATGAATGATTTAGCTGATAAAAAATGTATTCCTTGTGAAGGAGGAATTCCAAGTTTCGATATAAATGAAATTCACAAATATCTTAAGAAGGTTGATGGATGGGATGTAAAATCCCATGAAAATAAAGATTATTATATTATCAAAAACTTCAAATTTAATAATTTCTTAGAAAGTCAATCTTTTGTGAACAAAGTTGGAGAAATTGCCGAGCAAGAGGGTCATCATCCTGACATATGGTTCGGGTGGGGGTATGCAAAGATCAAAATACAGACTCATGCTATAAATGGATTGCATGAGAGTGATTTTGTTCTTGCTGCAAAAATTGATAAAATCAATTAAGTATTAGTGTTTAAAATGTCTAGTGTTTGAGAAAACTAGAATGATACCCAATTCGTTTGCAAATTTTATAATTTCTTTATCTCTAATAGATCCAGAGGGTTGAATAATTGCACCTACACCATTTTGAACTAAAGTTTCAATTCCATCTATAAATGGAAAAAAGGCGTCTGAAGCGCCTAAAATAATGTCATTATTATTGATTTTTTGAAATTTTTTCATTTTATCAATTGCTATTCGGCAACTGTCTAGCCTACTTGGTTGACCTGAACCAATTCCGATAGTTGAGCTATTTCTTGTTAGAACAATTGCATTAGATTTTACATTCCTGCAAACATTAAAAGCAAATAATAGATCATTAAATATTTTTTTTGTTGGTTTTATTTTGGATACGACTTTAAAATTATCATTTGTAAATATTTTATTATCTGCACTTTGAAACAATAAAGAATTAAAATTAGAATTTATATTATTTTGCATTTTATATTTTAATTGAGATGCATCAATTAATCTTAAATTTTTCTTTTTTTTTAATATTTTCAAAGAATCCTTATCAAAACCAACTGCAATTATCACTTCTAAAAAAATCTTATTTAATTGTTCAGCTATTTTTTTTGTCACTCTAAAATTACAGGAGACAATCCCTCCAAATGCGCTTACAGGATCACATGCTAATGCTTCATTGTAGCTATTTAACTTATTCTTATTTATTGAAACACCACATGGGTTGCCATGTTTGACAATTACTGTTCCAGTATTCTTAGGAAGAGTTTTTGAAATATTAAGAGCTGCGTAAATGTCACTATAATTGTTATAACTTAATTTTTTTCCACTTAATTGAATTAAGTCTAAACTATTATTTTTGCTATATATTGCAGAGCTTTGATGAGGATTTTCTCCATAACGTAAAACCTCAATTAGATTTCCATGGATAGTCTTCTTTTTTGGAAAATAATCATTATTAATAGTGTTTAAATAATCTGAAATTACTGAGTCATAATAGGCTGTTAAATTAAATGCTTCCTGAGATAGTTTTTTTCTAAATTCTAAACTTGTTGAACCTCTATTTTTTTCAAAATTCAACAAAAATTCACTGTACTGTTCAGGAGATGTTAAAATAGTTGTATGATGATAATTTTTTGCTGATGCTCTTACAAGAGTTGGACCACCAATATCTATATTTTCTAAAAGTATTTTATGGTCTTTGGAAACATTTAGAGTTTTTTCAAAAGGATAGAAATTAACTATTATTAAATCTATTTCCTCATAAGCATTTTCTCTAAGCTCTTTATTATGTTTTTTATTGTTTCTTTTACTCAAAATTCCAGCATATAACTTTGGATGCAGAGTTTTAACTCTACCATCTAAAATTTCTTCCGACTTTGTGTATTCTGAGACTTCTGTACATTCATAGCCTAATTTTTTGATTTCTTTGGAAGTTCCACCTGAACTAATAACTTTTATATTGTATTTTTTTAATGCTTGTAAAATTGGCTTAATATTTGATTTGTCTGATAGAGATATAATTGCATTTTTAATTTTACTACTCATATTTTACTAATCTGCCATTCGATTAATTGTTCATCATTTTGAGTAATACCAGAAATAAATATGTTTTGGTTTTCAATATAATTGTTTTTATTACCGAAATATAGTCCAGTTTCAACCTCAATCAATCCATCGCTTGAAAAGAATCTCCAACCAGAATTCTCTAGTTCTATTAAAACGGATTTATTATCCTGCAGCCTAGTTACTTTAATATTTGGTAGCAAGTGAAATCTTATTTCAAAATTTGTAGATTTAAAATTTTTATTTTTTATAAGCCTTTCTTTTCCTGTCAGAATATTTTGATTAGAATTAAATTCTAAATTTCTTTGATGAATTACGCCATATCTTGACAAATATCCATCGTGTGAACATCGAATACTCCAATAATTTTTTTCATATTTGACTTGGTGATCAAAGGTCTTAAACCCTTTACTAACAATACTTGGTCCTTTGTTATTTTTTTTAAAATTACAGGCAGAAGAGTTATCTAAAATTAATGTAGAATGCGTTGCGGTTGACCTTGATATTCCATTAAGTTGATGAGCATGATTTTGAAAATAACCAGAGTTGCTTATTAGTTTTTTATCTTTAAAAAAGAATTCGAATGATAATGGACCACTTTGATAATTCTCTGAGAAGTTTTTTCCTGGATTACTCCCTGTATCCATTGCAAGAATTGCATTTTTATTTTTTAATATTGTGTAACCAGATATTTCAAACTTATTACTCTTAAATTTATACCTAAAAAGAGACAAATACTTGTCAAATTCTTTATTGTTAGAACAACTATTCCCATTAAATAACAAATCGTGTTTAAATGATCCCCAAAAAAAATCGTAAGATTGTCCAAGATAAAAAATAATTTCATCCAAGTAATTTGGAATTTCATTTAGAGAATCTTTCAAAAGTTCTCTAATTAAAATAAAATATTTTAAATAAAAAACCATCTGTCTTATATTTCTAGATTTTGGAAAGTAGTTATTATCAAACGAACTATTAATAATTTTCTTCAGTAAATCTAATCCGTATTCCAAAAACCTTTTATTTTTGTACGCTATTCCCGCAAGGATTATTGCTGAACAACCAATCATTTTGTTATTCACATCAGACGATCTGTTAATCTCATTTATTAAATGATTAACTTGCTTACTGATTATTTCGTTGAAACTATTTTTATAGTTATTTTCTGACTCATCATACGTTATTTTTGAATTTGAAATCCAAGCTATTACCCTTTTAGAAAGAATATCTATTTCCCAACTTCTTGTTTCATAATTTTGATTTTTCTTGATCCAATTCTTTATAATTGACTGAGTTACTTGATTAGAAGATTTAAGGTCTATTGAAAAAAGCCAATAAAAACTATGAAGTTTTTTAAAATTATTATAATTTAAATTTTTATTTTCCCATATAGATTTTACATTAAAATTTTCAATTTTATTTTTTTGTTTTTCATATTTTATTAAAGAACTAAGTATGTTGAGGCTTGGTTGATAAACTAAAACTTTTTCATCAACTTTTGAAATTTTTTTATTATAAATAGATGAGCTTAAATAAAATTTTCGGATTTGATTTTTAAAGATTAAATAAAATTCATTGATATAATAAAAGGAACCTTTTAAAAACATTTTACATTGATTTTAGTTTTTCAATATTAGTTTTGATATTACCACCATTTTCTTTAAACACTGTGGTTCCAGATACTAAAATATCAGCTCCAGCCTCCAAAACTATTTTTGAATTGCTAAAATTAATTCCTCCATCAACCTCGATGTTAAATTTATAGTTATTCTCATCTTTTATTTTTTTCAATTTTTTTATTTTGTCTAACACCTCAGGCATAAATTTTTGACCACCAAAACCGGGATTTACACTCATGACTAATATTAAATCTATATTTTCAATCTCTGTAATTAAAGTTTCTATTTCTGTTTTTGGATTCAAGGATACACCAACTCTTTTACCAAATTTTTTAATAAGATTTATTGAATCTTTCAAATTCTCAGTAGCTTCAGGATGGATGGTTATAATATCAGCTCCAGCTTCAGCATAATTTTCTATATACTTATGAACTGGAGAGATCATCAAATGTACATCAAATGGAAGGCTTGTGTATTTTCTTAAATTTTTTATGACAGGAGGTCCTATTGTTAAATTAGGAACAAAATGTCCATCCATTACATCAACATGAATTAAATCAGCTCCACCCTCCTCCAGTTTTTTTATTTCATCCCCAAGTTGGCTAAAGTCAGCTGATAGTATTGATGGAGATATTTGAATTTTTTTCATTTGATACTAAAATATTAGTATCAATTTTTATTTTTATTTGAATTAATTTTTACTAAATATTCTATATATTTCTCGAGCAATTTCACTCTCAAGAGGGAATGAAAGCATCCCCATAACAGAATAACCAAGTAAATAAGGCATTAAATAGAAACGACCCATATAAAAGAACCATGCTACATAAAGTGGTACTAAAGGCCCTACTATAAAGTTTGGAGTTATGGGTTTAAATATTCTTATTAACGGATTTGTAAGTTTTACGAATACTTTCATAAAGAAAAACTCCGAGTCTTCTCTTTGAAAAATATTCATTGCGACCCGACCTATCAGAGTCCACATAATAACACCAAGTACATAATCAATTATATAAACAAAAGGGTGAAAGTTTGCGTACATTTTTTAAATACTCTAGGGGCGAAAATTTCGCCCCTAGAAAAATATTTTAATTAATGTTGTTTTCCAAGTATTGTTTTACCACTTGGTACTCGTACATCATCAACCATTTTCTGAGTAGCTGCATCTGGTGCTGTAGTTATTAAACTGACAACAATCATTGAAACTAAACTTACAGCTGCTCCAACTATTCCAAAAGTTAGTTGTGTTATGCCTAAGAACCCAGATCCACCACTTCGTACCCAAATTAGATACGCAGTTCCTGAGATCAGTCCTAATAGCATTCCTGCAACAGCTCCTGGTGCATTAGCTCTCTTCCACCATACACCAAGTACAAGTGGGAAGAATAGCCCAGACATCGCAAAGTCAAAAGCCCAAATTACCGAACCTAGAATACCTTGTATCTCTAGTGCAGCAATTGTAGCTCCTGCAAAACCAATTAATACAAGTAATACCCTTGCAACAATTAATCTTTTTGCAGTTTCAGCTTTTGGATTAATGATTTTGTAGTAAACATCATGTGACAACGCATTTGAAATAGCTAAAACTAATCCATCCGCAGTTGACATGGCAGCAGCCATACCTCCAGCAGCAACTAGTCCAGATATTACATAAGGCAATCCAGCAATCTCGGGTGTTGCTAATACAACAGCACTACCTTTCATAAAGAACTCATTTAGTTCTAGGGTTCCATTGCCGTTAAAGTCACTTACAAACATCAACTTCGCTTGGTTCCAGTTTTGATACCAATCAAGAGCTTGAACTTCAGTTATTGACTTACCAATAATCCCAGTAGCCAAGTTAGGATCCATCAATGAAATTTTTGATAGAGTAGCTAACATTGGAGCTGAAGAATAAAGTAGGAATATAAAGAATAACGACCAACCTACTGATCTTCTAGCTGTTCTTACACTTGGAGTAGTGAAGTATCTCATCATAACGTGAGGTAATGAAGCTGTTCCTGCCATCATACATACTGCTAATGAAATAAACGCCCAAGGTGTTGCATTAACTGCTGAGTGAGCTTTAGTAATTGCTGACAATCCTTTTGGAACTGTAGCTAAATCTGCAGCTGAGTTTTTAACAAAACCAAATTGACCTTCAAGTTCCGCAATTCTTGCAACTTCATCAGCTAACATGAAATGCGGGAAGAAACCCGCGCCAATATTATTACTAATCCAGAATACTGGAAGTAAGTAGGCAATAATTAATACAATATATTGGGCAACTTGTGTCCAAGTTACAGCTCTCATTCCACCAAGCATCGAGCACATCAAAATACTAGCTAGTCCAACATATACTGCTATTTCGAATGGAATATCCAAAGCAACAGAAGCAATTGTTCCAGTAGCATTAATTTGGGCAGTCACATAAGTGAAAGATGCGACAGTTAAGACTACGACTGCACTAAATCTTGCTAAGTTACCACCGTAACGAGTTCCTATAAAATCTGGTACAGTATAACACCCAAATTTTCTAAGATATGGTGCTAACAAAGAAGCAACTAGTACATATCCGCCAGTCCATCCTACAAGCAGAGCCATATAACCGTAACCTTTAAAGTAAATACCACCTGCCATGGCTACGAAAGATGCACCAGACATCCAGTCTGCTGCAGTTGCCATTCCATTAAATACGGTAGGTACTTGTCTTCCTGCTACGTAATAAGCATCTGTTTGAAGTGTTCTAGATAACCAACCAATCAAAGCATAAATCAAAACTGTGAATGAAACAAAAAAGATACCAATCATTTTTGCAGTCATTCCTGCTTGTTCAGCTATTGCCATTATGATTATAAATACAAGAAATCCTCCTGTATATAATCCGTAGACCTTGGGTAAATTATCTATAAATTTACCTTTTATCATTGATCACCCTCTCTTTCAGTAAATCCGAATTCGTCATCAATTTTCTCTTGTCGACCTGCAAACCAGAAAATTAGAATTACGAAGATTGCAAGAGATCCTTGACATGTAAACCAATACGTTAAAGGATATCCAAATGGTCTAATGTTAGATTCTTGCATCTCGGCTCCGAAAAGAAAGATGCCAATTGAGAAAACAAACCAAATTGCTAATGTAATAAAGAGCAAATTCCTGGTTTTTTCCCAGTGTTGTTCTTGTTTTGACATTTTTTTCTCTCCCTATAGGTTAAAGAAATAACCTTACTGATAATCAAATTTATTTAAACCCCTAAAAACACTCGATATTGTGGCATTTTTACATTATACATCAAAATATTAGTTATATTAATGGCCCTTAAATACAGATTCAATCTGAAGGATATCAAACTTCAAGACTTTAAAGTTTATTTAGTAGCAATGTTCAAAGGCATTCTACCAAAGAAAAAAATTAGAAATATTGAGGATTTAAAAGAATTTATTCAGCAAAAATCTGCATGGGTATCACAAGTTACTTTATATAATTACTTGAAAACAAGAATGGGTACGAAATGGGTTCTTCATTTTGACGATGAGAAGTTTTTAAAATCAATTAATACTGCAAAATGGAATATTTACGCGATCTCTCTTCAAGATTTATCTTTTTATACAATATCTTATTTAAATGTTTTCTTTAACTACGAAGAAACAAATAAAGCTGCTGAAATTTATAATAGTATTCTTGATAAGGAAATAGAGAATGGTATGCCAAAAGAAATTGTTGATGAAGCAAGGTTAAGTTTTCAGAAAAGATTAGATCAAATAAAATGGGAGGATTATTATAAATCTTGGCCATTCAATGAAAGTGCTTTAGCTTTATATAATTGGGCTCCCGTTGCAAATGAATTAAAGACTTTGGATAGAAAAATAGTTCTTAACTCGATGATTTTAAAATGGGATAATATCAAGGAAGAGTTTTCGAAATTAATAAAGATCTAAATATTTTTTCTGTTATCAACCAAACTTTCAACAACCGATGGATCAGCTAAAGTAGTTGTGTCTCCTAGTTGACCATGTTCATTTGCAGCTATTTTTCTTAGTATTCTTCTCATAATTTTGCCAGATCTCGTTTTTGGAAGTCCTGGAGCAAATTGAATTAAGTCTGGAGTCGCTATTGGACCTATTTGTTTCCTAACCCAAAGTTTTAGGTCTCTCTCTAAATCAAGAGTACTTTTTTCTCCAGCATTTAAAGTTACATAACAGTAAAGCCCATTTCCTTTTATGTCATGTGGATATCCAACTACTGCTGCTTCCGCCACTTTTGGATGAGCTACAAACGCACTTTCAATTTCTGCAGTACCTAAATTATGTCCAGAAACAATAATTACATCATCTACTCTTCCTGTAATCCAATAATATCCATCCTTATCTCTTCTGCAGCCATCACCCGTAAAATACTTTCCATCAAACTGTGAAAAATAGGTATCTATAAATCTTTGATGGTTACCATAAACACTTCTCATTTGTCCAGGCCATGATTGTGAAATACAAAGTCTACCTTGTGCTTCTCCTCTTAAAACCTTGCCATCTTTATCAAGTATCTCTGGTTTAATTCCATAAAATGGTTTTGTTGCAGAACCAGGTTTTAAATCTATTGCTCCAGTTTGAGGACTGATCAAAATTCCGCCTGTTTCTGTTTGCCACCAAGTATCAACGATTGGGCATCTACTATCACCAACAGTTTTATAATACCACTCCCAAGCTTCAGGGTTAATTGGTTCACCAACAGTACCTAAAAGTTTTAAAGTTTTTCTAGATGTTTTCTTTACAGGTTTATCACCTTCTCTCATTAAAGCTCTGATTGCTGTTGGAGCTGTGTAGAAAATATTTACTTTATATTTATCAACTATTTGCCACCACCTAGATGTGTCAGGATAAGTAGGTATTCCTTCAAACATGATTGTAGTTGCACCGTTAGCAAGTGGACCGTAAATAATATAACTATGTCCTGTAACCCAGCCTATATCTGCTGTGCACCAGTAAATATCTTTAGGTTTATAATTGAAAATATATTGGTGAGTCATTGATGCATAAACCATATATCCACCAGTTGTATGTAGCACACCTTTAGGTTTCCCAGTTGAACCAGATGTGTAAAGAATAAATAATGGATCCTCAGCACTCATTTCCTCAGGCTCACATTTTGTTGAAACTTTACTTGTCATATTGTGATACCAAACATCACGATCATTATACCAATCAATCTTTTTGGTACCTGTTCTCTTTACAACAACACATTTCTTAACGTTAGGACAGCTCTGTAAAGCTTCATCTGTAATAGATTTTAAAGGAATTGTTTTGCCACCTCTTACGCCTTCATCTGCAGTTATCACATAATCAGATTCACAATCATTAATTCTACCTGAAATACTATCTGGTGAAAAACCTCCAAATATTATTGAGTGAACTGCACCTATTCTAGCACATGCAAGCATTGTGTAGGCAAGTTCTGGTATCATGGTAAGATAAATTGTTACTCTATCACCTTTTTGAACTCCCAAATTTTTCAATCCATTTGCTGCTTTTGAAACTTCTTTATGAAGTTCTTTATATGTAATTTTTTTTTGAACTTTAGGATCGTCTCCTACCCATATAATTGCAGTTTTTTGACTGTTCTTTTTAAGATGTCTATCAATACAATTCGCTGAAGCATTCAAAGTACCATCATAGAACCATTTGATATGAACATCATCTTTACTATATTTTACGTCTTTAATTTTTTTATAAGGTTTAATCCAATTAATTCTTTTTCCCTCTTTTTTCCAAAATCCATCGTTGTCTTTAATAGATTCGTTATATTTTTTTGTATATTGAGATTTATTAACGGTAGCTTTACTTATCCATTCTTTCTTAGTTTTATAAATTATCTCTTTAGGTTTTTTAGAGATTACTTTTTTTTTAACTTTTTTTTTCTTAGGCATGAATTTTTTTTTGATCAATTCTACCCATCTTCAAAATTATTTTCCAGCTTTTAGTATCAATAGGCATAACAGACAGTCTACTTTGTCTAATTAGAGATAAGTTCTCCAAAGCCTTAGTTTTTTTGATATTTTCAAGTGTGACAGGATTTTGAAGTTTACTTTTAAATCTAACTTTAACTGCAACAAACCTTTTTTCCTTATCAGTTGGATCAGTGAATGCTGTTTTAATAACTTCGACTATACCAACTATCTCTTTTCCAATGTTAGAATGATAAAAAAAACAAAGATCTCCCTTTTCCATTTTTTTTAAGTTACTTGCTGCTTGGTAATTTCTTACACCATCCCAGTCGGCTCCTTTTTCTCCAGCTTTGATTTGTTGATCAATTGACCACACATCTGGCTCTGATTTCATTAACCAATATTGCATTTTTTGTAAACTTTGGATTAATACTATATAAATAAATTTTATAATAACTTTTAATTAATAAATCAAAAAATATATTTATGATTGGTTTTGAGACAATTGGGAATGCCACATTAACCTTGTTTGATGATGAGCCAATTATGACAACTGATCCTTGGGTATTTGGAAATCCTTATTTTGGTAGCTGGGGTCACAAATATCATATTCCTAATGAACAATTAAATAATATTAAAAAATGTAAATTTATATGGCTATCTCATGGTCACCCCGATCATATAGACCCCGATTCTTTTAGTTTGTTTAAAGGTAAGACTATTTTATTAGCAGATCATTTTAATAAAAGAATATTAAATGATTTATCGAAAGAATATCACTGCATAGAACTTAAAAGTAATAGTTGGTTTGAGATATCAAAAAATATTAGGATAAAAAGTTTTTCAGACTGGAACCAGGACTCTAGTTTATTAGTTGAAGTGTTAAAAAAAGATATAATACTTAATTTAAACGATGGGCAAGCATTAGGTTGGTCTTCAGAAATAAAAAATATTATAAAAAACTATCAAAATAGATTTTTATTAAGGCTAATAAGTTGGGGTGATGCCGATATGATAAATTTTTATGATCATCATGATAAATTTATTTTACCTCTTGCAGCTGAAAAAAAACCTTGTGGTGAAACATATTCTTATAACTTAAAGAAATGGGGATGCAATTTTGTTTTACCCTTTTCCTCTATGCACAAGTATGTTCGTAATGACTCATTAAAAATGAATAAATTTATTACTCCTTTAGAATTACATTATGAAAAATTTAGTAATAGATATGGAGAAATGTTACCAGCTTTTATAAAATGGAACACATTAAATAATGATTATGAAAAAATAAATCCTGAAGAAAATTTAGACGAGATTAAAACTTCTGATTTTTATGGAGATAACTGGTCTGATCAGCTTGAAGAGGAGGATAAGATTATTTTAAAAGATTATTTTTCTAAGTTTTATCATTTAAAACAAAAATTTGGGTTTATTAACTTCGTAATAGGCAAAAAAGAATTTAATATAAAATTGTCAGACAACAAAGCTGGAATTCAGTTTAAAACACCAAGAAATTCTTTAATTTACGCGATAAATAACAAAATTTTTGATGATTTACTGATAGGAAATTTTATGAAAACTAAACTTATAAATGTCCCAAGCCTTTATCCTGACTTTACTCCATATGTAGCTAAATATGGAGATAATGCTAATGTTTACTCGAAAAAAGAACTTGATAAATATTTTGATTACTACAAGTTAAAATCTTCAAATTTTTGGATAGATTTCTTAAAAATAAAGTCCGAAGCTTTTATAAGAGCAAAGTTAGGTAGATATAAGTCTATTTATTACTTAGCAAGATCAATAAGAAGGTCTTTACCACTTTAAAATTTATATTTTTTTAATTATATTTTTTTTCTTTTTCTCTTTTTTCTTTTTTCTTTTTTCTTTTAACGAAAGTTTAGCCTGTTTCATTACACTAGCATCCTTAAATGATTTACCGCTATATCTTTTTGACACTTATAATCTAACTCCTGCTCCTTTTAAAAATTTTGCTTTATCGTCAAGTGGTAGCCTTGGGCTTGCAGGAAGGTCTAAATTATCAAATTTTTTGATTTTATACTTTTCAAGACCAACAAGTGCTATCATGGCTGCATTATCTCCACATAATTTAGGTTCAGGGAAAATTGGTCTAAAATCATTCTTTTTACATACTTTTATTAATTTTTTTCTAATACCTTTGTTAGCAGCAACACCTCCAGCTATTACAAAAATATTATTTTTCTGTATCCTAATCTTTTTAAATTCATCAAACGCTATTTGTGTTTTTACTTCTAAAATTTCTTCAATTGTTTTTTGAAAAGATGCTGCAAGATTATATTTATCTTGTTTAGATTTTATAGAGCTTGATATCCTTAAAATCGCAGTTTTAAGACCTGCAAATGATAAATTACATCCTCCTTTATTTATAATTGGTTTAGGAAGTTTAAATTTATTTGCATCTCCTAGTTTTGCAAAGCTTTCTAACTTTGGTCCTCCTGGAAATTCAATACCTAAAAGTTTTGCTGTTTTGTCAAATGCTTCTCCTAAAGCATCATCAATTGTTGTTCCTAATCTTTTATATTTTCCAAGTCCATTCACACTAAGATATTGTGTATGCCCTCCGGAAATTAATAATAATAAATATGGAAAATCTAAGTTTGTGTTAAGTTTTGGACTTAACGCGTGTCCTTCAAGATGGTTTACACCAATAAAAGGTATATTTAGGCTTGCAGATAACGCTTTGCCAAAATTTAAACCAACAGTAAGGCAAACAATTAAGCCTGGACCAGATGTTGAAGCAATTGCAGAAACATCATTTAAATTCAAACCACTTTCATTAATTGCTTTTTTTGCAATTAAATCAATTTTTTCAACATGAGATCGTGCTGCAAGTTCAGGTACTACTCCTCCAAATTCTTTATGAATATTAAATTGACTTGAAACTACATTTGATAATATTCTTATCTTACCACTTTTATTCTCTTCTATTATCGATACTGCAGTTTCGTCGCAACTTGTCTCAATTCCAAGGATTATTTTTTTTTCATTCATAAATATTTATAATTAATACAATTAAACTATAAAAATGTAATAAAAATAAGAATTATGAAAAGAGATAAATTTATTGTCGGTTCTCGAGGAAGTAAGTTAGCTCTAATTTATACAGAAAAAGTGATGAAGTTTCTTAAAAATGTTTCATCAACTGATATAGAAATAAAAAAAATTGTCACCAGTGGAGATGAAAACCAAAAGGATAGGTTGTCAAATATTGGAGGGAAAGGCTTATTTTCAAAAAAAATTGAAACAGAATTAATTAATCATAAAATAGATATTGCAGTTCATGCTTTAAAAGATATGCCATCAATCGAAACTGAGGGTTTGATAACAAATTTTTATTTAAAAAGAAATTCTCCTAATGAAATATTTATTAGCAATAACAATATCAAGTTCCAGGATCTTAAACCAAATTCAACTATTGGAACCTCTTCGTATAGAAGAGAATACCAACTCCAGAGTATTAGATCAGATTTAAATTATAAATTAATAAGAGGCAATGTGGATACTAGGATCAATAAGTTAGAGAATGGAGATTACGATGCCATTTTACTTTCCAAGGCTGGCATAGAAGCTTTGGGACTGGCAAATAAAATAACACAGGAATTTGATACAGAGGAACTAATACCATGTGCTGGACAAGGAATTATTGCAATACAATGTAGAGAAGATGATAAAGAAGTAATAAATATATTGGAAAAAATTAATGACAATCAGTCGAGAGTAATCGCAAATGCTGAGAGAAATGTTTTAAAAATTCTTGAGGGTGATTGCGATACAGCAGTAGGTGTCTATGCAAAAATTACCAAAGATATTGTAAATATTAAGGCAGAACTTTTCTCAGTTGATGGTAAGCAGAGATTTTATGTTGATGAAAGTGAAAATGAAAAAATGATTAATGATCTAAGTATTAAGATTGGAGAAAAATTAAAATTAGAGTCAAAAGGATCATACAAAAGGTAGGATGCATATTTTATTAACAAGGCCGCTAGAAGATAGTAAAGAATTAATTTTAAGATTTACTTCTCTGGGGCATAAAGTTTCTCATTTACCTGTAATAAAAGTTGAACCAATTAAATATGATAAACCCGACTACAGCGAATTTAAGGGAGTAATATTTACAAGTTCTAATGCAATAAAGAATTTAGATTTAACTAAAGTTGATAAGAGAATTGAATGTTATTGCGTTGGTTCCGCAACAGAAAAAGTTGCAAAGTTAAACGGTTTTCAAAATATTATTTCTGCAGAAGGAAATGTAAATAATTTAAAAGAATTAATATTACAAAACTTTGACTCAAAAAATGGATCACTTCTTTATGTAAGTGGAGAAGTAGTTTCCAGTAGGTTAGATAAAGATCTTATTTCAGAGGGTTATTCTTTAAAAAGATTGATTAATTATACAGTTTCTTCAACTTTAGAAATAAAAGAGGAATTCAGAACAGAACTAAAAAAGTCAATTCCTGATATAATTTATGTTTACTCAGAAAATAGTGCTAAGAGCTTATTAAATTTACTTAAAAAATATGACCTTTTAGATAGTTGGATGGATACGAATTTGATGTGTATGGGTGAAAAAGCATCATCAATTTTAAATGAGATCAAGTGGAAAAAAATTTTTCTATTTAACCCTGGTGAAGAAGAGTTTTTGCTATATAAAATTTAGCCATGGATGTTTTTGATAATTTTACAGGACTTTTTCTATCAGTTTGGGAAAAAGGGATATTGGGTGTTAACTTTGTTGAGATCTTAATAGGTCTAGGGATATTCTTTATATTCCTAGTTTTTAGAGGCTTGATCAGTAAATTAGTAATAAGAAAATTAGAACTAATTTCAAAAAGAACCACTAATAAACTTGATGATACTTTTGTTAAGGCAATGGAGGGACCAGCAAGATTTCTTCCAATTGTTTTAGGGGTATTTTTTGCGAGCTATTATATGTCTTTTTCAGAAGACACCAGATTATTTTTAGACAATGTAAATAGAACTTTAATTACAATTCTACTTTTTTGGATTATTCATCAAATAATTGAGCCAATCTCTTACATTCTCAGTGGGTTTGATAAAATTTTAACTAAAGAATTAATCGGCTGGATCATTAAATCACTTAAAATTTTAATTTTAATTTTAGGTGCTGCAGCAGTCTTAGAATTATGGGGAATAAAAATTGGTCCGATAATAGCTGGACTAGGTTTATTTGGTGTTGCAGTTGCATTAGGAGCGCAAGATTTATTTAAAAATTTGATTTCAGGAATTTTAGTTCTTGTAGAGAAAAGATTTAAGATGGGTGATTGGATTGAAGTTGAGGGAATAATTGAGGGTGTAGTAGAAAAAATAGGTTTTAGATCAACCGTAATAAGAAAATTTGATAAATCTTTAGCTATTATCCCCAATTTTCAATTTGCAGAGAATGCTGTAATTAATAAAAGTCAAATTACAAATTGGAGAATTAGTTGGACGATAACGCTTCAGTATGACTCTACCGTTGAACAATTAAAAACTATAAGAAATGACATAGAGAATTTTATTAATCATTCAGAAGATTATGATACAGCTGTTGGAGTATCTGTAAGAGTCGATAAATTTTCTGATAGCTCAATAGATATGTATGTGAGATGTTACACAAAAACAAATAGTTGGAGCGAAATGTTATTAGTAAAGGAAAGACTTGCAATTAAGATTAAAGAAATTGTAGAGGGTAACAAAGCCTCTTTTGCTTTCCCAAGCACATCTGTTTATGTAGAAAAGAAATGATAGCTATATTTTATTTAGTTCTCCAACTTTTGAAATTATATTCATATGTTGTGATAGCCAACGTTGTTATTAGCTGGTTAATAGCTTTTAATGTCTTAAATACATCGAACAGATTTGTTTATTCAATTTTAGAATTTACCTATAAACTCACCGATCCAATTCTCAATAAAATCAGGGGTTTTTTACCTAGCCTTGGTGCTTTTGATATATCGCCAATAATTCTTCTTTTGTTGATATGGTTTATAGAAATGTGTATGAAGCTCTACATAGCACCACTAATTTTTTAATATCATGATTTTAATTGACGGAAAAAAACAATCAGCTGAACTAAGAGAAGAACTAAAACAAGAAGTTGAGGTTTTAAAACAGAAACACAATAAAGTTCCAGGTCTTACAGTAATTTTAATTGGGGACTTAGCTCCAAGCCAAATTTATGTAAGAAATAAAGAAAAATCAGCAAAACAAGTTGGCCTGAAATCAGAAGTTATAAAATATCCAGATACAGTAGATGAAAAAACTGTTTTAAATAAAATAGAGGAACTTAATAAGGATGAAACAGTTTCAGGAATTTTAGTTCAATTGCCATTGCCCAAACATATCAACAAGCAACATGTTATTGAAACTATTTCACCACACAAGGATGTAGATGGTTTACATCCAATGAATGTGGGTAATCTATCGTCTGGATATCAAGGGTCAATTCCTTGTACACCACTTGGATGTTATTACTTATTAAAAAAAATTGAACCTAACCTAACGGGAAAAAAAGCCGTCATGATTGGTAGATCAAATCTAAATGGAAAAGCTATGGCGCAGCTTTTACTTCAAGAAGATTGTACAGTAACGATTACTCATTCAAAAACTAAAGATCTTCAGCATGAGTGCTTTGAGGCAGATGTGATTGTAGCAGCAGTTGGAATTCCTGAACTTATAAAGGGAAATTGGGTAAAAAAAGATGCAATAGTTATAGATGTCGGAATTAATAAAACAGAAAATGGTATAGTGGGTGATGTAAATTTTGAAGAAGTTTCAAAAGTTGCAAAAGCTTTAACACCAGTTCCAGGTGGCGTTGGACCAATGACAATTGCATGTCTTTTAAAAAATACAATTGAGTGTTTTAAAAGATCGTTAATTAATTAAAGATAATTGCCAAAGTTAGCATTTTAATTCTTATTTTTTTTATCTATAATTCTTAATCATTAGCTATGGAAAAAATACCTTATCATCACTTACCAGACGGTAGTTTCAGAAACCCAGAGGGCTCACCTGAGAGAAATTCTAATTTCAAATGGTCCTTTAAAGTATTCAATAAAGAAAAGAAAAAACTTAATATGTCTGTTCCCGAGGATCATGTCATTGATAAACAAAGAGTTCTTTCAAATTTAGAAAATTTAAAAAATGATGATTATGTCGGATGGATTGGACATGCAACATTCTTAATAAAGCTTGGAAATTCAACAATTATAACTGATCCTGTCTTTTCAAAAAATGCAGGCCCACTAATTTTTGGTCCAAAAAGATATGTCAAAACTGCATTAGATTTAAACGAAATTCCTAAGACAGACTTATTTCTTCTAACTCATAATCATTACGATCATCAAGATATGACTACAATTAGAAGATTTCCTTTCAAGGATGCAAAAGTTTTACTTCCTCTAAAGCTTGGAAAGTATTTCATGCGAAATAGCTACAAAGATGTGAAGGAAATGGATTGGTATGATGAAATTAAAGTTAATCAAGAACTTAAAGTAACATTGTTACCAGCAGTTCACTGGTCAAAAAGAAGCTTAACAGATACGAATAAAACTTTATGGGGAAACTTTTTAATTGAATATAAGAATAAAAAAATACTCTTTGCTTGTGATACTGGAGTTGGGAATATTTATAAAGAATTAGGTGAAAAATACGGACCTATTGATTTAACACTTATTAATATTGGAGCTTATAATTTTTATCCATTATCACCTAAAAAAGATAAATCCTCTTACCATACCAACCCCGAAGAGGCTTTAAGTATTGCAAGAGACCTTAAAAGTAAAAAAGTTTTAGGGATGCACTGGGGTACTTTTGTTTTATCTTTGGAGCCAATAATGGAGCCACCAGTTAGATTTAAAGATAATGCAGAAAAATATGGTTTTAAAAAAAAAGATGCAATTATTTTTAAAATCGGTGAATTTCAGTCTTTAAAAAATTTAGGAATTTAACAACAGCCGCAAGTTTTCTGTTGCTTACTTTTTTCTTCTTTTAATAATTTTTCTTCAGTTTTTGTTATTTCCAGCTGTCTTGCACTTTCTTCTAAAGCAGTTTTTTCTTGCAATAGTTTGTTTTCAAAATATGCGTAAAGAGAGTTAAAGCCTAACTTAGAAGCTTTTTTTTCTTCGTAGTTTCTTCTTCCCTTTAAATTTTCAATTAATTCTAATATTTATGGGTTTTGCATATTATTTTTATCTCATAAATTAAAAAAATTTCAATTATAATTTATTCAAGGCTTTCTACTATTTTAGGAATATATTTTTTAAAGTTAAAAAAACCTTTATTACAAAACTTCCATGAATTTTGATCTAACTTTCTATAAAGAAACTCAATATTTTTTAGCGAGTTTTGATTTATGTAATCTAAATTTTCTCCAACAGTTGGATAAAGGCAGTAACAACTTTCTAAGTTTTTAATTTTGTTTATATCAATAATCTCACAATTAATTGATTTTTCTTCTAACCGTTTCTTTTGTTCCTCAATTAAACTAGCCTTAAAATTCACTACATTTTCACTAAGTTTAATTTTTCTATTTTCATTTTTATTTTCAATAAGAAGAATTTTTTTGAATTTTTGAATTGCAAAGTCAGTGATTTCAAATGCTAAGTTATTTTCAAAAACTAGTAAGTTTTTTTCTTCAATATTTATCGGATTTTCAAAAGTTTTATGAAGAATAGTATAATTTTTATCATTTATTCTTGGGGGTGCATTTTCGTTAAGTTTTATATTTTCAAATCTATTATTTGTAAATTTTTTAATATTCCATTCACTTGCAAGATAATGTTTACCTTGAGTTTGAATACCTGCAACCCAACGCCAGCCCAACGTATTAGATGCAGTATCACCATCGTATAAGTGTTGCATAAAAAATTCAGCACCAAGTTGCCAGGGTAAATCTAGTGTAAATATCCAAATGCTCGCAAACCACATTCTAGTATGATTATGCAAATAATTATAAGTCTTAAGTTCATTTACCCATTCATTGAAGCATTCAATTTCAGTGTTACCTTCAACGGCATTTAGGTAACTTTTATTATCTTTAAACTCTTCTTTTATTCTTTTTAAATCTAATAAATAATCATCCCAAACTCCTGATCTAAGTTCCAACCAACCTTTCCAGTATGTTCGCCATAAAACTTCTTGAATAAATTTTTCATTTTTTGAAAAGGAAAATCTTTCTAGTGACTTACTAATCACTTCTTTTTCATTAATCACTCCATGTGTTATGTATGGTGATAGGCAAGATGTATTTGATCTTTTATTGGGACCAAAATCAAAATTTCTTAATTTTGAGTATTCTCCAAGATTATTTTTAATAAAATTATCTAGGTTCTCAATAGCCGAAGCTCTTGTAGTTTTAAATTCCATTTAATTATTATCTTAATTTTCTTTTATGAAAGTTAATAAATCTTTCTACATTTGATTTATTAAAAGTTTTATTTTCTTCGAAAGAAACTTTTTTCATCGAGTAAGCATTACTGGAAGTTTGTCTTGATTGAATTGTAATATTACCTTTATAAAGTTTGAGTTTTACTGATCCATTTACTTTATTTCTCTTTGAATCAACAATTTTTTGTAGTTTAAATCTTTCCTTTGAATACCAATAGCCATTGTAAACAAGCTCTGCATACCTTGGCATAACCTCATCTTTTTTATGCATTGTATTTTTGTCTAGAGTAACAGATTCTATTGCTCTGTGTGCCACAAGTAACAATGTTCCTCCAGGAGTTTCATAAACTCCTCTAGACTTTATTCCAATAAATCTATTCTCGACTAAATCCACTCTTCCTATTCCATTTCTTCCAGCTAATTGATTTAATTTATCCAAAACTTTTGCTGGAGACAATTTTTTTCCATTTAAACCAACAGGATCACCATTTTTGTAATTAATAGTAATAAAGCTTGGTTTATTTGGAGCCTTTTCAGGAGAAGTTGTTCTTTGAAAAATAAATTCAGGTGCAGAATTTTTAGGATTTTCTAAAACTTTTCCCTCTGTCGAGGTATGAAATAAATTATCATCAACTGAGAAAGGTGGTGCACCTTTTTTATCTTTTGGAATTGGTATTCCATGTTTTTTTGCATAATTAATAAGATCAGTTCTTGATTTTAATTTCCAAATTCTCCATGGCGCAATTATTTTAATTTTAGGACCAAAGTAATGATATCCAAGTTCAAATCTCACCTGATCATTTCCTTTTCCTGTTGAACCATGTGAGACAGCATATGCGTTAAATTTCTTTGCAACTCTAATTTGATCTTTTGCAATAAGTGGTCTTGCAATTGATGTTCCTAATAAATAAACACCCTCATAAAGAGCATGACCTCTTATCATAGGATATACATAATCTTTAACAAAAATATTTTTTAGATCTTGAATTATGATTTTTTTAACTCCCAATTTTTTTGCATTCTTAATTATTTTTTTTCTATCCATTTCCTGCCCAACATCAGCAGTGTATGCTATAACTTCAGCATCATAATTTTCTTGAAGCCATTTAAGAATGATAGACGTATCCAAACCACCTGAATAGGCGAGTACAATCTTCTTTTGTTTTTTCATTTAAGTGCAGCTTTTTTTTGCAGCGTTATAAGCTTTGGTAAAACCCATCAATGAATAGTCATCTGTAGTTTTTGTGCCACTTTGTTTGTAGGCTGTTATCATCAGCCTTGAGGCTTTTTTCATTCTTTTAATAATTTTTTGCTCTGTTTTTCCACTTGATATCCATGCAAATTTGTTTTGTGGTAAGTCAAACTCAAATTTTGATTTTCCAGATGTAGCTAATATTGCATTTTGAACATTAAAGTCATAACCAGAAGTTATGCTCACTTCATCTGAAATCTTATCCTCAGGTCTAAATGATACAAATATTCTAGCTTTTCTTTTACTTGCTTTAGGAGATTGTCTAACTGGAACCGAATAAGCAAAACATATTTTTCCAGTTTCATTAAAAACTGCGACTGCATTCCAATCTTTAAATGTACCTAATTTTGTTAGATCTTCAGATTGAGCAAAGGTTATTGAAAATACTGATAAAATTAATGTATTTATAAATATTTTTTTAATTATGGACATGGATTGGGATATTTTTTTTGAACATTATTTATTTCTTTAATTACTTCACTATCAAGATTCACTTTTACACTTTCTACGTTAGTTTTCAACTGCTCCATAGTCGTTGCTCCAATAATTACACTAGTCATAAAATCTTGCACTTCACAGAATTTTATAGACATTTGACTCATATTTAGATCAAATTTTTGGCTAATTTTGTAATAATCTTCAACAGCATTTTCCATATTTGGTTTTCTATACCTTGTCCAAAAATCAAAATCTCTTTCCATCCTTGATCCTTTTGGAAATTTTTTATTTCTATATTTGCCAGTTAAATAACCACTGGCTAAAGGTGAATATGACAAACACCCTATATTTTCTCTGATAGAAACTTCTGCTAATCCAACTTCATATGACCTATTTAATAAACTATAAGGATTTTGAATTGCCATCATTCTAGGTAAATCTTTATCTTTAGCTAGCTGAAGATAATTCATAACTCCCCATGGTGTTTCATTTGATAAGCCAACATATCTAATTTTGCCTTGATCAATAAATTTTTTTAAGTTTTCCAGAACATCCTCAAATTTATTCCAGTCATTTTCTTTGTGCTCATATCCCAATTTTCCAAAGTTATTTACGTTTCTTTCAGGCCAATGTAGTTGATAAAGATCTATATAATCAGTTTTTAATCTCTTTAGACTTCCATGCAGTGCGCTCTCTAAATTCTTTCCAGTGAAGCTGTTCTCTCCATTTCTCATATATTTTCTGCTAGGACCACCTACTTTGGACGCAAGTATCACGTCTTTTCTTTTTTTTGTTTTTTTAAACCAATTCCCAATAATAATTTCAGTATAACCATATGTTTCTGCTTTAGGGGGTACGGCATACAATTCAGCTGTATCCCAAAAATTTACACCTTTATCTAGAGAGTAATCCATTTGCTCAAATGCCTCATTTTGGGTATTTTGTTCACCCCAAGTCATTGTCCCAAGACAAATTGTACTCACATTTAGGTCTGTATTTCCTAGTTTTTTATAATTCATATCTTGTGTAGTATTTGTTACATTTATTTTGACGACTTGAAAATCTTAAAAAAAAATCTTATATAAATAATATGGAATTCAATAAAGAAAATATTCTAAGAAAAGCAACTGCAGCCAAACAAACAGTTGTTATGGATGAAGGTCTAAGAGCCTACATGTTAAAAGTCTATAATTATATGGCAACCGGTGTATTGCTTACTGGTATAATTGCACTTTTGTCTTTTAAAATGTCTGTTGTAACAGACCCAAATGGGGCAATTATTGGTCTAACTGAATTTGGAAGTGCAATCTATTTATCTGGATTGAAATGGATTGTGATGCTGGCTCCTCTCGGAATTGTATTCTACATGAGCTTTGGCATAAATAAAATGAGTGCATCTAGGGCTCAAACTACTTTTTGGGTATTTGCAGCTTTAATGGGATTATCACTTTCATCAATTTTACTAGTTTACACAGGTTTAAGTGTAACAAGAGTGTTCTTTATTTCTTCAGCAACTTTTGGTGCTATGAGTATTTATGGTTACACAACAAAGAGAGACTTAACTAAAATGGGATCTTTTTTAATGATGGGTTTAATTGGGATCATAATTGCATCAATAGTCAATATATTCTTAAAATCATCAATGATGTATTTTGCAATATCAATAATTGGTGTTTTGGTATTTGTTGGTTTAACTGCATACGATACGCAAAAGATTAAAAATATGTATGCTGCATCTGACAGCGGCGAGTTAATGGGTAAAAAAGCAGTAATGGGTGCCCTAACTTTATACCTAGACTTTATAAATCTTTTTATAATGCTTTTAAGATTATTTGGTCAAAGAAGATAAGACCTAAATTTTTTTCCAATCAACTTTATTTAAGAGTATTTTTAAATCGTAAGAATTTTTTAAAATTTTACCATTAGTATCTGTAATTAAATATTTTAGATTTTTGTTTGATGGTTTAAAATTTTTACAAATCTTATAAATTGCTTTTTCAGCTGCATTTTTAAAAACACTGAAACTTACTTGTTTTCCCGAAATAGAAAGACCATAGTCTTTCCAATTTCCTGAGGAAACCATTTTTGCATAAAGATCTAATATAATTTTTAACTCAGTTCTTTCAAAAAAAAGTTTTTTGTTTTCATCTTTATTTACATTATTTACTACAAGTTTTAAGTTTCTATTCATTTAATTTGTGTTTATTTATTAGACCAATTTGAAAAGCGGTAAAAATAAAGGTTATAGGTAACATTCCCCAAACTTTAAAGTTAACCCAAAATTCTTCTGATTGAGTTCTCCATATTATTTCATTCAATATGGCTAGTCCAAAAAAGAAGTATGTCCATCTTTTATTTAAAATCTCCCATCCTACATCACTTAAAGGCATAGATTTCCCAAGTAATTTTTTTAAAACTGGTTCGTTTGTAAAGTATTTTCCAAACATTAATGCAAGACCAAACAAAATATTTATAATTGTTGGTTTCATATAAATAAATATAGGATCATCAAAATAAATTGTTAAACCACCAAACAATGTAATCAATATACCACTTATAAGTGGTACTTTTGGAATTGTTTTTTCAACAATCCACATAATTAAAACTGCTATGATAGTTGCAACTATAAGTGGAGGTATTGCAACAATTAAGTTTTTATCATTATTGTAATAAAAATAAAAAAATATTACCAAAGGCCCTAAATCAGTAACAAATTTTAAAACAGATTTATTCACTGCTACATAATAGCAGAATAATAAAACAATCATATTTTTTTTATTGATTTTTAATTTTAAATATCCATATTTATTATGTGACTATTCAAAAAGGAAAATTTTCAATTGGAGATGTTGTAAAACATAAGCACTTTGACTTTAGAGGTGTAATTTATGATGTTGATTTTGAGTTTAATAATTCAGAGGAGTGGTATCAATCTATACCAAAAAACGTGAGACCTAGAAAAGACCAGCCTTTCTATCATTTGTTAGCTGAGAATGACGAGATAACATACGAAGCATATGTTTCCGAGCAAAATCTATTAGTGGACGACTCTGATGAGCCTATTAAACACCCATTAATAAATGAAATATTTTCAGGAAAAAGAGGCTCTAGTTATTTCAAACCCTCTAACTAGACACAATTACATCATTTAAACACATTTCGTGCAAATCTTCGACATACATGAAGGATAAGATAATTAAATATTTTGACCAAGGATGCATAATTTATCCATTTATTTATCTCCCTCTGTGTTCTTGGTCAGAATAACTCAGTATAAAAATTTTCAAAATTTTTTAATTTGATATAGATAGCTAAAAAAATGTTAAATTATTTTAAACCAAAAAACCTCATTCAGATTATCAATAGATCTCAAAAATTTGTCTTTATAATATTTATTTTAATCTTAATTCTTGGACTTGTTGAAGCATTAATCCTTTCACCAGAGGATTATAAACAAAGTGACTCTGTTAGAATTATGTATGTACATGTACCTGCCGCTTGGATCTCATTAGGAATTTTTTCTTTAATATCAGTTTTGTCATTCGGTATTATAATTTTTAAAAATAAAAACTTTTCACTAATTACTAAAAGTTTAGCTCCATCAGGTTTTGTTTTTAATATAATCGCTTTAGTAACTGGATCAATATGGGGCAAACCTACCTGGGGAACGTGGTGGGCATGGGATGCAAGAATTACGTCCATGTTATTATTAGCAATATTTTATTTAATGTTTATTTTGTCTTGGAGAATTGCAGGAACAGAGGATAAAGCTGTAAAATTAAGTTCCTATATTGCTATATTTGGAGTAATTAATGTTCCAATTATAAAATTTTCTGTAGATTGGTGGTCTACTCTTCATCAACCAGCTTCGATAAATCTACTTAAAGAAACTTCAATTCATTCATCAATGCTGCTTCCTTTGGGAATAATGACTGCGGCATTTGCACTTTTTTCACTTTTGATATTTTTGATGAAATATAATACAGAACTGATAAAAATTAAGAATAAAGGATTAGATAGATTATGATTCAAGACATTTTATACATGAATGGGTACGGCTTATACGTATGGTCTTCTTTTGTGTTTACATTATCTTGTTTTTGGATTTTACATTCAGTTATTAAGCTTCAGTTAATTAAAGAGCAGAAAAAATTTGAAGCAAAATTTGAAAGTTTAGATCTAGAAAAAGTTGAAAAAGCAAAAAAACAAGAAACTTTCAAAGAAATTTTAGCCACTTCATCAGTTTCTAAGATTTAATTACTTATTTTCATGTATGGTAAAAAAGTAAAATTAAGAGCTGTTTTTATATTATCAATATTTATTTCTTTAGTTCTAGTTTCTTATTTAATTATAAAATCGCTGGAAGAAAATGTAGTTTATTTTAAATCACCAACAGAAATTAAGATTCTTTCTGAAGTCACAAAAAAAAAAATTAGAGTTGGTGGAATGGTAAAAAAAAATTCAATCAATATTAATCAATCTGAAGTAAATTTTGTAATAACTGATTTTAAAAACGAGCTTATAGTAAATTACAAAGGCTCAATACCAAATTTGTTTGAGGAAGAAAAAGGAGTTGTCGCCGAGGGATTTCTTCAAGACAGAAATTATTTTAAGGCGGTGAAAATTTTGGCAAAGCATGATGAAAACTATATGCCCCCAGAGGTAGCAGAATCTTTAAAAGAAAATTAGAATGGTCAATCAACTAGGTAACTACTCTTTATATATAGCTTTATTAATTTCGATTTTTATAATTATAAAAACCTCATTATCATTTAGGAATTCCTATAATGTTTTGAGTGGAAATATTTTTTCGTTAATATCCGTACAATCTTTAATGGTTATAATTAGTTTTTTGACTTTAATTTATGCTTTTGTAACATCAGACTTTAGTAACGAGACTGTTTATAACAACTCTCATACTACAAAACCTTTATTCTATAAAATTTCTGGGACATGGGGTAATCATGAGGGAAGTTTGCTTTTATGGTTATTGGTGTTAACAATTTTTTTATTTTTGTTTACAATAGACTCAAAAAATCTTTCTCAAAGATACAGAACTCTTACATTATTTTTTCAGGAAATTATAATTTTTGGTTTTCTTCTATTTATACTTTTCACATCCAATCCTTTTGCGAATATGTTTCCAATTCCTACCGAGGGAACAGGATTAAATCCAATACTCCAAGATCCTGCTTTAGCAATTCATCCTCCCATTTTATATTTAGGATATGTTGGAACCTCTATTATATTCTCATCCGCTTTAGGTGCAATTATCTCTGGCTCTATTAATAAATCTTGGGCAAGTCACATTAAAAGATGGGTTTTAATTTCGTGGGTATTTTTATCTATTGGTATTCTCCTAGGATCTATATGGGCTTATTACGAGTTAGGATGGGGAGGTTTTTGGTTTTGGGACCCTGTTGAAAACGTATCACTAATGCCTTGGCTTTGCCTCACAGCATTATTACACACAGTTTTTACTTTAGAGAAACGAGGAACATTTCAATCATGGGCAATAATTTTATCAATTACAACTTTCTCATTAAGTATGAGTGGAACTTTTTTAGTTAGATCTGGAATTTTAAATTCAATTCATACTTTTGCAAACGATCCATCACGTGGAGTATTTATTTTGTGTTTTTTGTTTGTATTAATTTTTATTTCTATATTTATTTATTTTTTTTATCAAAAAACTATTACAGTCGGCTCAAACAAAACTTTTTTAATAAGCAAAGAAACTGCTGTATTAATTAATAATTTATTCATGATGTTTTTTTTATCAGTAGTTTTGATTGGTACAGTTTATCCAATTTTTTTGGAGGTAATTAACAACGAAAAAATTTCGATCGGACCACCTTTTTACCATAAATTAATTATCCCATTCTTAATTCCATTTTTATTTTTTATGGCAATCGGACCCAATATTAAATGGATAAAAGATAAGATGGTAAAGATTAATTTAAAAGATATCTTTATCTTTATAATATCAATAGTAATTTCTTATATTTTTGTAAATAAATTTGGCGTTTCTTATCTTCTATCTCTTCCTCTATTTATTTTCAGTTTATTCTTATTTTTTGTGACAATTAGAGATTTTTTTGGAAAAAATATAAATATATCTCAAAAAATCTCTCATTTTGGTTTCAGTTTGTTAATTTTAAGTATTTTATTAAATGGTGTGTTGGCCAAAGAACATTCATCAAACATGAGAGTTGGAGATGAAATAAAATTTTTAGATAAAATAATTCAATTTCAAAATATTGAAGTAATTAAAAAACAAAATTATCAAACATTAATTGGCAAATTTAATATTGTAGATAAAAATAATTCATTAAGTTTAAAACCTGAAATTAGAATTTATGACCAACCTGAAACCATTACCAGTGAAGCTGATATTTCCTCTACAATTTTCACAGATAATTTTTTAGTATTTAATTTAATTAAAAACGATGGTTTTTATAACGTGCGATATCAAATTAAACCATTTATGATTTGGATTTGGATTTCAGTATTATTAATTTCATTGGGTGGAATATTGAGCTTAAAGAAAAAAAATGTCTAAAAATATAAAATTAATCAGTATAGTTTTATTTACACTGTTTTCTTTTTTCATACTCTTAAAGGGGTTAGACAAATCAAATATTTATTCTCCAGAAATTAAAGAGAATAATGTTAATTTCAATTTTAAAGCAAAATATCTTTTTTCTGAAGAAGAAGTTTTTATAAATGAACTACTAAATAATGAAGGTGTGTCTTTAATTAATATATGGGCTTCCTGGTGTTTACCTTGTCGGGATGAGCATGCTTATTTATTAAATTTAAAATCTTTAAACAAATTAAGTATTATAGGTATTAATTATAAAGACGATGAAAAAAATGCTAAACAATTTCTTAGTGAACTTGGAAATCCTTATACAAATATAATTACTGACCCCAAAGGGATTAATTCAATAGAGTTTGGTGCGTTCGGTGTACCTGAAACTTATTTGATTGATAATAAATCTAAATTGATTATTCAAAAATTTATTGGTCCTTTAGATGATAAGTCATTTGCAAAAATTATTAATTTAGTTCAATGAAAAAGATGAAAATTTTATTCAGATTGCTAATTATTTTATTATTCTTTCAAAATTATTCTTTAGCTGAGACCTCTCAAGAAGTTGATAAAATTTCGAAAAATCTAAGATGCTTAATTTGCCAAGGACAATCAGTTTATGATTCTCAATCGGATTTTGCATTAAGTATGAAAATTGTAATACAAAATAAAATTGATGAAGGTAAAAATGACGAACAAATCTATGAATATCTTAAAGCTAAATATGGCGAATGGATAGTTTATGATCCAGAAGTTAATAAAAATACAATTTTACTGTGGGTATTACCTTTGATTTTGTTTGTTTTTGGCGGTATTCTAATTATCAGAAAAGTATCTATAAAGTAGATACAATTATTTATGAATATCATTTTAAAAATATTTTTAATTTATTTTTTACTAGTATTTAACCTAGCGAAAGCAGATGGACATAATTCTAAAGAAAATTGGAGTTTTTATACTGGAACTTTTGATTTTAGTGATGAGGGAAAAAAAGCTACCTTATTTGGTGTACAACATATCAATACTGGAAAAAATAAAGAGAGTTTTTTAGGAACACTTCAACCAGTAACGGGTTTAATGGTAACAGCTGATAATGCTGCATATATTTATACAGGTTTTCAGATTTACAATGAGGGACCACTTAAATTTACCCCAAGTTTTACACCTGGATTATATTCTGAAGGTGATGGTAAAGATTTAGGGCATGTGATTGAGTTTAAAACTGAAATTCAAATATCTTATGAATTTTCAAATAATAGCGAAATAGCAGTCTCATATAATCATATATCTAATGCTAGTCTTGGAGATAAGAATCCTGGGGCAAATAGTTATATGTTTAATTATATAAAAAAATTTTAATTTAAAGATATGAATTTAAAAGATTGTCACAATTTTAGTGATTTTAGAAAATTAGCTCAGAAAAAACTACCTTCTCCAATATTCCATTACATAGATGGTGCAGCAGATGATGAGATAACATACGCTAGAAACACAAGTGCTTTTGATGATGTTGATTTAGTCCCAAATGTTTTAAGAGGAGTAGAAAATGTTGACCTTTCAACAACAATATTTGGAAAAAAATTGGACCTACCTTTTTATTTAGCGCCTACAGCCTTACAAAGACTTTTCCATTATGATGGAGAAAGAGCTGTAGGAAAAGCAGCAAAAAAATTTAATACAATGTTTGGTGTTTCAGCTTTAGCAACTGTAAGTGTTGAAGAAATATCATCTATGATTGATACACCTAAAATGTTTCAATTTTACTTTCATAAAGACAGAGGTCTTAATGACTCTTGTCTAGAGAGAGCTAAAGCAGCAAAGTTTGATGTAATGGCATTAACAGTAGATACTATTACTGGTGGAAATAGGGAGAGAGATTTAAGAACTGGCTTTACATCGCCTCCAAAATTAACTTTATCAAGTCTATTTAGCTTTGCCACAAAGCCTATGTGGGGAATAAACTATTTAACAAAAGGTAAGTTTGAATTACCTCATCTTCAAGATTTTGTTAAAGAAGGTACCAGTACTAACTCTTCAATTGGAAGTTATTTTTCTACAATGCTAGATCAATCTATGAATTGGAAAGATGCTGAAAATCTTCGTTCTAAATGGGGAGGTCATTTTGCTCTTAAAGGTATAATGAGCGTTGAAGATGCAAAAAGAGCTGTGGATATTGGATGCAGTGGTATAATGGTTTCCAATCATGGCGGAAGACAACTTGATGGATCCAGATCTCCGTTTGATCAATTAGCAGAAATAGTTGATGCTGTTGGAGATAAACTTGATGTTATATGTGAAGGAGGAATTCATAGAGGTACTCATATGCTTAAAGCATTGTCAATAGGTGCTAAAGCATGTTCAGGTGGTAGGCTTTATTTATATGCACTAGCTGCTGCAGGCCAAGCTGGTGTTGAAAGAGCCTTAAATCAATACAAAACAGAGCTGCAACGTGACATGAAACTTATGGGTTGCACAAAAATTAGTGATCTAAATAGAAGTAATTTAAGATTCAGAAGATAATGAGTCTAAATAATTGCTACAATTTCGATGACTTTAGAAAGCTAGCAAAAAAAAAATTACCTGCCCCGATTTTTCATTATATTGATGGTGGGGCTGACGATGAAGTCACAATGAATAGAAACACAGATTCATTTAATGACTGCGACCTAGTCCCAAATATTTTAAATAGCGTTGGCGAGCCAGATTTAAAGACTGAGGTTTTCGGAACAAAAATGGATATGCCAATTTTTTTGTCCCCTACCGCTATGCAAAGTTTATACCACCCAGATGGTGATAAAGCATCTGCTCGTGCAGCAGAAAAATTTGGTACAATTTACAGCATGTCTACAATGGCATCTTTTTCTATCGAAGAAATTGCAAATCTTTCAAGTGGACCAAAAATTTTTCAATTATATATCCATAAAGATCAATCCATAACCGATGATTTGATTGATAGATGTAAAAGAGCAAACTTTAATGGGATGTGTATTACTGTTGATACCATAGTCGCTGGAAACAGAGAAAGAGATCATAGAACAGGTTTTACAACACCCCCAAAATTTACATTAGACAGTTTAATGAGCTTTGCCATGAGGCCACAGTGGGTATTTAATTATTTTACAAATAAGAAATTTGAATTAGCAAATCTTAAGGACAAAGTTGAAAAAGGTACAAATATAGCTCAATCTGTAATGGGATATATAAACGAACAGTATGACCCTGCTATGAACTGGAAGGATGCTGAGTATTGTATTAAAAAATGGGATGGGCCTATTGCACTTAAGGGAGTTATGTCAGTTGATGACGCAAAAAAAGCTATAGATATTGGCTGTACAGCTATTATGATATCAAATCATGGGGGAAGACAACTTGATGGATCTAGATCTCCATTTGATCAAGTAAAGGCCATTAGGGATGCCGTAGGTGATAAATTAGAGGTTATATTGGATGGAGGTGTTAGAAGAGGCACACATGTGCTTAAAGCGCTTGCAGCGGGTGCGACAGCTTGTAGTTTTGGCAAAGCATTTTTGTTTAGTTTAGGGGCTGGTGGACAACGAGGTATAGAGAGATTATTACAAAATATGCATGATGAAATAAGACGTAACATGATATTGATGGGCTGTAAAAGTATCAAAGATCTTGATGAATCAAAAATTATTTTCAGAAAATAATTAAAAATTACTTATATAAAAAATTAGTAAAAAAAATTAAATATAATAGACATACTCTTACTTTTCAGTTAGTTTCCTCACCTTAAAATTAATTTTATGAGACTAGCAAAAAGTTTAGAAAATTTAGGAACTGAGTCTGCCTTTAGTGTGTTAGCTGAGGCGAAAGCATTAGAGGCTAAAGGTCATCCAATGATACATCTGGGTTTAGGACAACCAGATTTTAAAACTCCAAAACATGTAGTCGAAGCTGCCAAGAAGGCTTTAGATGATGGTCACCATGGTTATGTTATGTCAAATGGAATTCCAGAATGTAGGCAAGCTGTAACAAGATGGATTAAAAAACGTTACAATACAAATATAGATTTTGAAAGAATTTTAATTATGCCAGGTGGAAAACCTACAATGAGTTATGCAATTCAGTGTTATGGTGAACCTGGAGCAGAAATAATTCATCCAACACCTGCATTTCCGATTTATGAATCAATGATTAATTATACTGGTTCAACTCCAGTACCTTATGATTTAACCGAAGATAAAGATCTTAAGTTTGATCCTGATAAAATACTTTCACTAATAACTGATAAAACAAGATTATTAATTTTAATTAATCCTAACAATCCAACAGGAAGTTTTGTTGAGAAACCAGTGATAGATTATTTTGCTAAGGAATTAGAAAAACATCCGCATGTCACTATTTTAAGTGATGAAATTTATAGTAGACAGATTTTTGATTACAAAGAAATGCCATCATTTTTCCACTATGAAAATTTAAGAGATAGACTTATTGTTTTAGAGGGTTGGAGCAAAGCATATTCAATGACTGGATGGAGATTAGGTTGGAGTTTTTGGCCAAAAGAACTTGTTGAACATGTAAACAAACTACTAATTAATAGTGTATCTTGTGTAAATGCAGCTGCACAGTTTGCTGGAATAGCCGCTTTAGATGGTCCAGATGACTCAATTAAAGATATGTTGGATAAATTTACTTTAAGGAGAAATTTAATCCATACTGGTTTGAATGACTTACCTGGAGTAGAGTGTAGTTTACCAGGTGGTGCGTTTTACGCTTTTCCAAATGTAAAAGGCACTGGAATGACAGGTGCAGAATTTTGTAAAAAAGCTATGCATGAAGCTGGAGTAGCAATAGTACCGGGAACTGCATTTGGTCAAACTTGCCAAGATTATGTAAGGTTTAGTTTTGCCGCATCCAGAGATAACATACAACAGGCCTTAGAAAACATAGGCAAGATGCTTTCTAAATAGACTGTATTTTTTAAAAGAAACTTCTATAATATTTAATTATGAATGAAATTGTTCAAACTGAATTAAAAAAAATTTTTAATGGAAGGTTTTCAACCTCAGAATCTACAAGAGCAAACTATGCTAGAGGTGAAGACACTTATGACCCAATACTTTCAAAAGCTGTAGTATTTCCTGAAACTAATGAAGAAGTATCACAATTATTAAAGTTATGTAATGAACACAAAATTCCAGTTGTTCCATTTGGTACAGGCACTTCTCTGGAAGGTCACGTTGTAGGAAATCAAAACGGTATTACTATTTCTCTTGAAAAAATGAACAAAGTTTTAAGCGTTAATGCTGAGGACTTTGATTGTAGAGTTCAAGCAAATGTTACAAGAAAACAATTAAATGAATATTTAAGAGAGGATGGAGTATTTTTTCCAATTGACCCGGGTGCAGACGCAGCTCTTGGTGGAATGGCTGCCACTTCGGCTTCTGGAACAATGGCTGTTAAATACGGTACAATGAGAACTGTAATTTCAGGTCTCACAGTTGTTCTTCCCAATGGAGATATTATTAAAACAGGAGCTAGAACAAAAAAAACTTCTGCGGGATATAATCTCACAAATTTATTTATAGGTTCAGAAGGAACGCTTGGAATAATTACTGAAGTACAATTAAGATTATCACCCATACCTGAAAGTATAATGAGTGCAGTTTGCTATTTCCCAGATTTAGACTCTGCAGTAAAAGCATCACAAGAAGTTATTCAGTACGGTGTTCCAATTGCAAGAATTGAAATGCTTAACAAAGATCAGATGGAAATTAGTATTAAATATTCAAAACTAGAAAACATAAAAGCATCACCGACATTATTTTTTGAATTCCATGGGAGTGAGGCTTCAAATAATGAAAATATTGGTATTGTAGAGGAAATTTCTAAAAGTAATGGTGGAAGTGATTTTCAATGGGCATCTTCTCCCGAAGAACAAAAAAAATTATGGAAAGCAAGACATGATGTTTATTACTCTGTTAAAGCTTTAGGAAACGACATGAAAGTTTATTCAACAGACGTTTGTGTTCCAATTTCAAGATTAGTCGAGTGTATATCTTGGGCAGAAAAAGAAGTACAAAAACTAGGTTTAACTGCTCCAATGGTAGGCCACGTAGGTGATGGAAATTTTCACTCTATTGTTCTTTATGACCCAGAGGATCATGAAAAACAAAAAAAAATTCGACAATACAGTGATGATTTAATAAACAAAGCACTTGAGCTTGAAGGAACAATCACTGGAGAACACGGTATAGGTCTTCAAAAGAAACATTATTTGCTTAGAGAACATCCAGACAATGTACCCGTTATGAAATCTATTAAAAGATCTTTGGATGTAAATAACATAATGAATCCCGGTAAAATTTTCGATTTAAATTAATTACATATCTATGAAAAAAATTTTGGTCACAAGAAGATTGCTAAGATCTTGTGAAGACAAGGCTAAAGAAATTTTTGATGCAAATTTGAATTTAAACGATGAACTATATTCTCAAAAAAAACTTGTTGAAATGAGCGATGGCTGTGATGGAATATTATCAGCTCTTACTGATAAGTTAGATGCTGAAACAATAAATCAATTACCCGATACTGTAAAAATATTATCAAATTTTGCAGTTGGTTTTGGAAATATTGATTTGGATGCAGCAAGAAATAGAGGAATTGCAGTGACTAATACTCCAGATGTTTTGACAGATGCAACAGCTGAAATAGGGGTTCTTTTAATATTGGGTGCTTGCAGGAGAGCTTCTGAGGGAATTGAAAGAGCAAGAGAAGGAGGTTGGGTTTGGTCAGCAGATTTATTAATAGGAAAACAATTAACTGGAACTAGATTGGGAATATTAGGAATGGGAAGAATTGGACAAAAGATTGCAAAAGTCGCTAAATCGCTGGGTATGGTTATTCATTATCACAATAGATCAAAGCTAACTGAGGATAAGGAGCAGGGAGCAGTTTATCATGACAACCTAAAAGATTTGTTATCAGTTTCAGATGTATTATCTGTTTGCTGTCCTGCATCGAAAGAGACAATTAACATGATAAACAAAGATACAATAGAATATTTGCCCAAAGGAGCAATTGTAACTAATGTTGCAAGGGGCGATATAATAGAGGATGAGGCAATGGTTGATGCTCTTGATAGAAGAAAAGTTTATGCAGTTGGATTAGATGTCTACAAAAATGAGCCAAATTTAAACAAAGGTTATTATAGGCATAAAAGCGCGTTTATTCTTCCACATTTAGGTAGTGCAACCAAGGAAACTAGAACAGCAATGGCTAATTTAGCAATAGACAACCTTGATGAATTTTTTAAGACAGGAAATTGCAAAAATAAAGTCAATTAACAATCTCAAGTTGTATTTAACCTATTTGTCCTAATTTTTAAAATGACTCTAAGTTACATTTATGTTTAATTATCATTAGTTAATTAACTAAAGAGGAGAAATAAATGATTAAAGACAAAAAACTAATGAAGGTAAAAAAAACGCCTTCAAGACGTAAGTTCTTTAAAGCTGCTGCTGCAACAGGTGTTGCCGCTGTAGCTGCATCATCTTTGTCTGCTCCAGCTGTTGCCAAAGACAGAATTGAAGTTTCAATGGTAGCAACTTGGGGAAGAGATTTCCCAGGTCTAGGAACTGGTGCACAAAGATTTGCGCAAAGAATTGGTGATGTAAGTGATGGAAGAATTCAAGTTACTTACTACGCTGCTAACGAAAGAGTTAAGGCATTTGACTCATTTGATGAAGTTGCTTCAGGTAACTCTCAAATGTATCATGCTGCAGACTATTATTGGGTGAAAAAAGATCCTGCTTGGGGTTACTTCACTGCAGTACCTTTCGGTTTCACTTACACAGAAATGAATGCTTGGATCAGATTTGCTGGTGGTCAACAATTATGGGATGAATTAGCAGATAAATTTGGTCTAAAAAATTTCATGTGTGGTGATACAGGAGTTCAAATGGGTGGATGGTTTAACAAGAAAATCAGAAGTCCAAATGACTTTAAAGGTTTAAAAATGCGTATGCCTGGATTAGGTGGTCAAGTTATTGGTAAACTTGGAGGATCTCCAGTTTCACTTCCTGGTGGACAGATTTATGAAAACTTAGTGTCTGGTGCAATTGATGCAACAGAATGGGTTGGTCCATGGAATGATGAAGCAATGAAATTCCAAGAAGCAGCTAAATACTACTACTATCCTGGAATGCACGAACCTGGTTCAATGTTAGCTTGTGGATGTAATAAATCTTGGTTTACAAGTTTATCAAAATCAGATCAGTTGTTAATCGAAGCTTGTGCATCTACTGAAAACGACGTTATGATGTCAGAGTACAATGCTAAAAACGGAGCAGCATTAGCTAGATTGATAAACGACCATGGTGTTAAACTAGAGAAGTTTAGTGATAAAGTTTACGATGGTTTTGGAAAAGCAGCAGAGGAAGTTTTTGAGGAAACTAGAGCAAGTAGTGGTCTCGCTGAGAGAATCCACACAAGTTTCTTAAAAGCTAGAAAAGAAATTGGTGCTTGGACAAACCTATCAGACTCACCTTACATTCAGCAAAGAAACAGAGTGCTAGGAATGTAATTACGTCTTTTATGTAATTAAAAGGGCCCTTAATTGGGCCCTTTTTTTTAGTTTCAATAAAAGTAAATTTTTAGTATTAAAAAAAACCTATGGACTCCGAAAGCAAGATTACAGCACGTTATTTAAGAATTTTAAGCTACTCTGTGTTAGCTTTTACGCTAGCATTTTTAATAAATAATATTCTTACAGTTTGGGTCGACTGGCCAGGAGTAAAAAAAATTTTTTCTCATTACGAATTATTTGGTTTTAAACAAAAAGCACTTCAAGGATCAGAATTAAATTATGGTTATTTGCAAATTGGAATTTATTTGATTTGTATTGCTGGAGTTATTTTATACGTATTTAAAACATATTCTCAGACACTGGAACATGATTCAGAAATATTATCAAAATTTTCTGCATATTTAGTTAGATCATCTTTTTGGGCTGTATTTCTAGTTGGTGTTGCTGATTTTATAATTTCATTCATGGTTGTGGAAAGACTATGGGAAGCTATTTTTAGTCCTGAGGTTAAAGCTTTTATGGTTAAAGCTCCTGAAAGAATTACATTTATACATTTTCCAATTATTTTAGGATCTTTCATAATTGGATATTTTACAAAATCTGTCGGATTTATTTGGCTTGCAGTTCTAGTCGTACTAAGTGAATTTGTAATAGTATTATCAAGATTTATATTTTCTTATGAGCAAGCTTTTCAGGGAGACCTTGTGAGATTTTGGTATGCTGCGCTATATCTATTTGCAAGTGCATATGCTCTAATACACGAAGGTCACGTAAGAGTAGATGTCCTTTACTCTTCTTTTAGTGAGAGAAAAAAAGCATGGACTAATTCGATAGGTTCAGCACTTCTTGGAGTACCACTTTGTTTAATAGTTATCTTTTATGGTTTAAACGGTAAAGCAAGTATTATTAACGGACCCGTAGTTGCCTTTGAAGTAACTCAGCAAGGTTCTAACGGACTATATCTACTTTATTTAATGGCTGTTTATTTAGGAGTTTTTGCAGTTACGATGTTGCTGCAATTCACAAGTTATTTTATGAGCAGTAGCCACAAACTTCTGCAAAATGATGAAGAGGTAAATATTTCAAAGGTCGATAAAACAAATAAAGTTAGTATCGAAAATATGGAAAGCCAATAATGGAATTATTTTTTTTAGCTATATTAGTTTTAATTATGATTGCAGCTCTAGCTTCAGGGTATCCAGTTGCCTTTGCTCTTCCTGGTTCAGCTATCATATCTATCGGTTTAGCAGCTTTTTTTGGTTATATTTTTGCTGGCGATGTTGATGCTTACTTCGCTGTCGATGGTCCAACCGAATGGCTTGTTGCTGGAATTACAAATTTTAGAAGTAATTACTGGGACGTCGAGACTGACACTTTAATTGCAATTCCCTTATTTATTTTTATGGGAATTATGCTTCAAAAATCAAAAATTGCTGAGGATTTATTAATAACTATGGGTCAATTATTTGGCCCGATACCTGGCGGTTTAGGTATTTCGGTAATATTTGTTGGTGCATTATTAGCTGCAACTACAGGTATTGTCGGAGCAACAGTCATTGCAATGGGATTAATTTCATTACCTACAATGTTAAACAACAATTATGACAGAAAACTTGCAAGTGGAATTGTTTGCTCTTCTGGAACTCTAGGACAGATTATTCCGCCATCAATTGTATTAATTATTATAGCGGACCAATTAGCGAGCGCATCAGATGTTGCCAATAACATGAGGCAGAACGATTATAAAGCTTTAACAGGCGAATTTAACATGCCAGGTGAATTTAGAGTAGGTTCATCCAGTGCCGGTGACATGTTCCTGGGAGCACTTTTACCAGGATTAGTACTTGTAGCTTTATATATGATCTATGTATTTTTCTATGCAAGAATAAAAAAAGGGGTTGCCCCACCTGTTCCATTTAAAGGAAACTTTGATTTCAAATTTTGGATGAGAGTTATTGTTATAATTATTCCTCCACTTGCATTAATTTTTGCTGTTTTAGGATCGATTCTTATGGGTATTGCAACTGTGAACCAAGCTGGTTCTATAGGAGCAATTGGAGCAACATTAATGGCGGGTTACCGTCTATTTCAAGGTAAGAAAAGTGCCTTCTATCCACTTATAATGATAATTGGATCATTAATACCCATTACTTTTTTTGCATCAAATTATGAACTTAACATAAAAAATATAGAAGAAAGAGATTTAGGAGCAATTTATATAACTGCTATTTTTGTAATCACTTTGGTTTATGGAATAGCATGGAGTTTTTGGAGAACATATAAAACTGAAAATGTTCTTAAAGAAGTAGTAACCGAAACGTGCGTTACAACTTCGATGGTATTTATTATTCTATTAGGTGCTGCAATGCTTACATCAGGATTTAGAGCATTTGGTGGTGAAGAATTAGTAAGAGACTTCCTTCAAGATTTACCCGGGGGCTTTTGGACTCAGTTTGTAGTTGTAATGATTGTAATATTCTTACTTGGGTTCTTTTTAGATTTTATTGAAATCGCTGTTGTGGTTGTTCCAATAATTGCACCTATATTATTAGCTGAGACAGGAGCAAACGTTACAGCGGTCTGGTTAGGTGTTATGATTGGTGTCAATTTACAAACCTCTTTTTTAACTCCCCCCTTTGGTTTTGCCTTATTTTATTTAAAAGGTGTTGCTCCAAAAGTGGTACAAACATTAGATATTTGGAAAGGTGTTGTTCCATTTATAATTTTACAACTCATTGGCCTAGCAATTGTAGGGTCTTATCCAAGTCTGGTAAATTATCTTCCAAATAGAGTTTATCTGACTTCAAATGTAGCTCCACCTCCTATGAACCCGAAACTTCAATATTGTTTGCAAGAATATAAATTTGCAAAATATACAAACAATGCAGATGAAATAAAGAATAGCATAGACGATTTTGATTCAATAATACTTGCAAATTTACCAGCCGATAAGTTAAGTTATTTCCAACGTCATGTTGATAATTCAAATTATACATTTGAATTAGTTGATGATGTAAAAAGTGCCGAAGCTATTTACAATGATTACGCTGTTGATTATCGAGATTTACATTTCAAAACGAGAAAAAAACAAAAGAAAATTTTTAAACTCAATAAAAAAATAGATAAATTTAAAGCCGAAATTAGAAATTTAGATGATGATGAAGTTTCTGAAAAAAATAAAATTGAACAAAGAATTGAGAACATAAAACTCGAAATTGACGAAATAGAAAACTCAATTTCTAAAGATTGGAAATCAAGAAATGATGAATTTAACAAGATTAATAAAGCAAAAAACTTAGCAGTAAAAAAATATCGTAAAACTGCAGACAATGCATATGATGATTTAATGTTGATAAAATTATTTATTTTAGATGGTGAAAAATTTGAAGAATTAAATGAAGATATCAAAATTCTTAAATCTAAAATTGACAATAGAGGATATTTAGATGCCATTGATCATATTGATAATATGTTTGATAAAGTAGGAGAGATTTCTGGATCAGATGAATTTGCAGATAAATTAGATTATCTAATAACTATAATGGATGAAGATGAAAAAGATCCAGAACAAATTCAAAAAATAGCTAGTGATACTTATGCACATTTTGATCAAGAAGTAAGTTGGAGAAATGAATTTGACAAAAAATATATGGATAGAATAAATAATCACTTAACTGTATTAAGTGAAACTATTGGATTGAGGTTACAACAAAAACTTACAAAAGAGCAAGCAATTTATGTTTCAAAATGTAATTCAGTACACAGAGATATTTCTCTCAATTTTTGATTAACTTGTAATCTGTTCAATTATATTTGTCCTTTGATATAAATTAAGTCTTTCCGCTTTGTCTTTTAATTTGTTATACTCAGTTTTTAATGTAAAGGTTTTTACATTAACTTTATTTCCAATTTCAATTATTGATCCAATAATTGGATCTATTTCTAAAGGACGTTTTGCATGTAAGTCTTGCGTTGTCGAGGGTTTGTGACCAATAATAGAGATAGCAGCTTTAATTCTTTGATCTATTGAGACGTTGAATTTTACACCTATTTTCTCTCCTACTAACTGACATTCTTCCATCAATTTTCTTACGGTGTTTAATAATTCTGGGTCATTACCAATTTCATCCAAAGTCTTATCATATAGTGCGCTTACTATATTAAATGAGCAATTACCCCAGAGCTTTATCCATATTTCATCTCTTAGATTACTTTTTTGTGGAGCTTTTAAGCCTCCTGCAATTAATAAGTCTGCAATAATTTTAAGTCTTTCTGATTTTGATCCATCTGGTTCGCCTAATGTAAATCTTTCACCACCATTGTGTTTAATAACACCAGGTTCAGTAATTTCAGCTGCTGGATAAACCACACATCCAAGAGCTCTTGAAGGATTCAAAGAATTCCAAATCTTACCATCAGGATCAACACTATCTATATGTTTCTCATCTAAGTTTGTCCCCGTGTTAGCTTTATGAAAATACCACCAAGGTAAACCATTCACAGCAGATATTATAGTTGTATTTTTTCCAATTAAGCTTTGAAGAGAATCAACTATATTAGAAATTGCATGAGCTTTTACTGAAATAAAAATATAATCTTGAATTCCAAGTTCTTTGGGATCATCTGTTACTTTTAATTTAAAGTTTTCTGTTTTATCTTTTTTAATTAATGTTAAACCATTTTCCTCAATAGCTTTTTTGTGTGGACCTCTGGCTATAAGTGATAAATCAATATTATTTTTACTCAAACACGCAGCTAAATATCCCCCAATCGATCCTGCACCAAATATACAAACTTTTGTCATTAATTATTTAAACCAAATTTTTTTGCTAAAACATTTCTTTGTAATTTTCCTGTTGCTCCTTTTGGAATTTCTTCAACAAAAAAAATTTTTTTTGGTATTTTAAATTTAGCAAGTTTTTCTTGAGCATATTCTAAAACATCATTTTCTGAAAATGCCTCACCACTTTTTATTATAATTGCACTAGCAATATTTTCTCCAAGCATTTTGTCTTCATATCCAAAACAAACTGCTTGATCTATTAATGGATGGTCCATTAATACATTATCAACTTCTAATGGAGATATTTTTTCTCCACCTTTATTAATTATTTCTTTCAATCTTCCTGAAATCTTTAAATAACCCTCATTGTCGAAATAACCTTGATCGCCAGTTCTAAACCAACCATTGGTAAAACTTGTTTCGTTTGCTTCTTCATTATTATCGTATCCAAGAGTTACATTTTCACCTTTTATACACACTTCTCCTTCATCACCTTGTTTTAGCACTTCCCCATCTTCGTTCATAATACATACCTCTGGACCTGCTGGAAGGCCTACAAATCCTGCTTTTTGTTGCTTAGGTGGCAATGGATTAGAAGTCATTTGGTGAGTAGCTTCTGTCATACCGTATGCTTCAATTACTGGGCAACTAAAAACATCATTTAAATCTTTGAATACTGCTGGTGGTAAAGATGCAGATGATGATCTAATTAATCTTAGTTTTAGTAGCTTAGCAACTTCTAAATTTCTACTTGCTCTTAATAAAATAGCCTGATGCATTGTAGGCACCCCTGAGTACCAAGTTATTTTTTCTGATTTAGCCATATCTAAAAACTTGATAGCATTAAAACCATTTGATGCACATACAGATGCCCCAGCTTTCATTGATGAAGCTAAAATAGCTATAAGACCATGTATATGAAAAAGTGGCATAATATTAAGACAATGGTCATTTTTAGAAAGATTTAAACTTTTAGAAATATTTTCTGCAGAAGAAAAAATATTTTTATTTGTTAAAGGAACAATTTTTGGTCTTGATGTAGTACCAGAAGTGTGTAGCACTAATGCTTCATCATTTTCATCAGGTAAAGAATATTCACTTTCTTTTTCATAAATATTAAATATTCCTGAAGGTCCATCCTTTTCTGGATTAATCTCACATAATTCTATTTTTAATTTTTTTGCTACATCGACAACTGGATTTTTAGAATTTTTCTCAACCAAAACAATTTTTGGATTTAAATCTTTTAAATAAAATTCATACTCCTCAGATTTATATGATGGATTTAAAGGTGCAGCAGACATATAGCTTGAAATAGCTAAAAAACTTGAAGCCATATATGGCCCATTTGGTAAAACTATCGCTGCTCTATCTTTGTTTGATAATCCATTTCCAGCCAGCTGTTTAGAAATTTTATCTATAAATGATTTTAAATCTTTGTAATTTAGTTTTGTACTGATTTCGGAGGTTAGAGCAATATTTTCATCATTCACATTTTCAAAAATGTTTCTAACAATTCTTTTTGACATTATTTAGTACCCTTTTGCGTAACCATCTTTTCTAGGATCAGATCCTCCTAAAAGATCCCCTTCTGTACGATTTATTTTAATAGCTTGACCTCCACCATGAGTGCCATCAATATACTCAACATTATGACCGATTTCTTTCAATTCGTTAAAAATTTGATTATCAACTGATTTTTCAAGCTTATAAATATTGTTAAAATGAAAGGCTCTTGGAAAACTTAAAGCCTCTTGAGGACCCATGCCGTAATCAATCATATTATTTAAAACATGCACCTGTCCTACTGGTTGATATTGCCCTCCCATAACTCCATAGCTCAAAGTTGTATTGTTATCTTTGTCAATGACCATACCTGGAATTATAGTGTGTAATGGTCTTTTTAAGCCCTCAATACAGTTTGGATGTCCATGCTCTACTCTGAAATTTGTACCCCTGTTATGTAAAAGTATTCCACTTTTATTTGTAGTGATACCTGACCCAAATACGTAACAAACTGAATTAATGATGGACACACTATTTAAGTCTTTATCTACAACTGTTAGATAAATAGTTTCTGGGTGAGCTGGAATATTTAAGTCACCAACATCACTGCATGAATTGAGCTTAATTTTATTAAAAATATCCTCAATATTTTTATCACTTAAAATTTCATCTAAATCAAAATTTACAAAATTTGGATCGCCTAAGCTTGTTTCTTTAACTTTATAAGCTTGTTTTGTAACTTCGGCTTCAAGATGAAATCTTTCAGTACTATTGAATTTATAGTTATGAATATTTAGTTTTTCTAACAATTTCATCATAATCAAAACAGTTACGCCAGGTCCATTTGGAGGACATTGATGAATAAAATCACCCTTATAACTAGATTTTATTGTTTCTGATCTTATTGTGTTCTGTTTAGAAAAATCCTCAAAAGTATGCACACCCCCTAATTCACTTAAACTTTCAATTATATCTTTTGCAGTTTCACCTTCATAAAATTCTTTACTTCCTTTTTTACTAATTGCCTCTAATGTTTTTCCTAATGGGATATTTTTCATTAATTCATTTTCTTGATAAGTACGACCTTCTTTCAAAAAAATTTTTTTAGAATTTTCATTTCCATTAATTTTATTTAAGCTATTATGCCAAGCATTTGACACTACTTTAGAAATCTTGTGACCATTTTTTGCAATCTCAATTGCACCTGTAAATAATTGTTCAAAATCTAATTTTCCAAATTCTTTATGAATAGTTTCCCAAGCATGAACTGCACCAGGAATCGTTACTGAATGAGGACTTGTTAATCCAATTTTATCTATATTTTTTTCCTTGAAGAAATCATAACTTAATTTCTCTGGTGCTAACCCAGATCCATTAAAAGATACTGCATCCTGATTATTCATTTTGACAATTGCAAAACAGTCTCCACCAATACTTGTTGCATTAGGCTCAACCACAGATAAAACAATTGAAGCTGCTATAGAAGCATCTACTGCATTCCCACCCATTTTTAGTATTTTTAAGGCCTCTTCGGTCGCTAATGGATGAGAAGTTGCAGCCATAGCATTTGATGAGCGTGCATCTTTATCTTTTGTTGATTGATTATTCATAGTACAGATTAAATCTCAAAAATTTATAAATGATTACTAAAGTAAATAAAAGCATTATCATATTTTGTATTTTTGCCTTTGGTTTTTTATTATCAAATCTTGTCAGATCTATTACTGCAACATTAACACCAGTCCTGACATATGAATTCGATTTAACAGCAGGAAATTTAGGACTGTTAGCAGGAGGCTATTTTATTGGCTTTTCAATTATGCAAGTCCCAATAGGACTACTTCTTGATAAATATGGACCAAAAAAAGTCGTTGGATATTTTTTAGTAATTGCATTGGTAGGAACCATATCATTTGCATTAGCAAAAAGTTTTTCTGGGTTACTTATTTCAAGAATATTTATTGGGATCGGCGTGAGCGCTTGTATGATGGGACCTCTAACAGGATACAGAGTTTGGTTTGCTGAAAAATATCAACAGCGTGCTAATTCATGGATGTTAATGGTAGCAAATATAGGTTTTGTATCATCTACTTTACCTGTACAGATTTTATTACCATACATAGGATGGAGATGGATTTTCATTTTAATAGCTATACTTATTTTAATAAGTATTATTTTAATTTTTTTATTCACTCCTAATTGGGAACAGAAAGAAAACTTCACTGTTGATGAAGAAAAAAAAGGTTTAGCACAAATTTGGAAGAATAAGTTTTTTATCAGTATGGTACCATTAGCATTTATTAATTATGGTGGTATACAGGCAATCCAAACGCTTTGGGCCGGTCCTTGGATGCTAAATATTACAGGTTATTCTCCATTTCAAAGTGCTACAGGCTTGTTTTGGATCAATGTAACTATGTTAGCATCATACTTTTTATGGGGATATATTCTTCCCAAACTCTCTGATTATGGAATAAGTAGTGTTAAACTAATTAAATTTGGACTCCCAGTAAGTTACTTTGTTTTTTTTCTAATAATCTTTTTTGGTCCTAAAGCTGGAGCTTTTTTATTTGCAATATACATTATGACTTCAATTGTAATTTCTCTAACTCAACCAGCTATAGCTTTAAACTTTTCACAAAATTTAGCAGGCAAGTCACTTACTTCATATAATGTATTCATTCATTCAGGAACATTCTTTATGCAATGGGGTATTGGATTATTTATAGACTTATTTAATTCTAAAGGATTTGATATTGTAAGTAGTTATAGAATTTCTTTTTCAATTTTTTTAATTCTTTGTATATTAAGTTATATTTTTTTCATTTATCTAAATAGAAATAATGATTAATAAAAAAATGACACTAACAAATATATTATTACTAATATTAATTATTTATATGTTTATTTGCATTTTTATTTTTTTTTATCAAAGAAATCTTCTGTACCATCCAGGAGAAAATAATTATTTAGACGAAGGACCTTTGAATCACAAAATAGAAAAGGTATTTATTAACTCTGAAAGTAGTTTGGTTGGATGGCACTTTCAAAAGAACGAAAATTATAAGACTATATTACTTTTTCATGGCAATGCTGGCAAACTTGATAATCGTATTTATAAATTAAATGAATTCTCAAAAATGAATGTTAACTATTTGATATTCGCTTATAGGGGATTTAGTGGAAATGATGGAAAACCTTCAGAAATAGGCCTTTATGAAGATGCTTTGGCAGCAAAGAAATGGCTAAATTCCAAGAAAATTGAAGATAAAAATATAATCTTGTACGGGGAGTCGTTGGGTACAGCAATTGCATTAAATCTAGCACAAGATTATTCTTTTAGTGGTGTGATATTAGAGTCACCGTTCACATCTATGGAAACACTAGCAAAAAGTTATTATCCATATTTGCCAGTCAAATATTTGTTAAAAGATAAATACAATTCGATTAGTAAATTGAATAAAAATACATCTCCAATTCTGGTAATGCATGGTATGAAAGATAAAATTGTACCATTTAAAATGGGAAAAGAAATTTATGATAAATTTAATGGAAAAAAATCAAGTTTTTTTGTTGAAAATGATGATCATATGATGGATTTTAACGAAAATCTCATAAACTCAATTGAGTTATTTATTACACAATTAAATTAAGACACAATTCAAACAAATATTAAGCAACTTTATATTTTTAAAGTCATATATGGCAAGAATTTTATCTATATTAATTGTAATTTTTTTTTCAAATTTTTCTTACGCTGAAATTAGCAACGAAACTAGGAATAAATATTTTTATGTTGGTAAAATGAAATCATATAATAGTCAATTTACATTATATTTCAAAACAAGAGACAAAGCCATTTTAGCAAGAGGAGAAGATGCAAACTATATTAATGATTATCCACAAGATCTATATATTTATAATCATAATTCAAAAGAGGATTTCCCTTTACTAACATATGAATGGTTTCCTAAAAAAGTTAAAAAACTTGTAAAAAATTATACCTATCCAGTTTTTCCTGAGGACTTTGCATATTATTTAATGAAAGATAATAATACTTTAATTTTAGTAAGTGGTAAAAAAAATTTTCATCAAAATCTAGAATATAATATTCAGTCTAAAAAATTAAAAAATTTCGAGAATGACGGGAAACTAAATTTCATTATTTCAAGTTATGCAAAAGTTTGTGGATATGAAACAAATAAGAATAATTTTGAATGTTCTATTGAAAAACCTTTAATTTCTAAAAATCTAATTAATTAAATTGAGTAAATGCATCTGCAAATTGTTCAGCATTGAAAATTTGTAAATCGTCTTCTTTTTCTCCAAGTCCAAGGCCTAAAATTGGAACCTTATATTTTTTTGAAATTGCAATTAGTACTCCTCCTTTTGCTGTCCCATCAAGTTTTGTCATAATTAAACCGGTAATTTTTATAATTTTATCAAATTCTTCAAGTTGATTTATTATATTTTGCCCGGAGGTTGCATCTAGAACTAAAACAACATCATGAGGTGCACTTTCATCTGTTTTTTTTATAACATTTGCAATTTTTTTGAATTCATCCATTAAATTTTTCTTATTTTGCAATCTGCCAGCGGTATCAATTAGTACCCGTTTAATATTGTTGTTTTTTGCATGTTCTATCGCTTTGTAAGCTACTGAAGCAGGGTCAGACCCTGGATTTGATTTGATAATTGACGCTCCAATCTTATCAGACCAAGACTCTAATTGCTCTATTGCTGCTGCCCTAAAGGTATCACAAGCAGAAAATATTACTTCTGAGCCGTTATCTTTAAATATTTTACCAATTTTACCGATAGTGGTCGTCTTACCTACCCCATTTACACCAGAAATTAATGTTACGTTTAAATTTTCTTTATTTTCAAAAAAATCTTTTCTTTCTAAGGGTACCATTAACTCTAAAATATATTCTTTTAAAATAGCATTTATTTCCTCAACCACATTTTTCTTAGGATCAATTTTTTTCTGAGAGATAATATTTTTTATTTCAGCTGAAGCGTCAATGCCAACATCAGAACTAATCAAAAATTCCTCTATTTTGTTTAATGTTTCATCATCAATTTCCTTTTTTACTATTATATCTCTAAGCCCTGAGGAAATATTATCAGCACTTTTTTTAAAACCTAATTTAAACTTTTCGAATATACCCATTATATATTTATATCTATTTCTTTGATACTAGATACAGGTCCTTTCATATGAATTTGTTGACTTTCATCAATAGAAATTATTAATTTTCCTAAAGTGAATTCAATTTCAGTTCTAGAATTTTCTAACTTTTCTAAATTTGCAGCTACTGCTGTTGCACACGCAGCAGTTCCACATGCCTTTGTTAAACCTGCGCCTCTTTCCCAAACTTTAATTTTATAATGATTTTTATTTAATTTTTGAGCAAGAGTGAAATTACATTTTTCTGGAAAAAATTTATGATTTTCGATCTCAGGTCCAATTTTTTCTAAATTGAAATTTTCTACATCATTAACAAAAAAAATAGTATGAGGATTACCTACGTTAATAGCTATACCGCCACTCACTGCTTGGTTATTGTTATCTTCTATAATAATTCCTAAATTTTTAGTGTTTAGTTTTTTAGATAAAGGAATTTCATTCCAATTAGTTTTTGGTACACCGATTATTGTTTCAACTTGACCATCATCAAGTAACTTTGAATTCAACTGTTTTGATGCTACTTGAACGCTTATATTTTTTGTATTTTTTTCTTTTGATAATAAAAAGGCTACACATCTTGTACCGTTTCCACATGCGTCAGCTGCCGAACCATCAGAATTATAAAACTCTAGATCAGCATCAGCATTATCACTGTTGTTAATATAGACTAGTTGGTCACAACCAATAAAGTTTCGATCGCAAATTTTAATAATTTGATCCTTGTTTAATTTCACATTATTTGACCTATTGTCAATAATTACAAAATCATTTCCAAGTCCATCCATTTTAAAAGCTTTAAATTCCATATACTTCAGTATTTAACTTATTTATTGACATTTTGAACCTCTATTATAGTTTATCGCCGTTTCCGCAAAATACAGCAATTTGCGGTGTCTTTGGCAACAAAGAGATCGACACCAGTCAGCGAGAGTTCGCCCACTGGTGCGATACTTGCTGGATGGAATTATGTTTGAAAACTTAACAAATAAATTTGAAGAAATATTTTCTTCATTAAAAAAAGCCCCTTCACTTGATGAAAAGCAAGTAGATGAAGGTTTAAGAGAAATAAGGCTTGCTCTTTTAGAGGCGGATGTATCTTTAGAAGTTGTAAAAGAATTTATAAATAGAGTTAAACCTAAAGCTCTAGGTCAGGAAATTATAAGATCAACTTCACCTGGACAGATGGTAGTTAAAGTTGTTAACGATGAGTTAATTTCTTTTCTGGGGGATAAAAATTCTGATATTGAATTAAATGCAGTTCCACCTGTTCCAATAATGTTAGTTGGATTACAGGGATCTGGAAAAACAACTACGACAGCTAAACTTGCAAGATTTTTAGAGACTAATAAAAAGAAAAAAGTGATGATGGCGAGTCTAGACATTTACAGACCTGCTGCACAAGAGCAATTAAAACTTCTTGGTGAACAAAACAATATAATCACACTTCCAATTATGAAAGATCAGGTACCTGCAGATATTTGTAGAAGAGCAATCAGTGCAGCTAATCTTAATGGAGCAGATGTAATTTTATTTGATACAGCTGGTAGAACACAAATCGATTTACAAATGATGAGTGAGATCAAACAAATTGAAGGCATTATAAATCCATCAGAGACAATACTTGTTGCAGACTCTCTTACAGGTCAAGTTGCAGCAAATGTAGCAAAAGAATTTAAAAGTACAGTAAATCTTACAGGCATCATTCTTACAAGATCAGATGGTGATGGTAGAGGTGGGGCAGCACTAAGCATGAAGTATGTTGCAGATGTACCTATTAAGTTTTTAGGAGTTGGTGAAAAGATAGAAAATTTTGAAGTTTTCCATCCAGATAGAATTGCAAATCGAATTTTGGGTATGGGAGATATTGTTTCTTTAGTAGAAAAAGCTGCTGAAGATCTTGATGAAGAAAAATTGAAAAAAACAGAGGAAAAACTTAAAAAAGGTCAGTTTTCTTTAGAGGATTATCTCACTCAACTAAGACAAATGAAAAAAATGGGTGGTATTGAAGGTATAATGTCTTTTTTACCTGGTGTTTCAAAAGTTAAATCACAAATGGATCAAGCTGGGGTTGATGAAAAGATAATTACCCAAAATGAGGCTGTAATATTATCAATGACTAAAAAAGAGCGAGAAAATCCAAAGATAATAGATGGTTCCAGAAAAAAAAGAATTGCTAATGGCTCAGGTACAGATGTAGCCACTATCAATAAATTGCTTAAGCAATTTAAAATGATGTCAGAGATGATGAAAAAAATGTCAAAAGGAAATATGAAAGGGATGGCGGATAAAGGCATACCTCCAGAACTTTTTAATCAATTAAAATAAATAGGAGAAAAAATGTTAAAAATGCGTTTATCAATGGGAGGTACTAAGAAGAGACCCGTATATAAAATAGTAGTTGCTGATAGCAGGTTTCCAAGAGATGGAAGATTTATTGAAAAATTGGGTTTTTTTAATCCCCTAATTCCAAAAGAAAAAAAAGAGAGAATGGGTTTAGATGTTGAAAGAGTTAAGTATTGGTTAGGTCAAGGTGCACAACCAACAACTAGAGTAGCAAGATTGTTGGGAGAAAATGAAATAATGCCAATGCCAGCAAAAGGCAATAATCCTCAAAAGG